>SVMI01000005.1 GCA_015067495.1 Oscillospiraceae bacterium | reverse complement strand
CCTTCTCTTCGGGAGCCTTATCGATGGAAGCGTAGTCCTCGAAATCAGCGTAGCCCTTCATGGACAGGTACTTGGTGATTGCAGCGGTCAGAGTGGTCTTGCCGTGGTCAACGTGGCCGATGGTGCCGATGTTAACGTGGGGCTTGGTTCTTTCAAATCTTTGCTTAGCCATTTTGAAACTTCCTCCTAAGTGTGAATATAAAAATTTGTTTTTAATGACACTGTTTCATGTGTTTTGCACACATCGTAACCATTATACTACAATGTGCGCAGAAACACAAGAAAAATTTTTAGAAATTAGCCTCTGGAACGGGACTTGATGATCTCGTCGGTCAGGGACTTGGGCAGCTCGGTGTTGTGGCTGGGCTCCATGGCGTAGTTGCCACGGCCCTGCGTCTTGGAACGCAGGTCGGTTGCGTAGCCGAACATCTGAGACAGAGGAACGTTTGCGTCCACCTGAACAGCGCCGGTACGGGTGATCTGACCAAGAATGTTACCACGGCGAGCAGTGATGTCACCGATAACGGTGCCCATATATTCATCAGGCACAGTAACGGAAACCTTCATGATGGGCTCCAGAATAGCGGGATCCGCCTTGCGGCAGGCTTCCTTGAAAGCCATGGAGCCGGCGATCTTAAATGCCATTTCAGAGGAGTCAACCTCGTGATAAGAGCCATCGAACAGGGTAACCTTGACGTCCACAACAGGATAACCTGCCAGAACACCTGCGGTCATAGCACCCTGAATACCGGCATCGACAGCGGGGATATATTCCTTGGGAATCGCGCCGCCGACAACAGCATTGACAAATTCGTAACCCTTGCCGGGCTCGTTGGGCTCCACACGGATCTTGACGTGACCGTACTGACCCTTACCACCGGACTGACGTGCATACTTGGTGTCCTGCTCGACAGACTTGCGGATGGTCTCTTTGTAAGCGACCTGAGGTGCGCCAACATTGGCTTCCACCTTAAATTCACGCAGCAGACGGTCAACAATGATCTCCAAGTGCAGCTCGCCCATGCCGGCGATGATGGTCTGACCGGTTTCCTGATCCGTATAGGTGCGGAATGTGGGATCCTCTTCAGCCAGCTTTGCCAGCGCAATACCCATCTTCTCCTGACCTGCCTTGGTCTTGGGCTCGATGGCAACGCTGATAACAGGCTCGGGGAATACCATGGATTCCAGGATGATGGGGTGATCCTCATCGCAGAAGGTATCGCCGGTGGTGGTGTTCTTGACACCGACAGCGGCTGCAATGTCACCGGCGTAGACCATATCGATGTCCTCGCGGTGGTTTGCATGCATCTGCAGGATACGACCCAGACGCTCCTTGCTGCCCTTGGTGCAGTTCAGGACGGTACTACCCTTCTCCAGCGTACCGGAGTACACGCGGAAGAAGCACAGCTTGCCGACATAGGGGTCGGTAGCGATCTTGAACGCCAGAGCGGAGAACGGAGCCTCGTCAGAAGCAGGACGGAAGTCCTCCTCCTCAGTATCGGGATTGATGCCCTTAATGCCCTTCTTATCCAGGGGGCTGGGCATATAGTCGACAACAGCATCCAGCACCATCTGAACGCCCTTGTTCTTGTAGGAGGTGCCGCAGACAACGGGAACCATCTCATTTGCGATGGTCGCTCTGCGGATGATCTCCTTGATCTTGGCAACGGGAACTTCCTCGTCCATCAGGACCATTTCCATGACTTCGTCATCGAAGTTGGAAATCGCATCCATCAGCTTTTCGCGGTACTCGTTTGCCAGATCGACCATATCCTCGGGAATCGGCTCTTCACGGACATCGATGCCCTTGTCGTCATAGAACACATTTGCCTTCATTTCGACCAGATCGATGTTGCCCTTAAAGAAGGTCTCAGAGCCGATGGGCAGCTGGATTGCAACTGCGTTGCACTTCAGACGCTCATCGATCATCTGAAGAACACGATAGAAGTCAGCACCCGTGATGTCCATCTTGTTGACGTAGATCATACGGGGGACCTTGTACTCGTCAGCCTGGCGCCAGACTGTTTCCGTCTGGGGCTCAACGCCGCCCTTTGCACACAGAACGGTGACAGCACCGTCCAGCACGCGCAGGGAGCGCTCGACTTCGACCGTAAAGTCGACATGGCCGGGAGTGTCGATGATGTTCAGGCGGCAGCCCTTCCAGAAACAGGTGGTAGCAGCGGAGGTGATGGTGATACCACGCTCCTGCTCCTGAGCCATCCAGTCCATGGTAGCGGAACCGTCATGGGTCTCACCGAGCTTGTAGTTTTTACCGGTGTAGAACAAAATTCTCTCACTGGTAGTGGTCTTACCGGCATCAATGTGTGCCATGATGCCAAAATTTCTGGTATTTTCCAGGGAATACTCTCTAGGCATAGATTGTATGCTCCTTTATTACCAGCGGAAATGAGCGAATGCCTTGTTGGCATCGGCCATCTTATGAACGTCTTCACGCTTCTTCACGGATGCGCCGGTGTTGTTAGCGGCGTCCATGATCTCAGCGGCCAGACGCTCGCGCATGGTGTTCTCACTGCGGTTGCGGCTGTACAGAGTGATCCAACGCAGACCAAGGGTCTGACGGCGGTCAGCACGTACTTCGATGGGCACCTGATAGGTAGCGCCACCAACGCGGCGAGCCTTCAGCTCAACAGCGGGCATAACATTTTCCATTGCCTGCTGGAAGACCTCAAGGCCATTCTTGCCGGTCTTGTTCTCAACGATTTCAAATGCACCGTAGACGACTTTCTGGGCAACACCCTTCTTGCCATCCAGCATGATGCTGTTAACGAGCTTGGTAACCAGAACGGAGTTATACTGAGGATCCGGAAGAACCTCTCTCTTGGGAACATTACCTCTTCTGGGCACTTTGCTTCCCTCCTTCATAATATAATGATTTCATCGGTACTCGAAAGTGAAACTTTCGTTGGTGCCTGGTCAAGAGGTTTTGATACAAACTATATATAAAACCACATGACAAGGCGATTTTTTGCCTTGCGAAAGGGCAGAAAAAAGTCAAGTTTTGTTACGGGTTAAGAATTACTTCTTTGCGCCCTTGGGACGCTTTGCACCGTACTTGGAGCGGGACTGCATACGACCCTGAACGCCCTGGGTATCCAGAGTGCCGCGGATAATGTGGTAACGAACACCGGGAAGGTCCTTGACACGACCGCCACGGATCAGAACCACGGAGTGCTCCTGCAGGTTATGGCCAACACCGGGAATGTAAGCGGAAACTTCCATACCGTTGGTCAGACGCACACGGGCGATCTTACGCAGAGCGGAGTTCGGCTTCTTGGGGGTGGTGGTACGGACAGCAGTGCAAACACCACGCTTCTGGGGAGACGGCAGAGTAGTAGCTCTGTTATCCAGAGTGTTCAGACCTCTCTGCAGTGCAGGAGCGGTGGACTTGTAAGTGACCTGCTGACGGCCATTCTTAACGAGCTGATTAAAAGTAGGCATCAATGTTCTCCTTTCTTTTGTTCTCACCTTGCGGTGGGTTATTTATTCTACGGGAGATCCCGTCAGAACCATATTAACCGACGACTGCTGCCGCCGCTGCTCCGACCTCGATGCCGCAGGCGTGACCAAGCTCGGTCATGCTGGGCACCCAAGTGAATCGGATACTCAAATTGCTGCACATCTCCAGAATTGGGCCGGTGATGGCGGGGTCGGCATTTTCTGCCAGAAATACCTGCCGGGCGCGACCGGAAACCATGGCTTTGCGGAGCTGTTTTGCTCCCACGACCACCTGCATTTTCTGCAGATCCGGCAAACTGCCGCACTGGGGTATTGTACAATCTTTTTTAGTGTCCATACAGAAACTTATTATACGCAAATTTTCAAAATTGTCAACTGAAATTATTTCTTTTTTTGCAAAAATTCACCGATTTTATGCGTCCCTCTCTGAAAAACGCCGCTTGACTTGAGGGCGGTAAGCTGATAGACTGAAGGAAGTGTAAAAAAGGAGATAGAATTATGTCATTTAAGGTTATTTTGTGGGACATCGACGGCACGCTGCTTGATTTTCACGCAGCGGAAGTGGTCGCCATCCGCGCCCTGTTTGCAAAGCATGATCTTGGTATCTGCACCGACGAGATGCTCGCCGATTACCGCGGCATCAACCGCACCTATTGGGAGCGGCTGGAATTGGGCGTGCTGACCAAGCCCGAGGTACTGGTGGGCAGATTTCAGGAGTTTTTCGGCAAGTACGGTCTGAACACAGACTGCGCCGCCGCCTTCAATGACGACTATCAGCTGGCTCTGGGCGACACCGTTCACTTCTTCCCCGGCGCATGGGAAACCGTCACAGCGCTCAAGGGCAAGCTTCTGCAATGTGTTGTCACCAACGGCACTGCCATCGCCCAGCACAGAAAGCTGACAAATTCCCGTCTTGACACGGTTTTCGACGAGGTTTTCATCTCCGACGAGATCGGCTTCGAGAAGCCCAGCCTTTCCTTTTTCGATGCCGTTTGGGCAAAGATCGGCAGCTTTGACCCGGACGAGGTGCTGATCGTGGGCGACTCTCTGACCAGCGACATGCAGGGCGGCATCAACGCAGGCATCCATACCTGCTGGTTCAATCCTGCCGGCGCTCCCCTGCCCCAAAACATGCGCATTGATTATGACATTCGTTGTATTTCCGAGGTTTTGGAAATCTGCAACATGACTTAACAAAAACTCCGCCACCCGGTTGGGTGGCGGTTTGCGTTTATATCAAATCGGACATTACAAAATGCAGCTCAACCGTCTTCCATCAAGGTGAATGTTCCGGATTCAGGCCAGTAGAACCATGTATAATACCGATCAGCTTCAGTTGGCTGACCCCAAAACCAAATAAGACTGTAGGAGGGTTTTCCATCCACCTCAGTAAAGCCCTCGAAGGATCCACGCTCAATGTAATAAACCTCGTCAAACATCACCAACACTTCCGCTGTGGCAATGTCAACCGCCGCAAGACGCTTGTTGCCTTCCGTCAAAGTAACTACTTTGTTGGCATACGCGCCGCCCCGCTGGGTATAAACATCGTTTATCTCGCCAAAATCAGTTTCGTAGATCACCTCCAGCAGGGTCAGATCGCTCTGGGGCGCCCAATATAGCTTGGTAGGCTCGGCTTCTTTCACAAAGAAGAAATTGACTTGATCGGATGCAAAGTCGACAACAGGCTCATCGCAGATGATGCCAAGTCTGGACTCCTTTGGATAATAGTAATACAGATGCCCCTCTTCGCATTCCTCAGGCAGGGAACCGGGTACAAACGGAAGATTACTGCCTTCGCGGTAAATGAAGATTTGCATATCGGAAAAAGACGGCTTATTGTCGACGGGTTCCGTAGGTGTCGTGGTTGGTTCTGTTGCTTCAGGCTGCGTCGGCTCTGAAGTGGGTTCACTGGTGGGCTGTGAGATTGCGGGCGTTTCCGGCGTACTCTCATCCGGGAGCGTGGCAGACCGGCAGGCTGTCAAAGTCAGAAGCAAAAGCAGCGCCAGCAGTATCATGATCCAACTTTTTTTCATGACATCACTCCTTAATTTCCGAATCCATTTCGTTATTCACATATCCCTCTGTAACATTCTGAAATCCCCCATCGATCAGCGGATAGTAAATCGTTTTGGAAAGATACGCCGCAAACCAACCATCATCCTCGTAGCGAATAAAGACGACGGCATAGCCAACGATGTTCCCGTCCGCTTTAATGATGATACGGGTCGTAAATTTATTGTTATATGCCTTTACTGCCTCTAGAAAGGGTTTTCCCCCCATCGCATCTTTGTCATATAAATCATTTGCGATCCAAAAGATTGTTTCCCCATTATCGACTGTAAAGGTTTTTCCTAATTTAATGTCATCCGTATCAGCGACCGGATCATTGTGATTTTTATTATATTTGGGATTCATGTTATCCGCCCAATATTCTCCCACCTCAACAGATACATCAAAGGTAATCTCCATACCTTTCAGCTGTTCCTCTTCAATGCACAAGGTCAGCGGCAATCCATACAGCCAATTCATGCCCATTGTCCACCGATACGGATGGGAGATCACACCCTCTCTCAATTCGCCACGAACCATATCTTTAATGGACGTACCCGTTGTGGTATCATACGCATACACCTTCAAGATGCCCGGGGCGGAAACGATCTCGCCGTCCGGCGTCTTTCCCTGCCACAGCGTTGCCGTCAGCACGATGGCAACCGTCGCCGCCACCGCCGCCACACGCATCCACAACTGCCTGCGGCTTCTTTTCTTATTATAAACGTTCAGCGCATCCTCCAGCAAACCGTCCGAGATCTGCTCAAATGCCTGATCGAATGTTTCCCGTTTCATATAAGTATCCCTCCTGCAGCAAATAGGCTCGCAGCTTTTCCCTCGCGCGGAAAAGCCGCACCTTTACCTTATTTTTCGACACGCCGAAGCCCTCCGCAATCTCCTCCACGGAATCGTAAAACCAGTATCTCCGCAAAAACATATTCCGGCTGTCCTCGTCCAGCGTCAGCAAAAAGCGCTCGATGGCGCGGGTCAGATCCCTGCCCTCCATCGCCTGCTCTACCGAGTCAGGTGATGCCAGACAGCCATCCAGCTCCTCCAGCGAGATTGCCATTTCCGCGCTTCGTTTCTGTGCTTTGTTGTACACCAGTCTGTTTCTTGCCTGATTGCGGCTGATCCGGGCGATATAGGGGCGCAGCAGCTGCGGTCTTGCCGGCGGAATGGCGTTCCACAACGCAAGCAGCGTATCGTTGACGCATTCGTCCGCATCCTCGGCATCGTTCAGCATGTTGGCTGCAATTTTTCGGCACATAGGTCCGTACTTTTCCCGTACGTGCGCAATCGCTTCTTCAGAGCGCGCAAAAAACAGCTCTATGATTTTGTGATCTTCCATAGGCATGCCTTCCTTCTTCCTGACACCTTCCGGACGGCATCAGATCCTGTAAGTCCATTCGGCACAGCTGACACCAAACTTCCTTACACCTATTATACTATAAATGCAACCCCTTGCGGTTACAAAAAATGCTAAAAATCCGCCACCGTTGCCGGTGACGGATTTTTAATTGGTTGGATTATTCCTCGGTGGTCTCCTCGGCTGCTTCCTCAGCGGCTTCCGCAGCTTCCGGGACGCAGGTCTCGAAATCGCGGTATGCCATCAGGCCGGAGCCTGCGGGGATCAGCTTACCGATGATGACGTTCTCCTTCAGACCGACCAGATGGTCAACCTTGCCCTTGATGGCAGCATCGGTCAGAACCTTGGTGGTCTCCTGGAAGGATGCAGCGGACAGGAAGGAGTCGGTTGCCAGAGATGCCTTGGTGATACCCAGCAGCACTGCGGAAGCGGTAGCCAGCTGCAGATCAGTTTCACCTGCATCGATGCGTGCCTGAACGGCTGCGTTGGCATCCTCAAACTCGAAGGTATCGATGACCGTGCCGGTGAGCAGCTGGGTATCGCCCGGCTCCTCAACGCGCACCTTGCGCATCATCTGACGGATGATGACTTCGATATGCTTGTCGTTGATCTCAACGCCCTGCTGGCGGTAAACCGCCTGAACAGACTGCACCAGATAGTCCTGAACAGCTTCGACGCCGGAGATACGCAGAACGTCCTGGGGATACAGCGCGCCATCGGTGATGGGTTCGCCCTTCTGGACGGTCTTGCCATGGGAGACCTTCAGACCCACGGAGTAAGGCACCTGATATTCCTTGACCTCGCCGTCCTCTGCGGTGACGGTGATCGCACGCAGAGCGCTGCGGTGGGTATCGTCGATAGAAACGACGCCGGTGATCTCGGAGATCTGTGCCATCTTCTTGGGACGGCGGGACTCAAACAGTTCTTCAACTCTGGGAAGACCCTGGGTAATATCGTCACCTGCGACACCGCCGGAGTGGAAGGTACGCATGGTCAGCTGAGTACCGGGCTCGCCGATGGACTGTGCGGCGATGATACCGACAGCTTCGCCCAGATCGACCTGCTTGGAGGTTGCCAAATTCATGCCGTAGCACTTTGCACAGACGCCGGACCTTGCGCGGCAAGCAAGGATGGTACGGATATAGATCTTCTCAATGCCCGCATCCTCGAACTTCTGTGCGTCCTCGGGGGTCATCATTTCGTCCTTGGAGTGCAGCAGCTCGCCGGTCACGGGGTGAAGCACATCATTGACCGGGAAACGGCCGCGGATACGGTTGCCGAAGGAATCGACCACATCGCCGTTCTTGTCGTAAACTGCGCCGACCCAAATGCCGTTGGTGGTGCCGCAGTTATGCTCGCGGATGATGACGTCCTGAGAAACGTCGACCATACGACGGGTCAGGTAGCCGGAGTCAGCGGTACGAAGAGCCGTATCGGTCATACCCTTACGAGCGCCTCTGGAGGAAATGAAGTACTCCAGAACAGAAAGACCTTCACGGAAGTTTGCCTTGACAGGGATTTCGATGGTACGACCTGCGGTATCTGCCATCAGACCACGCATACCTGCCAGCTGACGAATCTGTGCCATGCTACCACGAGCGCCGGAATCGGACATCATGTAGATGGGGTTGAACTCGTCCATGCTGCCCTGCAGGGCTGCGACGACATCGGCAGAGGTCTTTTCCCACTGCTGAACGACCAAGCGGTAGCGTTCCTCATTGGTGATATAACCCTGACGGTAGAAGCCTTCGATCTCAACGACCTTGCCTTCCGCTTCCTTGACCAGCTCGTACTTTCTCTGAGGTACGACCATGTCCGCGATGGAGATGGAGATCGCGCCCTTGGTGGCGTAGTTGTAGCCGAGGGTCTTGATACGGTCCAGCATCTCGGTTGCCACAGTGAAGCCATGGCGGCGGATGCACTTGTCAATGATCTTGCCCAGCTGCTTCTTGCCGACCAGGAAGTCCACTTCCAGATCGAAGGCATGCTCGGGATCCGTGCGATCCACAAAGCCAAGATCCTGCGGGATCGGCTCGTTGTAGATCAGGCGGCCAACCGTTGCGCGGATGACCTTGTACTGCATCTGACCGTCGATCTCCTTGCCCACACGGACGAGGATCGGTGCGTGCAGACCCACGTTGCCATCAGCATAGGATGCGATTGCTTCGTCCACGCTGGAGAATGCCAGCTTGGGACGGAAGGCTGCAGGAGTCTTGCCCTCTGCCTTCAGTGCCTTGTTGGCAGCTTGGAACTCGTCAGCATCCACCACCTGACCGGCTTCCCACTGGGTGTCGCCGGGGGCTACGATGACGACTTCCTCTGCGCCGCGCTCTGCCTTGCCCAAACGGGTGTAGGTCAGGTAGTAAGCACCAAGGATCATATCCTGAGAAGGAACGGTGACGGGCTTGCCGTCCTGGGGACGCAGCAGGTTGTTGGCGGACAGCATCAGCATTCTGGCTTCAGCCTGTGCCTCAGCGGACAGCGGCACGTGAATTGCCATCTGGTCGCCGTCAAAGTCGGCGTTAAATGCGGTACAGCAAAGGGGGTGCAGCTTCAGCGCACGACCCTCGACCAGAACAGGCTCGAAGGCCTGAATGCCGAGACGGTGCAGCGTAGGCGCACGGTTGAGCATGACGGGACGGTCCTTGATGATCTCATCCAGAGCATCCCAGACCTCTGCCTTGCCCTTGTCGATCATCTTCTTGGCGGACTTGATGTTGTTTGCCAGACCGTCAGAGACCAGCTTCTTCATGACGAAGGGACGGAACAGCTCGATCGCCATTTCCTTCGGCACGCCGCACTGGTACAGCTTCAGCTCAGGACCGACGACGATAACGCTACGGCCGGAGTAGTCAACACGCTTACCCAGCAGGTTTTGACGGAAGCGGCCCTGCTTGCCCTTGAGCATATCGGAAAGGGACTTCAGCGCACGGTTGTTCGCGCCGGTAACGGCACGACCGCGGCGGCCGTTGTCGATCAGGGCGTCAACAGCTTCCTGCAGCATACGCTTTTCGTTGCGGATGATGATGTCAGGAGCGTTCAGCTGGATCAGACGCTTCAGACGGTTGTTGCGGTTGATCACGCGACGATACAGATCGTTCAGGTCGGAGGTCGCGAAACGACCGCCGTCCAGCTGGATCATCGGGCGAATATCGGGGGGGATAACGGGCAGCACGTCCATGACCATCCATGCAGGATTGTTGCCGGACTCACGGAATGCCTCCACGACCTCCAGACGCTTGACAAGGCGCAGCTTCTTCTGGGAGGAAGCGGTCTTCAGCTCCTCACGCAGCTGCTCGGACAGCTGCTCCAGATCGATCTGCTCCAGAAGCTCCTTCACAGCCTCTGCGCCCATGCCTGCCTTGAAGTCGTCCTCGTACTTTTCGCGCATATCGCGGTATTCCTTCTCGGTCAGCACCTGATTGCGTGCGAGGGGTGCATCACCGGGATCGGTGACGATATAAGCTGCAAAGTACAGAACCTTCTCCAGCACCTTGGGGCTGATATCGAGAATCAGACCCATGCGGGAGGGAATGCCCTTGAAATACCAGATGTGGCTGCAGGGAGCGGCAAGCTCAATATGACCCATGCGCTCACGGCGAACCTTTGCCTTGGTCACTTCGACGCCGCAGCGGTCGCAGACCTTGCCCTTGTACTTGATCTTCTTATACTTACCGCAGTGACATTCCCAGTCCTTGGTGGGTCCAAAGATCTTTTCGCAGTAAAGGCCGTCACGTTCCGGTTTCAGGGTGCGGTAGTTGATGGTCTCAGGCTTCTTGACTTCGCCAAAGGACCACTTCCGGATCATTTCCGGAGATGCAATGCCAATTTTAATGGCGTCAAATGTTACATCTGCCATGCGCACACCTCCTTAGTCTTCATAGTCATCGGCATCATCGCTGCTGCCGAAGACGTCCATAATGTCTTCAGGACCGTCCTCATCGATCACAAAGCCGGCATCCAGCACTTCATCAGCACTGCCGACGACCAGCTCGCTCTCGTGATGGTCGGCATAGACGATATCTTCATCATCGTCGTCATCCTTCAGTTCGATCTCGTTGCCATGCTCGTCGAGAACACGGACATCAAGACACAGTGCCTGCAGTTCCTTCACAAGAACCTTGAAAGATTCGGGAACGCCGGGCTTGGGAATATTGGCACCCTTGACGATCGCCTCGTAGGTCTTGACACGGCCGGTGACATCGTCGGACTTGACCGTCAGGATCTCCTGCAGGGTGTAAGCCGCGCCGTAAGCCTCCAGCGCCCAGACTTCCATTTCGCCGAAACGCTGACCGCCGAACTGAGCCTTGCCGCCCAGAGGCTGCTGGGTAACCAGCGCGTAAGGACCGGTGGAACGGGCATGGATCTTATCGTCGACCAGATGGTGCAGCTTCAGGTAGTAGGGATAGCCGACAGTGACCAGATTGTCAAAGGGCTCGCCGGTACGACCATCGTACAGAACAGACTTGCCGTCCTCACGCAGACCTGCCAGCTTCAGGGTTTCCCGGATATCCTTCTCGTCTGCGCCGTCAAACACGGGCGTTGCGACCTTCCAGCCCAGCGCCTTTGCAGCGTAGCCAAGGTGAACCTCCAGAACCTGACCGATGTTCATACGGGAAGGAACGCCCAGGGGATTCAGAACCACGTCCAGAGGCGTGCCATCGGGCAGGAAGGGCATATCTTCTTCCGGCAGGACGCGGGAAACGACGCCCTTGTTACCGTGACGGCCTGCCATCTTATCGCCCACGGAGATCTTACGCTTCTGGGCAATGTAAACACGGACGGACTTGGTAACACCGGGAGTCAGCTCGTCGCAGTTCTCCTTGGTAAAGACCTTGACATCCACAACGATGCCGCTTTCGCCGTGGGGGACCTTCAAAGAGGTGTCACGGACTTCTCTTGCCTTTTCGCCGAAGATGGCGCGAAGCAACCGCTCTTCGGGTGTCAGCTCGGTCTCGCCCTTGGGGGTGACCTTACCGACCAGATAGTCACCGGAGCGAACTTCCGCACCGATGCGGATGATGCCATCCTCGTCCAGATCCTTCAGGGTATCCTCACCGACATTCGGGATGTCGCGGGTGATCTCTTCCGGTCCGAGCTTGGTGTCGCGGGCTTCGGTCTCATGCTCCTCGATGTGGATGGAGGTAAAGACGTCTTCCTTGACAAGACGCTCGTTGAGCAGAATGGCGTCTTCGTAGTTGTAGCCTTCCCAGTTGACAAAGCCAATGAGAACGTTCTTGCCCAATGCGACTTCGCCGCCTGCGCAGGAAGGACCGTCGGCAATGATCTGCTCGGCCTCTACATGTTCACCGACTACAACGATGGGTCTCTGGTTGACGCAGGTGCCGGCATTGCTGCGGGCAAACTTGGTCAGGTGGTAGGTTTCGGAGTCGCCGTCGTCAAAGCGAATGGTGATGTCAGTAGCAGAAACTGCGGTGACAACGCCCGCCTTGGCGGACTTGATGCAGACCTCGGAGTCCAGTGCTGCCTTATGCTCGATGCCGGTGGCAACAACGGGAGACTCGGTGGTCAGCAGCGGCACTGCCTGACGCTGCATGTTCGCGCCCATCAGAGCACGGTTTGCGTCGTCGTTCTGCAGGAAGGGAATGAAGGAAGTTGCGACGGAGATCATCATTCTGGGAGAAACGTCGATATAGTCGATCACTTCGCGGTCGACCTCGATGATCTCGTTGCGGTGACGGCAGGTAATACGGGCATTGGCGAGGCAGCCGTTCTCATCCAGCGGCTCATTGGCCTGACCGATGTAGAAATCGTCTTCCACATCAGCGGTCATGTAGTCGATCTGGTCGGTGACCTTGCCGGTTGCCTTCTCCACCTTGCGGTAGGGAGCCTCGATGAAGCCGTACTCGTTGATCTTGGCAAAGGTTGCCAGATAGTTGATCAGACCGATGTTCGGACCTTCGGGGGTCTCGATGGGACACATACGGCCGTAGTGGGTGTAGTGAATATCACGAACATCGAAGGATGCGCGCTCTCTGCTCAGACCGCCGGGACCCAGTGCGGACAGACGACGCTTGTGGGTCAGCTCTGCCAGGGGGTTGTTCTGATCCATGAACTGGCTCAGGGGGCTGGAGCCGAAGAACTCCTTGATCACAGCCGTCACGGGACGGATGTTGATCAGGCTCTGGGGGGTGACGGCATCCAGATCCTGAACGGTCATGCGCTCACGGATGACGCGATCCAGACGGGAGAAGCCGATGCGGAACTGGTTCTGCAGCAGCTCACCGACGCAGCGCAGGCGGCGGTTGCCCAGATGGTCGATGTCATCAGCAACGCCGATGCCCATAGCCACGCAGTTGAGATAGTTGATGGATGCCATGATATCATCGACAATGATGTGCTTGGGGATCAGATCGTCGATGCGCTCTGCGATGGCTTCCTTCCAGTCGATATCAGGAGTTTCCAGCATCTCCTTCAGAACGGAGAAGCGAACCTTTTCCTTGACGCCGTACTCCTTGGGATCAAAGTCCACGAAGGAGGACATGTCCACCATGTTGTTGGAGAGGACCTTGACGATCTGGTCGCCGACCTTGACGCTTGCCTCGTTGACACCGCGCTTGGACAGCATGTGTGCCTGATCGCGGGTGATGAAGTCGCCGGGCATGACCAGAATCTCGCCGGTCATGGGGTCAGCGATAGGCTCAGCAGCCTCCTGACCGGACAGACGGCTCCAGATGTCCATCTTCTTGTTGAACTTATAGCGGCCGACCTTGCTCACATCATAGCGGTGTGCATCAAAGAGCAGACCTTCCAGATGTGCAATGGCGGTCTCAACCGTGGGAGGCTCACCGGGACGCAGGCGGCGGTAGATCTCAAGCAAAGACTCTTCTCTTGTCTTGCAGGGATCCTTTTCCATGGTGGCAAGGATGCGTGCGTCATCGCCGAACATTGCCTTGATCTCAGCATCGGTGCTGACACCCATAGCACGGATCAGGCAGGTAATGGGCAGCTTGCGATTCTTATCGATGCGAACCCAGAAAACATCGGAGTTGTCGGTTTCATACTCCAGCCATGCGCCGCGGTAAGGAATGACCGTAGCAGTATAGGTGTGCTGGTCAGCCTTGTCCACCTCGTGACCGTAGTACATACCGGGAGAACGAACGATCTGAGAGACGATAACACGCTCTGCGCCATTGATGACGAAGGTGCCGCCGTTGGTCATGATCGGGAAATCTCCCATGAAGATGTCCTGTTCCTTGATCTCATCGGTCTCCGTGTTGCGAAGACGGACACGCACCTTGATGGGCTTTGCGTAGGTGGCATCCCGCTCCTTGCACTCCTCGATGGTATACTTGGGCTTCTCGTCCATGGAGTAATCCAGGAAGCTGAGCTCCAGTTTACCGGAGAAGTCAGTGATGGTGCCGACATCCTTGAACACCTCACGCAGTCCCTCTTCAAGGAACCACTGGTAGGAGTCCTTCTGGATCTTCAGCATGTTGGGAGTCTCGAGGATCTCTTCGTACTTTGCGTAGGACTTACGCACGGTCTTTCCGAACATTACGTCCTTGACCATTTCCATATGGATCATCACAGCCTTTCTTTCGGCTTTCGCCTGAATGTGTGTTGCTTACTTTGATACGCACGGGTGTACTGATAAATTTACTGTTATTGGTGCTTGACACCCGCCGGTTTCTGTGGTACTATGTCCATAGTGGGGACGAATGGCACACTAGGGCATAATATCACATTATGGAAGACCATTCTATCACACCTTGGTTGCATTTGTCAATGCAATTTTTTCATTTTTGAGGCGTTGCGCCTCATTTTTTTGTATCTTTTTTGCTTTTCTCCCTATCTGCGCAAAGACAATATAGGGGACGATGCCCGCATCGTCCCCTATATGGAATATTTTCACGGGCGGATGTAGGCATCCGCCCCTACACACAAAACCCCGTGTTCCGTCAAAAACGGAACACGGGGGTGCTTTATGGATTTACGGAGTTGTTTCTTCGTCCTGTTCTTTCTTATCCTGATCCTTCGGTTTCTGGGATTCCATTTTGTTTAGGATCTGGGCAGTACAGATAACGATCAAGATGCACAATGCTATATCGCCACCGTCACCATAAAATCTAGGCGGTGAAAGCAAATCTGATACTACGCCATAACCCAGTACCGCAACTACGCACGCAAAAATTATCTTCAACCATCTAATCACTTCAGCAACACCCCCTGCTTCAATCCGGAACATAATGAATGGATGTATCAAAATCAACTGTCCACGAATCCTTTGACCACGTCCCCTCTAAGCCAATAGTAGCTTCCGGCCCCGCAGTGGAAATTCCAATGGATAAGCTCGGAATTATATCTATTTCAGTGTGCTCATATGTAGCAGTCGTATTAAAATAGCATTCCTGTGACGGGTATAATACTGTCCCCACATATTCATAGTGAATCCGATGATTGACATAATAAACAGACGGATAACTCGGGTCAAGTGCGTATGCGTCTGCTCTCAAATGGAACAGCACGGCGGATCCATACCAATTTCCTGTAATTGCATTTTGAAAATCACTTTGCTGAAAATCATTTGTTTGAGAGTACCTTGTAACATTGATAAGATTTTCAATAATCACATCGTAGCTGTACCAACCGGACCGCGTCACATTCTCAACTGTAAAATTCTGGGCACACGCCCCCAGTGTATCTGCAAGCCTCATGAACGGAGCTGTCAGCCATGTAGCATCCACAGAAAACTTATACTGCGCATTTCCCAAATAGATCACTACAAATACCAGCTTCATGTATGTATCCTGCTCGTAGCCGCTGTATCCCTCTACTTCTCCTCCGCCGGTAGGTCCATCATAAATATGAGGCGGAAGTGTGAGACCGCGCGTTCCTGCTGTAGCTTCTTCTGCTTCTTCCTTTGTAACATTTACGGAATTTCCATTTTTATCCGTCTTGATGTACGACACAGTACTAATGATCTGCGGGCTGGTAGAATACTGCTGTAAAGCCTCATCGGACAGCCGCTCGATAAATTCATCTTCCATCCCTAACGCAGACAGAATTGCTTCCGTTTCTGCTTTCTTTGCTTGCGACAAGCCTGTACTTTCTAAAGCAACACTCATCTCTGCAACAGACGTATTGCTTTCCCTTTCAAAGGTTCTGACGGTCGTGTTGTTTTCCCCGTCGCGTTCAGCAACTGTAAAGTCAAATTCCGAATTGTAACACAGGCGGACATCGTTTTGGCTGGTCAGCGGTGCTGCATAGATCGTTCCGCTTACGGATAACAGCATCAACACCGCGGTCAGCAAGGCAATCAGTTTCTTCATGAGTATTGCTCCTTTCTTTTCATCGTTCGGTTTCCTATACTTCGCACAAAAGAAGTCGTTTTTTGAACGTTCTTCTCTAGTTATATTATACAATAAATCCCTCTGAGCGTCAATTCAAATCTTTCCATTTTCTAGGCGTTGCGCCTCATTTTTTTGTATCTTTTTTGCTTTTCTCCCTATCTGCGCAAAGACAATATAGGGGACAATGCCCGCATCGTCCCCTACACACAAAACCCCGTGTTCCATCAAAAACGGAACACGGGGTTGCTTTATGGATTTACAACAACGAATAGCCGTGGGTATTGATCAGCGCGTCCAGCTTGACGCCCTTCTTGCAGAGGGGACATTCCTTATAATCCCAGCTTTCGTAATCCGGCAGATCGCTGACGCTGTACACGGAGCGCACCGGGTAGCCCTCCACCTCGTCCACCGCACGATAGATCGCAGCGACACCTGCCACATTGCCGCCGTAGTAGGTGATCGCCTCAATGGCGCGCTTTGCCGTAACGCCGGTGGTGCAGGATGCCATCAGGATCAGAACGTGCTTGTTGCGAACCATGTGCTGAATGTTGTCGCGCAAAATCATCATAGAGTTGCCATTGCTCATTTCCGGCGTCACAACATAGATGGTCTGGTGGGCATTGATGGTCATAAAGCCTGTCTTGGTCAGCTCCTCAGCGACCCACGCGCCGATGACAGCAGTATCATCAAGGCACAGAATGGTATCCACGGGTGTATTATTGATAAAGTGAGAAACCAGCTCTCTTGCCGTTTCCTTCGCCTCGCTCAAGCGGGTCTTATTGTAAGTAATATCAATGTAATAATTGATGTGGCTGTGGCTGGTCGCAAAGTGACCCTGCGCTGCACGAAACGGCACCTTGCCACGGCGGAAGGGCATATGATTGATTTCAAACATGATTGATTTCCTCCTTTTTGTGAACAAAAAAGAAGCATCTTCAGATCCGGCAGCAAAGCGTTTCGCCGGACACCAAAAACGCTTTTTTTCATTATAACTCAAAACGACATCGGATTGCAAGAGAAATCCGTTCGTCATTTTATCTAAAAAGAACGGTTGTTTTTATGCATTCTGCCGCACTTTCAATTCCGACTCCAACGACAGAAACTCCTGCGCAATGACGCTGCACATCTCCCCGCGGTCGATGATCCCGTGTACTTCATCCAGCCATACCCACTTTGCATCATCCGTTTCCCCTGGCTGAAGCACGATCTCCTCCAGCGGAACATTTGCCTGCACGCAGTAGTGGTCAAAAAACAGATGGGTGTCCCAAGTGGTACGCAGGTACTCAAAATCCGACTCGCACTTACGGATGCCGGTCTCCTCAAACAGCTCCCGGACGATTGCCTGCAGGCTGGTCTCCCCTGCCTGTGCCGCGCCGCCGGAATTTTCCCATGTACCGCCAAAGCTCTTTTCAGGCGCGCGGCGGGTCAGCAGGAGCTTGCCCGCCCCGTCGTACACCCACACGCACACCACCATGCCGTATTCCCCGTCGTTCCAAGTGTCGCCCCGTCTGTGCAGGCGGCCGGTGCGGTTTCGGTCTTTATCATAAATATCGTTCAATTCCATGTTGATACTCCACAATCGTAATGATGCAGTTATTATAGCAAAATCGCCGCGTTAGTCAAGGCATCGCTCTCCCTTATTTGATTAGAAACAGAAATGGCTTTACTTTTTCACGGAAATCTGTTATCATGATAAGAACCTTATGCAAAGGAGGAATTCGATCCGGTGTTGGAATTCAAATACCCTTCTTTCGAGTCAACCGAGCTTTCCGAGAAAGAAATCGCCATGCTTTTGAAAGGACCATCTGATGTCCCCGCAAATGTGGGCGCAGCCGAGCAGGAAAGCGCGGCATCCGAGACCGCAAACGAGCCCGTTGATGCACTCACCGCATTTTTGGAAGAGCCGATGAGCGGGACGGATGAACTCGATGATTTTTCGATCGAACAATTAAATGCACTTTTGGGTGAAGCCGATCCGCAGGACGACGGCGACACACCTGTTGACGAAGATCCCCCAGAGGAACCGCAGGAAGAGCCGGAGCCGCCGCGCAAGCGCACCAAGCTCACTTATTACGGACTGATCCTGATCTTCGCCTCTGTTTTTCTGCTGTGTGCCGTCTATCTCGGTAAATACTTCACCAGTACCTTGCGTGCGCAGGATCAATACGATCAGCTCGCCAGCCTTCACCAGCAGGCAACCGGGGGTTACGACCCCACTGATCCCACCCTGCCCTCCGGCGAGATCGTTCCTACCGCTCCCGGTGAGACACGGCCGCAGGTGATGCTGCCGGAGATGAAAGCGATCTACGAGCTGAACAGCGACTTGGTCGGTTGGATCCAGATCCCCCAGCTGAAGATCGACTACCCGGTCACGCAGACGCCGAACAGCCGCGATTTCTATCTGTACCGGGATTTCTACAAGCGGGATAACGAGACAGGCTGTCTCTATGTCCGGGAAAACTGCGATGTTTTCCGTCCTTCTGACAACGTGGTCATCTACGGTCACGCTATGAAGACCGGCAGCATGTTCGGTCGTCTTTACAAGTATCAAACCAAATCCTACTGGGAGGAAAACCAGTACTTCACCTTTGATACACTGTACGAGCGCCATACCTATCAGATCTTCGCCGTTTTCCTCACCAGCGGAATCCAGCAGGACAAGAACGGCAAACCCTACGGCTACCCCTACCACCGCAAGAACGATTTCAAGGATGCCGCCGACTTTGACCAGTTCATCGCGGACATCAAGGGTGCTGCCTTCACCGGCGAGAACGCCTATGTGGGGCGTGCGCTCTACGACACCGGCATCACTCCGCAGTACGGCGACAAGCTGCTGTGCCTGTCCACCTGCGAATACACCATTGATGACGGGCGCTTGGTCGTTATGGCAGTACGCGTCTCCTGAAAACGAACAACAGCCGCATTGCAAGCAATGCGGCTGTCTTTTTATTCTTTTGCTCTGTCGTAACGGAACATTCCCAGCAAAATCGAGCCAAGGGTGATGACCTCGCAGAGAGTCGCGCCCCATGAGCCGACGATAATGTTGTAGGTCAGCCACGCAGGTGAGCTGATCAACCCAAACTTTCTGACATCTCCCGCCTTCTTCAGCCGGTAACCGATGGTCAGCGACACCATACCGATGACAGGCAGGATCTCGATGATCAGGTTGCGCGCATTGACCTCTTTCCCGAAAACCATGAAATTCAGCACATAGATCACAAGGTACGATGCCACAAATCCGATCAGCCACGGCAGTCTGTCCGTCTTCAGCCGATCCTTAAACAAAAACACGATCGCACGCACCGCGCCGATGATGTTCAGAACGCCGCCTACCGTCGCGCCCAGCATCAGATAGTTGACCGCAAACAGCGTTCCACCGAACAGCTGCAGCAAAATAACGGTACTTTGCTTTTTGCCCTGATAGGAAATGATGTTGAACGCCATTGCGACAAGACCTACCGCCTGCGCGACAATTTCATACGTGTCCATGGATTACTTCACTTTCTTTTTGGATTTTTCAGAATTGCGCCGATACCCATGATCGCCGCAAACACAATGAGATAAAACAGCACCGGGAAGGAAAATTCTCCCCGCTCCTGCGCCTGCAAATACGGAGTGATGCCGTGGGCGTAAACTGCCGCAAGGATCATACTGACGCAGGAGAAGATCGCCATGCCGGGCAGCAAAAATCTCTTGAATAAGCCCAGCTCTTTTTCCTTAACCATCCAGCAGATAAAGATCGGGATATAAAGGGCATAGATGGTAATGATGGGCAGCTCGGAGGAATCGAAGTTGAAGTAGCCGAACCAGCCCTTTTCCGTCAGATTTGCGCCATAGAAATACACCAGCCACAGGCTGCAGGCAAACAAGCCCCAAACGGCAGAATTGGTCACCATATTCGTACTCTTGTCGATCTGGCGGAACAGCTCCTGCTTCGGTCCTTCGTTGCGGCTGGCGATGACATACATGCCGCGGGTCGTCGCGACCATCAAGCCGTTCAGCGTGCCGAGGCAGGAAATCACAATACAAACATTCAGCAGCATGCCGCCTACCGAACCAAAGATATTTGAAAATGCCGTCGTAGCTCCCTCGTGGATCAGCACCTCATTGGTCGCACCGCCGGCAACGCCGATGTAGTACAGCACGTAAGCCGCAACCACGATCAAAGAACCAACAACCAGTGCAATGGGCAGATTCTTCTTTGCATTCTTCAGCTCTGCGTTGATGGAGGTCGCAACGATCCAGCCTTCATAGGCAAAAACGCTGGCGACGATCGCCGCAAAAAGTCCCGAGCCGCTTCCGCCGACTGCTTCTGTCACCGTGTGGGTGAAGTTGTGCGTCAGCGTTCCGTTGGCAAAGCCAACGACCGTACCAACCACTGCCATCAGGCAGATGGGGATCATCTTGACGACCGTGGCGCTGACCTGAAATGTACCCGCCAGCTTGGGAGAGAACGCATTCAGGGTGTAGGACGCGATCAGAAAGAAGCCCGCCAGCAGCAGAACTTCGGAGCCGACCATGCTCCAGCCCAAGATCACACCGAAGTATCGGGCAGACACCCACGCAAGAACAGCCGTCATGCCGGGATAATAGATGTTGACCAAAAACCACGCAATATAAAAGCCATAGGATTTTCCGCAGGCGGCTTCGGCGTAGTCTACAACGCCGCACACCTTCTCGTACTTGGTCGCCATCATCGCGAACTGTACAGCGCATACGATCATCAAAAGGCCCGTGATGACCCACGCCAAAATACCCAACGGCATATTGCCGCCGGTAGCCGCCAGAACGTTCTGCGCCTTAAAAAACACGCCGGAGCCAATGACGGTACCCACGACCATGCAGATTGCAGTTGGCAGTCCGTATCGTTTTTCCAGTTTTTCCATAGTCCCCTCCTGTGCGTATATAAAAGTATCATAACAAAGGAATGCCCATTTGTAAAGAAAAACCGCCCGACAGCTTTGCGTCGGGCGATTTGCGCAAAAGACAAGATTATTTGCGGATGTATAGCATCAGGTCATTAAAATGTTTACTGCTGAGTTCTTCAGGAGGCGGACAACTTGCAGGATTCTCCAGCGGAATTGGCTCAATAAACTCCAGTCCCTTGCTGTCATATGCATATCGCCACTCATAATTGACCCACTGCGATTGTTTCGCATGGTGGGACCAACAAAGGAACAGCACATCTGCAGTGTCTATGTTCTTTTTAAGCTCTTCTCCCCAGCTTTCACCGCTACGAAGAGTTTCCACGTCAAAGAACACCTGAAGATCCGGGCGTGCCTTGCGAATTCCCTGCACGATCATACTGACCGTATCCCGATCCTGACTTGCGTAAGAAACAAACGCATGCGTTATATTCACACGTTCAATCTGCATCGGCTGCGCTGCGACTTCGCAATCAGCAAGGAACTTCAGTTTCGTCGCAATAACGTCGTTGATATAGACGTTTGCCGTGAACAGCACCTTCTTTTTGGCATAATCCTCCGGCACAGAAACATCAAAGGAAAATCTCTGATAGCGTCCGTTCCAGACACATTCACTGACGTTGTCGTCAATTTCCAGATCCGGCGACCGCAGCTCCACTTTGACACGTGCTTTCTTCTGCACATCCACAAACCCTGATGTAGTGGCTTTCGAGGGCTGATCCGCCTCAGCAAGCGCTTGTTCCACAACAGACTTGAACGCCTCTTCATACATGTAAATGTCAATCAGCGCATAGTCACCCTTTTCCAGCTTTCTGGGAGAAACGGCAGAAAACTGCACTGCAGATGCACAAAGCGCTTCGTCTTCATTCTCTTCCTCATCTATGGACACGCACGTGGGCGGTGCCGCCTCCGTGAAAGTAAAGGCTTCTTCAGAAGGGTCATAGCACTGACGGGAATTGGTGACAACCTCTTCCTCGTCATCCTCCGCAACAAAAATCGTGCGACTCGCATCCTCGAACCTGTGCATTGATTGCATGAAGCTTTGTTCAAACCAGAGCCCGGTGCAGTGGGAAGCCGCCATAAGCTGATGGCAAAATTCCCATTGCTCATTGCTGTTCAGGAAAAACTGTACAGTCGTATCAATTTTCTTGAGCATCTGTCTTGCCACTTCCGGAAACATCTCTTCGGCATAGGGCAACTCCTGATAGCCAATGTGCTCGGAAATCGCCCGGATCAGCTGAATACGCACAATATTTTTGTAGCATTCATCAAGATCGTTCACCCGATCACTCAGCTCCAGCTCCAACGTGGTTAGCAGTTCAAAGAAATGACGCATAGTACGTACATTATCCAAAACTGTGGGATAGAATGCCCGGACAGACCCCAGAAAAGAAGACAGCATAAAAAATGCATCAGTCGCCCCTCCGGGCGCAACCTCAATCGGAAAAACATAGACCTTCTTTTTTCTGAGCGCATTTATGAACAGATCCACCAGATAATCCTCGCTCTTGAAAAGGATTACGAAGGTTGGCACCCCGGATTCAACAGGAAAGCCGGCGGCTGTAAAAAGACCCGCTTTTTCCCGAACCCACACCTGCACCGACGGAGCATATTGATCTTCGGTAGAAAAAATCGGTTCAAACATGCTCAGACGGTTCTCAAACATTTCCTCGAGTTCCTTGCATTCCTGACTCACATTCTTGCCAAATGCCGCCAGAACAATTCGTGCATTTTTCGCCATAATATCCCCCCTAAACTTATCGTTTCCGCCAAAATTGTACTGCGTTCGGTATGGGTGCCATTTTCATTCCTGTAGAGAATACTCAACGCCTTTTCTCTTCGCAAAAAAGCACTTTACGTTTTCCCGGTCGCCTATAAGATATGTGACATTGATGTAAGTCAGGATCACCGCAATATATCCGGCAAGATACCAGCCGTAATCGATCCCGAGGATGCCCGCCTGAATGTCCCCATCCGGCATGAAATACATCGGATCAGCGTGAACCTTCAGTACGTAGATCTGAAGCAGACCATACACAAAGATCAGCGCAAGACCGATCATCTCTTTCCAGAGATGCTTATAGCGGAAATCCGCAAACTTGAAGCAGATCAACGTGACAGATGTGGTCAGCAGCAGTGCATGGGTGCAGATGGAATACCAATTTTCAAACAAAAGGTACTCATTGTTAAAGCCCACGCCGGGATAAATAAAAAAGACCACCGCTGACAAAAACGCCGAATGGCATGCCAAATTATAATAAAAGGGCTTTTTCACAAAAACAGATGTCATCAGCAGCCATGTGGAGATCTGACACCAAGGCTTCGGCAGGAGAATATCCAGAGGCGTAAGCCCCTCCATTTCCGGGTGGTGGAAGTAATACAGCTTCATGAAATACATAAATCGAAGCATGACCTCAAAGAACGCACTGATAGACAACAGGATGTATATAATGCTTTTCTTGAACTTCTCCGGGTTCCGGGATTTTTTTGCAGCATAATGGAAGGTCAGGATCAGGGCAATGCAAATCAGCATGACCGCAATATGCAGCGGTCCCCACTGCCCTGCCTTGAAGGGATTGTCAATACCGCCAAATAACCATTGCGTGAACGTCATATTCATCCGCTCCCCTTTTTCTGTATTTATGCCTATTATAATGTCGCCGCGCACAAAAAGCAAGGTTTTCCGACAGTAAATGAGGGATTCGATTTCATCATGGTGCGGCTCCGTCGAGCCGTCGCCGGCGGCACTCGTCCGCGCCGCATTTAGATTGGTTCAAATCCCCATCCTTATTTTTTGCCAATAAAAAGACCACCCTGTTGAGTGGTCTTTTTATTGTCTATGGGCTACAAAAAAGATATTTTCGGCAGTTTTTCGTATGAATTCGAACTCTTGCATAAATAATGATATATCCGTTCCTTCATATGCCGCAGGCATATATCACCCACCGAAGGTGGATATCATATCGAAGATATATAGCCCGTTCCGCAAGGAACGGATATCATTGAAAAACGACAAGTTCCTCTCGAAACTTGTCGTTTTTCATGGCAGAGGATGAGGGATTCGAACCCCCGCAAACGGAGTCAGAGTCCGGTGTGCTACCGTTACACAAATCCTCTATACGTTGCACGTGATAACGTGAACATCCTTATTATACGCATCTTTCCGAAAAAGTCAAGCAAATTTTTCCTTTTTCAGAAATTTTTCCTGACAACTGCAGTTTGCCCCCCGATCCGGCTTTTATTCCTCCCCTTCCCAAGGAAACGGGTCGCCACGCAGGACGTGGTTTTTGATGTACGCAAACGTCGCCTTTTCGCCCTGTTTTGCCAGCATATCCAGCAAAAACTCCACCTGACGGCAATTTTCCGGATGCATCAGCTGACGCTCGCGGCTTCCCATAAAGTAAATCAACGCAGAATCGTCCTTGTAGTCCTTGCCCTGATAGACGATGCAGGCTGCGCGGCGATCCATGATCTGCTCCACCAGATACCGACGGGGCATCTGCACAGACTCATAGCAGCGGGTCAGCGGATTCATATCCGTCCAGTATTCATAATGGTGGCGGTTGCGACCCTTGTGGTGCATCCACGCCTCGGAATAGCCCTTATCCTGACGTTCTGCGGCATTGGGGCTGCGGTCACCCTGATAATAACGGGCACCGATCAGAAACTCCGTAGGAGAATATTTCGACAGATCATGGGTCAAGCCCTGCCGGTACAGCCCCACGCGAAAGCACCCGGCAAGCACCAGCATGCGATGGTGGGTTATCGTACAAAAATGCGACCAAATCTTCATTGCATAACACCTCTTCACTTTTTTATTATACCGCAGCGCAGCTGTGTTTGCAAGAGAAAATAAACAAGGGCACCGCAGTTGCGGTGCCCTTGCAGGGTTTGAATTACTTAGCAGCCTTACGCTTCTTGATGATCACGATTGCCACAGCTGCGCCGATTGCCAGCACAGCAACAACAGCAAGGATGATCCACAGAGTTGCATCGTTGCCGTCCTGCTCACCGGGAGTGGTCGGCTCAGTAGCACTGGGCTGAGTCTCGGTGGGATCGGTAGCCTCGGTACCCTGAGTGGGATCGGTGGGATCGGTGGGATCCTCAACGGGAGCTTCCTCAGCAACAACGATGTGGTTCTCACCCGCTGCCAGAGCGATGGTCAGTGCGCCGTCTGCGATCTTGGCATCAACAGCCTCGCCGTTAACGGTGATGACGTAATCCCTCTCAGGAGCAACAGCACTCAGGGTGATGGTGCCAGCCTCGGTGGCGATGACCTGCCAGCCGGTATTGGAGGCGACAACGTCCACCTTCTTATCGGCATTGAACAGCGTCTTGCCATCGTAGCTCATAGCGGTTGCACCGGTCGCTGCGAAGCCCTCGGTGATCGCGCCTTCGACCAGACCCAGAACAGAAGCCTGCTTTGCGTCAGTGATGAGCTTGTCAACAGTGATGCCGCCAGCGGTGCGGTTGAACATCAGGAAGTCGAACTTGCCGTCGACGTACTCGATCATACCCGCGATAGCGGAGTCGTTGTCGATAACATTCACGACCTCGAGGTCGTTTGCTTCGGGAACTTCAACGCCAACGCGCATCAGGTCGATGCCGCCTGCATTGATCAGGTACCAGCCGGGCTCGTAATCTTCATCGTAGCCCTTATCGGTAACTTCCATGCGAACCTTGTGGGTACCAGCTTCCAGCTCCAGAACACCGAAGTCGATATCGATGAAGTCTTCGGGCAGACCGGAGCAGTCAATGTTCTCAACAGTGTGCTCGTCATCGAAGGTTGCCTTGATGGTGCAGCAGCCGTCGGAGACACCCATGGTCAGCTTGACCTCGTAGGAACCGGAATCTTCAATGTAGAAGGGAACCTCGAGCCAGTCACCGGGCTTGTTGCCGCGGAAGAAGACGCAGGACGTGGTGCCGATCATGTTGGGCTTGATGATTTCCTGACCCAGAGGCATACTGGAGCTCCAGTTGATCTCGCCTTCGGTGAAGTTCTCAGGCACGGTAGAACGGGCGTTTGCAAGAATATCACAGAAGTTGATGAAGCTGGACAGGGAGTTGGAGTCGGTGGAGATAACCGTCATGAACTGGTGTGCCTTGGTGGCAGCACTGCTTGCGGTCAGCGTCAGACCGACCTTCTGTGCGCCGGACATGTGAACCTTGTCACCGATCTCCAGCTGCTCGCCGTCGATGAAGTTCAGGTTCAGAACGTTCTTGCCCAGAGGCATGGAAACCATATTGCCCTTGACCACGGTCTCCTCGGGGACGTCCTCGCCGTCAACGGAGAAGGTGCCACGGGAGCCGTTGAACATCTGCCAGGTGTAGACACGGTTCTTGTCAGCTGCCAGGTCATCAATGATGACGTAGTAGCCCTTATCCTCGTGGTTGACCTGAATGGCGTGACGGTCAAACTTGGTGACCATTGCAGAGTCAAAGTCCTCACCGTAGGCTCTGGGAGCAGAACCCATGATGTAGGAGTACAGATTGTTGTTGAAGACCAGCTTGGTCTCGCCGGTACCCCAAATGGACTGACCTGCACCGTCGACAAGGATGGTGGAGTGACCTTCAGAAAGCCAGTAGGAGCGATCCTGCAGGTAGTAGGAGCCTGCACCGGGGTCCTGGATCAGCCAGCTTGCGCCGACGGAGAACAGGATGCCGTTCTGGTCGTAGTGGTTGTGACTCATCTGGGAGTCATTTGCCTTCAGGGTCAGCAGCATATCGTCGTTGGCAAAGCCGGTACGCAGCGCGCCGTAGCCAAACTCCTCAATAATGCCTGCATAGTCATCGATGTATTCAGGCGCGGGCTCGGGCTTCAGGTAGACCAGGTTTTCGAAGGCAGTACCAACACCGCCGGCGTTGATCAGGAAGCCGTCGATCAGCGGATCGTTGGTCAGCTTCTGCAGAACACCCAAGGGGGTCTTCATATAAGCACCGATAGAGCCGTCAGAGTAGTTGGGGTGGGTTGCGTTCTGGTTGGATGCCCACATGATGGTCCAGTAGGGCAGGATATCAGTCAGGAAGTAGTGGTCGATGATGCCGTCCATCTTGGTGGCGCGGTACAGCTGACCGATACCGGGCATGAAGGTCTCCAGACCGAAGTCGGTGTAGTAGTGACCCTCGGTGTCGCCGGAGAAGGCGTAGTTGTCCAGTGCGTTGTGCATGCTGAGCAGACCCACCTTCAGGTAGGGATAGATCTCCTCCGCGTTGTCCTTGTTGATGATCGCAGCAGCGCCGGAGAGGATACCGCCGACCATCATCAGGTTGCCGTTGACGGTGCTCATGGGATTGACCTGCTGGCTCAGGGGGATGATACCCTTTTCAATGATGGAGCGTTCCAGAGTGTGTCTCTGCTCCTCGGTCATCTCATTGTAGCACATGTCGTAAACAGCGACCATGCCTTCCATCATCCATGCGATGGATGCGTCAGCATAGATGTTCTTCTGGTCAGTCCAGTACTTGTCGATCCACCATTCCCAGCTGGCAACATTCATTGCCATCTTGATAGCCTGTTCGGAGTACATCTTCTTGCCGGTCATGGTGTAGGCAAGAGACCAGTTCTTCATCATGGTGGCAAGCTGGGTCTGGATCAGACAGCCGAAGCCGGTGTAGGGTTCTTCGAACTTGGTGCCGTCATCAGCGAAGGAGGCAGCCAGATACTTGTCGCGGTTGTTCTGGGAGTTGACGTCTTCCCAGATGTTCATCATAACGGATTTGCCGGTGTTCATGGAAACACGGACTTCTGTAACATCAAAGGCAACATCAGCTGCTTCCAGCAGGGTGTTGTACTGCTTGTTCCATGTCCAGCCGTACTTGGTCTTCAGGGTGTTGAAACGGCGGAGTTTGATCTCCTTGGCTTCCTCAGGAGTGAAGAAAATACGGGGATAAACGTCGGTAACGTTCTCCAGCAGCTCCTCAACCGTGGGATACTCATAGGGAGTGGGAACGTAAGGAGGCTTAAGGACGATATCGGACTCCTGCAGCACCATGGCGTCGATCCAAACAGTTGCGACAGAGCCGGTCGCATACCAAACCTCGCACTCGATGGCTGCTGCGTTCTCGGGCATTGCGCTGACAGCGGTGTACATCTTCCACATGCCGGAGCCATTGGTGGTAACGACCTTACAGGCATCGTCCAGACGGGTGCCGTCGGCAGTGTAAACGTAGATACCCAGACGGGCACCGGCGCCTTCGATGTCCTTCGCCATGATCTTCATCTCGTAGGTCTTGCCGGGTTCAATAGCGATACGGGCACTGTGGACAGAGCCGCCACTCATATCGGTGCTGAACTGCAGCACGTTCTTGCCGTGGGGAGCCTCGTCAGTCTCCACGACAGACCACTTGCTCTTGTCACCGGGCAGTCTCCAGTTCACGGGAGTGCCGGTCTCGTCAATCTCCTCGAAGGAGTTGTTCAGCTGGCTGGGATCAACGATGGCTGCGGGGTACTTGGTGCCGCCACCGCCACCGGAGGGCTTGGAGGGAGTAGCGGGCTGGATCTTATCAGCAGGGCCGGTATACTCGGTAACGCTGATGTTATCGACCATGTAGAACAGACCCTCATAGCCGGAGTTGTTACCAAACTCGACACGGGCGGTAACAGCACCCTCAGGAACAGCCTGGATCAGGGTGTCCTTCGTCCAGTCGCTGGCTGTGCCGATGGGAATGGTGAAAGCAGTATTCTCGGGAACGAGATTGCCCTTCTCATCGTAGAACCAGAAGCCAATATAGCCACTGCCTGCGCTGGTCGTCTTGGAGACCTTGGACATGACAGACAGCTCCAGAGCCTTGATGCCGGCGCACTCGATGTCCTGATAACGGAAGTTGATCGCCTTTTCCGTATCGGTAGCCTGAGCGGTGAAGGAGACGGACTGACCGCTGTAAGCGCCATCGGTCACGATCGTAGCCGTTGCGCCGGGATGGGTAGCGCCGTTCCAGTTCTCAAAGCCCTTCTCAAAGTCGCCATTGAGCAGGGATGCAGCGCCAAAAGAGTCTGCGGGGGGATCGGTGGTCTCAACATCGCCGGTTGCGGGCTCAGCGCTCTCGGACACGGTGATGGCATCGATACCGTAAGTACCCTTGGCGGTATCAGCACCGAAGACCAGATATGCCTTTGCCGCGCCCTCGGGAGCAACAGCAATGACAGTTTCCTTGGTCCAGTCGGCGTAGGTCATACCAGCCATGGAGTCCTTAGTTCTGAGGACCATGCCATTCTCGTTGAGGAACACAAACTCCATGTAGCCGGTTCTGGCGGAGTTGTTCAGCATCTTCTTTGCGTAGTATTCGACGGTGTAGGCATAGCCTGCCTTGACCTCGAATGCAGGGCTCTGCGCCCAGGTGTTGTCCGCCTGGAAGAACAGAGAGTTGCTTCCCTGATAGTAGTTGCTGTAAATGCCAACAGGTGTGCCGTTGGCGGGGTCGCTGTCGGTCCAGCCCACAGCACCCAGTGCTGCGTAGGGCTTGCCGTTTGCGCCGACGTTGAAGTTCTCAAAGTTTTCACTGAGGAGATACTTCTCGCTGCCTGCGGTCAGAGTGACATCGTCAACCTTGAACGCAGCATTGGCGCCGCTGTTGGTACCGATCTGGATCTCAACGATGTCAGCACCTGCGGGAGCGATGGTTTCCACAGTCACTTCGACCCACTCGCCAGCCTTATCGCTGAGCGTGGCCTTAACAGTGCCCAGATGGTTATCGTTGGTATTCTTACCCTTGAAGAACCACAGACCGATATAGGGATGTGCAGCGTTACCGGAAACATACTGGTAACGGAACTTCAGGGTGTACTTCTGCAGCTGAGCAGCCTCAAAGGTCTGCTTCAGCGTAACAGCAGTCTTGTTCAGCTTGTTGCCGTCAGCATCAACGACGACATCGCCGTTTTCGTCACGGACGGTTTCGGAAACGATGCTTACAACACCGTCGGCGACCTCAACGGTAGACTGAGCGGCATTGATAAGCGTCCAGCTTTCAGCATCGGTGTCGAAAGTGCCGTTCTGCACCATATTGACAGGTGCAGTTGCAACTTCAACTGCGTTGACCTGAAGACCGGCAAAGATTCCCGCAGGCACAAAGCCTACGAGCGTAGCAAAGCACAGCAACAGTGCCAAACCACGCATAAAAAGGTTTTCTTTTCGCATAATGATCTCTCCTGCTTGGATTTCCTTGGCTACATTAGCCCATGGATATGAGTATTTTAGCACAGTGTTTTTCGATTTTCCATCTTTATTTCGTCATTTTCTGTCATCCAAATCATTTTCGACATTTCCCATAAAATTGCCAATCGCATTTTGTGCATTATGCCCAACAGTCGCGGATGCCCTCTGCACACCGCAGCAGGTAAACATTTGTCTTTGCTGCACGGTACAAAGCAAGGGCACTGCAAATGCAGTGCCCTTGCGGGTATTGGAACTATCAGAAGTGCTTGCGCTTGCAGATGACCAGAACTGCCAGAACAGTAACGGTTGCCATCACGCCCAGAACGGGGATCAGAGCGAAGTCATCGCCGGTGCCGGTGTTGCCGCCAACGACAGTCTCAGCGTAGAAGCGGAGCAGGTACTGGGAGACATCGATCTCTGCAGCCTTGTCGCCGGTGATGTAGTAGGTGGAGGAAGCGCTGATGGTGTTGTAGGTGCCATAGGTACCCAGAACGAAGGCTTCTTCACCGAAGGTAACGACCATGGTGTTCCAATCGCTGTTGTAGGTCATAGCCACCTCGGGAGCTTCGGTGGTCAGGCTCAGGGAGCAGCCCATCTTGCCATTGGACTTGGTGTATGCTTCGTAGTTGATGTAGGTCTTGACGCCGTCCTTCACGAAGTACAGGTAGTAGCCGCCGTTAACAGCTTCCAGCTTCAGTTCAACAGCTGCTTCGGGATCTTCGGTGGTTGCCAAGAAATTGCCGTCCATGGCACCTGCGAAGTACAGGGTCTTGTTCAGACCCTTCTGGACCAGACCTGCCAGATAAGGAGCATCCGCAACGGGCTTGGTCACCAGCTGGATCTCGACCTCAGGCTCTTCGGAAGGAGTCTCGGAAGGAGTCTCGCTGGGAGTCTCGGAAGGAGTCTCGCTGGGAGTCTCGGAAGGAGTCTCGCTGGGAGTCTCGGAGGGCTGCTCGCCAGCCTCAACCGCCTCAAGGCGCATCGGGAACTGAGAACCATCGATCTTGGAAGCATTGTCGCCGGAGATGTAGGAAATCGAAGAGGCACTGAAGGTCTTATACTCGCTGTAGGTACCCAGCCAGAACAGGTTGCCAGCAACCTCAGAGACCATGACGTTCAGTTCCGTGTTCATCGTGAAGACTGCTGCATTGCTGGTGGACAGCTCCACGCCTGCCTTGCCGTTGCCCCGGTCGGTCAGGTTGATGTAGGTCTTCACGCCGTCATTCAGGAAGTACAGCTTGAAGCCGCCGGTAACTTCTTCCTTGTACAGAACAGCTGCTTCAGCAGTGTTCTCAGTGGTACCCAGATAGTAACCATCCATCACGCCGGAGAAGTACAGCTTCTTGCCCAGAGCGTTCTGGTTCATATATGCGTAGAAGCCGTCACCCTCAACAGCGGGTTCGCTGGGAGTCTCGGAGGGAGTCTCGCTGGGAGTCTCAGAGGGAGTCTCGGAAGGAGTCTCGCTGGGAGTCTCAGAAGGAGTCTCGGAAGGAGTCTCAGAGGGCTGCTCGCCAGCTGCGTCGGCGGAGTAAACCACTTCGATCGCGGTGATGCGAGCCTGACCGTTGGTTGCGTCGCCGGTATTGCCGACGCTGAAGGTAACAGAAGCTGCGTTCACATTGACAACCTCATCAGATGCAACGTTCGCACCGTTGAGAGTCAGGCAGCCGGTATTCTGAGAAGCATAGGTGATCTTGACAGAGACGATGGTACCCTCTGCTGCGGAGATCACAACGCTGGGATCCTCGCTCTGGTAGATTCTCCAGTTGTTGCCGTTGGTGTAGTACTTACCGGTATTCTGACCGCCGGAAACAGCGACAGAGATAACGTCATTCATCACAAGAGAGAGGTAGGGATTGGAATTTTCCCAACCGTTTGCAGCTGCGTAATCGCCGATCACGACGTTGACAGTGCTATTGCCCTCAACAGGCTCGGAGGGAGTCTCACTGGGAGTCTCAGAGGGAGTCTCACTGGGAGTCTCACTGGGAGTCTCGGAGGGAGTCTCGGAAGGAGTCTCGCTGGGAGTCTCAGAGGGCTGCTCGCCGGCTGCGTCGGCGGAGTAAACCACTTCGATCGCAGTGATGCGAGCCTGACCGTTGGTTGCGTCGCCGGTATTGCCGACGCTGAAGGTAACAGAAGCTGCGTTCACATTGACAACCTCATCAGATGCAACGTTCGCACCGTTGAGAGTCAGGCAGCCGGTATTCTGAGAAGCATAGGTGATCTTGACAGAGACGATGGTACCCTCTGCTGCGGAGATCACAACGCTGGGATCCTCGCTCTGGTAGATTCTCCAGTTGTTGCCGTTGGTGTAGTACTTGCCGGTATTCTGACCGCCGGAAACAGCGACAGAGATAACGTCATTCATCACAAGAGAGAGGTAGGGATTGGAATTTTCCCAGCCGTTTGCAACTGCGTAATCGCCGATCACGACGTTGACAGTGCTATTGCCCTCAACAGGCTCGGAGGGAGTCTCACTGGGAGTCTCGGAGGGAGTCTCGGAGGGTTCTTCCTCAGCTTCAACAGCTTCCAGATACATGGGGAACTGAGAAACGTCCTTCTTGGATGCATTGATGTAGGAAATGGAAGATGCGCTGAAGGTCTTGTAGGTGCCGTAGGTACCCAGCCAGAACAGGTTGCCGGCAACCTCGGTGACCATGATGTCCAGCTCAGCGTCCATGGTGAAGACTGCTGCGTTGCTGGTGGACAGCTCCACATTAGCCTTGCCGCTGCCGCGGTCGGTCAGGTTGATGTAGGTCTTGGTGCTGCCGTTCATGAAGTACAGCTTGAAGCCGTTAGCAGCTTCTTCCTTGTACATCACGACTGCATCAGCGACATTCTCGCTGGTTGCGAGATAGTAACCGCTCATTGCGCCGGTGAAGTACAGCTTCTGACCTACACTGTTCTGGTTCATATAAGCGTAGAAGCCATTCGCTTCAACGGCAGGCTCGCTGGGAGTCTCGGAGGGAGTCTCGCTGGGAGTCTCAGAAGGAGTCTCGCTGGGAGTCTCGGAGGGTTCTTCCTCAGCTTCAACAGCTTCCAGATACATGGGGAACTGAGAAACGTCCTTCTTGGATGCGTTGATGTAGGAAATGGAAGAGGCGCTGAAGGTCTTGTAGGTGCCGTAGGTACCCAGCCAGAACAGGTTGCCGGCAACCTCGGTGACCATGATGTCCAGCTCAGCATCCATAGTGAAGACTGCTGCGTTGCTGGTGGACAGCTCCACGCCTGCCTTGCCGCTGCCGCGGTCGGTCAGGTTGATGTAGGTCTTGGTGCTGCCGTTCATGAAGTACAGCTTGAAGCCGTTAGCAGCTTCTTCCTTGTACATCACGACTGCATCAGCGACATTCTCGCTGGTTGCGAGATAGTAACCGCTCATTGCGCCGGTGAAGTACAGCTTCTGACCCACACTGTTCTGGTTCATGTAGGCATAGAAGCCATTGGAATCAGAAACCGCATTTGCCTGAGCAGGTGCGCTCAGAATACCCATAGGCAGCAGACCGATGATCAGAGACAGGCACAGAAGCCATGCCAGTCTGCGAAGCACGCGCTTGCCGGATTCGGTTGCGAATGTTCTCATAATTACAAACCCCTCAAAAAATATTTCTATCGCATAGCAGATAGCTAAAACGATTGTAGCATGACCCTCCTCTTTTTTCAAGATGTTTTTTGCAAAAAACGTGAATTTCAGCAAATAAGGACACCGCATGTGCGGTGCCCTTATTTATGGGGTGATAGGATTATTCTGCAGTTGTCTTGCGCTTCTTCAGGAACAGCAGGATGCCGGTGGCAGCACCTGCAAGCAGAACAACAATGATTGCAATGACGATCCACAAGGCAGCATCATTGTCGCCATCGTTATCGACAACAGGCTCAGTGGGAGCGACGGTGGGATCGGTCGCATCAGGCTCGGTGGGATCGGTTGCATCAGGATCGGTGGGATCCGTGGGATCGGTAACCTCAGGTTCCTCAACGACCACCGCAACCGTGGTCTCCCCTGCCTCGACCGCCACGGTGAGAACACCGTTTTCGATCTTGGTTTCCACTTCCTCGCCGTTGACGGTGACCACATAGTCGTACTCGCTCTCAACAGCGGTCAGCTGAACGGTCTGTGCCTCATCAGAGATGATCTGCCAGCCGTTGCCGGATGCAACGATATTGAGCTTCTTCTCAGCAAGGAACAGAACCTTACCGTCATAAGTCATGGTAGTCGCATTGGTAGCGGCGAAGCCTTCGGTGATGATGCCTTCGATCAGACCCAGAACAGATGCCTGCTGAGCATCGGTGTTCAGCAGACCCGCGGTAGCAGTGCCAGCGGTGCGGTTCCACATCAGGAAGTCAAACTTGTTGTCCTTGTAGTTGAGCATGCCTGCAAGGGCTTCTGCATTGTCGATGATCTCGGTCACCACAACATCATCTGCCGGAGGAATCTCAACGCCAACGCGCATCATCGTGATGCCTACTGCATTGATCAAATACCAACCGTCTGCGTAATCCTCGTCCTGACCCTTGCCAACAATTTCCATTCTGATGGTGTGCACGCCGGCTTCCAGCTCCACCTCACCGAAGGGAACCTCGATGGTGCCTTCCGGCAGACCAGAGCAGTCAACGGGTTCGGACACATGCTTGCCGTCCAAGATCGCCTTGATCGTGCAGCAGCCGTCGGAAACACCCATGATCAGGTCGAAATCGAACACGCCGCCCTCTTCGACCGTGAAGGGGACCTCCAGCCAGTCGCCGATGCCGTTACCACGGTAGAAAATAGAGGAAGTAATACCGACTGCGTTGGGCTTAACGATTTCCTGACCGACAGGCATGCTGGAAGACCAAGAGATCTCGCCCTCAGCAATGCGTTCAGGAACGGTGGAGCGCATGCCGTTCAGGATGTCAAAGAAGTTGATGTCCAGCGACAGCATGTTGGAATCGGTGGAAATAACGGTCATGAACTGGTGCGCCTTAGTGGCAGCCGACGTTGCACCCAAGCAGAAGCCGCCGCTGTAGATTCTGTCACCAATGGTCAGCTTTTCGCTGTCAATGAAGTTCAGGTTCAGAACGTTCTTGCCCATAGGCACAGATACCTTGTTGCCCATAGCGGTAGTTTCCTTCGGAACTTCCACATCGTCAACAGAGAAGGTGTTGCGGGCGCCGTTGTACATCTGCCAAGTATATTCACGGGGCTTGACGGACAGCAGGTCATCAATGATGACATAGTAGCCCTTGTCCTCGTGGTTGACCTGAATAGCATGGCGGTCAAACTTTTCAAGCATTCTGCTGTCATAGTCTGCGCCGTATGCCTTCTCGGCAGAACCCACAATGTAGGAATACAGGCTGTTGTTGAAGACCAGCTTTGTAGAGGACAGACCCTTGATCATCTGAGAGTTGCCGTCAACAAGGATGGTAGAGTGACCGTTGTGCGTCCAGAAGGAACGGTCAGCAGAGTAGTAAGAGCCGGAACCCGGGTCGGTAATCAGCCAGTTCGGGCCAACGGAGAACTGGATGGAGTTCTGGTCGTAGTGGTTATGACCGGACTGAGAGTCGTTTGCCTTCAGCGTCAGCAGCATATCGTCATCAGCAAAGCCGGTACGCAGTGCGCCGTAGCCGAAGTTTTCAATAACGGCAGCGTAATCGCTGAGGTACTCCGGCTTGGGATCGGGCTTCAGGTAAATCAGATTGTTAAATGCGCTGCCAACACCGCCGGCGTTGATCAGGAAGCCGTCGATCAGCGGATCGTGGGTCAGCTTGGACAGAACGCCAAGGGGGATCTGCATGTAGGTAGCGACAGAAGCATCGGAGTAGTTGGGGTGGCTGCCGGTGACATTCGCGCCCCACATGATGGTCCAGTAAGGCAGGATCTCAGACAGGAACGGATGGTCAATAATGCCTTCCAGCTTGGTGGCGCGGTAGATGTGACCCACGCCGGGCATCAGGGTCTGCAGACCGAAGTCGGTGTAGTAGTGACCCTCAATGGTGCCGGAATATGCGAAGTTATCCAGCGCGTTGTGTACACACAGAAGAGCGGCATCCAGATAGGGCTTGATCTCTTCCGCATTTTCTTCGTTCAGGATAACCGCACAGCCAGACAGAACACCGCCGATCATCATCATGTTGGAGTTTGCCAGACTGGTGGTGGAAACCTGACCAGCCAAAGGAACAAGACCTTCATCAATGATGCTGCGCTCCAGCTTCTTGATCTGCGCCTCTGTCATGCGGTCATGGCACATATCGAAGACCGCGACCATACCTTCCATCATCCAAGCATGGCTTGCATCTGCGGAAACACCGTAGCTCGAGACCCAGTATTCGTCGGTCCAGCCTTCCCAGCCGGCAACCGTCATTGCGATTTCGATCGCGCGGTCAGCGTAAATGTTCTTGCCGGTCATGATGTACGCAAGGGCGCAGTTCTTCATCATGGTTGCGTACTGGGTGGTGACCAATGCGCCAAAGCCGGTGTAAGGGATCTCGTAAGGATTGCCCTCTTCGTCGAAGGAGTTGGCAAGATAAATATCTCTGTGACGCTGGGAATTGACGTCCTCCATGAAGTTCATCTGGATCATCTTGCCGGTGTTGGAACGGACTGTGAGCTTATCGCCAGCCTTCAGTGTCAGCACGGCATCCGCACTTTCAAGCAATGCGTTATACTGATCATTCCATGTCCAGCCGTACTTGGTCTTCAGCATGTTGAAACGGGTGAGCTTGATTTCCTTTGCTTCTTCAGGGGTGAAGAAAATACGGGGATAAACATCCGTAAGATTTTCAGTAAGCTCCTCAATGGTGGGATACTCATAAGGAGTGGGCTGATAAGTGGGCTTTGTCTTAATGTCAGAAACCTGGATTCGCAGCTTATCCACCTGGCAGGTGTAGTTGGTATTCATGCCGTTCCAAACTTCCAGCACGATACCGGCAGCATTTTCAGGCATTGCGGCAAGAAGCGAATACATCTGCCACTTTCCGGTGCCAAGACTGTTCACCGATCTGCAAGCATCATCCAAGCGCTTGCCGTTGATGTCAAAGACGTTCAAACTGATGATGCAGCGGCCAACGATATCCTTGACCATGACCTTCAGCTCGTAGGTCTCGCCGGGAGTAACCGCAATGCGGGGACTGTGCATTGCGTTGCCGCCGCTGACATCCTTTGTCATCTGAATGACATTCTTGCCGTCCGGCGCATCCGCAGGCTGCAGAACCTCGTAAGTGACCGCGTCGCCCAGCAGTCTCCAGCCCAGAGGATAACCGTTGGCATCCAAAATCTCGACAGAGCCGTTCAGCTTGCTGATATCAACGATCTCGCCGGTGCCGCTGCCCACAGAAGAGGGCTTCTGAGGTGTTGCGGGCTTGATGTTCTCCTCAGGACCGGTGTAGACCTCAGCCTTCACATCATCGATCATGTAAGCAAGCACCTTGCCGGAGGGGTTGCCAAACTCGATCTTGACCGTAACCGCGCCCTCGGGAACAGCCTGAATCAGGCTGTACTTTTCCCATTTTTCGGAAGTCGCGATCTGGATAGAGAATGCAGTGCTGGGAGGAACGAGATTGCCCTCAGCGTCATAGAACCACAGACCGATATACGGACCGGCAGCTCCGCCCTTCAGGGACTTCGCCATCACAGACAGCTCGATCGCCTTGGCATCGGGCAGGGTCAGCACCTGACTGAAGTTGATCAGTGCCTTGACATCGCCGACAGCGGTTGCCGTGATCAGCAGGGACTTGCCGTCATATGCGCCGTCAGAAACGACCTCGTGGGTCACGCCGTCAGTGGCACCCAGCTTCCAGTTTGCGATCTCCTTCTCGAAGCCGCCGTTGATGACTTCGAAAACGTTGGGATCGACGGGGGTGTAATCGGACAGAGTCAGAGAGACATTATCAATATAGGCAACCAGTGTGCAGTTGTTGCCGCTGACATAGAAGCGAACAGCAGCAAAGGCTGCATCCTCAGGTGCGGTGACCGTGCCGATGAATTTCGCCCAGTCATTGGTGGAATTGATCGCACCTGCACTGTCCTGCTGGATCAGGTTGCCATAGCGATCGTACCAATAAACATAGGTAGCGAAACGGGTGCTGGGAGTCACTTCGGGATCAAGACGGTTCCAGACGATCAGATCATAGATCTTGCCGCCCTCTACGGGGAACAGCTCGCTGGTCATCTCGCTCATCTTGTTTTCGTTGGTGAACTTCAGCGCATTGGAGCCATCAATACCCTCTCCGGGGTAGATGACGGGAATTGCAGAACCCTTCGAGAAGCTCCAGCCGGGAATTTCCGTCTCGGATGCTTCGAAGTCGCCGTTGACCAGCTCATCGTTGTGAGGAGGCTCGGTGCCTTCAGTGGTAGGCTCGGTCTCTTCGGGTTCGGTGGGTTCAGGAATGGAATCCATTTCAGCGACCTTCAGATCGGAAACGGAGAAGGAGTCCGCATTGGCGGCAATACCAAAGGTAATGTACGCCTCGACAGCACCATCCGGCGCGATCGCAGCAAGAGACTCCGCTGCCCAAGCGGCAGCCTTGATGCCGGCAGCCTGACGCTCGGTGATCAGCACATTACCGGCAGCATCCACAAAGGTCAGAGAGATGTAGCCGCCATTCTGCTTTCCGGCGATATGCTTGTAGCCTTCAAAGGAAACCACATAAGCCTTGCCTGCAACCACATTGAACGCAGGGGTCTGCGCCGTTGCCGCCTGAACCTGCAGCGTCAGGGAGGGTCTGCCGAAGTATGCGCGGCAGGTGATTGCGGTATGATCGCCGGTGCCGGTCTCACTCAGCACCCAATCCTTCGGGCCGGAGCCGACAGAGCCGCTGACTGCGAAGGTGGTGAAATCGTCTTCAAATACGTAATCAGAATCCACAGGCTCGCTGGGTTCGGTTGCCTCGGTGGAAGGCTCAGTTGCTTCCGTAGAGGGTTCGGTTGCCTCGGTGGAGGGTTCGGTATCCTCAGGCTCAGAGGGTTCGGTCTCGTCAGGAGTCGCGCTCAGCTGCGTGACCACCAGATCCGAAACAGAGAAGGAATCTGCATTGGCAGACATACCGAAGGTGACATAGGCCTTGACCGCAGCCGCAGGTGCGATCGCCTCAAGAGACTCCGGCGCCCACGCAGAGGGGGTCAAGCCGGCAGCCTGCTGCTCTGTAAGCAGCACATTGCCCTCGGCATCCACAAAGGTCAGTGCTACATAAGCACCAGTCTGCTCCCCTGCCACGTGCTTATAGCCTTCGAAGGTGACGGCATAGGTCATGCCTTCCACAACTGCGAACGCGGGAGTCTGTGCCGTTGCGGCAAAGGACTGCAGCGTCAGGGAGGGTCTGCCGAAGTATGCGCGGCAAGTGATCGTTGAGTGATCGCCTTCCCCTGTTTCGCTCAGCACCCAGTCCTTCGGGCCGGAACCGACCTTGCCTTCGACTGCGTAAACAGTGAAGTTGTCGCTGAAAACCACAGCGGAGTCAGCCGGCTCAGAGGGTTCGGTTGCTTCCGTAGAGGGTTCGGTTGCCTCGGTGGAGGGTTCGGTTGCTTCGGTGGAGGGTTCGGTTGCCTCCGTAGAGGGTTCGGTTGCTTCGGTGGAGGGTTCGGTGGACTCAGGTGCATTGCCGGCAGCTGTAACCAGCAGCTCTGCAACGCCAAAGTCATCACCGCTCTCGGTGATACCGAAAATGAGATATGCCTTTGCCGCGTTTGCGGGTGCAACGACGGACAGAGAATGTACCGTCCATTCCGTTGCGCTGCCCACAGACTTCTGCTCATTGCTCACAACCGCGCCTTGGGCATCCTCAAAGACGAACGCGGCATAGCCGCCGGTCTTGGCACCCAGCTTATAGATGGAATACTCAGCAGTATAGGTCTGACCGGGAGTGACATCGAAAGCGGGCGTCTTGGCGGTAGCGGCTTTGGACTGCAGAGTCATGGTAGCCTTACCGCTGTACTGAGAATAACCGTAGCAGGTAATAAAGGTATGGTTGCCGGTGCCGGTCTCGCTCAGCTCCCAACCCTTCGGGCCGGAGCCGGGCAGATTGTCCTCGGCATAAGTCGTGAAGCTCTCGCTGAAAACGACCACAACGTTGGACTTGACCAGAACAACATCGTCCAGCCGGTAAGTACCGTCAACACCGCTGTTGTTACCGATCTGGATCTGCAGCAGGTTTGCGCCCTCGGGAGCAACGCCTTTGACCTTTACAGTGACCCAGTCACCGGTCTGGTCAGCGATGTCAACCTTGGCAATTTCCAGACAGTTGGCATTAGCGGTCGTGTCCTTAAAGAACCACAGACCTGCATAGGGCTTCTTGTTGGCAGACTCCCACTTAAACTTGAGAGTCAGCTCATAGGTCTCGCCCGCAGAAATCTCCACTGTCTGATTCAGACACACAGGGCTTCCGGCAGGAGTAACCTGTACGGTGCCGTCAACAACAGCAACTTTTCCGGCAGCAGCACCGCCCCAGCTGCTTGTGCCTTCGGCAAAGTCGCCGTTTGTGATCAGATTGGCTGCATCCTCACTCGGAACGGCATTGACACTCGCAGGAGTGCTCAAAATTCCGATAGGCAGCAAGCCTAAGACCAGTGAAAGACACAGCAAAATCGCCACACTGCGCAGCATTTTTTTGCCTGCACCTTTCGAAAGTGTGTTGGACAGATGTTTATTCATAAAATACACCTTCCTATCTCGATTTCCGTAGCATTATGCCAATGGATGTGGGTATTATAACACGTCATCTTGTGCAAGTCTACTAGGTTTCCCATTTTCACCAATAAAATACAAACACTTTTTCTTTTGTGCAAAACCCGCATCTGTCTACGCTGCGAAAACAAAGCTCTTAGACAGAAAAACAAAAAGCAAGGACACCGCGATTGCGGTGTCCTTGCGGGGTTTGGAATAATTCTTAGAAGAATCTGCGCTTCTTGATGACCAGAACTGCCAGTGCAACGACCGCTGCCATCACACCAAAGACGGGAAGCAGGACGACGGAGTCGCCGGTGCCGGTGTTACCACCGTCGGGGTTGCTGGGGTTGCTGGGATTGCTGGGTTCGGTGGGATCCTCGGGAATGAAGACAGGCTCATCAGACTTGATGACTTCCAGATCATCGATACCGTAGTCGCCCTTGGTCTTTCTGTCAGCGTTGTCCAGAGAGAACTCCAGATATGCTGCAACAGTGCCGTTGGGAGCAACAGCCTTGACAGACTCCTCTGCCCATGCGCCGTAGGTCTTGCCGACGGTCTCGGTGACCTCGCCGGTAATGTTGCCGTAAGCATCGAGGAAGAAGACTGTCAGCGCGCCGGTGTAATTGGCATTGTCAACGAGCTTTCTGGCAAGGAACTTGACCTCGTACTCGTAGCCTGCCTTGGCAGCGAACTTGGTGCTCTTGATGCTCCACTGACCGGGAGTCTGCAGGCACAGGAAGTTGCCGTCGTTCTCAACGCCGAAGGTACCGACGGAGATCGCAGCAGAGTAAGCGCCGTTGACATCGTCGCTGGAGATCCAGCCGAGAGGACCGCCATTGCCGGTGGATGCATCCGCCAGAGTCTCGAACTTGTCACCGAACATAACGTTGGTGCCTTCGGGCTCGGTGGGGATGGGTTCGGTGGGGATGGTGGGCTCAGCGCCGCCAACCTCAGCCTCGTAAGCGTATACTGCCAGGTTATCAACGGAGTAAGTGGGATCGCCGCCGGTGACATCCTTCAGACCGAACTCAACATACATGTGAGTTGCACCTGCGGGAGCCTTGCTGACGAGGATCTTGTTGGTCCATTCAGCACTCTGACCTGCGACCTGAGAGTACTCCTTCAGGATCGTGCCTTCTGCATCGACGAAGACGATCTTGACGTAGCCGCCGGTAGCGGAAACTGCGGGCTGATACTTCTTTTCAACATAGGTTGCAGTGTACTCATAGCCGGGAATGACCTCGATCAGAGGACTCTTGATGTCCTTGTTGGGCTTATCCTGGATGCAGAGATTCTCCGTGCCGTCATACTTGTCGTAGCCGGCAGTGCCGATTGCTGCACTCTCCACGCTGGGAGTCCAACCCACAGGGATGCGGGTGGTGGGCTTGCCTTCGGGCTTGTAGAACTCTTCGAAGGTCTCAGTGAAAATGGGAGCCTCGGTGGGCTCGGTTGCGGGCTCGGAGGGCTCAGTTACGCTGGGCTCGGTGGGTCCCTCGGGAACATAAGGAGCATCCGTGACAACGATGTTGTCAATTGCGAAAGAGCTGTTTGCCTTGGTGTTTACACCCCACTCAACCCAGAAATAAGCAACACCTTCGGGAACAGTCCACTCCAGCGTGTACTCAGTCCACTCATCTGCGGAGAAACGAACGGAAATTGCACCGTCCCCAACATAGGCGCCGTTTTCATCCACATACCAGAAGCCGATGTAGCCCTGCTCATCGCCGGACAGGCGCTTTGCCATAACAGACAGATAATAGGTTTGACCGGGAACTACAGCAACCTTTTCGCTCTTCATATAAACGGATGCTTCCGTAGCGGGGATAACTGCAGCGTAATAGCCTTCGTAAACATCTCTGTCAGTGATCTCAACATCTGCGCCGCCCAGCCAGCCGGTCTTGCCGTCTTCGAAGCTGCCATTGGGAATAATGCCATCAAATGCGGGCTCGGAGGGCTCGGTAGCCTCAGTGGAGGGCTCGGTGACCTCGGGAGCAGCACCTTCGGTCATGTAGACCTCCAGGTTATCGATGCCGCAGTCCTTAGCTCCGCGGTCGAAGTACACGTAGACATTTGCTGTATTCTCAGGAGCAACCGCTGTGACAGTTTCTTCTGCCCATGCAGCACCCGTGCCGATAGCCTCTTCGCTCTCTGCCAATACATTACCGGCTGCATCCACAAAGATGAGCTTCATGCTTGCTGCGCCCTCGGAACCATTGGTCAAAACGTTTACCGTATAGGTCGCACCGGGAACAGCTGCGATTGCAGGAGTCTTTGCCCATGCGCTGGAAGTCTGCTGCATCCACAGAGCAGAACCTTCATAAGCAGTATCGAAGACACCGATGTTATGATTCTTGTTGTCAAAATTCTCACTTGCAGTCCAACCTGCGGCACTCAGCTTCGTATCGCTGTTGTTGCTGTCAAAACTCTCTGCGAAAACAGGAGTCTTGGCAGGCTCAGTAGCCTCGGTGGAAGGCTCGGTAGCCTCGGTAGAGGGTTCAGTAGCCTCAGTGGAGGGCTCGGTCACTTCGGGAGCAGTGCCTTCGGTCAGATAGACCTCCAGATTGTCAACTGCGAACTCGGGGTTGCCGGAAGCACTCTTCAGACCGAACTCGATGTAGGCAGCGACTGCGCCTGCAGGAGCGGTAGCAGTAACGGAGTTTGCAGTCCATTCATTGGCAAGACCTGCAACAGCGGTTTTGGTAGAGACAACAGCACCGTTTGCGTCAACAAAGACGATGGCGGCATAAGCGCCGGTGCCGACAGTGCCGGGCATCTTGATGTCCATGAAGTTGGCAGTATAAGTATTGCCGGCTGCGACATCAAACGCAGGGCTCTTGATCCACTTGTCGCCCTTGGCTTCCTGGAAGAACAGGTTGTAGCCTTCGTAAACATCAAAATAGTTCTTGTTGCAAGCGACTCTGATGTTGGCAGGGTCGTAGGAAGTCCAGCCCTCGGGAATGCGGTTCGTAGCGGGATTGCCTGCAGAATTGGTATACTCGTGCAGGTTGTGTTCTTCGAACTTGTCGGAGAAGACGAGATCGCCTGCGGGCTCGGAAGGCTCAGTAGCCTCGGTAGAGGGTTCAGTAGCCTCGGTGGAGGGCTCGGTGACCTCGGGAGCAGCGCCTTCGGTCATGTAGACCTCCATGTTATCGATGCCGCAGTCCTTAGCTCCGCGGTCGAAGTACACGTAGACATTTGCTGTATTCTCAGGAGCAACCGCTGTGACAGTTTCTTCTGCCCATGCAGCACCCGTGCCGATAGCCTCTTCGCTCTCTGCCAATACATTACCGGCTGCATCCACAAAGATGAGCTTCATGCTTGCTGCGCCCTCGGAACCATTGGTCAAAACGTTTACCGTATAGGTCGCACCGGGAACAGCTGCGATTGCAGGAGTCTTTGCCCATGCGCTGGAAGTCTGCTGCATCCACAGAGCACAACCTTCATAAGCAGTATCGAAGACACCGATGTTATGATTCTTGTTGTCAAAATTCTCACTTGCAGTCCAACCTGCGGCACTCAGCTTTGCATCGCTGTTGTTGTTGTCGAAATTCTCTGCGAAAACAGGAGTCTTGGCAGGCTCAGTAGCCTCGGTGGAAGGCTCGGTAGCCTCGGTAGTCTCTTCAGTGGGAGCTTCGGCAGGCAGCTCTTCATAGACCGCCAGATTATCGATGCCGCAGTCCTTAGCTCCGCGGTCGAAGTACACGTAGACATTTGCAGCATTCTCAGGAGCAACCGCTGTGACAGTTTCTTCTGCCCATGCAGCACCCGTGCCGATAGCCTCTTCGCTCTCTGCCAATACATTACCGGCTGCATCCACAAAGATGAGCTTCATGCTTGCTGCGCCCTCGGAACCATTGGTCAAAACGTTTACCGTATAGGTCGCACCGGGAACAGCTGCGATTGCAGGAGTCTTTGCCCATGCGCTGGAAGTCTGCTGCATCCACAGAGCACAGCCTTCATAAGCAGTGTCATAAACACCGATGTTGTGATTGGAAGCGGAGAAATTCTCATTTGCAGTCCAACCTGCGGCACTCAGCTTTGCATCGCTGTTGTTGCTGTCGAAATTCTCTGCAAAAACAGCGTCCTTGGGAGGTTCAGTGGGAGCGACCTCAGTAGCGGTAACATCATCGATGTAAATGTTGCTTTCAGTGCCAACACTGCTGGCAGCATAGAAACGGATCGCGACCTTGGCTGCGCCGGTGGGAACAGTCAGAACCTTAACGGATTCCTGCCACTCATTGCTCATGGTCACGCCAAAGCTGGTGCACCAATCGTTGTACTGGTTAAGGTCGCCAATACCATTGGGATCATACCAAGAACCATCCTCGTTGTACCACAGGGCGTAAGCAGTCAAGCCCTTGGTTGCATCAGATTCCTGCACGTATTGGAAAGTGATGGTGAGCTCAGCGCCGGAAGTGACTGCAAACTTGTCAGATTCCACTTCCTGACCCTTGCCAACCAGATTCAGGGCATTGGAGCCGTCGACGCCCTTATCGGTTACGACATAGGCTGCCTTGCCCGAAGTCTGCTTCCAATTCAGGAGTTCTGTATCAGAAGCTTCGAAGTCGCCGTTGACGACCATGTTGTCGTCCGGTACTGCATTGACCGGAACGGGTGCGTTCAGAACGCCGATGGGCAGAATGCCCACGACCAGGGACAGGCACAAAACAAGTGCCAGTCTGCGTGCAAATTTTTTGTCTTTAAACATCGTACGATCTCTCCTTCAAAAGTTTTTACCACGACGGGCTTATAGACGATATCATAATAACACAAAACTTTTTCAGAATCTACAAAAAGTTTTCGCTCGCAAAGCACTTTGAAACGTTTTCTACGCATTGAACAAACAAGCGAATCTGTTATTGTACAATTTCACCAAAACGCATACGGAAATCCATCATTTTTAACCAAAAAAATATTGGTTCACCACCTCAAAAAGAAGCCGGACGCTCCATTTTGCAGAGCATCCGGCAGTTGATTTGTATTTTGGGTGTGATCAGGCGGTTTCGACGATCTTTCCTGCTGTCGAGATCGTCACCACACGGCACGGAAGCTCCTTGCCGCACGCCTGCAGTGCCTTGCTCACCGCAAAGGACAACCCACCGCAGCAGGGTACCTCCATCCGCACCACCGTAACGGAACGAATGGCATTGTTCCTGAGGATATGCGCCAGCTTCATGGAGTAGTCCACGCCGTCCAATTTGGGACAGCCCACCAGCACCACATGACCGCGGATAAAATCCCGATGGAACGCTGCGTAGGCATAGGCGGTACAGTCCGCCGCGATCAAAAGCTCCGCATCCTGATACCAATCTGCCTGCATGGGGGCAAGCTTGATCTGCACCGGCCACTGACGAAGCTCCGATGCGGACTGAAATGCCAGCTGCTTTGCCGCCGCGCCGGGACAGCCGCCGGAAGGACAGCTGCCCTTCCCTTTCGCCGCCATCACCGCAGCTTCATCGTAAGCAGCCGCTTCCCGCTCCACAAATCGGATCGCATTCACGGGACACGCCGGCAAACAGTCGCCGAGTCCGTCGCAGTAATCGTCCCGCAAAAGCTTCGCCTTGCCGTCGACCATGCCGATGGCGCCTTCATGGCAGGCATTGGCGCAGGCACCGCAGCCGTTGCATTTTTCTTCATCGATCTCAATGATCCTGCGAATCATCTCACGCTCCCCTTTCCTTCTGGGATTCAAGAATTTTCATCATCTGCTCGTACATTTCCTCTCCAACGCACTCCTTGGCATGCTTACACCACTGGACGCAGCTGAGGGTATCGTTATAGGCGACGAAGCCGCAATGCTCGCAGGGCATCTGGGTATCGATGGAAAACAGCTCGATCTCGTGTCCGCACTGGGGACAGATCTTTTCTATAATGGTAGGCGTTCTGGGTTTCGCCTGACAACCTTCTAAAATCATAACATGCACCTCCTTGACTTTGTAGCTTCATTATAGTATACTGAGTCCAGTTAGTATGTTGGATTTCCAACAAAAGGAGTACTTATGGAAAAATATTTCGATCTTCTGCTGCAAAATTCTCTGTTCCATGGGATCAGCCGTAAAGAGCTGTCCGGCCTGCTGCACTGCCTTTCCGCCCGCACAGTCTCCTTCTCCAAGGGCGCACCTGTCTTCCTCGAGGGCGATCCGGCAGGCTCGATCGGCTTTGTACTGGAAGGTGCAGTAGAGATCGTCCACGACGATTTCTACGGCAATCGCAGTCTGATGATGGTGGCGCAAGCGGGCGAGCTGTTCGGTGAAGCCTTCGCCTGCGCCAAGGCGGACACCATGCCCGTCAGCGGCTATGCGCTGCGGGACTGCAAAATTCTTTGGTTGGAGTGCCGCAAGATGCTCACCGTCTGCTCCAACGCCTGCGGCTTTCACAACACGTTGGTCAAAAATCTCCTGCAGGTGGTCGCCTACAAGAGTCTGCTGCTCAGCAGCAAGATCCGGGTCATGTCCCGCAAGACCACCCGGGAAAAGCTGATGGCTTACCTTCTGGAGCAGGCAAAGCTGCAGGGCAGCCCGGAATTTACGATCCCCCTGAGCCGTCAGGCATTGGCGGATTATCTGGGTGTCGAGCGCAGCGCGATGTCAGCAGAGCTGAGCAAGCTGCGTTCCGACGGTGCTCTCGAGACCAAGGGTTCATGGTTTCGGCTCAGCACGGATGTATAATATATGATGTAAGAGGGTTTTCCTTGCTTTTCACCGACAGCGGTGATACAATAGCACCATGAAACCAACAGGAGGAACTGTATTATGAAAAAGGCGATTTGCTGTGCCGGCAACATGATCGTTGATATCACCTACCCCATCGAAACATGGCCGCACCAGAACGAGCTGACCCACATTGTGGGCGACATTGTCCGCACCTCCGGCGGCAGCGTGTGCAATACCATTTCGGATCTTGCCCGTCTTGACCCCACCCTTCCCCTTGCTGCATCCGGCTTTGCAGGTCACGATGCCGAAGGCGATTTTCTGCTGAAGGAAATGAAGCAGTATCCGAATATTGACATGCGTATGGTTCGCCGTGACGGTCAGACCTCTTTCACTGCCGTCATGAGCAATAATCAGACCAAGGAGCGCACCTTCTTCCAGTATGCAGGCTCCAATGCCGGCTACGGCGAGGCACATATCAACTGGGACGATCTGGATGTGGACATTTTCCACATCGGTTACATTCTCCTGCTGCCCGCGCTGGACGAAGCAGATGATGAATACGGCACCAAAATGGCGCGTCTGCTGCACCGGGTTCAGAAAATGGGCATCCGCACCTCTATCGATGTGGTATCCGAGAACGGCGACCGCTTTGCACGGCTGGTCACCCCCGCACTGAAATATACAGATTTCTGCGTGATCAACGAGCTGGAAGCCCAGCAGACCACGGGCGTGCAGCTCCGTGACGAGGACGGCACGCTGCATCGGGAAAATATGGAAGCTGCCCTTCGCAGGCTGAAGGAGCTGGGCGTTTCCACATGGGCTGTCATCCATTGCCCTGAGATCGGCTGCGGCATTGACGAAAAGGGCAACTACTATGAGCTGCCCAGCCTGAAGCTGCCCAAGGGCTTCATCAAAGGCACTGTCGGTGCAGGCGATGCCTTCTGCGCAGGCATTCTGTACGCGGCACACAAAAAGCTGCCCATGCCGCAGGCTTTGAAGATCGCTGCCTGCACGGCAGCAGCTTCTCTCAGCCAGCCCGGCGCATCCGAGGGTGTCGGCACCATCGACGAGGTTTTAGCACTGTACGAGCAGTTCGGAACAAGATAAAAATAAGACCACCGGCGATGCCGGTGGTCTTTCTTCTTAATGGGACAGCCAGTTTTCCAGAAGATTCAATCCGTAAACCGAGCCAAACAAAGCCACAACCAACAGTACAGTAGTCATCGTATGATCTCCTTTCATTTTGCACAGATTGTTCTTTACTTTTCATTTCGTTCCTGCTAATATAATTATAGACCAAATCATGCATTTTACAATTATAATACAGCCAAATAATATAACGATCTCGCCAATTACATCACAATTATGAAAGGATCATGCAAAATGAAGCTGCGCATCCGAAACAACCAAATGGAAGAGGTGGAGGGACTCTACAACGAGTACCCCTATGTCTTTCACCACGTGGATCTGAGTAAGACCGCCATCCCATGGCACTGGCACGAGGCACTGGAATTTTGCTACATTCAGGAAGGCAGCGTCAAGGTCGCCACTGCAGGACAGTCACAGGTTTTTTCCAAGGACGAGGGCTTTTTCATCAACAGCAATGTACTCACCGCCATGACCGATGGTGCTGACTGCGTGATCGACTCGCACCTGTTTCACCCTGTTTTTCTGGGCGGGCATTTCAAAAGCGTGTTTGAAACCAAATACTTAGACCCGGTCATCCAAAACCGCAAGCTTGACCTGCTGCCGGTGCGGGGCGAAACGGATACGCAACGGCAGCTTCTGCAAAAGCTGCGCCAGCTTTCCCGTCTGCAAAGCAAATCCGATGTGGAATTTCAGACCCGCAACCTGCTCAGCGAGATCTGGCTTCTGCTTCTGGAACAACTGCAGCAGACGGAGCTGAAGGCTTCCCCCCTCAAGAACCAGGATCGCATCCTGACGATGCTCTCCTTTATTCAGGAAAACTATGAGAAAAAGCTGACCCTGCAGCAGATCGCGGATGTCAGTGCCATCAGCACCCGGGAGTGCCTGCGCTGTTTTCAGGCGTCCATACGGCAGTCGCCCATGGAATACCTGATGGAATACCGCCTTCAGGCGGCGGCAAAGCTGTTGGAGACCACCGATCTGCCGGTGACGGAGATCGCCATGCGCACCGGCTGGGGCAGCAGCTCCTACTTTACCAAGATGTTCCACGCTTCCCGTAGCAAGACCCCCAACGCCCACCGCAAGGAATACCGCGCTCTGCAAAAGAAAGCACTGGAGGAATAAAAAAGCACGACCCCGCTTGGGGTCGTGCTTTCAGCATTATTCACAATCGTCAATCAGGATCTTTTTTCAGCATCAAATGGCACAGTGATTGTTCCCTGTTTTTCTTCAAATTCACGAACACACTGACGGATCAAATGCAAAATCTGACCATTGCCGGATCTACCTTCATACTTCGCAATATAATGCAGCTTATAGTGAAGCTCCGGCTCGACCTCTATGCCGAGGTGCTTGTTGTTCTTATTTCTCATAATTCACCTCAAAATCTCAATTTAAGTATATTTTAAGATGAATTTGTGCTATAATGGTCGTGGTATACTTATTTTAAGTATACCATATTATTAGAGGTGAAATTATGTCAGAATTTTGCTTAGACTGTTGGAACAAAATCATGGATACAAACGATCAGCCAAAGAAATTCGTGATGTCGCGGAAGCCGGACTTCTGCGAGGAGTGCTGTCAATGGAAACGAGTAATCGTCAGGGTTAAAATGCGGTACATCATTGCAGAATGGTTATGCGAGGTAACGGAACGTTTGCAAAAATGAGGCGTGGCGGCGGGAGAAAGCACCCGCCCTACATTTAACGCGCATTTCCACATTACATCGTAGGGGCGGATATGATCCGCCCGCCTTGGTGATGCCAATAAGAAAAGAACGACCCCAGTTGGGGTCGTGCTTCGCTTTGGTGCCGGTGGCCGGACTCGAACCGGCACGCTGTCGCCAGCGGTGGATTTTGAGTCATTGTCATCGTCTGGTATCTAGTGGAATATAGCGGAATGGAGTGGAATATTCCACTTGACGTAGCGCATTTATTTAAGAAAAATACTTATAAAAAGTTCGGAATTTTCAGAGAACTTTAAATTTACAAGCAATTCTGCTTGTAGAAAGTGACATCTGATTTGACGGGATTTTTTGCTCGTTGGAGGGATATTGGAGGGATGTGTCACCATCGACACAAATTGAAATACAGAAAATGCTACAACAGCCTCATCCGTCATTGACAATTCACATTGGAAAGGGCTGACTTCATGAGAAACCGAAAATACTATCGTGACCGCTTTGAGAATTATCCTGCAGTTGTGACACTCCCACAGTTTTGTGAAATGCTGGGTGGTATCGCTGATCAGACAGCAAGAAAACTTTTGCGCGGAAACTATGTAAGGCACTACTATATCCATAGTACCTACTTAATTCCGAAGGAGTGGGTGATCGACTACATTCTCGGAACCCATTACGCAAAATATCGTCTAAAACTTAAAGCGCAGATTTAATCATATTAACGACGAAGGCACCCGGCAGCGGGTGCCTTTTGCTAGTTCCAATGTATGCGAAAATTGATCTATACCATTAGCAGCACAACATAGTATTAGTAAAGGAGGATGAAATATGGTTGCTGGGCATCTAAGGGAGCAAAACGGATACTACCAAATGGTACTGAATTGGAAAGGAAAAGACGGGAAACGCAAGAGTAAATCTATCAGCACAAGACTCACAGTAGAGGGCAACAAGGCAAAGGCAGAACAAATGTTGCTGGATACCCGTCAGCATTTTAACCCCAGAAACGAGCTTGAAAACGCTGATATGCTGTTTGCTGATTTCATTGACAAGTGGATACATGATAGAGCATCAGCTATTCCACCCGCACTGTATGCTGGATATGCTTATTCCTTAAGCGCAAATATTCAGCCGTACTTTCTGACAAATAGGATAAAGCTTACCGAATTGACCCCTAATGAACTTGAACGGTTTTATTGCTATGAACAGGAGGAGAATGGCGCTGGGATCAAACAACTAAAACTTTATCACGCCATATTTACATCTGCCTTGGAGTATGCAATAGAGCTAAAGTGGCTCAAGGAGAATCCTGCAATTAAAGTGAATCCCTGTACTTATGAAACAATACTATTTACAGACTTTCTATTTGACTGGCTGGATGTTGTGCAATCAAAGATCGCCGTAACTACATATGCTTCTTATGTCTCAAATGTAGAGAAAAGCATCATCCCGTTCTTTGACCCTAAACAGCTTACATTGAAACAGTTGGAGCATCGCCCGAAATATATTCAGGAGTATTATCAGTATCTTCTGTCTGAGGGATTGGCACCGGCAACGGTTATTAGACGCCATGCTAATATTCACAGCTGTTTACAATATGCGTTTCGGTTGGGACTGATAAAGTCCAATCCTGCTGATCGCATTGAGAAACCCAGTAAAGACAGATTTCATACAAACATCTATAACCAACATGAATTGCAACAGCTATTTCTTATGGCCAAGGATGACCCTTTGGAATTGCCAATCTTAGCAGCGGCGTTCTATGGGCTTCGTCGCAGTGAGGTTATCGGACTAAAATGGAGTGCCATCGACTTTGAGAGGAAAACAATCTGCATCAATCACACCGTGGTACAAACAACACTCAACGGGCACACGAAGATAATTCAGAAGGATGGAACAAAAACGGCCTCCAGCTATCGGACACTCCCACTTGTTCCTCCGTTCGAAAAGCTGCTTTGTAAGGTTAAAGAAACGCAAATACAAAACCAGCAATCCTTTGGGAGAGATTACTGCAAGGAATACCTGGATTATGTCTGTGTTGATCCAATGGGACATCTGCTGAAGCCCAATTTCGTAACACAGCACTTCGCTTTGTTGCTGGAAAGGAATAGCCTAAAAAAGATACGTTTCCACGATCTGCGCCATAGCTGCGCCAGTTTGCTTTATGCTTGTGGCATCGGACTAAAGGATATCCAAGAATGGCTTGGGCATAGTGATATTGGCACAACATCAAACATATATACTCACTTGGACAGCAACAGCAAAAGGATCTCTGCAAATGCAATGCAAGCATCGTTACCATTTTTGTAAATAGATATTTACATTTTTCTCATTTTGTGTATTGACTTGAATAAAATAAACATGTATTATTAGTATGCAACTAAAACTTAGTTGCATACTAACGATGGGGAGGTGGATCAGGTTTGCCGAAGAAAGAAGATCTTATGGAAAAAATATGGCGCAAAAGTATCCCAAAGAACTTTACCGTCAATGAACTAGATGCGCTCATGCGCATGTGCGGCTGCGAAAAATGTTCAGGTGGACGGGGTTCTGCTATCGCATATATCCATACATCTACTGGACGCAAACTTATTTTTGATGGTCCTCACCCCGGAAAGGAATTATATTCCTATCAAATAAAAAAGGTTCGTACATTTCTCGAAGATATTGGCGAATCATAAGGAGAAATTTTTATGTCCAACATGCTCTCATACAAAGGCTATCATGCCAAAGTCGAATTTGATGCGGATGACGGTATTTTGGTTGGTTCGGTATTTGGTATTAGAGATTCTCTGAACTTTCACGGTGCTTCTATTGAAGAGGTCAAAGAATCATTTCATGATTGCATCGACACTTATTTAGAAATCTGTGAAGCAAGAGGCATTGCCCCTGATAAAGAATACAAAGGATCATTTAACGTTAGAATTCCTCAGGAATTACATCGAAAAGCGGCCCTTAAAGCTGAGGAGGATGGTGTGTCCTTAAATCAGTTTATTCAACAGGCAATCGAAGAATATATCAAGCCAGTACGATACAAAGAAGTTATCGTTCAGTTACCGGTTGTCCAGCAAGCAGCAACTATGCATGCATTTAGTGATAGGGTTGACACCAATAGGTATCACTCGATGCCTAGCACTCAATTATCTTAGGAGGTAGAATCGTGGCTGGTTATTGTGTTGAATTGCTTAGCTCGCATATTAACAAGTTAACTGTAGACGTTAATTTTGAAGAATCCGCTATTACTCAAATTGAAGTTAATCACTCCGCTTCTGTTTATGAGCCCAAGGATGAAACCGACCCTACCATCTTGATAAAGGCAGATTGTGTAATAAAAGATCCGAGTGAAGAGTTGCTGAAGATGACTTGTGAAACGGAATTTGTGTTCAAGTTCGACCCGATTCCAGAAAACCGTAGCGCCGTTGCAGCGGATTATTGCCCTAAAATCATTCATGAGACAATAGCTGAAAAAGCAGTTGCTATCTTGAATAGTATGGGACACAAGCTTAGATTGGGAGAATCAACTACTGTTTCCACTGTTTCAGTTTCTGAAAATGATTAACAAAAAGAGAGGCGTTGTTAAGGCAACACCTCTCTTTTTTGATTATTGGTTGTTCATTTCAAATTCTTTTACATAATTTGAATAAGCATTTTCCTCATCTCGAGAAAGCACTTCTCTAAATGCTTTTTGTGCCTCAGTAAATTGTGCCACATATGTATCAGATGATTCAAAGGGCAATAGTGAAACTTTGCTTTTTCTAAGCTTCTTTAATTCATGTGTGCTTTTCGAGAGATATGCATTACAGATTAGGTTAACAATTTTAACAACTATATCAATATCTGCTTGATCGTGTTCGGCAGCAATTGTATTTTGCAATGCCGCTAAATGAATACATAGTGTATACTTGAGTTCTTCCACGTTATCAAGTACAACTTCGTTGCAAATAATGTTTTTGAATACGACTTCCCAGTTTTTAAGATCCAAGCAAATTGCCCGATACTTATTTAATAATTGGAAATACAAATGGTAAACTGTTGTTGCGACTCGCTCTAATCCAGCAAAATGAGGAGTGAATGGCAAAGACTCTTTAATTAGCTCTTCAATCCTATCCTCTGTTCGTAATACTAATGGGGTAGAAACAGATGTTGGAATTGCACCGATTAATTTAATAAGTTTTACTGAAGCTGTTTTCAAGAAAGCATCTTGCTTCTTACGAGATAATGATTGGTATTCTTTGATGGAATTATTAAGTTCCGAGAGAATCTTGGGATATATAGATGATAATGAATCAGCGTATATAGTAGATGCTGCCATTTCACTGAATAATTCTGTTCTAAAATCCCGATCAAGAGCCTGGACATTGGCTCTGAATTTAATAATTGCTCGTTGCACATTGTAAATTGCTGTATCAGATTTTTCTAGTTTATAGACTATAATGCCTGAAAAAACCGAAAGGGATGCCAACAAATTAGCTGCTGATGCAATTTCCTGCCACGGGAATTCCATAGTATTTCCCTCCTTCAAGTAAAATATTTTCTATATTATACCAAATAAAATCTAATTTGTCATCCCCTAAATGACACGACTCTACAAGAAGATATAAAATAACTATTTATAATACAAAAAGCAAGCCTGTATTCTGAGAATACAGGCCCACATTTTGTGGTGCCGGTGGTGGGACTCGAACCCACACGGTATCGCTACCAAAGGATTTTGAGTCCTCCTCGTCTACCATTCCAACACACCGGCATATTCAATTGTTTGCACTGCCATGGACGAAATTCCGAATATTGGAGGGATCTCGAAATGCTAGGAGGGATATTTGTTCAATAATCCGCTATATCAAGTGGATAATACCGGAATATTCCACCAGATTCCATTTGACGTATTTACATTTTGAGTCCACTACGTCTACCATTCCATCACACCGGCAAGTGTGCTTTGATAGTATAGTATATTTCCCGTCAAATTGCAAGCACTATTTTTGTGCTTTATTAACCCCGGATGACACGATCGTGTCATCCGGGGTTTTGCTTATTCTTCTAACAGTGCAATATGAACGGTATCCAGCTGGATCTGATCGACAGCAGTAGGTGCGTCCATCATCAGGTCCTGCGCGTTCTTGTTCATGGGGAAGGTGATGACCTCGCGGATGGACTCCTCGCCGGTCAGCAGCATGATCAGGCGGTCAACGCCGGGTGCTGCGCCAGCGTGGGGAGGTGCGCCGTAGGTGAAGGCATTGTACATTGCGGGGAACTTTGCCTTGACGTTCTCCTCGCCCAGACCGACCATCTCGAATGCCTTGACCATGATCTCGGGATCGTGGTTACGGACAGCGCCGGAAGCAGACTCATAGCCGTTGACGACCAAGTCATACTGGTTGGCATTGATCGCCAGTAGCTTCTCCACATCGCCCTCGGCATCCAGCAGTGCCTGCATACCGCCCTGAGGCATGGAGAAGGGGTTGTGGCAGAACTCCACCTTGCCGGTCTCCTCGTCCAGCTCATACATGGGGAAGTCAACGATCCAGCAGATGGCGTACTGATCCTCGTCAAAGTGACCGGGAACGCGCTTGCCCAGCATGGTGCGGATGACACCCGCAGTCTTCTGTGCAGCCAGCTTCTTGCCTGCAGCCATGCACACGAAGGAGCCGGGCTTCAGATTCAGCTTTGCAACCAAGGCATCCTTGCACTCGCTCAAGAACTTGGACACACCGCCGGTCAGCTCGCCGTTTTCGTCCACCTTGACCCAGCAAGCCTTGTTGCCGGTCTGGACTTCCACGTCAGCGATCAGCTTGTCGATCCACTTGCGTGCCTGATTGAAATCGTCAACGGCGACAGCCTTGACCGTTGCACCCTCGAAAGGAGCGAAGCCGCAGCCCTGAACGATCTCAGAGATGTCGTTGACCTCCAAATCGATACGCAGGTCGGGCTTGTCAGAGCCATAACGCTCCATGGCTTCGTTGAAGGGAATGTGACGGAAGGGAGCGGCAGAAATGCGCTCATACTTGCCGAACTTCTGGAACACGGGAACAAGCACATCCTCCAGCGTGGAAAGAACGTCATCCTGTGTCGCGAATGCCATTTCCATATCCAGCTGATAGAACTCGCCGGGCGTGCGGTCTGCGCGGGCATCCTCATCACGGAAGCAGGGTGCGATCTGGAAGTACTTGTCGAAGCCGGAGGTCATCAGCAGCTGCTTGAACTGCTGGGGAGCCTGAGGCAGGGCGTAGAACTTGCCGGGGTGATTACGTGCGGGAACCAGATAATCACGTGCGCCCTCGGGAGAGGAAGCAGTCAGGATGGGGGTCGTAATCTCCAAGAAGCCCTTTTCGGTCATCAGACGGCGCAGCTCGGCAACCACCTGACAGCGCAGGACAATGTTCTGCTTGACCGCGGGGTTACGCAGGTCAAGGTAGCGGTATCTCAGACGGGTCTCCTCCGCTGCGTCCTTGGACTTGTTGATCTCGAAGGGCAGCTGGTTGTGACGGCACTTGCCCAGCACAGTAATGGCAGTAGGCACGACCTCGATCTCGCCGGTGGGGATCTTGGTGTTCTTGCTCTCACGCTCACGGACAATACCCGTGACGGAGATGGTGGATTCCTTGTTGATGGGCTTGATTAACCGCATCATTTCCTCGGTCTCGACGACGACCTGCGTGGTGCCGTAGAAATCGCGGAGAACAAGGAACGCAAAGTTGGAGCCGACTTCACGGACGTTCTCCATCCAGCCGACAATGGTTACTTCTTTGCCTGCGTCGCACAGCCGCAGCTCGCCGCAGTTATGAGTTCTGGATTGCTTCATGGTTTGCATATCCCCTTGCTTTCATATTTTTCACGTTATTATCCCACAAAAAGCAGGAATTGTCAATCATTCTCCATCAAAAAGTGACATCAAATACTGCAGGAAATCCTCCGGTTTCATGGGTCTGTTGGTATTTCCGGCAAAGCCGATATAGAGATGATCGCCGGTGTACCTGCACTGCTTTGCAAACTCCGTCTTGGAAAGGTCAATGGCAATGGGATAGATCTCTTCCGTCATTTCATCATGGGCATAGACAAAATATGCTTCCCACTGCTTCATGGTCTCCGGGGAGAGGATCAGATTGAGATTTGTAAAAAAGCCCCATGGCGCCATGGCATCCATGGCGAACTTATCCACGAGGATATAGTCGATCTCCCCCACCGCCACACGTGTGTACATATTCTCAATTATGGAGGCGCTGTACTCCTTGAGGGCAAAGTGATTGACGAGTACATATTGTTTCTCAGGATCTGTTCCGCCTAAAAGATCAAACAGATCCGTCGTCATTCTCTCCTCCACCTCGTCTGTCCAGCCGACATTGACAAGCATGCCCTCAAACAGATACTCCGGCTTCTCGCTTGTCATATCCACAATAAGGCTCACGCCCATAATGATCACTGCGATGGCAACCAGTGCAAACACGCCATAGTAATAGATCAGGTGCTCCCACCGCTGCTTCCATGTCATATCCTTCAGGGTCTTCCACAGTTTGCGGTAGCCCTGATCCGCATGCTTATTGTCCATGTGCTGTTCCTCCAATGTTTATACGCTTTCCTCATATTACATCTTTTTCCGCCATCCGTAAAGAGCAAAATCTGAATATTTACGGAAACTTTACGATTATTTTTCCGTGTTTGCGGTTCTTTTTATCTCTGTAAACCGATTTTCCCAAAAATCAAGTACGCATTTTTCACAAAATTGTGGGCTTTTGTGGTTTTTTTATGTGAATAGTATTAAAAGTTGCCATTTTTTTGTTTTTTCGGTTGATTTTGCGGACGCTTTGGCATACAATAAAGGACGCAAGCGGTTTCCGCTTCCGATTCTTCGGCTTTGAGGTAGGTAAACATGCTGAATATCGTACTGGTAGAGCCTGAGATCCCGCAGAACTGCGGCAACATCGCCCGCACCTGCGCAGCCACCGGGTGCCGTCTGCACCTGATCCGCCCGCTGGGCTTTGACATTTCCGAAAAGGCGGTGCGCCGGGCAGGACTTGATTACTGGAAAGATGTGGAAGTGCTGGATTATGAAAATCTGGACGACTTCTTCTCCAAGAATCAGGTAAAGCAGCTGTGGTGTCTTTCCACCAAAGCACCACGGGCTTATACCGAAGCCGATTTCACGGAAGATTGCTATCTGTTTTTCGGCAAGGAGACCAAGGGTTTGCCGGAGGATTTTCTGGATGCCCATTATGACGCGTGCATCCGTATCCCCATGCTGCCGGATACCCGCAGCCTGAATTTGAGCAATGCCGTCGCCATCACCGTCTATGAAGCACTGCGGCAGCTGGATTTCCCCGGTTTTCAGAATTACGGAAAAATGAAGGGCTGACGCCCTTATAAATATGGAGGAATTACTATGAACTACAACAAGAAGTCCATTGAAGACATCGAAGTAGCCGGCAAGCGCGTTCTGTGCCGCTGCGACTTCAACGTTCCCACCAAGGACGGCAAGATCACTTCCGATAAGCGTATCGTTGCCGCTCTGCCCACCATTCAGTACCTGATCGACAAGGGCGCAAAGGTCATCCTCTGCTCCCACATGGGCAAGCCCAAGGGCGAGTGGAAGCCCGAGCTGAGCCTGAAGGTCGTCGCCGACCGTCTGAGCGAGCTGCTGGGCAAGACCGTCATCATGGCTGCTGACGTTGCCGGCGAGGATGCCAAGGCTAAGGCTGCCGCTCTGCAGCCCGGCGATGTGATGCTGCTGGAAAACACCCGCTACATCAAGGGCGAGACCAAGAACGATCCCGAGCTTTCCAAGGATCTGGCTTCCATGGCAGACATTTTTGTCAACGACGCATTCGGCACCGCTCACCGCGCACACTCCTCCACCGCCGGTGTCGCTGACTACCTGCCTGCTGTTTCCGGCTATCTGGTACAGAAGGAAGTTTCCATCATGGGCAAGGCTCTTGCCAACCCCGAGCGTCCCTTCGTTGCCATTTTGGGCGGCGCCAAGGTTTCTGACAAGCTGAACGTCATCAACAACCTGCTGGAAAAGGTCGACACCCTGATCATCGGCGGCGGCATGGCTTACACCTTCCTTGCTGCGCAGGGCTACACCGTCGGCAAGTCTCTCGTTGACAGCGAAAAGCTGGACTACTGCAAGGAAATGATGGCAAAGGCAGAGGTAAAGGGCGTCAAGCTCCTGCTGCCTGTTGATACTGCTGTGGCTTCTTCCTTCCCCTCCCCCATCGACGCCGAGATCGCCGTCCAGTATGTCGACTGCACCGCGATCCCCGCTGATCAGATGGGTCTGGACATCGGTCCCAAGGCTTGCGCTGAATTTGCAGGCGCTGCCAAGGCAGCCAAGACCGTCGTTTGGAACGGCCCCATGGGCGTTTTCGAGAACCCCACTCTGGCAAAGGGCACCATCGCTGTTGCTCAGGCACTTGCTGATTCCGATGCCGTGACCATCGTTGGCGGCGGCGACAGCGCAGCAGCCTGCGAGCAGCTGGGCTTCGCTGATCAGATCACCCACATCTCCACCGGCGGCGGCGCATCTCTCGAGTTCCTCGAGGGTCTGGAGCTTCCGGGCATTGCCTGCCTGCAGGATAAGTAATCTCTTTTCTATTCTACCGTAGGGCGGGGGCTTGCCCCCGCCACTGCGACTGTCCTCACACACCCAAAACCATTTTCATAACTACGTCAATTACATCGACGATCGATGCATATATAAGGAGTAAATCATCATGAACAGAAAGTATCGCAAGACCCTCATTGCCGGTAACTGGAAAATGAACAAGACCCCCTCCGAAACCAAGGAGTTTATGGCTCAGCTGAAGACCATCCTGCCCAAGGGCCGCTGGTGCGATGTGGCACTGTGTGTTCCCGCTGTCTGCATCCCCGCAGCTGTCCGCGCCATGCGTGACACCCGTGTGGGTATCGGTGCTGAAAACTGCAACGCCAACGCAAGCGGTGCCTATACCGGCGAGATCGCTACCAACATGCTGGTGGACGCAGGCTGCAAGTACGTGATCATCGGTCACTCCGAGCGCCGCGAGATGTACGGCGAGACGGATGCTGATGTCAACGCAAAGGTTCTGGCTGCTCTGGAAGCAGGTCTGACCCCCATCATGTGCTGCGGCGAGACTCTGGCACAGCGGGAGGCAGGCATCACCGCCGAGCATATCACCATGCAGATCAAGCTGGGTCTGGCAGGTGTGCCGGAAGACAAGATCCGCAAGGTCGTCATCGCCTACGAGCCCATCTGGGCAATCGGCACCGGTCTGACCGCCACTCCCGAGCAGGCTGAGGAAGTCTGCGAAATGATCCGCAGCGTCGTGCGCAAGCTGTATTCCTCCAAGAATGCCCGCGCCATCTCCATCCTCTACGGCGGCTCCATGAACGAGAAGAACGCCTACGAGCTGCTGGCTCAGCCCGACATCGACGGCGGTCTGATCGGCGGCGCATCTCTGGTCGCTGAGAAGTTCGTCAAGATCATCGAGGCTGCCAACCAGCCCACTGTTTGATTGTAAAAAGGAGCAGCAAGTGCTGCTCCTTTTTACAATCAATGATATCCGTTCCTTTCAGAACAGGTGATATATCTTCGATATAATGTCGCACTTTGTGCGATGATGTATGCCTACGGCATATGTCGGGACGGATATTATATCATACGGCGCAGCCGTATATCATATCGCTTCTGCGATACACCATTCATCATTAAGTAAAAAGGACGTGAAGTCAGGTGGAGAAAACCAAATATCCCATCGTTCTTGTCCATGGAATGATGGTCAAGGACTTTCCCTTCTATCCGGCATTTCGCCACATTGCCGATTTCCTGCGGGAGCAGGGACTGACTGTTTATGTCACCGATCAGGACGGTGTCGGTACCATCGCCGGCAATGCCGGGCAGCTGAAGGACGAGATCCTGCAGATCCTCACGAAGGAAAACTGCGACAAGGTCAACATCATCGCCCATTCCAAGGGCGGTCTGGACACCCGCTGTATGATCTCACACCTCAACATGGAAAAGCACGTCGCTTCCCTGACCACGCTGTCCACCCCGCACCATGGCTCCGGTCTCAGCGCAAAGCTTTTGAAAATGCCCGGTTTTCTTGCGAAAACTGTTGCCTTTTTCTTCGATATCTTTTACCGCATGCTACGGGATCAACACCCGGATACCCTCACTCTTGCGCAGGAGCTGACCGCCGAAGCCATGGAAGCCTTCAACGCGTCAACGCCCAACGCCCCCTCCGTTTACTACCAGAGCTATTCCTCCACCTCTCCGCGCAAAAAGGCATTTCTGCGCTACATTCCCTACGAGATCTCCCGCTACTGCGAGCAGGACGACACCGACGGCATGGTTTCCGTCAGCTCCAGCCAATGGGGCGACTACCGGGGTTCGATGGAGGGTCAGGTAGACCACTTCAAGATGGTGGGTGTCTACGGCACGAAAAAGAGCTTGGTCGGTGTGGGGCTTTTCTACCTGCACATTGCCCATCAACTGAAGCAGATGGGCTTTTGAGCATACAAGCCAAAGACGCAGGCAGTCGCAAAAGCGGCTGCCTCATTTTTTTGTAAAGTGTTGCATTTTGCGGTCAAATGCAGTAAAATGGCAGAAACTACGAAAGGAGGATCCCCAATGCAAACACGAATCCTCTCCGGCGACAGCGAAATAAACATACTCCTCGCCGCGCTTCACCTGACCGCCGGCGAACTGGTGGCATTGCCTACAGAAACCGTATACGGTCTGGGTGCCAACGGCTTGGATCCCGAGGCTGTTGCAAAGATTTTTGAAGTCAAAGGTCGCCCGCAGGACAACCCCCTGATCCTCCACATCGCAGACCCGGAGCAAATGGAGCTGGTCTGCGAGAATATCCCCAAAAGTGCTTATCAGCTGGCAGCTGCCTTCTGGCCCGGACCGCTGACCATGGTGCTGCCGGCGCAGGATCGCGTGCCGCTGTCCACCCGCGCCGGACTGCCCACCGTGGCTGTCCGCTGCCCCGATTGCGACATCACCCGGCAGATCATCCGCCATGCGGGTGTTCCCGTGGCTGCGCCCTCTGCCAACATTTCCGGCAAGCCCTCTACCACCACCGCGCAGCACGTCTACGACGATCATGCCGGCAAGATCCCGCTGATCATTGACGGCGGTCCGTGCCGCGTGGGCGTGGAATCCACCATCGTGGATCTGACCGCAGACCGCCCCCGGCTGCTGCGTCCCGGCGGCATCACCCCGGAGCAGCTTGAGACGGTTTTGGGCGATCTTGTAATAGACAAGGCGGTTACTGCACAAATTGATAAGGATGCCGTTGTCAAAGCTCCCGGCATGAAGTACAAGCATTATGCCCCCCAAAGCGAGGTCGTTATCGTATCCGGCTCCCGGGAAAAGGCAGCCGCCTATATCCACGCCCATTACGCAAAGGGCGAACGGGTGCTGTGTTTTGAGGAAGAATTGACGCTGTATCAGGATTGTGATCCCCTCGCCTACGGTAAGGAAGCAGATGTTGCCACCCTTTCCGCCGGTCTTTTCGCCGCGCTTCGGGAGCTGGACGATCCTTCCATCACCAAGATCTATGCCCGCTGCCCCGTAGGCGGCGGTGTGGCTTACGCGGTGCAGAACCGGCTGAAAAAGGCAGCCGCCTTCCACATCATCGATGCGGAGGTGGAAGCATGATCCTCGGCATCACCGGCGGCACCGGCTGCGGCAAAACCACCCTGCTGAACCTGATCGAAGTCCACGGCGGCACTGTCCTTGACTGCGACGCCATCTATCACCGGCTGCTGCGGACGGACACTTCCCTGCTGAAAGCCATCGAAGCCCACTTCCCGGGAACGGTGGAAAACGGTGCGCTCGACCGCAAAAAGCTGGGTGCCATCGTCTTCGCAGATGAGCAAAAGCTGCTGCAGCTGAATGCCATCACCCACGGCGCAGTAAAAGCCGAGGTAATGAAGCATCTGGACGGCGAGCTTGTTGCCATCGATGCCATCGGTCTTTTTGAGGGCGGGCTTGCAGAGCTTTGCGATGTGACCGTTGCGGTCACCGCGCCGGTTGAAGCGCGTATCGCGCGGCTGATGCAGCGCGACGGAATTTCGGAAAGCTATGCCCGCAGCCGCATTGCTGCCCAACACGACGAAAACTGGTATCACAGCCGCTGCAGCCATGTTCTGGAAAACAACGGCACGATCGAAGAATTTACAGCAAATTGTATTGCGTTTTTGCGCGATCTCGGTATAATAAAAACATCCACTTGAAAAGGAGATAATCTCATGACCAACGAAGAATTGAAAGAATCCCTGTTGATGGCTCCCAAGAACGGCTATACCCGCATCAGTGCCGAACAGCGTGCTGAGATGGAAAGCTACTGCAAAGGCTACACCGCCTTTATCGACGCCTGCAAGACCGAGCGTGAAGCGACAGCATGGGCTGTTGCCGAAGCGGAAAAGCAGGGCTTCAAGCCGCTGGTCGACGGCATGGACATCAAGCCCGGTGACCGTATTTATATGAACAACCGGGGCAAGTCCATCATTCTGGCTGTTGTCGGTGCAGAATCCCTCGCCAAGGGTGCCAACATCTGCGCTGCCCACGTCGACTCTCCCCGCATGGATCTGAAGCCCAATCCCCTTTATGAGGATTCTGAAATCGCCTACTTCAAGACCCACTACTACGGTGGCATCAAGAAGTATCAGTGGCCCACCGTGGCACTGGCGCTCCATGGCGTTGTCTGCAAAAAAGACGGCACTACCGTCACCATCACCATCGGCGAAGAGGAAAACGACCCCATTTTGGTGGTTTCGGATCTTCTGATCCATCTGTCTGCCGATCAGATGCAGAAGACCGCCGCGCAGGTCATCGCCGGCGAGCAGCTGAACGTCATCCTCGGCACCGAGCCTCTGGAGGGCGAGGGCAGCGACCTTGTAAAGCTGCACATCATGAAGCTGCTGAACGAAAAGTACGGCATCATCGAGTCCGACTTCCTCTCTGCCGAGCTGACCATCGTCCCCGCCGGTCGCTGCCGCGAGGTGGGTCTGGATCGCAGCCTGCTGGGTGCTTACGGTCACGACGACCGGGTCTGCTCCTACGCAGAGCTGGCAGCACTGTTCTCTCTCACCGTTCCCAACAAGACTGCTGTGTGCATCCTTGCCGACAAGGAAGAGATCGGCTCTGTGGGCATCTCCGGCATGCAGAGCGATGCCTTTGAGTACTTCATGGATATTCTGTGCTGCGCCCAGAACGTCAAGCTCAGAGAGTGCTTCGCCAACTCCTTCTGCCTGTCCGCCGATGTTTCCAATGCATTCGACCCCAACTTTGCAGAAACCTGCGACCGCCGCAACAACAGCATGCTCAACTACGGCGTTGCCATCTGTAAGTACACCGGCTCCCGCGGTAAGGGCGGCGCATCCGACGCTTCCGCTGAGGCAATGAGCCACATCCGAACCACCTTTGACAATGCCGGTGTCATCTGGCAGATCGCAACGCTGGGTAAGGTAGATCAGGGCGGCGGCGGTACTGTGGCAGCCTATATGGCAAACCGCAACATCGTAACCGTCGATGCCGGCGTGCCCGTACTTTGCATGCACGCCCCCATGGAGCTGGTCTCCAAGCTGGACTGCTACGAAACGATGCTTGCCTGCAAGGCAATCTATCTGGCATAAGTAAACTTTTCGGGACTGCTGCAGCTGCGGCAGTCCCTTTCTTTTTTCGTCTATTTACTTTTTCAACAAGCGATGCTATAATAGGCAAATAGAAAGGTGGTGGCAAAATGCGCGAGATATGGCAGGAATTTAAGAGCTTTTTCCGCAAGGGTGATATGGTCCTGCTGGCACTGTGCCTTGCCACCTCCGCCTTCGGATGTATCGTCGTCGCCAGTGCCACTAACGCTGCCAAATTCGGTGTCAACACCCGTTACGTGCCGCTGCAGATCATCTGTACGCTGCTGGGCGTTCTCATGTACGCGGTCATGTCTTCCATCGATGCAGACGTGTATTCTGAGCATCGGGCAGTCTTCACCTTTCTGAACTTCGGTCTGCTGCTTCTGCTGATCCCCTTTGGCACAGACAACAACACCGGCAACAAAAGCTGGATCCCCATCCCCTTCATCGGTGTCCATGTGCAGCCGGCAGAAATCTGCAAGATCTTCTATATCCTCATATCCGCCTCGGTCATGGCATCGCACCAAAACCGCATTTCCAATTACAAATCGGTTTTGCACATGGTCGGACATTTTGTTCTGATCGCCGGAGGCAACTACCTGATCTCCAATGACCTCGGTCTGTCGCTGGTTTTTGCGGCGATCTTCGTGGGCATGGTCATCGCCGGCGGTGTGGGTAAGGCGTGGATCTTCGCCGGTATTGCCCTTATCGTTGCAGCCTCTCCCATAATTTGGCAGTTCTTCTCAGAGGAACAGAAAAACCGTATTTTGGTGCTTTTCATCCCGGAGGTCATCGACCCCACAGGTCTCGACGAGCTGTGGCACACCACCTCCAGTTTGAACTCCCTCACCGGCGGCGGTATGCTGGGTCAGGGTCTTTTCAACGGCAACCGCACCCAAGGCGGTCAGCTGTTCGCTCAGCATACGGACTACATTTTCTCCTCCATCGGCGAAGAGCTGGGCTACGTAGGCTGTATGCTGGTGGTGGCTCTGATGATCGCCATCGTCGCCCGCTGCATCTGGGTGGGCAGGCAGAGCAAGGATTATATGCGCCGCATGGTCTGCTTTGGTGCAGCCGTGGCGCTGATGTTTCAGGTAATGCTTAATATCGGCATGTGCATTGGCGTCATGCCCGTCGTCGGTCTGACATTGCCGCTGATCAGCTACGGCGGCAGCTCCATCATCACAACTTATATGATGCTGGGTCTCGTCTCCGGCGTACACGCCCGTCCCGCACCACGCAGCCACGAACGCTATATCCGTCCTCCCCGCTACTGATCGGGGAGGATTTCCTTTCCGGCGACGAAAATTAGGTATTGCATTGCGTAAAAAGTTATGCTATAATACCCTAGTGTCCGAAGGCGGGCGCTTCACATTGGGATGTCGCCAAGCGGTAAGGCACCAGACTTTGACTCTGGCATTCGTAGGTTCAAATCCTGCCATCCCAGCCAACTCGACCCGCTAGCTCAGCTGGCAGAGCAATTGCCTTTTAAGCAATGGGTCTGGAGTTCGAATCTCCAGCGGGTCACCATGAAAGAAACACCACCCTAATGGGTGGTGTTTCTTTCATAAGGGAGCAAGCGGGAGATTCGAAGATTTAGATGCAGCAGTCCGGGGGACTGCTGCTGCCACCAGTTCAAAAACCGGTGGCTACCATAATCGCCGTCCATTCCCAGACGGCGATGCAAACGAATCTCCAGCGGGTCACAGCAACACGCTCCAGCGGATCACAACTGTCAGTTGCATCCCATCGCCTGCGCCGCCATTGCTATTTGAGAAAGATATGCTAAAATGAGGGTACAGCGCTGATACAAACACAAGGAGTTTGCTATGAATATTGGAAATCAAATCAAAGCCCTGCGTCTGAAAAAATCCGTAACGCAAGAGGCTATGGCTGAGCATTTCGGCATGACCGCTCAGGCGATCAGTAAATGGGAGTGCGGCACATCCGTGCCGGATATTTCGTTGCTGCCGGAGCTTTCGGCTTATTTCGGTGTGACCATCGATGCCCTGTTTGCTCTGGATGACGAAACGCGAATGGAACGCATTCAGAATATGCTGTGGGACGAGCGGTACTTGAACCCTGCCGCGGTGGAAAATGAGCGGCTTTTCCTGCTGGAGAAGGCACGCCGAGAGTCGGAAAACGGTCGCCCCCATGAGCTTTTGGCGGACATGGAAATAAAGCTCAGTCAGGAACATCGAAGCAAGGCTGCTGAATATGCTATAGAAGCCCTTCGTCGTGACCCCAATCTGGTGGAAGCCCATTCTCTGCTGGTTCAGGCGATGAAAGGTCGCTGTTGGGATTGGTGCGAAACCAACCATGCTGCGCTCATTCGCTATTATGAGGAATTTATGGAAAATAACCCGGATAATTGGCACGGCGTTATGTGGCTCATCGATCAGCTCATCGACGATTACCGCTTTGACGAAGCGAAAAAATGGCTGACTGTTTTCGACAAAATCGACACTTCCTTCCGCGTTCCTCTGTATCGGGGTATCTTGGAATGGCATCGGGGCAATAAGGAGCAAGCCTACCGCATTTGGGAAGCACTTTGTCAGCAGTATCCCCAGCGTTGGAACTTGCCGGATACGATCGCGGACTATCTTGCCCGGGACGGACGGTACGACGAGTCGATCCAATGGCATCGTAAGGCTCTTGCTGTGGGTAAGCCGCCCCGTTACGTAGATCCGATCATCTCCATCGCCCAAATTTTGGAAATTCAGGGGGATTACGCCGGAGCGATCGCCGCCCGGGAGGAAGAACTGGAAATGTACAAAACAGAGTGGAACTTCACCGAAGGCGAAACGGCAGATGCCGTCCGTCGGGATATCGTAAGATTAAAAGCACGTCTATAATGCGCGGCAGAGCCTTCTCCGGGTATTCCACGACTGTCCCAGCCGCAAACTGTGACCAAATTGTAAATTATCGCTAAATTTTTTCCCTTTCGACTGGAAACTGCGAAGGGAATGTGCTATGCTGAATATAGGATTTGTGCCAAACCCTATACTTCATTTCTGAAATCCGGTGATTTTTCATGAGTAACAACAAAACCATGCTTTTGGTCGTCAATCCCTGCGCGGGTCAGCGCAAGGCACAGAAGGGACTGGCTGACATTATCGACGTTTTCAACCGGGCTGATTACCGCGTTCTGACTTATCTGACCGCCGCACAGGGCGATTGTGAACGCGCCGTCACCCGCTATGCGGATCAGGTGGATCTTATCGTATGCTGCGGCGGTGACGGTACCTTCAACGAAGCCGCATCCGGCGTCATGAGAAGCGGGAAAAAGCTGCCCATCGGCTACATCCCCGCCGGCTCGACCAACGATTTTGCTGCAAGTCTTCGCCTCTCCTCCGATTTGCGGCAGGCAGCCAAGGACATCGTCAACGGCAACACCTTTTCACTGGACGTCGGTCTTTTCGGTGAGCGTTATTTTTCCTATGTCGCATCCTTCGGCGCGTTCACAAAGACCAGCTATACCACGCCCCAGAGTGTCAAGAACCTGCTGGGTCATGCCGCCTATGTCCTCAACGGCATTCAGGAGCTTTCCCAGCTTCGCACGCACCAGCTGCGCTTTGAGCTGGACGACGGCACAGTGATTGAGGATTCCTTCCTCTTCGGCGCGATCACCAACTCCACCAGTGTCGGCGGCATTCTGACATTGGCAGACAATGCGGTTGACCTTTCCGACGGCATTTTCGAGCTTCTGCTGATCCGTATGCCCAAGGATCTGATTGAGCTTGCAGATTGCGTCCGTGCCATCCAGCGCCAGACCTATGACTGCAATATTCTGACCTTCCGCAAGGGAAAAAGCTTTCGCATCACCGCGCCGGAGGAGCTTCGCTGGACGCTCGACGGCGAAATGGGACCCGCAGGAGCAAATCTGGAGGTCACCTGCCTGCATAAAGCCATCGACCTGATTCGCAGCAATGCTGTCACCATAAAAGTATAAAGGATAAGAGCCTGCCGTGCGGCAGGCTCTTTTTACGGTTCTCCGTATAGTAATTCAAAGCTTTTATAGTGGTCTTTCGTGTAATAGACCAAGCCGTCGTTGGAAAAGACGATGCGTCTTGCGCCCCGGCTGCTGGAGGAAAGTGTACCGATGTCGCATTCCTGCCATGTGCGCCCCGCCTTTTTGGGCAGAAGACCTTCCCGGTTTTGAAAAACGTCACCGCCGATGCATTTGCCGGGCAGAGTATTGCTCAACGCGCCGCTGCCGTTCCACCCCTGCTTTCGGGCTTCACTTTTTGTCATGAAGTTGGAGGGAAGCCTGCCGTACAAATGGATGTAAAGTGCGACCTCCTCCTTTGTGTCATACGTCCCGTCCGGGTCTAGGGTGGGAAGGCTCTGCGCCGGGTCTGTTGTGACGATCGGATCTGTGGACGGTATGGTCGGTATGCTGTCCGTAAACGCGCAGCTGCTGAGGCTCAGCACCAACGCCAGCGCAAGCAGTAAGGATAATAGCTTCTTCATATCGTTCTCCTCATATTTTTCTACTGCACATTATAGCGGACAATGCACTCCGGCGCAAGTACGGAAATGTTTTTTTCTTTCAGATATTGCAAAAGACGCGCTGCTGCGCTATAATGAATGTGTTCGGGCTTTCCCGGCAATACAAATGAATTTCTTTATTGGAGGTAATTTACCATGGCAAATCTTCCTTTGAACATTGACTATTCCGGCAAGGTCGTTGTCGTCACCGGCGCAGGCGGTCTAATCTGCGGCGCGATGGCACGTGCATTCGCACAGAGCGGCGCAAAGGTCGCTGCCCTCGACCTGAACGAGGATGCTGTCAAGGCTCTGGCAAACGAGCTGAAGGCAGCAGGCTTCGTCTGCGAAGGCTACAAGGCTAACGTTCTGGATCCTGAAGCTCTGGAGGCTGTCCATCAGGCAGTTCTCGCTGATCTGGGTCCCTGCGACATTCTTGTCAACGGTGCCGGCGGCAACAATCCCCGTGCCACCACCGACAATGAGTATCAGCACGAAGCCAAGGAGGGCGGCAAGTCCTTCTTCGATCTGGAAGCAAGCGGCGTTGACTTCGTCTTCAAGCTCAACTTCCAGGGTACACTGCTGCCCACACAGGTATTCGCCAAGGATATGGTCGCAAAGAAGCACGGCTGCATTCTGAACATCTCCTCCATGAACGCCTATACGCCCCTGACCAAGATCCCCGCCTACTCCGCAGCCAAGGCAGGCATCTCCAACTTCACCCAGTGGCTGGCTACCCACTTTGCCGGTACCGGCATCCGCTGCAACGCCATTGCCCCCGGCTTCTTGGTCTCCGCCCAGAACAAGGCTCTGCTGTTCAATGATGACGGCACTCCCACTGCCCGCTCCGCCAAGATCCTGAACGGCACGCCCACCGGCCGCTTCGTCGATGCTGACGAGCTGCTGGGTGCGACCCTGTTCCTGTGTGACGACAAGGCAGCTTCCGCCATTACCGGCGTGGTTCTGCCTGTGGACGCAGGCTTCGCAGCCTACTCCGGCGTGTAACTCCCAAACACAAATGCCTGTTGCTTCTGCAACAGGCATTTTTTTATTTTGTTTCTGCGACACTTTTTCGAACCAATGCCCGGTGCAGCCGCGCCTTGGCAAGCAAAATGTCCGCATCCGTCGCATCCTTGCGACCCAAAACATTCTGCGCCTTTTCATAGGAACGCTCCGCCCGGGGCAGGTCGATCTCCTCCGCCCACTCAAAGGACGTTGGCAGCAAAGTGATCTTACCATCCAGCACCGACACCATGCCGCCGATGCAGGCGGCATAACGCTTCTGACCGTTGATCACAACGGTTGCCCGTCCCATGCCGAGGGGCGCAACACAGTTGATATGACCTGCAAAGAAGCCGATGTCGCCGGTGGTGGCGCGGACGGTCAGTGCTTCGGCTGCGCCGTCGTATTTGGATCCGTCAGGGGTGACGATCTTCAAAGGGAACTCCGTCATTCCTGCTCACCGCCCCGATATTTGGCAACCACATCGTCAATGGTGCCTGCATAGAGGAAGCAGGATTCGGGGATTTCGTCGTGCTTACCCTCGATGATCTCCCGGAAGCCCCGGATCGTCTCCTTCAGCGGCACATACTTGCCCTCGTAGCCGGTAAACTGCTCCGCAACGGAGAAGGGCTGGGACAGGAAGCGCTGCACCTTTCTGGCGCGGCTGACGGTCAGCTTGTCCTCTTCGCTCAGCTCGTCCATACCCATGATGGCGATGATGTCCTGCAGCTCCTTGTAGCGCTGCAGCATCCGCTGCACACCCCGGGCGGTGTCGTAATGCTCCTGACCCAGAATTTCAGGGGTCAGAATGCGGGACGACGAAGTCAGCGGATCGACAGCGGGATAAATACCCAGCGAAGCGATGCCGCGGTCAAGGGCAGTGGTTGCATCAAGATGTGCAAAGGTGGTGGCAGGTGCGGGGTCTGTGTAGTCGTCAGCAGGCACGTAAACTGCCTGAACCGACGTGATCGAGCCGTTCTTGGTGGAGGTGATGCGTTCCTGCAGCGCACCCATTTCCGTTGCCAGTGTAGGCTGATATCCGACGGCAGAGGGCATACGTCCCAGCAGTGCAGAAACCTCAGAACCGGCTTGGGTAAAGCGGAAAATATTGTCGATGAACAGCAGCACGTCCTGATGCTTCACATCGCGGAAATACTCCGCCATGGTCAGACCCGACAAGCCCACCCGCATACGGGCTCCGGGGGGTTCGTTCATCTGACCGAAGACCATGGCGGTTTTGTTGATGACGCCGGACTCGGTCATTTCGTTGTAAAGATCGTTGCCCTCACGGGTACGCTCACCGACGCCGGTGAAGACAGAGTAGCCGTTGTGGGCGGTGGCGATGTTGTAGATCAGCTCCTGAATGAGGACGGTCTTGCCCACACCTGCGCCGCCAAACAGACCGATCTTACCGCCCTTTGCGTAGGGGCAGATCAGGTCGACGACCTTGATGCCGGTCTCGAGGATCTCCGTTGCAGGCTCCTGCTCTTCATAGGCAGGGGCAGCACGATGGATGGGCCAGCGTTCCGCCGCCTCCACGGGAGCGCCCTCGTCGATAGGCTGACCTAAGAGGTTAAACACTCTGCCAAGGCAGCCTTCACCCACGGGAACGGTGATGGGCGCGCCGGTATCCACCGCTTCCGCGCCCCGCTGCAGACCATCCGTCGAGGACATGGCGATGCAACGCACCACATTGTCACCAATGTGCTGCGCCACTTCCGCAACGATGCAATTCTCTCCATTTTGAACTTCAATGGCAGACAGCAGCTGGGGAAGCTGACCGTCCGCAAAACGAATATCAAGAACAGGTCCCATGATCTGGATGACCGTTCCGGTATTTTTAGCCATAAGGGTTCACTCCTTACTCATATTTACGAGCCTGCGACGATCTCGGTGATCTCCTGCGTGATGGCAGCCTGACGTGCCTGATTGAACTTCAGGCTCAGATCCTCGATCATGTCCTCGGCATTCTGGGTCGCTGCGTTCATGGCAGTGCGGCGTGCCGCATGCTCTGCCGCGCGGCTTTCACAGAGTGCGCCGTAAAGTGCGCCGCCCAGATATTCAGGCACGATCTTTTCCAGCACCGTCTGTGCATCCGGCTCGTAGAGGATCTCCTGACCGCCCGGCGCAGCACTTTCCTGCTTCAGCGGCAAAAGCTGCTGCACGTCCGGCATCTGGGACAGAACCGACACAAATTTCGTGTAGCACAACAGGATCTCATCGATCCTTCCGTCACAAAATTCCTTCGCCAGCTGCTTGGCGACGGAGAAGCAATCGCCCACCGTCATCTCCCCTGCTTCGGCGTACTGCTCGGTGTAGACGGGCTGTCTTGCCTTGAAATAGTCCACCGCCTTTTTGCCGATGGGTACGATCAGCACGTCCCTGCCGTCGCATTGGGTCTGCGCCAGCTTCAGAATGTTGCTGTTATAGCCGCCTGCGAGACCGCGGTCACCGGCAATGACGATCACGGCACTGCGCTTGACGGGTCTGACCGTCAGATAAGGCAGCTCTGTTTCGGTGCTGACCGCCGCAATATTGCGGATGGTAGCCAGCAGCGCTTCAAAATAAGGTCTTGCCGCCAGCGCACGGGATTGTGCCTGACGCAGCTTGGAGGAAGCAACCATCTCCATGGCCTTGGTGATCTGCTTCGTGGATTCCATGCTGCGGATGCGGCTTCTGATTTCCTTGGTGGAAACAGTGGCCATGGGATACCTCCTTCCTTAAACGGGTGCTAAAAAGTCCGCCAACAGCTGTGTGAGTGCTGTTTTCAGGGTCTCTTCCGTTTCCGGCTCCAGCTTGCCGGTGGTGCGGATCGCCGCCAGCGTCGATTCATAGCGGTTGTCCATAAACTCCGCCAGCTGCTTTTCAAATTCCGGGATCTTCTCCACCGGGACATCCTTCAGGTAACCCTTGGTGACCGCATAGAGGATGCACACCTGATGGGCGACCTCCACGGGGGACTGATTCTTCTGCTTCAGCACCGCCACGATGCGCTCACCCAGCGCAAGGCGCTGCTTGGTGTCTGCGTCCAGATCCGAGCCGAACTGGGCAAAGCTCTGCAGCTCGCGGTACTGGGAATACAGCAGCTTCAGCGAGCCGGATACCTTCTTCATCGCCTTGATCTGGGCATCGCCGCCCACACGGGACACGGAAATGCCCGGGTTGACTGCAGGCATAATGCCGGCGTTATAGAGCTCCGTCTCGAGGAAGATCTGACCGTCCGTGATGGAAATGACGTTGGTGGGGATATAGGCAGAAACGTCGCCCGCCTGAGTCTCGATGATAGGAAGTGCCGTCAGGCTGCCGCCGCCCAGCTTGTCGGACAGCTGCGCCGCGCGCTCCAGCAGTCTGGAGTGCAGATAGAAAACGTCACCGGGATAGGCTTCCCGTCCGGGGGGACGGCGGATCAGCAGAGAGATCGCGCGATACGCCACCGCGTGCTTGCTCAGATCGTCGTAGATCACCAGAACATCCTTGCCCTGATGCATAAAATGCTCACCGATGGAGCAGCCGGTATAGGGAGCGATATACTGCATCGGCGCAAGCTCCGACGCGGTTGCGGAAACCACTACGGTGTAATCCATCGCACCGGCGAGGGTTAGGCTTTCCACTACCTGCGCAACCGTCGAACGCTTCTGACCGATGGCGACATAAATGCAGATCACATTCTTGCCCTTCTGGTTCAGGATCGTATCGGTGGCAATGGTGGTCTTGCCCGTCTGGCGGTCACCGATGATCAGCTCACGCTGACCGCGACCGATGGGGATCATGGAGTCGATCGCCTTGATGCCCGTCTGCAAGGGTCTGCTGACGTGCTGGCGGTCGATAATACCGGGCGCGGGCATTTCGATGGGGCGGTAAGCTTCCGGCTCGATCAAGCCCTTACCGTCCACCGGCTCGCCCAGCGCGTTGACCACGCGGCCGATGAGGGATGCACCCACGGGAACAGACACCACCTTGCCGGTACGCTTGACGGTGTCGCCTTCCTTAATGCCGTTATCGGAGCCGAGAATGACCAGAGAAACGGTGTCCTCCTCCAGATTCTGTGCCATGCCGTAAGCACCGCCCGGAAATTCCACCAGCTCGCCTGCCATGCACTCGTCCAGCCCGGAGACCTTCGCGATGCCGTCACCCACGAGGATAACAACACCCGTCTGGCTCTGCTCCAGCTTGTTTTCGTAATTTTTGATCTGACTACGAATGATCTTCGTAATCTCTTCAGGTCTTAATTCCATACAGTCCCTGCTTTCTACATCAGAGTACAGTGTTTTTGAGCAGCTGCCTGACCGATTCCAGTCGGTGGGCGACGGTATCGTCCAAGCACTTGCCCTCCAGATCCAGACGCACACCGCCCAGACAGTCGGGATCCACCCGGTTGGTCAGCTCCACTGACTTTCCCGTGATGGATTCCAGTTTTTCTTTCAAACGCGCGGTCTGCTCAGCACTGAGTGCCACAGCCGTAACCGCCGTGACAGGCAGGATGTTGTAATCCTCATTGTAGCAGGCGCGATAAGCCGCAACGCAATCCGCAAAGCGGCGGATGTAGCCCTTTTCCGTCAGGATCTTCAGAAAATTCACCACGTATGGATGAATCTTGCCGTCAAAGCTGTCGGAGATGATCTTGCATTGCTCCGCCTTGGATAGATTGCGCACACTCAGCAGCTTCAAAAAAGCCGGCTCCTGCAAAAAGCTCTCCTGCAGAACCGTCAGCTGAGCGAGGATCTCGGCAGAAAGCTCCTCGGAAACCGCCAGCTCATAAAGGGCGTTGCCGTAGACACTACCGATTTCCGTCATGCTTCATCACCCAATCCGTCGATGAAGCTGTCCACCAAGGCGGCATGGTCGCTTTCCTTGATCTCACGACCCACAACCTTCTGCGCGATGGCAACGGCGATGACAGAGATCTCGTCCTTCGCCTCATTGATCGCCTTCTTCTTTTCCCGGGCGATGTCGGCAGAAGCCTTATCGCGGATGGCATCCGCCTCTGCGTTGGCATGGCGCAGGATCTCCTCCTCACGCTCGTGGGCGCGGACGGTGGCATCCTTGACGATCCGCTCGCCGGTCTCCACCGCCACAGACAGCTTCTGCTTGTACTCATCTTCCATGGCGTGGGCTTCTGTGCGGGCAGAGTCTGCCTCGGCATACATATCGTCGATCTCTTTCTGACGGGCTTCGATCATCTCCATAATCGGGCCGTACAGATAGTGCTTCATCACAAAAAACAGCGCAAGGGTATTGAGCAAAACAAACAGCGCCGTCCAGAAATTGACGCCGATAAAAGATTCAAACATTTGCTTCGCTCCTTTCTAACAAAGTAAGAGATGATGCGCGATCACACGTTGACAGTAAACAGGATCAAAAATGCGATCAGCAGGGAGTAAATGCCGGTGGTCTCGGTAATTGCACAGCCGAGGATCATGTTCGTACGCAGAGTGCCTGCAGCCTCCGGCTGACGTGCCATGCCTTCCAGCGCCTTGCTGACTGCATTACCTTCACCGATTGCAGGGCCGATTGCGCCGATACCCATGCAAAGACCTGCGCCGATGGCGCACATTGCCTTCAGAAAATAAGCATTAAATTCCATACCCATAATAATAATTCCTCCTAGAATGTTGTTTTATATGAATTTATGGTTGATTAAATCAGTTGTTTTCTTCCGGAGCCGGACAGGAAGATGCGATATACACCATGCTCAACAGGCTGAATACCAATGCTTGCACGAATCCGGAAAACAGATCAAAGTACAACGAAAGCGCAGCGGGAATGCCAAATGCCAACAGCGGCACGCCGGAAAGGATCCCCGTCGCCTGCAGCAGTCCGAAGACTCCCAGCACGAAGGAAAGGATCGCAATAATCTTCAGCAGAATCTTCTTCTGTTTCCTGAAAATGATCCAAAGACCGATGCCGATGAGAATCAGTCCGACGCTCGTCAGCCAGCCCACCGACGCAATCGCATTAAGCACAAGAGACGATACCATCGCAAGCGCCGCGTAAAGGATACTGGTGATCACACCGCCGCCGGCGACATTTCCGAAGTGACGGAACGCCATAGATATCGGCTGAGCGATCTCAGAGATGATGTTCATAGGAGTCATCACCACCACCGGCTCGGTAAAGCCCTTGAGCCAGCCGACAAAGCCGTTGCTTTTGATATTATTGTACCAGATCAGAACGCTGACCATTACAGACCATGTCAGCGTCGTGCTGAGGTCTGCGGTCGAAGAACGCAGAAAACCGGTCAAACCGATCAGGCTTCCGCAAATGCTGCTTAAAAAGAGCGTGATGATAAACGGTGTCCAATGGGCATTATGCGCGCCCATGGTGTCGATGACCATGCCGTGCATCATGCCGATCCCCTTCTCCACCAACACCTGCATCTTACCGGGGCGTTTTTTGATGTCCCGTCCAAGCAGAACACAGGCAAAGCAGAGAAGGATCGTCACAACAAGCGACGAGATCGTCGTCTGCGTGATCGGAATGCCACCAAAAATCGGGATCTCAAAATAGATAAAAGGACCGGTGACATTTACATTCATGACTTCACTTCACCCGGCTTTCTGAAAAAATCGGCTACAAACAGGATGGGTCTTACAAACAGCAGCGGCAGCACCGTAGCCAGTACATCGCAAAGACCGCTCTTAACCAATGCAAACAAAATAACAAACAAGACCGCCAGCCGAACGATATAGGACAATCGCATGGTCAGCTGACCGCCCTTGACGTTCTGTTCCTGTGCTTTATCGGCTGCCTTCATCGCGCTGACCGCCATAAAAAAGAAATTAAGGACTGCCGCCAGCGCACCGGCAATGCCGCCAAGCAGTACAGCGCGCGCCAAATGTCCCAACAGTGCGTAAACACCCAGCATCACGCCAACACACACAGCCTGTCCAAGGGCAACAACCGCGGTTTCTTTTAATACAAGCTTACGCGAATCCATCGGTAACCTCCGTCAATCATGGTCATTAAATGCCACAGGTGGTGGCTGTGTTTCCTTCCCGTTTGCCAAAGCAGAAAGTGTCTTCAGAGAACGGATCAGACCGTGAATCGCACTGATCATACCCAATATGATCCCTGCCCAGATGATCCAATTCCCCAAAGCAAACCGATTGCGCAGCCAAAGTGCCAGTAAAATCCAGCCTGCCAGCGGGATGACGACTGAAAGTCCCAGCTGGGTCAGCCATGTCAGCAGGGTGATTTCCTTCATGCTCCGTCACTCCTTCACGCGAACCATACACTTCCCATTGTATTTTTTCAGTATACCCTATTTTTCCCTTTTTGGCAAGGTCTATTTCCAATTCTTTGTGTATATTTTCTTCTAAAAAAGATAAGACAGACTCTTTTCATTTCTGTAAAAATATAGTAAAATAAAAGTTAACGACAATCATTGGAACAGGAGGCGGAAAGATGACAGAGCAGGAGCTGGAAATCATCCAAGGCACCATCGCCGCGGTGGTCTATCAGAACTATGACAACGGCTACGCGGTGCTGCGCGTGGGCATCGGCGGCAATCAGGTCATTACTGTCGTAGGCACAATTCCGCTGCCTGCCGTAGGCGAGCGGCTGCTGGTCACGGGCAAATGGACCACCCACCCCAGCCACGGCCGCCAATTTGAAGCGGAGTTTCTGGAGCGGCTGATGCCCCAGACCGCCACAGAGATCCTGAATTATCTCTCCAGCCGCATCATTAAGGGTATCGGACCAAAAACCGCCGCCCGTCTTGTTCAGCACTTCGGAGACCAGACCCTTGTGGTGATGGAACGGGAGCCGGAACGGCTTGCCGAGGTCTTCGGCATCTCCCACGAAAAAGCAATGGCGATCGGCGAGGAGTTTCGCCAGCGGGTGGGTATCCGTCAGCTGATGGAGTTTTTCTCCTTCCACCAGCTTCCTGCGGAGCTGGCGATCCGCACCTACAAGCTCTACGGCGAGAGTACTGTCGATCTTTTATACGACGATCCTTATTTGCTCACCGATCCGGGTCTGGATGCGCCCTTTGGTGCTGTGGACCGCTTTGCCATTGAGCTGGGCGTTTCTGCAGATGACCCCCGACGCGTCCGTGCCGGCATCCTTTTTGAGCTGAACTATAACCTCAGTGCCGGACACAGCTTTCTGCCGGAGGACAAGCTCATTCCCGCCACAGCACAGCTGCTGTCTGTGGACACGGAAACCGTTCACGAAGCTACCGAAACACTGGTCAGAAACGGTCAGCTCATCCGCAACACCCTCGCCGGCATCACGGTCGATTATCTTCCTGCCCTTTATGAGGCGGAAACCTACATCGCACGGCGGCTGCTCCGTGCCGCTAAAACCGAGTTTCCCCAGCCGAAGCATCTGGATCGGCTGATGAAAAGTGTTGCGCGGGAAAGCGGAATCGAATACTCCGCCCAACAGGAAGCTGCCATCCGCGCCGGCGCGACCTCCAGCATTTTGCTGGTCACCGGCGGTCCCGGCACCGGCAAGACGACGATTTTGAAGGGTCTTCTCACCCTTCTTTCCGCGCTGGAGCTGGAATGCGTTTTGGCTGCACCCACCGGCCGCGCCGCAAAGCGACTGACCGAGGTCACAGGGGAGGATGCCTCAACCATCCACAGACTGCTGGAAGCCACCATCGACCCCAGCAGCGGCGAAATGGTCTTCCTGCGGGACGAAGACGATCCCCTGAAGGCAGATGTGGTCATCGTCGACGAGATGAGTATGGTAGATGTGCTGCTCCTGCATTCTCTTTTGAAAGCGATCCCCGCAGGCAAGCGTCTGATTTTGGTGGGCGACCCCGATCAGCTGCCCCCCGTGGGTCCCGGCTTCCCCTTCGGAGACATGATCCGCAGCGAGGCTCTGCCGACAGTTCGTTTGACCGAGATCTTCCGTCAGGCGCAGGAAAGCCTGATCGTTATGAATGCCCACCGGGTCAATAACGGCGAGCTGCCTGACCTTAAAAATGTAAAAAGTGACTTTTTCTTCCTGCCTTGCCGGTCGGAAGAGGAAATGCGCCAGACCATCACCGGGCTTTGCACCACCCGTCTACCGCAGAAAATGGGCATCCCCGCGGATCAGATCCAAGTCCTCTCCCCCACCCGCAAGGGCGGCGTGGGAACAGAAGCTCTCAATCAGCTGCTGCAGGCGGCACTGAATCCCCCCGGCGGCGGCAAACGGGAACGCCAATTCGGCAACTTTATTTTCCGCGAGGGCGACCGGGTCATGCAGATCCGCAACAACTACGACATCGAGTGGAAAAAATGTGACGGCAGTGCCATCGGCACAGGCATGTTCAACGGCGACATCGGCACGGTCAAGACCATTGATCCCCACATGGAGACCATGACCGTTGTCTTTGAAGACCGGGAAGCAGACTACGACTTCACCCAGCTGAATGAGCTGGAGCCTGCCTATGCCATGACCGTCCACAAAAGTCAGGGCAGCGAATACCGCGCGGTGATCCTCTCCTGCTGGAGCGGCTCTGCATACCTGCTCAGCCGCAGCGTCCTCTACACTGCCATCACCCGTGCAAGAGAGCTGCTGATCATCGTGGGACGGGCAGAGACCGTCGCAGCCATGACTGAAAACGCCAAGCGCGGCAGACGCTATACCGGCCTCAAGCTGCGCCTTCAGGAGAAAGTGTAATGAAGCTACTGGATACGATCAGCGCGCTTTTGTTCCCGCCCAAATGCCTGCTCTGCCGAAAAGTTTTAGATGACGAGGAGCTGGATCTGTGCCATACCTGCAGGGTCGAAGCCCCGGAATGTCCGATTTCACGGAAAAAGCTTCCATTTGTTGACAGTTGGGCGGCAGTTTGGTATTATGAAGATTGGGTAAGAAGAAGCATCCTGCGCTATAAGTTTTACGGTGCCCGGAGCAATGCCCACGGCTATGGCAGACATCTTGCCATGAAGCTGCAGCGGGAGCATCCCGAGGGCTTTGACCTGATGACATGGGTGCCAATCAGCTCCCTTCGCAGACTTCGCCGCGGCTATGATCAGGTGGAGCTGCTTGCCGACGCCGTCGGCAAGGAGATGGAACTTGAGAGCGTGTGTCTGCTTAAAAAGACCCGCAACAACCGACCCCAGTCCGGCATCACCGGCTACGCACAGCGCAGGGCGAATGTATTGGGTGTCTACCGCGTCACCGAGCCGGAGCTGGTTCAGGGCAAGCGTGTTCTCCTTCTCGATGATGTTATAACAACCGGCGCTACTGCCAGCGAATGCGCACGCGTGCTGCTGACCGCCGGCGCAAAGGAAGTTCATTGCGGTGCTGTGGCTGCTGCCCGGCATCAGGCTAAAAAATAAGTAGGTGAAACTATGCAACTGTTTTCTCATGACCTTGGAGTAGACCTTGGCACTGCCAATGTCTTGATTTATGTGGACGGAAAGGGCATCGTGGTACGCGAGCCTTCCGTTGTTGCTGTGGACAAGAATACAGGAAAGATCCTGCAGGTGGGTGCTGCCGCCCGCAATATGCTGGGCAGAACCCCCGGCAACGTGGTTGCCATGCATCCGCTGAAGGACGGCGTCATCTCTGACCACGAAATGACCGTGCAGATGCTGCAGGAGCTGTTCCGCAAGGCAGCAAAGGCATCGCTGTTCAATCCCAAGCCCCGTGTGGTCATCAGTGTTCCCAGCGGTGTGACGGAAGTGGAAGAGCGCACCGTCATCAATGCCGCCATCGAAGCCGGCGCACGCCGTGTGTATCTGATCGAAGAGCCGCTGGCGGCTGCTCTGGGTGCAGGTCTTGACATTCGCGGCCCCAACGGACAGATGGTGGTCAACATCGGCTGCGGCACAACGGACGTCGCTGTGCTTACCCTCAACGGTGTCGCCGCCTCCTCTTCCCTGAAGGTTGCAGGCAATGCCTTTGACGAAGCCATTGCCCGGGCTGTCCGCCGTGATTACGGTGTCATCATCGGTCAGGCAACCGCCGAGGATATCAAGATCAGGATCGGCTCTGTCTATCCCCGTTCCGAAAACATCGGCATGACTGTCAAGGGCAGAGATGCCAACACCGGCGTCCCCCGTGAAGTCACGCTGTACTCCGACGACATTTACGAGATCCTGCGCCGTCCGGCGCGTCAGATCGTGGAAGAGGTGCTTTCCGTTCTGGAAGAGACCTCCCCGGAGCTGGTCAGCGACATTTCCGAAAACGGCATCACCCTCACCGGCGGCGGCAGCCAGATCTGGGGCATGGATAAGCTGCTGATGGATCGTACAGGTGTGGTCTGTACCATCGCCGACGATGCCGATTCCTGTGTCGCCTATGGCTGCGGCAAGAGCCTTGCATGGATCAATCATATGACCGAAGGTCCGATCAATATCGCCAAAAAGCGTATCATGCGGGGATAATGCCCCAAATAGCGAAAGTTTGCCGCAAAAAAGCAACTTTCCTCTTGTAAAATCCTTCCTTTTGGCGTATACTTAACTATTATTCCCGCAAGAAAAGAGGATACTACCATGAAACTGATTTCTGTTCGTGAGCTGTTCAAGAACACCGAAAAATATGCCGGTCAGGAGATCGAAGTGGGTGGCTGGGTGCGTAACCGCCGTCCTTCCAAGCAGTTTGGCTTCATCATGCTCTCCGATGGCACTTACTTCACCCCCATTCAGGTGGTCTACAACGATACCATTGAAAATTTCCAGGAGATCTCCAAGATCAACATCGGCGCGGCACTGATCATCAAGGGTACTGTGGTGCTGACTCCCGAGTCCAAGCAGCCCTTTGAAATTCAGGCAAGCTCTGTCACCGTGGAAGGTGCTTCCACCGGCGACTATCCCCTGCAGCCCAAGCGTCACTCCATGGAGTTTCTGCGTACCATCACCCACCTGCGTCCCCGTACCAACACCTTCCAAGCGGTCTTCCGCGTGCGCAGTCTTGCTGCCATGGCGATCCACCAGTTCTTCCAGGATCGTGACTTCGTCTATGTGAACACGCCCCTGATCACCGGCTCCGACTGCGAGGGTGCAGGCGAAATGTTCCAGGTCACCACCCTCGACCTGAACAACCTCCCCCTGACCGAGGACGGAAAGGTGGATTTCAGCAAGGATTTCTTCGGCAAGCCCACCAACCTGACCGTTTCCGGTCAGCTCAACGGTGAGACCTATGCCATGGCATTCCGCAACATCTACACCTTCGGCCCTACCTTCCGCGCCGAAAACTCCAACACCACCCGCCATGCGGCTGAGTTCTGGATGATCGAGCCGGAGATTGCCTTTGCCGATCTTGCCGACGACATGGAGCTTGCCGAGGATATGATCAAGTACATCATCTCCTATGTGCTGGAGCATGCGCCTGAGGAAATGGAGTTCTTCAACTCCTTCATCGACAAGGGTCTGCTGGAGCGGCTGAATCACGTGGTCAACTCCGACTTCGGTCGCGTGACCTATACTGAGGCTATTGAGATCCTCGAGAAGCACAATGCAGAGTTCGACTACCCCGTCCACTGGGGCAGCGATCTGCAGACCGAGCATGAGCGCTACCTGACCGAGGTGGTCTTCAAGCGTCCCGTGTTCGTCACCGATTACCCCAAGGACATCAAGGCATTCTACATGAAGCTGAATCCCGACGGCAAGACCGTCGCAGCCATGGACTGTCTGGTTCCCGGCATCGGCGAGATCATCGGCGGCTCTCAGCGTGAGGACAACTACGAGATTTTGGAAAACCGCATCCGCGAGCTGGGCATGAACCCCGAGGACTACGGCTTCTACATGGATCTGCGCAAGTACGGCTCCGCACGCCACGCAGGCTTCGGTCTGGGCTTCGAGCGTTGCGTCATGTACCTGACGGGCATCGGCAACATCCGCGATGTCCTCTCCTTCCCCAGAACTGTGGGCAACTGCGAACTGTAAAAAACACAAAACCGACAGGCTGCAAGGTCTGTCGGTTTTTGCAATAAAAATTTTTTGCGGATGCAATAAAATAATCTTTTCGACGATTATTATAGCGAAAGGAAAACTTGATAACGACGAAAGGAGAATCATCATGTATAAATCCAAATTGCTTGTTTTTATCCTGTTGCTTTCTGTGATCCTATCCCTCTTTGCGGGATGTCATGCACAAAATGCGGATGCACCAACCGAGCCCACCGAGCCCTCCGCCCCCTCTCAGCTGATAGACCCGACCGAGCCTTCCAGCGAACCAACGGAGCCTTCTGCCCCTGAAACCATAGAGCTTACCGTGGAAAACATCAAAACCCATATAAAAGAAGGCATGACTTATGCGCAGATGCGGTCACTGTTTGGCGGACAAGACACATTCGCCAACGGTTCTGAAGGCTGGATCGATTGCCCCAATCGCGTCTGGTATCTGAACAATCCTTATGACCCTGAAGATATCGTTTTCACACATTACAAAGGTATTTATCTGCGGATCGAATTTCGTTTCCCCGACTATGACAATTTTAATCAGTGGTTTGAAGAATGTGTCGATAAATCAACCATTCCGACTGAGACACTTCCCGACGGCAATGTTTATTATGATACGTCCGATACAGATCACCTCGCTTACTGGTTTAGCAACATGGAAGCCGTATGCGCAACCCTCTATACAGATCATAAGGTTTACGAAGTTTTATTCTGTGGGGATGGACAGCACTCTGTTCAAACCGATCCGCCATCTCTCGAGCCACCGAATGCGAATTCCGCTGCGGAACGTGCCGCTCTCAAAGCCGCTCTGGAGTATTCCAATCTGACCGAGGACGATATTCGCGATTGTGAAATTAAGTTAAACCCCTATGACTCCTATCCCAATTACGCTGTCAGATTCATTGCAGATGATTACCGCTATGAATACCGAATCTATGATAATAACTTTCGTTGGATACTCTCTGTGGATCGGGAATATATCGGCAAGCCAAAAGATCCGGTTGATACCCCCCTTACACGGCAGACCGCCATTGATCTTGCGCTCAACGATCCGTTGGTGTTGGATTCGGCAATGCTGCAAGCTGCCTACGAACGCAGTGCCGGTGCCGACGGCATCAGCTGTCCATATTACGAAGTTTTACTGACCACCGACAGAAAAAGTACCAGCTACAAACCGGAATTTTGTTATCGCCTCAGAATTTCGACTGAAGACAACACCATTTTCGAGCTGCGCATTTTGGACTCCACATACATGGGCTCAATGGGCGACCATCCCGAAGATGGCAGACTTGGTCTGTATACCGCAAGAACGACCGCAAATCGCTATATACGGGAGGATGGTATTACACCCAACGACGCTAAACGTTTTTACCATTGCACCGAAGGCATCGACACCCCCGAGCGCTCGAATTATTACGAAATCTATTTTGAGTACAAGGGCGAAGGCTGGTACTACTACATTGATATGTATTCCGGCGAGCTTCTCTCTACCGAAAAAGTCCCGCTCAGTTAAGGTATGCAAACGCCGCACCCGATTGGGTGCGGCGTTCTTTTATTCCATTACATGCTCCAGACCCATCTGCAAAATGGTTCGCACATGGTCATCCGCAAGGGAGTACAGCGCGTTTTTGCCCTCCCGTCGGACTTTAATGAGGTGCATCTGCTTTAAGATCCGCAGCTGATGGGATATCGCGCTCTGGGAAATGTCCAGCGTATCTGCGATCTGACCGACGCATTGTTCTTCCTGCAGCAGCAGCCAAAGGATGCGCACACGGGTGGTATCGCCAAAGGCTTTGAAAAGCTCTGCAATCTGCTCTAAGACTTCCTTGGAGGGCATCGATGCACCATCCTTTCTCTTTTTTCTCTATTTTAACCCAAAGGCTGCCGCTTGGCAAGACTTTTCTTTTTATATTCCGTGCATCACGGATCTGCTCCGTCGAAATCGCGGCAAGGATGCACTTCCCGGGCGCTTGCGCATAAACTGTCATGTAAGCGCTTTGCTTCTTCCATTATAAACCGGGAGGTATCCATATGGCTGAACAATGTCAGGACATTCTGCGCTGCAATCCGCAAGATCTGCAGCAGGCGATGTCCATCCACACCCGAAAAATCACCGACAGCTGCCGCGACAAGGACTGCATCGAAGACCTGCGGGTCTATCTGACCAGAGGCTCCCAGACGCTTCTCGACACCGCAGCAAACACAAAGGTGCGCTGTGCCGAGCTGCTTTACACCTATATCGACGTCGAGCCCGTGGCATTCGACAAAAATCATTACTGCATCGACGTGACCTTCTACTACCGCGTCCTTGCTGACGCCACCATTGGCACGGCACGTCCTGCGGCACTTTACGGTCTTGCCGTGTTCACCAAGCGCGCCGTTCTGTGCGGTGAAGACAGCCGCGCCCACATTTACCGCTCCGATACCCGTCTGTACGCCCCTGACGGCATCAGTCGCTTCCATGCCAACCGCCCCACTGCCGTGGTGGAGATCCTCGACCCCATGGTTCTCAGCTCCAAGGTGCGGGATGTCTGCGACTGTCAGTGCCGCGACGAAGCCGCCCTGCAGCTGCCGGGTGAGATCCTTAACACCTTTGATGACGAGCTGGTACTCTCCGGCGAACGCCGTCGGCTCTACGTTACCCTCGGTCAGTTCTCCATCATCCGCTTGGAGCGGGATGCCCAGCTGATCGTTCCCGTGCTGGACTACGCCATCCCCACCAAGGAATGCTGCGACAGCGCAGGTTCTACGGAAGACCCCTGCGAGATGTTCTCCCGCATCCCCTTCCCCGCCTCTCAATTTGCGCCCCGGGGCTGCGACTGTGAAGGCGGCGAAAACAACGCCTGCCCTTACCGTACTACCTAAACAGAATGGGTCTGCTGTGCTATGCAGCAGACCCGTTTTATTCAACAGCAACCACTTTGGAGCTGCCTGCATGGTAGTGGGAGGGGGTTAAGCCACGCTGCTCCTGGGGCGCGACCATAAAATAATAGGCGGAATAGGCGACACCGCCGAGGTAGCATGCTTTTTCGTGGTCATAGTGCTTATACCAAACCGTAATGCTACGCCGCTGGGGGCTGTGATTGACCACCGTCAGGTTCTCTCCAAAGCCCACGTACCGCACCTGCTCACTTTGCAGGTCATATCTCTGCCAGCGGATGCTCAGCTCCCGGCAATCTGTAACGCTCGACTCCCGGTAAGCACTCCTCTGCTTCTCAAGGATCAGGCATCTGCCTCCCGGAGGCAGGCAGTAAGCGAAAAAGTAAAGCTGTTTTCCCTCCTGCTCCAGTGCCACTGCGCCGAATCGCACCGTTTTCTCCTGCGGATTATAGAGCATCAGTGCCGCAACATCACGCACCGGCTCATCTGAGCCATCCTCATAAAATGTACCTGTATAGCTGACCATTTCCTCTACCACAAGTCCGCTGGCAAGTGTGAACGGAAAATGCAATCCCTGCGGTTCAGACGTATCCGTCGGTATTGTTTCCTGCGGCAGTTCACCTGCCTCGCCGGCACTCCTGCCCGGCGCAAACAGCCACGCCAACACGCCGCCCAGCACAACTGCGATCACCAGTATACGCTGCCAAATCCGCTTCATTCGTCCCGCTCCCCTTTGCCGCACATTTCATCACATCGGCATTATAAAGCAGCGGTCGTGACTGTTTCAAGGGAAAGCACGTGGATTCTGACAGCGGCATTGATGAAACGCTCGACAAAATTGCGATTATGTGGACAAACTTCATGTTTTGTTTGTTTTTTCCACGAGATTTCTTTAATTTTGCGTGCATCCTAATTTCGGAGGGATGCAGATGAAGCGAAAAATTGCAGTTATTTTTCTTTCCATGATCCTTGCCCTGATCACCGCTGGTTGTGCTCATTTGCAGCGCCCCTCTGAAACAGAGGCTTACCGCGTCGTGACGCAAATTGATGTCCGTTATCAGAAAGATCGGATCGTTTCCGAGGGGAGCTTTTTTGAGCCGGAAAAAATGCAGAAAATCCTCTATTATCTTCGCAGCATTTCCCCTTACGGAACACCTGCAGAAGACCCGGCGCAAATACAGGGAAGCGATTTTTTTATTACCCTGCGCTATTCCGACAACACGCAGAAGGTCTACCAGCAGCGGGACAACCGCTTTATGCGCATTGATAGCGGTCCATGGAAGCGAATTGACCCCAAGCGCGCCATCATGCTCAGTCAAATTCTCGATACCATGGACAGCGATACAAATTCTACGACCATACCCGTTCTCACGTCATTCAAACAAAAAGAAAAAGCAGATGCTAACGCATCTGCTTTTCTTTTTGGAGCGGGTGACGAGGCTCGTTTGCATTTTCGCCTTCGGCAAAAACTATGGTTGCGCTCCGTCCAGCCGTCGCGCGCAACAGTCCCCCGGACTGTTGCATTTGAGATCTTCGAGCCTCTACCGCCATTTTCCAAATAGAAAAAGCAGATGCTAATGCATCTGCTTTTTCTATTTGGAGCGGGTGACGAGGCTCGAACTCGCTACCTCCACCTTGGCAAGGTGGCGCTCTACCGGATGAGCTACACCCGCGGAACAAAAGGTATTATAGCAGAAATCCTGCAAATGTCAATACCTTTTTGCCTATTTTATGATATTTTTTCTCTGGCGAAGGGATACAGAGAGTAATCCCATACATAGCCGGTCATCTCCTCACCCGTATAGGTATGGAACTGACCTGCTTCCCTGCTGCGCAGCACGTCGAGATGATAATAGATACCGTCCATCTCTATCACGTTCCACGTCCACAGCTTGCCGTCACGTGTGCCGGTCACGACCTCGCAATTCAGACCTACTCTTCCACACATGGCAGCGTAAACCGTTGCAAATGCCCGCTCATCACCCACTCCGTGGCGTAACAGACTGTATGCCGGTGTTATGGAAGTGCTGATCTCATAGGAGGAATAGCGGTTCATCAGAAAATTGTACAGCTGCTCATGCCGCTCCATCTCCGATGCGGCAGGATCAACAGATTGCTCTGCCGAATTGAACACCACCGCCACGTGGGATTGCATCACCCGCAGGGAATCCCGGCTGGTCTGGTAGGTAAACTTCAGCTCCACGATCTGCTTCATACCCCTTTCGGGGTAGCTGTTCACTGTGACCTCCGGCTCCTCAATGACCTGATGGGGATTTTTCAGCGCATAATCGGCAACGATCTGCGCGTAATCCGGCTGTCCCCAGCTCTCACAGTAGAACACCACGCCGGAAGAACAGGCATCCAGCTGCTCTGCGATCAGCAGCTTTGCCTCCTCCACGTCTTTGACCGCATGGATCGTCTTCACATCCACTCTGTTCTGCCGATAGGTTATCTGGACGTGGATGGCACTCTGTCCACTGCTTGTGCCCAGCTCATAGCGAATACCCTGCACTGCATAAACGGCATAGGGATCCGTCCGGCAAACCTCGTCGATCGCCTTGATCATGTCTGCTTCCGCATCCTTGTCTGAAGGATAGAGGATCGTAAGCACCGCACTTTCTGTGCCGTTCTTTACCATTGAGATCAATTCCAATTTCGTCTGGAAGTAGTTGGCAATGCTTGCCGACGGAGTGTTGATCTGCTCATTCGGCTCTGTGTGGGGAACCACAGAGGAATAGTTTCCGTTCAGCCAATTACTGCAGCCACTAAGCAGCAGACACAAAACGATGATCAAAATGACCGATTTTTTCATGCAGTTCCCTCCTTGTCTTCTTAAACTTCAAAGCTGATCTGTTTTTCCGGCGCATCCTCCGGCTTCAGCGGCGAACCTGCCGAAGGCAGCGTTCTGGTGCGGTATCGGCTCTGGTTCACGATGCCGCTCTCACTCACCGGCACGGCATGAGACACCGCCGCCTTCTTCTTAACGCTGACCACAGAAACGCCGATGGTGTTGCGGCTGGTCTTGGGCAGCAGCTGTGCCGTCGAGAAGATGACCGCCCGGTTGTCGGTGGTATAGACTGCCATCTGGGCATCCTCATAAAGGGCGCAGATGGTCTTGACAGGACTCTTGTCGGCGTAAGCACCCGTCAGCTTCTTGCGGTTTGTCTTGGTCTCATAGGCACTCAGGGGTACCTTGGCGACCTTGCCGTTTTCAAAGAAGAACAGCACAAAGCCCTTGTAATCGCCGGGCAGCACCACCTGTACCACATTTTCGCCCTGCTCCATGCCCAGCTTCTGAGGCAGATAATCGCCCAGCTGGGAAGCCTTGCCGTCCTCAAAATCAGCAAGACGGGTCTTATAGCACTGGAAGCGGTCTGTAAAGACCAGCAGCTCTGCACGGTTGGTCGTTTCCACAGAGAATTGCAGGCTGTCGCCTTCCTTGAACTTCTGTTCACCGCTCATGCGCAGCGACTGAGGCGTGATCTTCTTGAGGTAACCCTCTTTGGAGATAAAGAGTGTGACAGGATAGTCGGGTACCTGCTCGACCTCGTCTTCTTCCTCTATCTGTGCAGACTCGTAGATGATCTCGGTCTTGCGGGGCTGACCGTACTTGTCCGCCACCTGCTTCAGCTCGTCGATGATCAGCTTCTGCAGCTTTGCGTGGCTCTTCAGAGTACTGCGCAGGTCGGCAATTTCCTTTTCCAGCTCCGCGATTGCCTTGGTCTGCTTGAGGATATATTCCTTATTGATGTTGCGAAGCTTGATCTCCGCAACGTAGTTCGCCTGAATCTCGTCGATGCCGAAGCCGATCATCAAATTGGGAATGACCTCCGCATCCAGCTCTGTCTCACGGATGATCTTGATTGCCTTGTCGATGTCCAGCAGGATGCGCTCCAAACCCTTCAGCAGGTGCAGCCGTTCTTCCTTCTTGCCGATCTGGAAGTAAAGTCTGCGCTTGACGCACTCGGTACGCCATGCTGTCCACTCCTCAAGGATCTCTGCGATACCCATGACACGGGGCATGCCGGCGATGAGGATGTTGAAGTTGCAGGCGAAGCTGTCCTGCAGAGGAGTCATGCGGAAGAGCTTTTGCATCAGCTTTTCCGGCTCGACACCGCGCTTCAGGTCGATGGTCAGCTTCAAACCGCCGAGGTCGGACTCGTCACGCATATCGGCGATCTCCTTGATCTTGCCGACCTTGATCAGATCCGCCACCTTGTCCATAATGACTTCCGCGGCGGTAGAATAAGGGATCTGCGTGATCTCGATCAGGTTTCCGTCCTTGACATAGTGCCATTTTGCACGGAGCTTGAAGCTGCCGCGACCGGTGGAATAGATCTCACGGGTGGTCGCTTCGTCAAACAGAAGCTCCGCACCGGTGGAAAAGTCCGGGCCGGGCAGGGTTTCCAGAATGTCATGCTCCGGGTTCTGCATCAAGGCGATGGCAGTCTCGCAGACCTCACGCAGGTTGAACGAGCAGATATTGCTCGCCATGCCGACCGCGATGCCCTGATTGGCAGAGACCAGCACATTGGGGAAGGTGGTGGGCAGCAGGCTCGGCTCTTTCAGCGAGCCGTCGTAGTTATCGACCATGTCAACGGTGTCGCTGTCGATGTCCTTAAAGATCTCCTCGCAAATGGCATCCAGCTTCGCCTCGGTGTAACGGGAGGCGGCGTATGCCATATCCCGGGAGTAGACCTTGCCGAAGTTACCCTTGGAGTCCACGAAGGGGTGCAGCAGAGTCTCGTTGCCCCGCGCAAGACGCACCATCGTTTCGTAGATGGCGGCATCACCATGGGGGTTGAGCTGCATGGTCTGACCGACAATGTTGGCAGACTTCACCCGATCCTTACGCAGAAGCCCCATCTTGTACATGGTGTAAAGCAGCTTGCGGTGAGAGGGCTTGAAGCCGTCGATCTCCGGGATCGCCCGGGAAACGATGACCGACATGGCGTAGGGCATGTAGTTGATCTCCAGCGTTTCGGTGATCGCCTGCTCGGTGGTGGAACCCACCAGTCCCACCACGTGATCGGTGTTGACCTTTGGCTTATTCTGTTCAGATTCTTTCTTCTTACGTGCCATGGTACACCTCTTTTAGGAAAAATCCGCCAGCTCCAGATATCTGGAGCCGTTTTCGGCGATAAAGTTCTTTCGTTCTGTCAGATTGTCGCCCAGCAGGACGTCGAAATAATGAGCGGTACGCTCCACATCCTCGGGCATGACCTTGATCAGGCGGCGGGTCTCAGGATTCATGGTGGTCATCCACATCATCTCAGGATCATTTTCGCCAAGACCCTTGGAGCGCTGGATCTTGGTAGGCTTTTTGCCCTCCAGATCGTCACGCAGGATCTTCGTCTTCTCCTGCTCGTTATAGGCAAACCAAGTCTTGTCCTTATAGGTGATCTCAAACAGCGGCGATTCCGCGATATAGACATAGCCGTCCCGGATCAGGGTGGGACAAAGGCGGTACAGCATGGTCAGGATCAGGGTGCGGATCTGGAAGCCGTCCACGTCCGCGTCGGTACAGATGACCACCTTGTTCCAGCGCAGATTGTCGATGTCGAAGCTGCTCAGATCCTTGGCTTTTTTGCCCTCGATCTCCACGCCGCAGCCCAGCACCTTCATCAGGTCGGTGATGATGGGGCTGGCAAAAATCTTGGTATAGTCCGCCTTCAGGCAGTTGAGGATCTTGCCGCGTACCGGCATGATACCCTGAAATTCCGCGTCACGGGATTGCTTGACGCTTCCCAATGCGGAGTCGCCCTCGACGATATACAGCTCCCGCACCGCGGGGTCTTTGCTGCGGCAGTCCACAAACTTCTGCACCCGGTTGGCGATATCCACCTTGGCGCTGAGGTTCTTCTTGATGTTGGTTCTGGTTCTTTCCGCGTTCTCACGGGCGCGCTTGTTGATCAGGATCTGCTCCGCAGCACGCTCCGCATCCTGCTTGTTCTCAATAAACCAGACCTGCAGCTGATCCTTGAAGAATTGGGTCATCGCCTCTTGGGTAAAGCGGGAATTGACAGACTTCTTGGTCTGGTTTTCAAAGCAGCCGATGGTAGAGAAGCAGTTGGTCACCAGCACAAGGCTTTCCTGAATGTCCTGATACAGAATCCTGCTCCTGCCATCCATCTCGCTTTTGGTATACTTTCCGCTTTCCTTGAGGAACTTGTCGAAAGCTGCCACAAACGCAAGGCGTACCGCACGGTCAGGACTTCCGCCGTACTCCAGCCATGAGGAGTTATGGTAATATTCCACGTGGGCGAGCTGCTTGGAGAAGCAGAAGGATGCGGTGATCTTCAGCTTCATTTCGGGACGGTTGTCCGCGTCACGACCACGGCGCTCTGTCTCCCAGTAGACGGGCATGGTAAAGGCATTGTCGCCCACCAGCTCTTCGATATACTGACGGATGCCGCCCTCGTAGCAGAATTCTTCCTCCTCGAACTTTTTGCCCACCTGATTGCGGAAGCGGAAGGTAATGCCCTTGTTGACCACCGCCTGACGGCGCAGCACATCCCGATAATACTCCGCGGGGATGTTGATGTCCGTAAAGACCTGACGGTCAGGACGCCAGTGGAAGCAGGAGCCGGTCTTGCGACCCCGATCGGTAGGCTCTTTCTTCAAACCGCCCTTGTTGCGACCCTTTTCAAAGTGAAGATCATAGCGGAAGCCGTCACGGCGGATCACCGCGTCAAAAAATTCCGAGGCATACTGGGTCGCGCAGGAGCCAAGACCGTTCAGACCCAGAGAATACTCATAGTTTTCTCCGTTCTCGCCGTACTTGCCGCCCGCGTACATCTCGCAGAACACCAGTTCCCAGTTATAGCGCTTTTCCTTCTCGTTGTAGTCCACGGGACAGCCGCGTCCGAAGTCCTCCACCTCAACGCTGTGATCCTCATAGCGGGTCACAATGATCAGATCGCCGTGACCCTCACGGGCTTCGTCAATAGCGTTGGAGAGGATCTCAAAAACCGCATGCTTACAGCCTTCCAGATCGTCCGAGCCGAAAATGACCGCCGGACGCTTACGCACACGCTCCTCGCCCTTGAGCATGGAAATACTGGAATTGCCGTACTGTTCCTGTTTTTTCATTGCCATATCAAATACCTGCCAACTTATCCATAAAATAGCTATTTTATTATATGCTTTTTTTGCCTGAAAGTCAACATTTGCCGGTCTTTGTAAAAGCTCTGATTTTTGCTTGCAATCCTTGTCTGAATGCGCTATAATGTGGACGAACAGGAGGAATCACCATGACCACGAAACAGATCATGCTGATCGTGATGTGTGTACTGCTGGTTGCAGTTCTCGTCACGGCATGCATTGTTATGAATAAAGTCGGCGCGCTCTTTGATATGCTGAACGCAACCACCCCGCCCACGGAGCCTTCCGTCCCCACTGATCCCAGCAGCGAACCGACGGATCCGATTACCGACCCCAGCTCTGAGCCAACCTCTGAGCCGACCGACCCCACCGATCCCCCCGTCACAGGTCCCCATGAGCATCAGTTCCACAAGACCGAGACCCACAGTGCAACCTGCACACAGATGGGCTACTCCGTTTACACCTGCGACTGCGGCAAAACGACCACCCGCGATTTCCGCGACCCCAAGGGTCACGATTACGGCGAGCCTGAGGTCTTCGAGCTGACCTGCGAGCAGGACGGCTACACCCGTCTGGTCTGCAAGCGCTGCAATGTAGAGGAGCGCCGCAATGAGCAGATCGCTCCCGGACATGACTATCAGCTCACCGATACTGTCCATGCCTCCTGCACCACCTCCGGCTACGACGAATATACCTGCACCCGCTGCGGCGATGTGAAACAGGAAAATGTTGTAGACGCATTGGATCACACCTTCGGCGAATGGACTGCCATCGAGGATACTGACCGGGAAGCACGTACCTGCTCCGCTTGTGAAACAACGGAGCTGCGCAGCATCGGCGGCGAGGCCGATCTGACCATCCGCAAGACCCGCAATGAGGATCATCCAGATTGGACACATCACGTGATCACCGTCACGCACCTGACAGACGGCGAGACCATCACTTACAACATCTACATTGGTCTGGAAGAACGCGATATTACTTATGTATACAGCAACGAGGGTCTTGAGATCCTCTGCTCCCTCAACGGTGAGCCGCTGCGTTTCACCCTTTCCGCGGATGAATCCGCCGTCCTGACAGTCGATGCCAATGGCGAAAAGACCGACGAAGCACCCAAGGACGAGCCTGACGAGCCGGAACAGTCCGACCCCACCGATCCCACAGAAGAATCGGAGCCTACGGAACCCGGCGAAGAAACAGAACCGTCCGCAGAAGCAACCGAATAACCGAAGAGCCTGCTGCCAAGCGCAGCAGGCTCTTTTACTGATCTGATTTTGACGCTTTGCGGTACTGCAGCGGTGTCATTCCGAAGCGTTTTTTGAAAAGCGCGTAGAAATAATTGTCCGACCCCAGCTGCAGCATGGATGCGACCTGCGCCACCTTGGTATCGGTATTTTTGATCAGTGCCTCTGCCGCGTCCAGCTTTCTGTCCACAATAAATTGTCGCAGGGTACAGTGATACTCCCTTTCGACGATGCGCGACACCTGACGGACACTCAGATAGACATTTTCCGCCACGTCTGCCGGGGTGATGGGCTGATAGATGTTGGCATTGATATAGGACTCAATGGCATTGATATGCTTTCCCCTGCTGCGTGTCGGTTGTTCCAGCTTCTCGTCCGGCAGGAGTTTCGCCAAAAACCTGCAAAACAGCAGACCGATCAGCAGCTCCGTTTCCTTTGCGGAAAGAGCATCCTCCCGTTTCAGTGCCTGCGCCGCCATGCGGGCATGGAGTGCTGTGTCCTCGTCAAGAGCAAAGGCACAGACCGCCCCGCCAAGACCATACAATATCCTTCCGATCCGCTCGTCCAGCAGTGCCTGCTGGGCATCAAAGGCAAACAGCAGGCAAAGTCCCCAGCCGCTCTGCCGAATGGAGTAATGCCTGCATTTGGGCGGAACGATCACGATCTTCCTTTCATAGACCTGCGTGTTTCTGCCGGTGACCAGCACCAGCTCCCCCTCCGCCGCGAAAAACACCTCAAAGGCAAAATGGGAGTGCGGACTGTTCTGTCTGTCCTCTTTCCGCACGCCGTCCTCGCGCTGCAGCTGCCATCCGGGTTCAAAAATATTCAGTTTGATGCCGCAGATCTCCAGAGACAGCGGCAGCTTGGTGCTATACTTGTTGCTCATGGACTCATGATAGCACATCGGCGCAAAAAATACAAGAAAATTCCAAAAAACTACAATCGTCGGACACTTTCTTGAAAACATGTCCGCTTTATGCCTTGCGGCAGCCGGGGTATTTTTTATAATGTAATTATCAAAACCCGGAGAGGACGGTTCATTTTATGATAAAACTTAAAATTTCCACCAAGCAAAAGCACGAGATCTCCCCCTATCTTTATATGCAGTTCATGGAGCCTGTCGGTGTCTGCGACTCCTCCGTGGATGCCGCATGGGATTTTATCGAGCATAAATGGTACGATAAGGTCATCGACAAAGCAAAGGAGCTGGCACCCACCATGGTGCGCTTCGGCGGCTGCTTTGCATCCTACTATCACTGGATGGAGGGTGTAGGCGACCGCAAGAGCCGCATCCCCATGTACAATCACGTCTGGGGCGGCTACTATTCCAATCAGGTGGGCACCCACGAGATCGTGGATTTCTGCCGTCAGGTCAATGCCGAGCCGCTGCTGGTTGTGAATATGGAGACTGAGGGACTTCCTACTCTGCACGATCCTCTGACCGGCTCTGACCGCACGGGTACGGCGGAAGAAGCCGCCGCGTGGGTGGACTACTGCAATAACCCGGACAACGCCCTGCGGCTTTCCCACGGCGTTGAAAAGCCCTACAATCTGAAGTACTGGCAGATCGGAAACGAGACCTCCTACTCCGTGTTCGGCAATCTGGGCTTCACCTCCGACGAATGTCAGGCGGTCACCCGCCGCTTCGCCGCCGCCATGCGGGAAAAAGATCCCAGTATCCGCATCATCGGCTGGGGTGACGAGACCAAATACTGGGAAGACCCCGCCGGCGCGGTTGACAAGACATGGTGCAAAAAGATGAGTCAGGTGGACGAGGTGGACATCATCGCCTTCCATGCCGCCCCCGCATTGCTGGAAAACTCCCCTCTCGGCGGTCTGCATTACAAGGAAGATTTTGAAAGCACTTGGGATCACTTCATGCAGGGCTACACCGGCTTGCGAGACCTCATCGCACAGATGCGTGCCGACCGGGGCAGCAAGCGCCTTGCCATCACAGAGTGCCACTATGCCTTCCCCGGCAACAAGAACCGAGGCACATCCCTCTCCACATGGGCAGCCGGTGTCTCCTATGCTCGCTGCCACAACGAGCTGATGCGCAACAGCGACGTTCTGGAGATCGGCACCATCGCCGACTTCTTCGGCAACATCTGGCAGTCCAATGCGCTGATGATCCCCACTCCCGTTCCGCTGTTTGAGCCTTACCTGATGCCTGTTGGTGCTGTGATGAAGCTGTTTGGTGCTCATCAGGGCAAGTATGAGGTGGATGTTTCCTGCGGGGGCGCGCTGGATGTGGTCGCCTCCAAGACCGGCAGCACCTACTACCTGCACGTTGCCAACACCGACATGAACGCCGCACAGACGCTGCAGCTGGATCTCGGCAGCGAGAAGATCAAATCCGCAACGATGTACTACATCGCCACCGATCCCGAAACAGAAATTTGTCCCTTCAACACACATTGCTTCGATTCTCAGGAAATGAAAATTGAGGGCGACACCGTCCTTCTCCTCGCCGCAGCCGTCGCCGCCATTGAAATTGTCACAGAATAAAGAAAATCCCGGAATCCATACGGATTCCGGGATTTGGTTTCATTGAGCCTACTGATTCCACTGCGGCACATAGCTGCAACTGCCTTCATCCGCGTGAAAATCAAGGATAGGAACTTGCTTCTGCATGTCCTGATAATAAAATACTGCTGTGATCCGATACTGCACATTTTTCCGCGGCATTCCAAAATTAGCCATGTAATTGAAGCCATCGAACTGGCATTTGATGGTCATCGGGCGGTAGTCGCTGTTTACGCTTTCAATGTAAAGCTTGACCTCCACTCCTTCGTGGATAAAGCCGGGTGTAACAAGGATATCATAGCCGCCCTCGTTAAAATTACGCTCTACCTGCACATTTTTCACGGACAAATTTGCCATATCTATGGCTTGGGTCTGCACGTCCGTACGTACATGAGAAGAAAAAGCCGCAATTCCTACCACTGCGCCGACCAGCAGGCACAGTGCCGCCACTAAAGCGGACAGAAATACCTTTATCGTGCGGGACATCCCCTGCTTCCGGGGTTCCTGCGTGGGCGCACTTTCCTTCCCCAGACACAGATACTCGATGTTCAACTCCAGCACATCGCACAAAGCGATCAGATTATTAACATCCGGCTTGCTCTCTCCCGTTTCCCATTTGGAAACCGCCTGCCGCGAAACGCCCAATGCTTCTGCCAACGCTTCCTGCGATAATCCCTTTTCCCGCCGGACAGCGATCAATCGTTCACTAAAATCCATTTCTAAACCTCCAAGTTCCTTTCTTGCTATAGTTTCAACCGGTTGCTGCAGCTTTATCTTACAGAAAATGGCGGTTGCTTTCCACCAATTACCATTGGTATTTCCGCAACCTATGGTTGCAAATGCGGTTACGCGCAAAAATCTCCCGGCTCACGGGAGCCGGGAGACGCTTTCCATTCGGTTATTCAGAAAGGATCGCTTTCTTTTTGGCGTCGAACTCGTCTTGCGTGATGATGCCATCCTCCAGCAGCTTTTGGTATTCCTTCAAAGCCGCGATCTTCTTCATTTCATCATCCGGCTCGACTGTTTCCGGCTGGGGCGACATGGCTTCCCGCTTGCTGATGCCGCAAACGCAGGAAGAAACATACTGGGCGTTGTACCGACCACAGCGGCAATGCCAGCCGTTCGGTGCATTCTCTTCAGAAATGGCAGAGGCGGGGAGCTTCTCCCCATGCTCAGGGATGATGATCGACTCGGAGGAATGATAGAAGGGCGGCTGACGTACCGCAACAACGATAATTCCGATGATGCCAAGCCAAAAGCCCCATGCAAAACCGCCATAATAGCCGTTTTTCTCGTTGACTGTTTTAGAAATCGCACCGAGAATACAGCAAATTCCAAGGTTCACAATCAATACGATGAGGATCTCAAAACCGTCCATATTTTTGCTCCTTTCTGTTGTCTGCATTTCCATTATATAGGACGCCTGCTCAGCGTGTCAAGACATACAGACAAGGAAATGTAAAATCCCGGAATCCAAACGGATTCCGGGATCAAACTTTATTGGGATTACTTCAGGGACTCCTCAACAGCGACAGCAACGCTAACGGTCATACCGACCATGGGGTTGTTGCCTGCGCCCAAAAAGCCCATCATTTCCACGTGAGCGGGGACGGAGGAAGAACCTGCGAACTGTGCATCGCCGTGCATACGACCCATGGTGTCGGTCATGCCATAGGAAGCAGGACCTGCAGCCATGTTATCGGGGTGCAGGGTACGACCCGTGCCGCCGCCGGAAGCGACGGAGAAGTACTTCTTGCCCTGCTCCATGCACTCCTTCTTGTAAGTGCCGGCAACGGGGTGCTGGAAGCGGGTGGGGTTGGTGGAGTTGCCGGTGATGGAAACGTCAACACCCTCATAACGCATGACAGCAACGCCTTCACGGACATCGTCACAGCCGTAGCAGTTGACAGCAGCGCGCTCGCCCTTGGAGTAAGGAATGCGCTCCACGATCTGCAGCTCGCCGGTGTAGTAATCGAACTTGGTCTTCACATAGGTGAAGCCGTTGATACGGGAGATGATCTGTGCAGCGTCCTTGCCCAGACCGTTCAGGATGACACGCAGAGGCTCCTTGCGAGCCTTGTTTGCGGAGCGGGCGATGCCGATCGCACCTTCAGCAGCAGCAAAGGACTCGTGACCTGCCAGGAATGCGAAGCACTTGGTCTCGTCACGCAGGAGCATTGCGCCCAGATTGCCGTGACCCAGACCGACCTTGCGGTCTTCCGCGACGGAGCCGGGGATGCAGAATGCCTGCAGCCCGATGCCGATTGCCTCAGCAGCTTCAGCGGCGGACTTGACGCCCTTCTTCAGAGCGATAGCAGCACCAACACAGTATGCCCATGCCACGTCCTCAAATGCGATGGGCTGAATGCCTTTGACGATTTCATAAGGATCAAAGCCCTTCGCGGTGCAGATGTCGCGGCACTCTTCAACAGAAGCAAGACCGTACTGAGCCAGGACACCATTGATCTTGTCGATTTTTCTTTCGTAACCTTCAAACAATGCCATTTCCGTGTCCTCCTCTTATTCGTGACGGGGGTCGATATACTTGGCTGCGTCAGCAAAACGGCCATAGCTGCCCTTTGCCTTCTTCAGAGCCTCGTTTGCATCGTCGCCCTTCTTGATGAAGTCCATCATCTTGCCCAGATTGATGAACTCGTAACCGGTGATCAGGTTGTCCTCGTCCAGAGCAATGCGGGTAACATAGCCCTCAGCCATTTCCAGATAACGGGGGCCCTTTGCCTTGGTGGCAAACATGGTGCCGACCTGGCTGCGCAGACCCTTACCAAGGTCTTCGAGGGATGCACCGATTGCCAGACCGTCCTCGGAGAATGCGGACTGGGTACGGCCGTAAACGATCTGCAGGAACAGCTCGCGCATTGCGGTGTTGATGGCGTCACAGACAAGGTCGGTGTTCAGAGCCTCCAGCAGGGTCTTACCGATCAGGATCTCGGAAGCCATTGCTGCGGAGTGGGTCATACCGGAGCAGCCCAGAGTCTCGACCAGAGCTTCTTCGATGATACCTTCCTTGACGTTCAGGGTCAGCTTGCAGCAGCCCTGCTGGGGTGCGCACCAGCCGATACCGTGGGTGAAACCGCTGATATCAGAGATCTGCTTTGCCTGAACCCACTTGCCCTCTTCGGGAATGGGAGCAGGACCGTGATATGCGCCCTTGGCAACGCTGCACATATGTTGTACTTCGCTACTATAAATCATGGCAAATTTTCCTTTCTTGTGAAGGCGAAAAGCTTCGCCCCTTAATTTCCGCAAATATTATACATGTAAGACGTGAAAAAGTCAATTCCCGCTGTGTGAAATCCTTGCTTTTTTAGGCTTCATTTGCGGCGGGAGCAAGCGCCCGCCCTACTGTTACGCCTGAATGAGCTTGACAAATGCCGCCCGATCCTCTGCCTTGAAGTAAGCAGAGCCGGCGACCAGCACTTCCGCGCCGTTTTCTTTGCAAACAGCGCAGGTGTTGGCGTCCACGCCGCCATCCACCTCGAGGATGCAACCAGGGTTGACCTCGTCCAGCATCTGGCGCAGCTTGCGCAGCTTGGGCATCATGTCTGCCATGAATTTCTGTCCGCCGAAGCCGGGCTCGACGGTCATGACGAGGATCATGTCGCACTTTTCAAGATACGGGATCGCCGCTTCCGCAGGAGTCTTGGGCTTCAGAGAAATGGCAGCCTTGCAGCCAAGGGCATGGATCTTGTCCAGTGCCTCAAGGGTATTCTGAGGCTGGTCAGCCTCAATGTGAATGGTCACATAGTCCGCGCCCGCCTTGATAAACTGCTCCACGTAACGGATGGGGCGGTCGATCATCAGATGCACATCCAGCACCAGATCGGTCACGGGGCGCAGTGCCTGCACCACCGGGATACCGATGGACATATTGGGCACAAAGATGCCGTCCATCACGTCAACATGTACCCAATCCGCGCCGCACTGTTCCAGATTGTGGATATCTCGCTCCAGATTTGCAAAATCCGCAGACAAAATAGAAGGGGCAATTTTCGCCATAACGTTTCTCCTTTTGTTCGTATAATTTTTGTCTATCATATCACGGAATCACAGTAATTGCAAGAATTGGAAGTTTTTTCCTGACAGGCTTTTTTCAAATTTGGGTATACTGATTTCGAACCCACAAAAAGGAGGAAATGATCATGAGCTGCAAGGCAAACAAGTGCATCGAATGCACCGTTCAGCAGTGCGCCTATCACTGCGACACCGAGAACTACTGCTCTCTGGACCGCATTCTCGTCGGCACACACGAGCAGAATCCTGCCATGGATCAGTGTACCGACTGCAAGTCCTTCCGGAAGAAGTGAGGTCATTAAGCGGCGGTTTGTACCGCCGCTTTTTCTTTTGCTTGACGGCATTCAAAAAAGAAGGTATGATAATATTCGGCGGAAAAGTCACATTTTTGCCAACCTTTGTTTATAATTTTTTTGGCGATCGTACATAATTTTTTCACATCCGACCGCTAACATGACATTAGACAACCATCTGGGAGGAATTACCATGGAAAATAATGAAAACCACGTGCCCGAGCAGGAAAATCCCACGATCACCGAAAAGGTCTCCCCTTTTGCGGATTCTCCGTACATCACGCAGCAGTCCGAAGCAGCGCCGAAGCCTGCCGCAAAGGTTTCTCCCTTTGCAGACTCTCCTTACGTGATGCAGGACCCCGCGGCTGAGCAGCCCCAAAAGTCTGCCGCGCCGACACTGGAGGATCTGCCGCCGGTGGACGCGCTTCCGAAGAAGCGTTCCGGCAAAAGGGCATGGAAAATTATCGTTGTGGCTGTCGTTTTGCTTGTGGCAATGATCCCCTACTGCATTTGCTTTGAACACCTGCGCACCAGCAATGCTGAAACTTCCAAGCTGATCTCCGACCTGCAGCAGCAGATCAAGGACTTGGAGAACAAGGTTGAGGACAACTCCTTCACCGGCAACGGCAACTCCGTTTCCGGCACCGGCACAGCTGACGGTCTGACCCCCGGTCAGGTCTATGCTCAGAACCGTCGCAGCGTTGTCTGCATCACTGCCACCAAGACCGCTGACATCTACGGTCAGACAACGGAAGCTACGTCCCTCGGCTCCGGCTTTATCATCTCCGAGGATGGCTATATCGTCACCAACCGGCATGTCATCGACGGCGCGACCAAGCTGACTGTCACCACCGAGGACGACATCGAGTACACCGCCGCCCTCATCGGCTATGATGACCGAAACGACTTTGCCCTGCTGAAGATCGAGGCGACCGGCCTTGCCGCTGTCAAGCTGGGCAGCAGCGATGATCTGATCGTCGGCGATCAGGTGGTGGCTGTGGGCAACGCACTGGGTCAGCTGAGCAATTCCCTGACCGTCGGCTATATCAGCGCCAAGGATCGGGACATCCGCAATGACGGCAGCGTCATCAGCATGCTCCAGACCGATGCCGCCATCAACTCCGGCAACTCCGGCGGTCCGCTGTTCAATATGAAGGGCGAGGTCATCGGCATCACCACCTCCAAATACTCCGGTCAGTCCGCCTCCGGCGTGAACATTGAGGGCATCGGCTTCGCCGTCCCCATTGACGAAGTGAAGAGTCTGATCCATGAGCTGATCGAAAACGGCTTTATCTCCGCCCCCTACATGGGTGTGAACGTCAGTACCCGCACAGACGGCATGGGCGTGTACGTGGAAAGTGTTGAAGCCGGCACGCCTGCCGAAGCCGCCGGACTGAAATCCGGTGACATCATCGTCGGCATCGGAGAATACACTGTAACATCCCTTGAGGATCTGGACAAGGCGATGCGTGACTTTGAAGCCAACGATACTACCACCATTTTCGTCTACCGTAACCGTCAGGTCTTGGAGCTGAGCATCACCTTTGCTGAAAAGAATCAGGCTCCTGCCGTGACTCCTGCCGGCAGTGACCTGCCGCAGGACGGAACTGCCGAGCAGTGGTACGAATATTGGCTGCCGAATTTCGGCGGTTAAGGGTTTTTCAAACAAAGGCTTGCTCTTTCGGGCAAGCCTTTTTCTCGCCGCGGAAATGTCCAAACCTTTAATTTTTCATGAATTTTGAAAAAAGACTGGCTTTTTATGTCGAACAGAGGTATAATAAGTTACCACGACTGGCGCATCGCCAATAATTTGGAGGCATTTCTATGAGCAAGCAACCCCGGCCGCAGACCTTCTCCTGGCAGCGGCTGACTTTATTGATCCTTTGTGTCACGCTGGCACTGATCCTTTTTGTGCTGATCTTTGCCACCGCCTATATCCACCATCTGCTCAGCTTCATCACCCATGATGACAATTCTCTCATCGACGGAACACTATCCTCCAGCCAGATGGCAACGGCAACCGACCCGGACGAAACCCACGATCCCACCTCGGGAACTGTATCCACCAACCCCAGCGTCCCCGAAAAGGACATCGTGCTTGAAACGCTGCCTTACCTTTCCCCCGACGAGCTGAGGGTAGATGGTATCATCAATATCATGCTGATCGGCGAAGACCGTCGTCCCGGTGAGGATCGCCAACGCTCCGACTCCATGATCCTTTGCAGCTTCGACACCAACAACAATTCCATCTCCATGACCTCGTTCCTGCGCGATACCTACGTCGCCATCCCCGGTTACAACGCAAGCAAGCTGAACGCACCCTATCAGTGGGGCGGTGTCAGTCTGCTGAGCAAAACCCTGGCGATCAACTTCGGTGTTCATGTGGATGCCAACATTGTGGTCAATTTTGAGGGCTTTAAGAGCATCATCGACATGCTGGGCGGTGTTACCATCACTCTGACCGAAGCCGAGGCCGATCACCTCAATCAGATCTATGGTTGGCATCTCTCCCCGGGTCTGCTGCACATGAATGGTACGCAGGCACTGGCCTACTCCCGCATCCGCAAGATTGACTGGGACATCAACCGCACCCAGCGCCAGCGCAATGTGCTGACGGCTGTTCTGAACAATCTGCGCAGCAAGGATCTGGGTTCGCTGATCTCCGTCGCGACAGATATTCTGCAAAGCGGCTATATTGAAACTGATATGTCCGCAACAGAGCTGATCGGCTATGTCCGGACGCTCTTCCCCATGGTCGCCACCGCAAGCATCCACAACCAGCATATTCCCGCCTTGGGAACATACGAGGAAATGAGTGTCGGTCGACTGGTCGATGTGAAGGTCGCCGATTTGGAAGCAAACCGCAAGATCCTCGACAAGATTTTCGGCAGAGATTGACAAAAAACACCCGGAGGTGCTTAGCACCTCCGGGTTTCTTTCTTAGTCTGTAATTGCAAAGCCACGCTCAGCAAAGAAGCCGGCACACTCGTCCACCCAGTATTTCATGTCAAGGCTGACTTCCGGCAGCTCGTTGGCAGGATGGGTACGGGCATCGGGCAGGGACAGACCGTGGCGACCCGTGCCGTAGATGTGCATGGCAAAGGGGACTTCCGCCTCATCCAGCGCAACAGAAAGCACCAAACTGTTTCTTACGGGAACCGTTGCATCCGTGCGGGTATGCCAAATATAAACGGGAGGCATATCCGGGCGCACCAAACGGTCGAGGGACAGACGGTCACGCAGTGCCTGATCGTCTCCCGCCAGATTGATAAAGGAATTATCATGGGTCTTGCCCCAAGATACGGCAACGGGATAGCAAAGTCCCAGTGCGTCAGGTCTTGCCTGATCGCCGGTGACGAGATCGGAGACCTCGGGACAATCGTACATCATGCCCAGTGTGCCGCACAGATGTCCGCCGGCAGAGAAGCCGATGGCAGCTACCATCTGGGGATTGATGTCCCATTCCCCTGCATGCTTGCGGATGTAATCCATCGCCAGCACCGCTTCCCGCAGTGCCGTGGGGAACTTTGCGGGTGCGCAGGTATAATCCAGCACGAAGGCGCTGTAGCCACGGGCATAGAACTCCATGGCGATCGGCTCTGCCTCCCGGGAAGATGTCATGGCATAGCCGCCGCCCGGCAGAACGAGAATGGCTGGCATTTTGCGGGTGGGATAGTTATTCTTATTCGGTGTCTGAATCCAGCAGGTCAGCTTGCCGATGGCATTTTCCGGCTTGGCAATACCGTACTCGTCGTAAATATTCGTCACATGATACTTCATGATGCTCTCCTCACTTCAGAAAACGGTCGAAAGAGAAATAGTGCAGAGTGTTGTAATAGCTGATGTTCTCGATCATCTGACCCAGACGCGCCCAGTCAGCAGGATATTCGCCGTCTTCCACCATCTGACCCACCAGATTGCAGAGAATGCGGCGGAAATACTCGTGACGGGTGTAGCTCAGGAAGCTGCGGGAGTCGGTGAGCATGCCGTTGAAGGTGCCGAATGCGCCCAGATTCATCAGGCTCAGCATCTGATCCTGCATGCCGATCTTGTGATCGTTGAACCACCATGCAGAGCCCTGCTGAACCTTGCCGGGGATGGGGCTATCGGTCTGGAATGCGCCCATGATGGTGCCGATGATACCGTTGTCGGCGGGGTTCAGGGAGTAGAGAATCGTCTTGCCCAGCGCGCCAGCTTCTTCCAGAGCGTTGAGAAGCTTTGCAAGACCTGCTGCATTGGCAGCATCGTTCATGGAGTCGAAGCCGGTGTCGGGACCCAGCTTGCGGAACATGGTCTTGGAGTTATCCCGCAGGCAGCCGAAGTGCAGCTGCATGACCCAACTACGCTTGCAGTATTCCTGACCCACGAAGATCAGCAGCGCGGTGTGATATGCCAGCTGCTCCTCCCAAGTGATTGCCTCGCCTGCCTTTGCCTTGGCAAAGATGGCATCCAGCTCCGCTTCGCTCGCTTCCACGCAGAAGCAATAGTCGAGGGCGTGGTCGGAGACGGCACAGCCGTGGGCTGCGAAGAAATCGATACGGTCAGCCAGAGCCTTTTTCATATCGGCAACGGAGTTGATCTCATAGCCGACGACCTTTTCCAACTGGGCAACGTATGCGGGGAAGGTCGCCTTGTCGGCGCGCATCGCCTTGTCGGGACGGAAGGAGGGCAGAACGACTGCCGGTGCGGTGGGGTCGGCTGCCAGCAGCTCATGCGCCTTCAGGTCATCCACGGGGTCGTCCGTCGTGCCGATGAGCTTGACACCCGACTTGCGGATAATGCCCCGCACGGACATATCGGGCTGTGCAAGAATAGCGTTGCACTTTTCGTAGATCTCCATGGCATTTTCGCCGGTCAGCGGCTCAGTGATGCCGAAGTAACGCTGCAGCTCCAGATGCGTCCAGTGATACAGGGGGTTACCGATGAGATTGGGCATTGCTTCGCCCCACTTCTGGAACTTTTCAGCGGGGGTTGCATCGCCGGTGATGTAGTATTCCGGCACGCCGCAGGAGCGCATAGCGCGCCACTTGTAGTGGTCGCCGCCCAGCCACACTTCCGTGATGGTCTCATAGCGCTTGTCCTCATAGATCTCCATGGGGTTGATGTGGCAGTGGTAGTCGATGATGGGCATTTTTGCCGCATGCTCATGATAGAGCTTCTTGGCAGCTTCTGTTTTCAGCAGGAAATCCTGATCCATAAATTGCTTCATTTGATGATCCTCCTTGGTTGGCTCATATTTCTAAGCTTATCATAATCTTTTTATAGGGCGGTGTCAAGCACAGCAGCCCCCATGTTGACATTTTTTGTAGTATGGTTGGGCGGGTGCTTGCTCCCGCCACGCAAAAAGCGTTGCAGCAACCGCTGCAACGCTTTTTCTTATTCTTCATCCTTGTGGGCATCGAACAGCGACACAGGTGTCGCTTCGCCGATCTCCCGACCTTCCATGCAGGCAGTAAACTGCGCGCCGGACATGGTCTCGTTTGCCAGCAGATGCTCCACAACTGCCATGACCTTGTCCTCGTTTTCCTTGAGGATCTTGGCGCAATGCTCGTAAGCCTTGTCCACAAGCAGCTTCACCTGATCGTCGATGGTTCCGGCGACCTTCTCGGAGTAGCTCTTAGTGGTCTGGTAGTCACGACCGATGAACACTTCACCGCCGCCCAGATAGCTGACCGTACCCAGTGCCTCGCACATGCCGTAACGCGCCACCATATCCCGCGCCAGCTTGGTCGCCCGGTCGATGTCGTTGGACGCGCCCACGGAAATGTCGCCCACGAACAGTGCTTCTGCCACACGGCCGCCCAGCAAGCTGACGATCTCCTCGTACATCTGATTGCGGGTCATGCTGGTGCTGTCATCCTTGGGAATATGCCATGTAGCACCAAGGCTTCTGCCCCGGGGTACAATGGTGATCTGCAGCACGGGGTCTTGGGTGGGCAGATGGTACATCGCCACGGCATGACCTGCCTCGTGGATAGCAGTTTCCTTCAGATCCTTGCGCTGACGCACGCGGCTGCGCTTTTCAGGACCGGCGAGGATCTTCATCATCGCTTCGTTCAGATCCTCCATGGTCAGCACCGGGCGATTTTCCCGGGCAGCACGGATGGCAGCCTCATTCATCAGGTTACTCAGATCCGCGCCGGTAAAGCCCACCGTAGAGCGGGCAACCAGACGCAGATCCACGCTCTCATCCAGCTTTTTGCCCCTTGCGTGTACCTTGAGGATCTCCTCACGTCCCTTAACATCCGGCGCACCCACATGGATCTGGCGGTCAAAACGACCGGGGCGCAGCAGCGCCGGGTCGAGAATGTCAGGGCGGTTGGTCGCCGCGAGGACGATGACGCCTTCATTCTTGGTAAAGCCGTCCATTTCAACCAGCAGTTGGTTGAGGGTCTGCTCCTTTTCATCGTGACCGCCGCCGAGACCTGAGCCGCGCTTACGACCCACCGCATCGATCTCGTCGATGAAGATGATCGCGGGCGCGACCTTCTTCGCCTGATCAAACAGATCGCGGACACGGCTTGCGCCCACGCCCACGTAAAGCTCTACAAAATCAGAGCCGGAGATGGACAAAAACTGCACATCCGCCTCACCTGCCACGGCACGCGCCAGCAGGGTCTTACCCGTGCCGGGAGGGCCTACCAGCAGCAAGCCATGGGGGATCCGTGCGCCGATGGCGCGATACTTCTGAGGGTCACGCAGGAAGTCAACGATTTCCTGCAGCTCCTGCTTTTCCTCGTCCGCGCCGGCGACATCGCTGAAGGTCACTTTTTCGCCATCCGTGCCCAAGGTGGTACGGGCTCTGCCGAAGTTCACCATGGGGTTATTGTTGTTGCTGTTGACCCTACCCATGATCAAGAACCATATCAGCATCAACACACCGCCCACGATCAGCAGCGGCAGCACCAGATCATAGGGTGAAAAGCCGCTTTCCGGGCGGAAATCATATTCCTCCAGCACACCGCTTTCCGATTGTGCCTGCAAAAGAGATTCCATCTGACGATGGAATTCAGCAGCATCTGCCAGATCACAGGTCAGCTCCGTCTGACCGTTATAGGGATTGTGCAGCTCCAGATAGATCACATCATCCTGCACCACAAAGCTCTTGACCTGCTCCTTACGGAACAGACCGACGATCTCAGAATAGCTCAGACCGTCCCTGCCGCTGCCGAACAGACCAAGCACCAAGCTCAATACCAGCGCCAGCACGATCATGTAGAGCAGCACCGGCATGATACCACGTTTTTTCAAATTGAATACTCCTTACTATTTAAGTATATACTTCCGGCTTCAAAATGCCCACATAGGGCAGATTGCGGTATGCCTCGTTATAATCAAGACCGTAGCCCACCACAAAGGCTTTGGGAATGGTAAAGCCCACATAATCTGCTTTCAGCGTAACGCCGGGCTTTCTGCCCTCCGGCTTGTCGAGCAATGTGCAGATCTTCAGGGATGCAGGCTCCTTCATTTTCAGGTAGTTCACAAGATAGGTCAGGGAGTTGCCGGTGTCGTAGATATCCTCCAGAATCAGCACATGGCGACCGCGGATGTCCGCTGCCAGATCCAGCCGGATGTTCGTGTTGCCGGTGGAGCTTGTACCCTTGTAAGAGGAAATGCACATAAAGTCCATCTGGCAAGGCACCTTGATCTGACGGATCATGTCTGCATAGAAAATCGCCACGCCCTTCAGTACGCCCAGAATGATGGGGTTCTTATCCCGATACTCCTCCGTCAGGATCTCGCCCAGCTCCTTAATGCGCGCCTGGATCTGTTCTTCTGACAGCAAAACTTCCTGAATATCTCTTTCCATGGTTACCTCTCCCGTCTGTAGATTTATAATGTCTCCACGCAGATCTGCATGGCAGGCAGTTTTGTTGCCAGCCGATCCACATTTGCACCGATTCCATAAACACCCAGCACACCCTGCTCATCCGCAAAAACCGGGATCGCATCCCGCCGGGCGGCGGGGATCTTGCGGTCAATGAACAGCTTCTTCAGGGTCTGCGTGCCTGCGTTCAAGCGGATGGTATCGCCGGCGCATCTTGTGCGCAGAATGATCGGACCGTCCGTGTTGACCGTAAAGACCTCTTTTGTGTTGCGGATCTCCTCCGCGGGCAGATACCGCACCCGAAGCCCCAGCTCCGGCAGCTGCGCCATATCTCCCGGCTGCAGCACCGTCGGTTCAATGCCGCCTTTCTTTTCACGGCGCACCAGCCGGTCATACTCCCGTCCGATGATCACGCCGCCGGGAAACGCCGCCCACGCAGAGGGCTTTTCTGAAAAGACCAAGGCTTCCGCCATGCGGATGTGGCTGCGTTCCGGCTCCAAAACGCCGTTTTCCTTCAAAAAACCTGCCAGCGCACGGCTGCGCTGTGCCGTTCCCATCTGCCGCAGGGCAGAAACACTCACATGATCGGTATCCATCCCTTTGAGTGCTTCCGCATCCAGCCGCAGGGACTGCGCCATTTCCGAAAGATTGGGCGCAAGGCGGGGATTTTCCTGCTTCAGCAGGGGCATCACGTGATGGCGCAGGCGGTTTCGCAGGAACGCGTCTTTTGCGTTGGAGCTGTCCTCCACATGAGAAATATGGTATTCCTCCAGAAATGCCACCACTTCTTCCCTCGTAACACCCAGCATGGGGCGAATGACCTTGCCGCTGACCGGCGCGATGCCGCCAAGCCCGTCAAGACCCGTGCCGCGTACCAGATGCATCAGGATCGTTTCCGCGTTATCGTCTGCGGTGTGCGCTGTGGCGATTTTGCCGTCCAGCGTGCCGAAAAAGGCATAGCGGGCTTCCCGCGCTGCCGCTTCCAAGCCCTTTTTACCGGCTTTGACTGCGCCGTTTCCCACAAAAAGCGGGATGTCATAGCGGTCACAGAACGCCCGGACAAAGGCTTCGTCCCGATCGGACTCTTCGCCACGCAGACCGTGATTGAAGTGGGCGGCAGCCAAAGTGATGCCCAGCTTCTCCCGCAGCAAATAAAAGCTCCACAGCAGTGCCATGGAGTCCGCGCCGCCGGAAACGGCACAAACTACCCGATCGCCGGGTACGACCATCTCATAGCGGCGCAGCTGTTGCAGCAGCTTAGTCAGCATGCTTCCACTCCCTGTCGGAGAAGTGCTGGTACTGACCCAGCCATTGCAGCTTGACGGTACCCGTTTCGCCGTGACGGTTTTTTGCCACGATGCACTCGGTAACGCCCTTCTCCTCAGTTTCCTTGTTGTAATAGTCGTCGCGATAAAGGAACATAACCGCGTCAGCATCCTGCTCGATGGCGCCGGATTCACGAAGATCCGACAGGATCGGACGCTTGTCAGTGCGGCTTTCCACTGCACGGGACAGCTGACTCAGACAGACAACGGGAACATTCAGCTCCTTCGCCATGATCTTCAGTGCGCGGGAGATCTCGCTGACCACCACCACGCGGTTATCGTTGTTCTTTCCGTAGCCGGAGCCCTGCATCAGCTGCAGATAGTCGATGATCACAAGACCCAGATTGTCGATGCGGCGGCACTTGGCATTGATGTCAGCAACCGTGACTGTGGGATTGTCATCGATACGAAGATCCGTCTGACTCAAGGCGGAAGAAGCCATACCCAGCTTGACCCACTCCTCTTCGCTGAGCTTGCCGGTGGTCAGCTTCTGCAGCTCGATAAAGCTCTCATTGGCAAGCAGTCTCATGGCAAGCTGCTCTCTGGACATTTCCAAGTTAAAGATCGCCACAGTTTTGTTGTACTTCTTCGCCACATTCACGCCCAGATTCAATGCAAAGGCGGACTTACCCATAGACGGACGGGCAGCCACCAGCAGCAGATCGGACTTGTTCAAGCCGTTGATCTTGTAGTCGAGATCCCGCAGACCCGTGGAAAGACCCGGGAAGGCAGAATCAGATTCGCTCAGCTCTGTCAGATGGTCGTAAACCTTGTAGAGGATCGTGCCGATATGCTCCAGAGAATCCTGACGCTCGCCCTTTCGGATGGCATAGATCTTCTTCTCCGCCGCCTCCAGCATCTCCGCCGGTGTGCCGACCTGAGAATAGACCGTCTCCGAAATGTCATCGGCAGCCTGCGCCAAAGCACGCATCATGGACTTTTCCCGAACGATAATTGCATAGCGCACGGCATTGGCAGCTGTAGGGGTGATCTGCATCAGCTGCATGATATAATCCTTGGAATTGTCGTGATAGACACCGGCTTCGCGCATTCTGTTGAGCACAGTCACCGGGTCGATGGTCTGGGAGAAGTTAAACATGGAGTAAATGACTTCAAAAATCTCCCGGTTTTGCTCAAGGAAGAAATCTTCCGGGCGCACGACACCGATCACATCGGCAACACAGCGGCTGTCAATGAGGATCGAGCCCAGAACCGCCTGCTCCGCCTCCAAGGACTGGGGCTGCTGACGGGATAACAGTTCATCCATGGCCATAATTTTCTCTCCTGTTTTTCTTTCTTCTGATATCGCAGCGGCGGGAGCAAGCACCCGCCCTACAAACGATTTTGATTTCTTATGCTTCCTCGATCTTCACCGTCAGGGGTGCGGAGATCTCGTAGCCCAGCTTGCAGGTGACGGTATAGGTACCCACGGACTTGATCGTATCGCTGATGACGATCTTGCGCTTGTCCAGCGTGATGCCTGCCTTTGCCTTCAGGGCATCGGCAATTTCCTGATTGGTCACAGAGCCGAAAAGACGACCCGCACCGCCGCCCTTGGCGGTGACCACCAGTGTCAGCTCTCGCAGCTGCTTGGAAAGTGCCAGTGCCTCTGCCTTTTCCTTGGCGATGCGCTCTTGGGTTGCCTTGTCGTTCATACGCATGGTGTTGATGGCATCGGGGGTTGCCTCAATCGCTATCTTCTTGGGCAGCATAAAGTTACGGGCGTAGCCGTCAGATACCTCCAGCATCTGACCCTTTTTGCCCTTGCCCTTCACATCCTGCAGCAAAATAACCTTCATATCTATTCTCCTTATCCGTTATGTTTCATAGAACTTGTCGATGGAAAGCACCAGTCTGTCCAGTGCCTCCTTGACCGTACAGCCGCTTATCTGCGCGCCGGCAGTCGCGGTGTTGCCGCCGCCGCCCAGCGGCTCAAGGATCACCTGCACATTGGCATCGCCGATGGAACGGGCAGAAATGAACACCTGATCTCCATCCGGGTACATCACAAAGGATGCGGTAATGCCGGAGATGTTCAGCAGCTCGTCCGCAGCCTGCGCAGCCAATGCCCGGGAGGTGGGACTGTTGAGTGCCGCAATGGCGATCTCCTGCCGGTAAAGGCGGGCGGACTTGATGATCTGATATTTCGCCATCGTATCCTGAAAATCGTTCTGCAGCAGCTTTTTGACTTCGACGGTATCCGCGCCCCAAAGACGCAGCACCGAAGCCGCTTCAAAGGTACGCTCACCTGTGCGCACGTTAAAGCTCTTGGTATCGAGGAAGATACCCGCCATCAGGCTCTTTGCCTCAATGGGCAGAACATCCGCCTTTTCAACCGCGTACTGCAAAAGCTCCGTCACCAGCTCCGCGGCAGAGGACGCATACGGCTCGTGCAGGTTGACCACCACGGGGTTGATGTAGCTTGCCGCACGGCGGTGATGATCCACTACGCACACCTTGGAGATCGCCTCCAAAAGGGGCTGATGCTCCACCTGATCGGGACGGTTGGTATCCACCACGACCAGAACGCTGTGGTTGTCACACAGCAGCATTGCCTCCTGACCGGAGATGAATACATCCTGATACTCCGGCACGGCACGGATCTCGTCGATCAGCTTTTCCGCCACGTTGCGCTCCAGATCCAGAACGATGTACGGCTTCTTGCCCCGCTTGCGACACAGACAGGCGACGCCCATCGCCGCGCCGACAGAGTCAAGATCCGCATTCTTGTGACCCATGATAAACACCTGACTGCTCTGACCGATCAGTTCCATCAGGGAGTTTGCGGTGACACGGGAGCGAACCTTGCTGCGCTGGTCGTTTTCCTTGTTGCGGCCGCCGTAGAAGGTGAAGTTGAAGCGATCCTTGACAACCGCCTGATCGCCGCCGCGGCTGAGTGCCATTTCAATGGACAGTGCCGCAAAATTGTAGCTTTCTTCAAAGCTGATGCTGTCAACACCGATGCCCATGGAGATGGATGCCTCCAGACCGGCAGGGTTTTCAACGCTGTGAATTTCCTCCAGCAGGGAGAATTTCCCCTCCACCGCCCGGTTCAGGTCACGCTTTTCAAACACCAAAAGGAAGCGGTTACGCTCCAGCCTTCTGTAAAGACCGTGGTAATCCTCCGCCCACGAGGTAATGACCTCATTCAGACGGGCATTGAGGTTGGAGATGGCACTTTCTGTCAGATTCTTGATCAGCTCTTCATAGTTGTCGATCAGGATGATGCATACCACGGGGCGGGAGCGGATGTACTCATCACGCACCAGATACAGCTCCGTCAAGTCGCTCATATAAAGCATACCGAGGGAGGTGGCATCCGGATCGTTTGCCCGGAAGGTGCTGCCGTAAATGCGGTAGCGGCGACCGGACAGCGTCACATCATAGGGATACTCGCTCTTGCCGGACAGCAGCCAATCCAAAGAAAAGTCGGGCATCACGTTGCTCAGCGGCTGCTCCAGATAGCGCTCCTGATAGCCGGTAATGGCAGAAAACTCCTCATTCGCCCACAGAACCGACTTGTCGCCCATCCGAACCAGAACCATGGGGAAAGGCGTTTCCGTTCCGCTTTCGTAGCCTTCGCTGCCGAGGGCAGTATTAACGTACGCCTGAATTTCACGGCGACGGTTTGTGCGGCATATGACATAATAGACAGCAAGCAGGATGGCGATACCAGCCTCTACTGCCGCCAAAATATACTGCCCGAGGAAAAGTGCGGCCGCTACAAAGCCTGACAACGCCAGAAAATAGACCCACAGACCGGGCCAAAAAAGCCGTCCCAGCTTCTTGTTCATATACGGCACCTCCCATAAAATTCGAAATTGATATACTCTCTTCCATTATAACGAATATTATAGCAAAAAGATACGCAAGGTGCAACTGTTTTTCAAAGTTTTCCCAAAAGTATATTTTACTCTTGACATACAAAAGTAATATCAGTATAATTCAATCGATAGAAAAATATTTATTGCAGGTATGCAAGGAGGATATGTTATGTCAACCAAAATCACCGTCATCGGTGCCGGCAGCGTCGGCTCTGCCATCACAAACGACATTATGGTGCAGGGCATCGCCAGCGAAGTGGTACTCATCGACATCAACAAGGAAAAGGCCTTTGGTGAAGCCCTCGACATCTACCAGGGCGCGCCCTTCTGCTCCCCTGCGATCATCCGCGCCGGCGATTATGAGGACGCAGCCGGTTCTCAGATCGTCATCATCACCTCCGGCGTACCCCGCAAGCCCGGTCAGACCCGTCTGGAGCTGGCGCAGACCAACGTGAACATTCTCAAGCAGATCACCCCGCAGATCGTCAAATATGCGCCGGATGCCATTTATATTCTGGTCTCCAATCCCGTTGACATTCTGACCTATGTCTTCACCAAGATCTCCGGCATCCCCGAAAACCGCATCCTCGGCTCCGGCACGGTTTTGGATACCAGCCGCCTGCAGTCTGAGCTTGCCAAGCGTTTCTGCATCAGCCCCAAGAACGTCCACGCCCACGTCTACGGCGAGCATGGTGACAGCTCCTTTGTGCCGTGGTCTCTGGCGACCATCGCCAACAATAAGATCAACAACTACGCCCAAAGTGTCTCCCTCTCCCGCCGCATCCGCTGGGACGAGAACGCACCGCAAGCGGTGGAGGATTTCGTCAAGCAATCCGGCGCGCAGGTCATCAAGAGCAAGGGTGCGACCTTCTATGCCGTCGCTATTTCCGTCTGCCACATCTGCAAGTGTATCCTCAACGGCAGCGGTACTGCCCTGACCGTCTCGACCATGATGCACGGCGAATACGGCGTGGAGGACGTGTGCCTTTCCACCCTTGCCCTCGTGGGCAGCGATGGTGTGCATACCAAGATCACCTCTCCCCTGACCCCTGAGGAAACCGACAAGATGCAGCGCAGCGCGCAAAAGCTCCGCGAGATCATCGACGGACTGGAAATTTAACCCTCTTCCCGGCTGCAAAAGCAGCCGGGATTTTTCGTTCGACCGTTTCTCCTGAAATCCGCTATGGAAAAAGTGGTATACTTTTTGCAAAAAGTGTGTTATACTATGTCTATCATGCGCCGGGGTAGGCAGACCCGGGCAACTGAAACTGAAGAATTTGCAGGCATTTTCTCACATCGGCCATACGGGGTGGCGAATCGATGTGACAGATGGCTGCCTGCTTTGTTACGGCCTTTTGGCCTTATTTTGAAAGGAGTATTGATTTTACTTTGGCAGAAAAACTCAGAATTATCCCCCTTGGCGGTCTCGATGAGATCGGCAAGAACTGTACGGTTCTGGAATACGGCAAGGACATGATCGTCATCGACTGCGGTGTCGGCTTCCCGGACGAAGATATGTATGGCGTTGATCTCGTCATCCCGGACTTCACCTATCTGGTGCAGAACGCAAAGAAGCTGCGCGGTATGTTCGTCACCCACGGTCACGAGGATCACATTGGCTCCATCCCTTACTGCATGCAGCAGGTGACCTGCCCAATCCACGGCACCGCCATGACCAACGGACTGATCAAGCTGAAGCTGGAGGAGCATCGCCTTGCCGATACTGTCAAGCTGGTCACCCACAAGCCCGGCGATGTGGTCAAGGCAGGCTGCTTCAGCGTCGAATTTATCCACGTCAACCATTCCATCGCGGATGCGGTCGCTTTCGCGATCAAGACCCCCGTGGGTACCGTGCTTATGACCGGCGACTTTAAGATCGACCCCACCGCCACCGACGGCATGATTGACCTTGCCCGTCTGGGCGAGCTGGGAAATGAAGGCGTGCTTGCCCTGCTTGCCGACTCCACCAATGTGGAGCGCGCCGGCTATACCCCCAGCGAAACCATCGTGGCGGAGAGCCTCGACCGTCAGTTCCGCAACTGTGACCAGCGGATCATCGTCACCACCTTTGCTTCCAACATGCACCGCATTCAGGCGGTTCTTTCCACCGCCCACCGCCACGGACGCAAGGTCGCCGTGTCCGGCCGCAGCATGGAAAATATGCTGAAGGTGGCGCAGGAGCTGGGCTATATCAAAGTTCCCGCCGGCACGATCGTCGACCTGAACGCCATTAAAAATCTTCCGAAGAACAAGGTGGTGATCGTCTCCACCGGCTCCCAGGGCGAGAACATGTCCGCGCTGCACCGCATGGCATTCTCCACCCACAAACAGATCGATATCACCTCCGGCGATCGGATCATCATCTCCGCCTCCGCCATCCCCGGCAACGAAAAGGCAGTCTCCCGGATCATCAATGAGCTGTACCGCAAGGGTGCTGACGTCGTCTATGACAAGAGCGAGGGTCTGCACGTTTCCGGCCACGCCTGCCAGGAGGAGCTGAAGATCATCCACGCCCTGACCAAGCCCAAGTTCTTTATCCCCGTCCACGGCGAGCAGCGCCATCTGCAGCTGCACAGCCGTCTGGCGCAGCAAATCGGCATATCTCCCCGCAATGTTCACATTGGCGAGATCGGCTCTGTCATTGAGCTGTCCGGGCGCAGCTGTAAGATCACCGGCACAGTTACCGCGGGCAAGGTTTTTGTGGACGGCGCCGGTGTCGGCGACGTGGGAAGTGTTGTGCTGCGTGACCGCAAGCATCTGGCGCAGGACGGCATGATCGTGGTGTGCCTGAACCTGCTGGCGCAGGATGGCAGCATTCTCTCCGGCCCTGACATCATCACCCGCGGCTTCATCTACGTCAAGGAGTCCGAGGCACTGATGGAGGAGCTGCGTTACGTAGTGCTGGAAGCTGTGGAACGCTGCCAGCGCAAACGGGTGCGCGACTGGTCCGCCATCAAGACCGCCATCAAAAATGACCTCAGCGGTTATCTTTACAAGACCACCAAGCGCAGTCCCATGATCCTGCCGATCATCACAGAGCTGTAAAAATCAAACGCCTCTCTTGCAAAAGAGAGGCGTTTGTGGTTTAATGAAGAAAACACACGAAAGGAGCGTACCATGCGCTATTATTTTGCGCCCTTGGAGGGTGTTACCGACAGTGTCTACCGCCGATTGCACCATCAGTTTTTCGGCGGCGTTGACAGCTATTTTATGCCCTTTTTATCTCCCACGATCCACCGCACTCTGTCGCACAAGGAAGACCGGGAGCTGCCCAATGCCGACTCTGTTCCCTTTCGTGCCGTGCCGCAGGTGCTGACACGGCTTGCGCCGGATTTTCTGTGGGCGGCTGAGGTTTGCCGCGACCGCGGTTATGACGAAGTCAATCTGAATGTGGGCTGTCCCTCCGGCACGGTTGTCGCCAAAGGCAAGGGTGCAGGCATGCTTGCAGACCCCGCGGCGTTGGATCGCTTTCTGGATGCGGTTTTTTCCGACGCTCCCCTGCCCATCTCCGTCAAGACCCGCCTTGGCATTGCCGACCCCAATGAGTTTCCCGCCCTGCTGGAAGTGTTCAACCGATATCCCATCAAGGAGCTGACCATCCACCCACGGGTGCGCAAGCAGTTTTACAACGGCGATGTGGAGCTTGATATGTTCCGCTATGCTGTTGAAAACAGCAAAACCCCCCTGTGCTACAACGGAAATCTCAATTCTAAATTGGATTGTGAGATTTTTGCCGCTGCCTTCCCTGAGATCGACGCGGTCATGCTGGGACGGGGGCTGGTGGCGGATCCCGGTATGCTCCTGCCCGGCGGCACAAAGGTCGATACGCTGAAGGCATTTCATGATGCACTTCTTGAAGAATATCTGATTCTGTTCGGCGGCAGCCGCAATGCCATGTTCCGTCTGAAGGAAAACTGGAGCTTCCTTTTTAACCGATTCGCAGAATGCGACAAGTTGGCAAAGCGGCTTCGAAAAACCACGGATCTCAACGAATACCGCGCCATCACGGCGGAAATTTTCGCAACTGTTCCCCTAATAAAAATGCACCGCTGATGCGGTGCATTTTTATGTATCAGTTGTTGATCGCAAGGAAGTAATCTGCAACGCCTTGAGCGATTGCCTCCGCCTTGCGATCCACGGTAGCATCGTCGATCATGCCGACCAGATCCTCCAGATTGGACATGAAGCCATTTTCCAGACAAACCACCGGGCACACCGTCTGCCGAATCATGTAGAAGGGATTCCAATAGGTCGTCACCTTTTTATAAATGCCGGAGTCATCTATTCTTGAAAGAATCTTCTGAGACAGCGGCTGGGAAAAAGGCGTAAAGTACATACTGACGTAACCATTGACCCGCGAATCCGCAGGGTACTTATTCTGATGGATCGCAAGGCAGATATCCGGTGATGCCTTCCGCAGACCCTGAATTCGCTGGTCGGTGTTCATGTTGGTGTCATCTGTTCGGTTGATAAGAATCGTCGCGCCGGTCTTTTCCAGCTTTTCCTTCAATACCATCGACAGCTTCAGGTTGAGTTCTTCCTCGACCCATTTCGTACCGTTGGCATCTGTTCCCTCTGCGCCGCCGTCGATGCCGCCATGACCCACGTCAATAAAAATCGTAACGCCGGTCAAATCCGCGCCGTAAGCGCCATCCGATGCAGTTGCCTTCGCAGGATTGAGGAACTGGAAGCACAGCTGGTCCTTGTCGTTATAGTAAGAATCCCAGCCGTAGAAGCCGCCCTTTTCCCGCAGATGCAGGCGCAGGGTGTAATCGGACTCATTCCTGATGATCTCCGCGGATTTGAACAGCGGATTGTTGCCGATCTCAACCTCACCCGTAAAGAGCGTTGCATAGCAGAAGGTGATGTCCACGTGGGTCGCTGTCACGTTGCTGACGGAGTAATCGCGGTCGCTGCCGCCGTTGGGGGTAGCATAGCTTTGGGGCGCCAGATCAAAGTAGAACGGTGCTTTCCACAGGCAGTCCAGCGTCAGCACCGTCTGGTTGCCTTCAACCTTGAGATCCACAACGCCGATCTCATTGTGATCCGGCAATGTGCCTTCATATTGCTTCGTCACCTCGGGCCACTCCACAGGCGGATAGATCTTCCGCTTAAAATACAACCGCTGACCGCTGCGCAGCAGCACATAGTCGTACTCGCCGCTTCCGTCCACAAACTTGTAATAGTCCACCGTGCCTTCGGGCAGATAATTGTTGGTGGGTCTGGAGTAATCATCCTTCGTTTTGCCGTCAAAGGTCTCTGCATTATACAGAATGATCTCGGCGATGTTGCCGTAGCCCACATCGATGTACTTGCCGCCGCTGGGCGTCACCGGCAGAGACGGAGCGGTAGGATCCGGGATCGTTTCCGAAGGCTCGGTCGGGTCTGTCGCTTCGCTCGTTTCCGTCGGATCCGTCGGCAGGCTTGTCTCAGTAGGCTGCGTCGGCTCACTGGATGCAAGGGTATCGGGCTGGTTTTCCGTCGGATTTTGATTGTGATTATTTGTAATATGTCCGGAAAGCACAAGCAGCGCGATCAGGACAACAAACAGCACGCAGGCAAAGATCATCAGCATGCGGCTTGTCAGCACAAACTGCTTTTTTCCCGCTTTATCCGGGTGTTTTTCGGATGTCATACAGTCTCCTCCCAAATGCTCAATACGTGGAAACTATATCATGCTTCCGGCACATCTGTCAACAAAAAATCCTTTTCGACATCCTTTCCCGCCAAGAAACGGACCTGCAGCAGCTGCTGCAGGTCCGCAAACCATCATTTGTTCAGTTCCAGATTGTCCAGCACGATGGCACCGAAATCAATCGTCCACTCCGAGTCATCGACGAATTTATCGATCATATCCGCCAATCTCTGATTCTGAATGCCGGCACGGCAGAAGCGAATCCAGATCGCCTCAGACTCCACGAAGTACATCACGTGGTAGCCGTACTCTGTCTTCACAAGACCGTGGTCACCGGGGTTGCGCATATCGGCAAAGATCCAGTCGTTGAATTCCGTGACCATCTGACCCTTGGAAACATTTTCGTACAAACCGCCGTTGGTCACCTTGCCGTCCTGATCCTGACTTTTCTCATTGGCAAGCGCGCCGAAGCTGTCCTCGGTCTTCTCGCCGTTGAGCCACTCGTCATAGATCGCCTGCGCCTTAGCACGGCAGGCTTCCCACTCCTCGTCGGAATAGGTTGTGGTCTTTCCATCCTCGCTCAAAGTGCCGCCCTCGGGCATGATCAGAATGTGACGGACATCGACAAAATCACCGGTTTTCTTGGTAATGCCGTTGCTCTGCTTCAGGGTGTCCTCATTTTCCTCGAAGTACTTTTCGATCTCCGAATAAGTGACCTCCATCTGATCGATCAGCTCACCCATATAGAGATTGTTCTTGTAGTACATGGACAAGTAGCTGTAGTAATGCTTGTAGCGGACATTGCTGCCAAGATCCTCCTGCAGCATCTCATCAATATCGGAGAAGCCATCCTTTTCAGCGCTTGCTTTGATAGTCTCTTCCAGCTCTGCAAGATGCGTGGAAAACTCCTCAGGCAGCTGGTAGCCTGCCTTATCGGCAGCGGTGTTGATGGCGCAGTACTCCACCCACGTGGTGATCGCCTGCTGAAGGAAGAACTGCTCCCATGTCAGACCCGTTTCCTTGTCATAGACCTGCTCGCTCAGGGGCAGATCCAGATCCAGTCCGGCATAGGTGAGATACTCACCGTAGCTGTTGAAAAAATCAAGCACCTGCAGGGTATAAAGCACCTGCAGCTCACCGTTGCTCAGGGTGTAGTCACCGAGGGTGACCACCGTACGCTCACTGTTCAGAGAAGCGATCCAGCCGGCAGTGCCGTAGCTCTGCTTCTTGTAGATGTTATTCTCGCGACCCCAGCCGTCGTGGATGCCGACGAGGATCAGCGTCAGGGTCAGGGCGACCACAAGGACACCTGCCGTAATGCCGATGACCAGCTTTCTGACCTTTTCTTTTTTGCGCTGCTTCATGGACTTTCTCTTGGTATCCAGCTCTGTTTCACAGTTCGGACACACGGTAACGCCGTTTTCGACCTCCGTGCCGCAATTTGTGCATTTCATAGTTTCCTCTTTCTCCCACCGTTTGGGCATAGAATGGGACAAGTTTATCATGAAACCCGAAGAAAAGCAAGCTTAAACATATATTGTTTACAATTTCTGCATTTTACCGACACCAACACTTGAAAATCACCGCAAAAAATGCTATACTTTTAATTTGAAGAAGTATATCCCGGAGGATCTCCCATGAACACCAAAACCACCGTAATTTCCGAAAGCGAGCTTGCACAGCAGTTTGCTTTCTGTGATAAAATCAGCGCCTACTGGCGAGACGAAAACCGCACCCCCGCCGCCTACGTGGAAACCTACGGCTGCCAGCAAAATGAAGCAGATTCCGAAAAGCTGCGGGGCTATCTGACCCAATGCGGCTATGCCATCGTGCAGGAAGCCGAGGGCGCGGATGTGGTCGTGATGAATACCTGCGCCATCCGCGAGCATGCGGAGCAGCGTGTCTTCGGTAATTTGGGCGCGCTGACCCACACCAAAAAACGTCATCCGGCGCAGAAGATCTTTCTGTGCGGCTGCATGGCAGGTCAGCAGAAGGTCTCAGAGCGCATCCGCAAAAGCTATCCCTATGTGGACGGTGTTTTCTCCACCCATCATCTGTGGCAGTTCCCGGAAATTCTTTGGAACGTACTGAGCCGAAAAAAACGCCAGTTCTATGTAGAGGATGAACCCGGTTCTATTTCCGAGGGCATCCCGCAGGTTCGTGACAACACCCTCAAGGCATGGGTCTCCATCATGTACGGCTGCAACAATTTCTGTACTTACTGCATCGTCCCCTACGTCCGCGGTCGGGAACGCAGCCGCAAAAAAGAGGACATCCTCGCCGAGTGCCGTGAGCTGATCGCCAAGGGCTACAAGGACATCACTCTTTTGGGTCAAAATGTCAACTCCTACGGCAAGGATCTGGACGAAAACGTCGATTTCTCCGATCTTTTAGCGGAAATTGCCGCCATCGAGGGCGATTTTCTCATTCGCTTCATGACCAGCCATCCCCGGGATGCAGGCAAAAAGCTGTTTGACACCATGGCAGCCAATCCCAAGATCGCAAAGCAGCTGCATCTTCCCTTCCAGTCCGGCTCTTCCCGGGTGCTGAAAGCCATGAACCGCCATTATGACCGGGAAAAGTATCTGGAGTCCGTTCGCTACGCCAAATCCGTCATGCCCGATCTGGTGCTGACCTCCGATGTGATCGTGGGCTTCCCCGGCGAAACGGAGGAGGAATTTGAGCAGACCATCTCCCTCATTCAGCAGGTGCGTTACGATTCGCTGTTTACCTTTATCTTCTCCCCCCGCAACGGTACCCCTGCCGCAGCCATGGACGACCCCACCCCCAAGGAGGAGAAAAGCCGCCGCTTTGACCGGCTTTGCGCTGTCCAGAATGCCATTTCCGAGCAGATCCATCAGGAATATGTGGGCAAAACCTTCCGCTGTCTCGTGGACGGCTGCGACAAGGGCTTTCTGACTGCCCGCACCGAAGGGGGCAGACTTGTCCGCTTTGAAGGAAACGCGGAACTGATCGGTTCTTTCCAATATCTCACCGTCACCGGCTCCACCACATGGAGTCTGACCGGTACTCTTTCCGACAAGGAGTGATACTGTGGCTACACAGAGTAACGAACTGACGCCCATGAAGCGTCAATACAACGAAATCAAGGAACGCAACAGCGATTGCATTCTCTTTTTCCGTCTGGGTGATTTCTACGAAATGTTCGACGAGGATGCCAAGATCGCATCCCGGGAGCTGGATCTGACCCTGACCACCCGTGACCGGGGCAAGCCCAAGGAAGAACAGACCCCCATGTGCGGTGTGCCGTACCACAGCGTCGATGCCTACATCGCCCGTCTGGTGCAAAAGGGCTACAAGGTCGCCATCTGTGAGCAGCTGCAGGATCCCGCCACCACCAAGGGTCTTGTGGAGCGTGACATCACCCGCATCGTCACCCCCGGTACAGTCACGGAAAGCTGCATGCTGGAGGAGAGCCGCAACAATTACTACGCCTGCCTTTACGGCGAGGACGGCAAGTTCGGTCTTGCCTTCTGCGATATCTCCACCGGCGCGTTTTTTGCCACCACCTGCGCCGACGCCGCAGCTGTCGCGTCGGAGCTGGGTCGCTTTGCCCCCGCGGAAATTCTGCGCTGCAACGCTTCCGATCCCATGATCGACGACGCGATCTTCCGCCGCTTGAGCTGCTGCGTGAATGAAGGAGCAGAGGAACAATTCACCCTTTCCCTTTCGCAGGCGGTGCTGGAATCCCACTTCAGTGCTACTGTGGAAGCGTTGGGGCTTGCAAGCTTCCCTGCGGCGCTCATTGCCAGCGGCACACTGCTGAAGACCCTGCTGACGCTGCAAAAGAACGATCTGGCGCACATCCGTCAGCTGCAATACTACACCACCGGCCGCTTTATGGAGCTGGACATGGATGCCCGGCGCAATCTGGAGCTGACCGAGACCATGCGCGCTAAGGAAAAGAAGGGCAGCCTGCTTTGGGTGCTGGACAAGACCCGCACCGCCATGGGCGGCAGAATGCTGCGCAGCTGGCTGGAAAAGCCGCTGCTTGACCCTCTTGAGATCGAACGCCGTCTGAGTGCCGTGGAGGAGCTGGTGGAATCCACCATCCAGCGCAGCGAGCTGATCGAAGCCCTGCGGGACGTATCGGACTTCGAGCGTGTCATGACCCGCATCGTTACCGGCACAGTCAACTGCCGTGACCTTCTGGGGCTTGCCCGGGGCTTACGGGCATTACCCGCTGTGAAGGCGCAGCTTGCGCCGCTGGACTCTGCACTGCTGAAAAAGCTGAACGAGTCCATCGATTCTCTCGAAGATTGTGCGACCTTTATCGAAAATACCATTGTGGACGAGCCGCCGCTGACCGTCCGTGAGGGCGGCATCATCCGTGACGGCGCAAACGCCGAAGTGGACCGCCTGCGCAGCATTATGAACGGCGGCAAGGATATCATCCTTGCCATCGAAGCACAAGAGCGGGAAAAGACCGGCATCCGCACCCTGAAGGTCAGCTACAACCGGGTCTTCGGCTATTACATTGAAGTATCCAAGTCCTTCATCGACCAAGTGCCTCAGGACTACATCCGCAAGCAGACCCTTGCAAACTGCGAACGCTACATCACACAGGAGCTGAAGGAGCTTGAAAATCAGGTGCTGACCGCCAAGGATCAGCTGACCGCCCTTGAATACCAGCTGTTCCAGCAGCTGCGGGAAGCCCTTGCATCTCAGGCAGCACGTGTTCAGCTGACCGCCGCCGCTGTGGCATCTGTGGATGCGCTGTGCAGCCTTGCCGCCGTTGCGGTGCAGCAGGGCTATTGCCGTCCCGAGATCACCATGAACAACGAGATCTCCATCACTTACGGTCGTCACCCGGTGGTGGAAAGGATGCTCAATGACTCCTTGTTCGTCCCCAACGATACGGAGCTGGGTCGCACTGACCATCTGGTGAGCATCATCACCGGCCCCAACATGGCAGGTAAATCCACCTACATGCGTCAGGTGGCACTGATCGTGCTGATGGCGCAGATCGGCTCCTTCGTGCCGGCACGCAGTGCCCGCATCGGCATCGTTGACCGCATTTTTACCCGCATCGGTGCCAGCGATGACCTTGCATCCGGTCAGTCCACCTTTATGGTGGAGATGTCCGAGGTGGCATCCATTTTGAAATATGCAACCTCCAAGAGCCTGCTGATCCTCGATGAGATCGGTCGCGGCACATCCACCTACGATGGCATGGCGATCGCCCGGGCGGTGCTGGAATACGCCGCCAACCCCAAAAAGCTAGGGGCGAAGACCCTTTTTGCCACCCACTACCACGAGCTTTCCACCATGGAAGACCGTCTTCCCAACGTAAAAAACTACAACATCGCCGTCAAAAAGCGGGGCGACAAGATGATCTTCCTGCGCAAGATCGTCCCCGGCTCGACGGATGACAGCTACGGTGTCGAGGTCGCGAAGCTGGCAGGTCTGCCTGCAGCCGTGGTGACCCGCGCAAGAGAGATCCTTGCGGAGCTGGAAAGCGAAGCCGGCATCGTGCGCATTGAAAAAGCGGTGGAAGCAGAGGATCAGATGAGCATGCTGGATCTGCGGGGTCAGCAGCTTTGCGATGCTCTTGCCGCCATCACCGTGGAAACGCTCACGCCCATCGAAGCCATGAACGAGCTTTACAAGCTCAAGAAAATGCTGAATGAATAACACCGACTTTTTCGACTTTCCCCTTGCCCGGCGGGAAAAGCTTTACGGCACCGTCTGGCTGCTGTTTGAAACGCTGCTGTTTTCCCGGATTTTGCAGTTTCTCAACAGTCTTTTGCCCACACCCCTGCCACAGGCGGAGATCAATTTTCTGTTTTTCATCGTCAATTTCGCCGCAGTTGCATTCATTTTAAGAGAATATCTGATGGATCAGCTGCGGCTGATCCCGGAAACGATCAGCCGGATCATCATGACCGTGATCGTCGGTTTTCTCGCCTATTTCATGGCGAATATTCTGGTCAGCAGTTTACTTTTGGAGCTTGACCCTTCTTTCGCCAGTATCAACGACGATGCTGTTTCCGATCTGGTGGCGGAGAATTTCCCGCTGATGTTTTTCGGAACGGTCATTCTCGTTCCCATCGCGGAGGAGTGCCTGTTCCGGGGCGTTGTGTTCCGGGGCTTGTATGACCGCAGCCCCGCCCTTGCGTGGGTGGTTTCCGTTTTGCTTTTTGCGGCGGTACACATTCTGGGCTACATCGGAACGGCATCTCCCCTTCGGCTGCTGCTGTGTCTGATCCAGTATCTGCCGGCGGGTGTCTGCCTTGCCGCAAGCTACCGTCTGTCCGGCTCTCTTCTTTCTCCCATTCTCATTCATGCCGCGGTCAATCTCGTCGGCATGATCGCCATGAGGTGATAAAATGCCCAAAATCATTCAATTATCCCAGCACGTTGCCAATCTGATCGCCGCCGGCGAGGTAGTGGAAAGACCCGCCTCCGTCGTCAAGGAGCTGCTGGAAAACGCCGTCGATGCCGGCGCGTCCAAGGTCACCATCGAGATCAAGGACGGCGGCATGACCTTTCTGCGGGTCACCGACAACGGCTGCGGCATGAGTCCTGAGGATGCAAAAACCGCCTTTTTGCGCCATGCCACCTCCAAGCTGCGTACCGCAGAGGATCTGGCTGCCATTGGAACCATGGGCTTCCGCGGTGAGGCGCTTGCCGCTATCGCATCGGTCAGCCGCATTGATCTGATGACCAAGACGCCCGGCAGTATCTCCGGCTTTGATCTGCATCTGGAAGCCGGTCAGATCACCGACGAGGCGGAGATCGGCTGTCCCGACGGCACTACCATCGTCATCCGGGATCTTTTTTTCAATACTCCCGCCCGGATGAAGTTCATGAAAGCGGATACCGTGGAAGCCGGTCGTGTCACCGCCGCCGTGCATATGCAGGCACTGGCGCACCCGGAGGTAGCTTTCACCTATCTGCGCGACGGCAAGCAGATGCTCTCCACTCCCGGCTCCGGCAATCTGGAGGATGCGGTCTACTGCGTCTACGGGCGCGAGTGCGCCAAGATGGCAAAGGTGGACAGCCGTTGGGAGGGCTACCGCCTGACCGGCTTTGTTTCCAAGCCCACAGATGCCCGTCCCAGCCGCAATCTGCAGACCTTTTTCGTCAACGACCGTCCCGTGCGTTCCAAGCTGCTGATCGCAGCATTGGAGGAGGCATACCGCAATCAGCTGATGGTGGGTAAATTCCCCGCCTGCGTGCTGCATCTGCGCCTGCCGGCAAACGCGGTGGACGTGAATGTTCACCCCGCCAAAACGGAAGTGAAATTTCTCTCTGAAAAGGCAGTTTTCGACTGCGTCCATTACGGCGTTCTGGCAGCCCTCAACGCCCAGTCTGACCGACCCCAAGTGCAGTTCAAAGCACCGCCCGCACCTCCCGCTCCCGCAGCGAAGCCCGCTGCCCCCAAGCAGGAGAGCTTCTTCCGAACCATGAACGCAGAGGAATTTCGCAATTTCTCTGCCGCCATGCAGGATGCGCCCCAGCCGAAGCCGGCAGCTGCCGCCGCTACCTATCACGCTGTGGAGAGTCAGCACTCCCTGCCGGTGCGGGACAGTGCCGCAGCTCCCATCGTCACGCCGCCCCCCGTCAAGCCCATGCCCATGCCGGAAGCACCCGCTATCCCAGAGGTGACGGAGCAGGCAGCTCTTGAAATGCCGCCCGAGACCCCGTGGCGCATGGTGGGTGAGCTTTATAATTCCTACATTTTGGTGGAGCAGGGTGAAGATGCGTTCCTCATTGATAAGCACGCCGCCCACGAGCGCATCCTCTTCGAAAAGCTGAAAAGCAATCAGGAAGCCATCTCGTCGCAGATGCTCCTGACCCCCGTATCCGTGCGGCTCAGCGCCGAAGCGGCAGCGGAGCTGCTGAACAACACCTCCCTGCTGCTGGAGCTGGGCTTTGAGATCGAAGAATTCGGCGACAACACCATCCTCGTTCGCCAGATCCCCATGGATCTGGACACCGGCGATGCCGCCGACGCTTTAGAGGCACTGGCTGCCGATCTGCTGAACGGTCGCCGGGAAAAGACCGACACCGTCCGCGACGAGCTTCTGCACACCGTCGCCTGCAAGGCTGCCATCAAGGCAGGCTGGATCAGCGACGACAAGGAGCTTTTGGAGCTGGTCAGGCAGGTCATGTCCCGGGAAGACCTGAAATACTGCCCCCACGGCAGACCCATCTGCATTTCACTCAGCAAAAAGCAGCTGGAAAAGCAGTTCAAGCGCGCTTGAGGAATTGCCATGGATCGAATCATTTGTATCGCAGGTCCTACCGCCTCCGGCAAGACCGCGCTGGCAGTGGAGCTTGCAAAGGAACTGAATGGCGAGGTGGTCTCCTGCGATTCCATGCAGGTCTACCGCCGCATGGACATCGGCACCGCCAAGCCCACCCTTGAGGAACGGCAGGGCATTGTCCATCACATGCTGGATGTGGCAGAGCCGGATGAAAGCTTCTCCGTCAGCCGCTACTGTGACATGGCTGCGCCCATCGTTGACGATATTCTCGCCCGGGGAAAGGTCGCCATTATCGCCGGCGGCACAGGTCTATACATGGATGCGCTTATCAAGGGCAACGACTTTGCCCCCTGCCCTGCCACCGGCGCACGGGAGCGTCTGGAACAGCAGGCGGAGGAGATCGGCATGGATGCCATGCTGGAAAAGCTCCGCGCCATCGACCCCGAGGCAGCCTCCAAGCTGCACATCGCTGACCGCAAGCGCATCCTCCGCGCACTTGAAGTTTACGAAGAAACCGGCGAAACCATCACCGCCCACAATAATCGCACCCAATCCATCCCGCCGCGCTACGACCCCCTCTGGCTGGGGCTGGATTTCGAGCCGCGTCAGGCACTATACCGGCGCATCGACCTGCGGGTGGGCATGATGCTGGAGCAGGGATTGGTGGAGGAGATCCGCAGCCTGCTTGCCGGCGGCGTCCCTGCCAAGGCGACCGCCATGCAGGCGATCGGCTACAAGGAATTTGTGTCCGCCCTCGAAGGAAACGGCACGATCGAGCTTGCGGCTGACGAGGTTCGTCTTGCTTCCCGCCACTATGCCAAGCGGCAGCTGACGTGGTTTCGCCGCAATCCCCGGATCCATTGGCTTACCCGTCACGAAGGCGAAGAAGCCGATGAAATTCTTGCGCAGGCGCGACAGCTTGCACGTCAATTCGACATCTGAATTCTGCTAAGATATGTGTATCCCAAAGAAAGAAGGTATACATATGTCAGAAACAACCAATTTACAGGAAGCCATCTTAAACGAAGTCCGTCGGGAAAAAGTCCCGGTGACGCTGTTTTTGATGAACGGCTTCCAGCTCCGTGGGATCGTCACAGGCTACGACAGCTTTGTGGTGGTGCTGGTAACAGACGGCAAGCAGCAAATGATCTACAAGCATGCCATCTCGACCCTTGCCCCGGTCCGACCGCTCAAGGCAGCCGCTACTGCATAAGCAAAAAGGCGACGGAGAGAAATCCCGTCGCCTTTTTCTGCCCTCAGACAGAAAGGATGTAATTCAATGTCCATTACACAAAATATTGCCAATATCCGCGCCCAAATCGCCGAAGCCGCCCGCACCGCGGGACGTGATCCCGGCGAGATCCTGCTCTGCGCCGCCACCAAAATGAACGATGCTGATGCCGTCCGCGAAGCGATCGCGGCAGGTGTGGATCTTTGCGGTGAAAACCGTGTGCAGGAGCTGACACAAAAGCTTTCCGAGGATGCCTACCGGGGTGCGCCGGTGCATTTCATCGGTCATTTGCAGACCAACAAGGTGCGTCAGGTTGTGGGAAAGGTGGATCTGATCCAGAGTGTCGACTCCATGCGTCTTCTGGAAGCCATCCAGAAGGAAGCCGCCCGTCAGGGCATCCGGCAGGACATTCTGCTGGAGGTGAACATCGGCTCGGAGGAAAGCAAGTCCGGCTTTGACGAGGCAGAAATTTTACCGCTTGCGGAACATTTTTCCGATTTTCCCAATTTAAGGCTCCGCGGATTGATGGCAATCCCCCCGATTTCCCAAAATCCGGGCGATAATCGCAAATTTTTTCAAAAAATGTATCAGCTTTCTGTTGACATAACGACAAAAAAAGGCGATAATGTATGTGTGGATATATTGTCCATGGGTATGTCCGGCGATTTTGCGGACGCGATCCTGTGCGGCAGCACCATGATCCGCGTCGGTACAGCCATCTTCGGACAGCGTGATTACACCAAGCATCACCAATGATGGTAACATACAGGAGGATTACTATGAGTTTTTGGGATAATGTGAAGAAGTTCGCACAGCCGTACTCCGACGAAGAGTACGATGATTACGAAGAAGAGCTGGAGGATTACACTGAAGAGCCCGAAGAGCGTCCTGCTCCCCGCGCCCGTCGCACCCCCGCCTTCGGCGGCACCCCGAGTGAAGACACCGGCCGCAGCTCCGCCCCCACCGGCACCACCGCATTCAGCGGTCAGGTGGTCAGCATGGGCAACAAGCAGGAGGTGGTTCTGTTCCACCCCACCAGCTTCAACGACACCTCCAAGGCAGCAGACGATCTGCGCAGCAAGAAGGCTGTCATCGTGAACATGGAAAACATCGACAAGGCGATGGCTCGTCGTGTGGTGGACTTCCTGTCCGGCTGCGCCTATGCCGTTGACGGCAAGGTAAAGAAGGTCGCCCAGTCCACTTATCTGTTCTGCCCGCACAACATGGACATCGTTGGCGAGCTGGAAAACATGCAGGCTGAAGTTGAAAGCTACACCTGAGCTTTTGAGAAAGGATAGACAAACGAATTATGATTACACCGCAACAGATCGAAGAGATTTCCTTTAACCGCGCGACCTTTGGCGGCTACGACATGCAGTCGGTTGACGCCGTTCTCGAACCGCTGACGGAAGATTATGTTGCTCTTTACAAGGAAAATGCCCTGCTCAAGAGCAAAATGCGCGTGCTGGTTGCCAAGCTGGAGGAGTACCGCAAGACGGAAGCCTCCATGCAGGAAGCCATTGCCAATGCCCAGAAGACCTACGACCGCATGGTGCAGGAAGCAGAAGAAAAGTGCGCCAAGATGATCGCAGAAGCAAGCGCAGCCGCTGCACAGAGCAGCAAGGACGCTGACGCTCTGGTCAACGCTGAAAATGAGCGCGTGGAAGCTGCCCGCCGTCTGGCGGTCACCCGCATCGATGAGCTGAGCGATCAGCTGAATTCCTGCCTGCAGGCACTGGCACGCATCAAGGCAGCAAACCTGCCCGTGCAACCCAAGCCCGTGGTTTTTGACTACGACAAGCAGCCTGACAAGGACACCGATTCCGTGGCAGACGAGATCTCCTCCAGTCTGGAAGCTCTGGTCGGTTCTGCTGAAGAGACTGCCCCCAAGGCGGAGCCTCAGCACCCCACTACCGACACCACGACGAAGTTCTCCAACCTGCAGTTTGGACCGAACTACGACCCCACCCATCGCTAAAATTACATAGCTTCGCGATGACGAGGACAGGTACGCACGACCACTTACCCTCAGAGAGCTGCCATTTGGTGAGAGGCAGCGGTAATGCTGTGACGTATATCCCCTCCGAGCTGTGCATCGAACCAATGCAGTAGATTGCACCGGGCGCGCCCGATACAGCGCAGTCGAGTGCCGCCGCAAGGCGGAACAAGAGTGGTACCGCAGAGGTATAGTACGCCTTTGTCTCTTATGATAGGGACAAAGGCGTTTTCTTTTTCCCGCGCATAGGGCGGGAGCAAGCACCCGCCCTACAATATAAAATTAACTATGGAGGTAACATTCCAATGGAATACAAAAACACAATCATCACTCCCAAGACCGACTTCCCTATGAAGGCAGGTCTCCCCGCCCGTGAGCCGGGTATGCTGCAGGCTTGGCAGGACATGGATCTGTACGGTGCCATGCTGGAAAAGAACAAGGACTGCCCGCCCTTCGTGCTGCATGACGGCCCTCCCTTCAGTAACGGCTTCATCCACATGGGTCACGCCCTGAACAAGACCCTCAAGGACTTCATCGTCCGTTCCAGAGCCATGATGGGCTTCTACACCCCCTATGTCCCCGGCTGGGACAACCACGGTCTGCCCATCGAGCGCGCCATCGAAAAGTCCAAGTCCAAGCTCAACAAGGACATGTCCGTACCCGAGTTCCGCAAGGCTTGTGAGGACTTCGCGGAGGATTTCATTCAGAAGCAGATGGGCGGCTTCAAGCGTCTGGGCGTTGTGGGCGACTGGGCAAAGCCCTACCGCACCATGGACAAGCATTTTGAGGCGCAGGAAGTCAAGGTCTTTGGCAGAATGTTTGACAAGGGCTTCATCTACAAGGGTCTGAAGCCCGTTACATGGTGTCCCTTCTGCGCCACCGCCGTTGCGGAAGCTGATATCGAATATCAGGACGATCCCTGCACCTCTGTATACGTCAAGTTCCCCATGAAGGACGATCTGGGCAAGCTGGCTGAGTTCGACAAGAGCAAGCTGTTCTTTGTCATCTGGACCACCACCATCTGGACGCTCCCCGGCAACATGGGCATCTGCCTGCACCCCCGGGACAAGTACGTCCTCGTCAAGGCTGACAACGGCGAAACCTACATCATGGCAGAGGCTCTGATGGAAAAAACCATGAAGATGGGCGGCTTTGAGCATTACGAGGTTCTTGCCACCTATCCCGGTCAGTTCTTTGAGAACATGCTGGCACAGCATCCCTTCCTGGACAAGGCCTCCCGTCTGGTCAACGCCGAGTACGTCACCATGGACTCCGGCACGGGCTGTGTCCACACCGCCCCCGGCTTTGGTGCTGACGACTATCAGACCTGCATGCGCTACGGCATGGAGCTGGTTGTTCCCGTGGACGATTACGGTCGCCACACCGACTATGCAGGCAAGTACGCCGGCATGAAGACCGAGGAAAGCAACCCCGTCATCAAGGCGGATATGGCAGAATCCGGCATGCTGTTCGCTTCCGAGGAGATCGTCCACTCCTACCCCCACCACGACCGCTGCAAGAAGCCCGTCATCTTCCGCGCAACGCCCCAGTGGTTCTGCTCTGTGGAATCCTTCAAGGAGCAGGCGGTCAAGGCGATCGAAAATGTCCAGTGGTTCCCCGCATGGGGTGAAGACCGCATGATCTCCATGATTCGCGAGCGCGCCGACTGGTGTATCTCCCGTCAGCGTCGCTGGGGTCTGCCGATCCCCGTGTTCTACTGTGACGATTGCGGCAAGCCCGTTTCCACTCCCGAGAGCATTGAAAAGATCTCGGGGCTGTTCGACCAGTTCGGCTCTAATGTCTGGTTCGAAAAGGAAGCCATGGAGCTGATCCCCGACGGCTTTACCTGCCCCCACTGCGGCGGCAAGCACTTCACCAAGGAGACCGACACCCTCGACTGCTGGTTCGACTCCGGCTCTACCCACTTTGCATCCCTGATGAAGGACACCCCTGCGCTGTGGCCTGCCGATGTCTATCTGGAAGGTGCTGACCAGTACCGCGGTTGGTTCCAGTCCAGCCTTTTGACTTCCGTCGGTGCGCTGGATCAGGGTGCTCCCTTCAAGCAGGTTCTGACCCACGGCTGGGTCGTTGACGGTCAGGGTCGTGCCATGCACAAGAGTCTGGGCAACGGTGTCGATCCCGCCGACCTCATTAAGGACTTCGGCGCGGACATCGTCCGTCTGTGGGCAGCATCCTCTGACTATCATGCGGATGTGCGCTGCTCCAAGGAGATCTTCAAGCAGATCGCCCAGAACTACCTGAAGTTCCGCAACACCGCCCGCTACTGCCTTGCCAACCTCAACGACTTTGATCCCAACAATCTGGTCGCCGCCGAGGAGCTGCAGGAGCTGGACAAGTGGGTGCTGACCAAGCTGAACGCGCTCACTGCCGCCTGCCGCAAGGCTTACGAGGGTTACGAGTTCCACATGGTCACCCATGCCATCAACGACTTCTGTGTCGTGGAATTGAGTTCCTTCTACCTCGACATCATCAAAGACCGTCTGTACTGTGACGAAGCCACCGGCTTGAGCCGCCGTGCCGCACAGACCGCCCTGTACCTGATCGTCGATGCCATGGCAAAGCTGTTTGCCCCCATCCTCGCCTTCACCTGCGATGAGATCTGGCAGAGCATGCCCCACAAGGACGGCGACGATGCAAGAAATGTCCTGCTCAATCAGATGCCCGCTGACTTCTCCGCTTACATGCTGGACGATGCCGCTATGGAAAAGTGGGCAACCGTCATGAAGCTGCGTCAGGATGTGAACGGCATTCTGGAAAAGGCAAGAGCTGACAAGCGCATCGGCAAGGCACTGGAGGCACACGTTGCTCTGTCCACCGCCAACGAAGCACTGAAGACCGCTTGCGAGGGTCTGAACCTTGCAGAAATCTGCATCGTTTCCGCCTGCGACTGGTCTGAGCCGGAAGAGGGTGCTGAAATCGGCAACGGTGTCAATTTCCCCGAGCTGACCATCGGTGTTTCCGAGGCAAAGGGTGCCAAGTGTCCCCGCTGCTGGATGCACTCCACCAATGCAGGTCAGGATGACCTCTGTCCCCGCTGCGCAGCTGTTGTTGCAAAGCTGGATGTTGAACTCTAAACCATATAAAAACGGAGGATCGACCCGGTCGATCCTCCGTTTTTTGTTTTGTTACAGCATATCCTCCGCCAAGGGAGAGTCGGAGAGGGTTTCCTGCTGACGCTTCTCAAGCAGATTCTGAACAAACACAAGACGCTCCAACTGCTCGCTCTTGAGCATGTAGCTTTCCAGTTCCCGTTCCAGAAGCTTGTACTCCTGCGCGATCTGCTCTACCGTTTTCTTCGCCAACAGATTGTGGGAATTGATCTCCTCGATCTTACAAATAAAATACTCGTAAGACAGCGCGCTGCGAATGACCTGACTAAAGCCGCTCTGCTTCAGCCATGATTTGCGGATCACGCTGGCAATGGAGAAATACCTCTGGGCGTTCTTTGCATCCTCCGCTTTTGCCCACGTCCGATATTGGAGCAGATAGCATCTTGCCAGATTGTAGCCGATAAAGCCGGGCCAGATCTTCAAGCCAAGATCTGTATAGTCTGCGTATTCGTCCATTACGGTGCGGAAGCAGGCGGTGGCCTCCTGCAGATGCTCCACATCATTGGTAAGCTCATAAAGATGCAGATGCAGCAGACCCAGATAGTCGTAGTAGACCGTCAGTGCCAGCGGATTGGTCACACCGCTCATCTCGGCAGGTCTCATCAGCAGCATGTTCAGTAGCTCTTCATAATCCTCCCGCTTGGGATGCTCCTCCCGCAGCTTGAACTGGGCATATTCACGGACAACACCCGTCAGATTATGTACGAAGGCGATCTGCTTTTTGCCGCAATAAGCCACATCCTGCTGACGGTAATTGGCGGTAAGGGTCTTGATCCGCTCCAGAAACTCATCCACCCATGTGTGTCTGCCGAACATGGATACAAAGCCGATGCGCTCCAAGAAATAAAGACACCGCTCCTCCAGATGCTCAAAGCTGGCGCATTCCTCATACCAATAGGACAGCACTGCCTTCAGATAGGTATCCTCCTTGGTATCCAGATTGGAGCAAGCGGAGAACAGCTCGTCATAGTTGACGTAGTGTTCATTTCGCTGCAGGAGCTTATCATAGCGGGGGATCTCCCCGTTGTTTGCCTTGGAGCTGAGCCGCAGGATCTTATTCAGCACATCTGTAAAGACCGCTTCCCGATCCTCCGCGGAGAAGACCTTGATGTCAATTCCTTTCAGATCCGACGGCAGCTCCACGTTGCTCTTTGCCGGATCGAAATCGCTGAGCAGAATGCAGCACTCCCTACCCAAGCGGTAGATCGCCATGCCCAACTCAAAGACTACGTTCTGACGCAGGCGGTAAACCTGCTCCCCGTCACGGATGCAGCAATCGTCCGCTGTCAAAAATGCCAGACAGTACTCAGACTGGGTAAAAAGGTCGGTAATATTCGTCAGCAGATCGCCGGTCAGCACGCTCTCCATGACGATTTTGGATGTAATGGGATAGCGTTCCTCCTCCGATTGCCGCAGGATGATCTTGTTCATTTCATCCGCGTATTGCGCGCCGGAGCCGCCATAGATGATGGAAACCAGTTTGTAGCGTTTCAGCATAAAACTCCCTCACTTGATGATCAGTATTCTCCCTTTATTATACATTTTTTTCGTAAAGAAACAAGTGTTTTTCAAAAATACGTGGCTTTCGCATTTTTGCTAAAAAAGCGAAAATAATGCTTGACAAACCCATAGGTTGCCGCTATAATAAGCATGTTCTGTTTGAGCCGCCGGTATAGCTCAGTTGGTAGAGCAGCTGATTTGTAATCAGCAGGTCGGGGGTTCGAGTCCGTCTACCGGCTCCACCAGAGCATAAGCTCAACCAGACATAAACTTCATATGGGGGAGTTCCCGAGTGGCCAAAGGGAGCAGACTGTAAATCTGTTGCGTAATCGCTTCGATGGTTCGAATCCGTCCTCCCCCACCAACACGTGTGGTCTTAATTACTGCACGACGAAAACCGCTAGAGTCTCTAGCGGTTTTTGTGTTTTTATACCCAAAATTTTCGCTCGATTTTCATGTATGTAAAACACCTACTTGATGGATTCGAACGACCGAAGTAAGCATTTGAGGGCTGGTTTCGCTGATTGTTCAGCGGAGCCAGCCCTCTTTTTGCGTTTTCAGAAGAAAATTTCAGAAAATATATTGCACAAATAATCACAATCAGATTTGTGTGACTTTATGCTTCTATGCTCTGAAAATCTCTAGTGAGAATTTGATTACATTCCTCAAGAATGTTCTGGAAACGAGGATCATCTCGCAGGAAGTCATACTCTGCGTACTGGGCTACGCTATGCAACAGGGCGCTGGTCATAGCTTTGTCCACTGCCTTTTTCTCTGTACCGGCGATTCGGTGGTAAAGGCAAGTGACACTCATATCCCAAGGCTCCTGTGCAGTACGGAGAATCCCCTGAAGCAACGGTAGGATTTGTTCCTTATCCTTAAACTCCATAGCAAGCGAAAGTGCTGCTGCAAAAGCGGAACACTCCCACAACTCAAATAGCTTTACCATATCCTGATGCACCTGTGCAATATGCTTGGATTTGTCAGGCTCACCTGCAGCCAATTCAGCATCTGCCAGTTTCAGCAGATACATCTGAACCTTGTTAATTCCGGTCAGCAAAGCCTGTTCCAATTCCTTCGCTGCATCAGCGGCTCGATCCTGCTTCATGTAGATCTTTACCTGAAGCATCAACTTATCTGCATAGTCCTCGATGACAGTGTTGCGATCTGGCATGGAGTCCAGTACATCCTGCGCCTGTTCCAGATCCCCACGATCAATATACCGATTGACCAGCATATAGTTGGCTACATTGCGAGTCATGGATTCGCCGCTTTCGGATAAATGCCGGTACCATGCTTCTGTTTTTGAAAAAAGCCCGGTA
>SVMI01000004.1:86321-146449 GCA_015067495.1 Oscillospiraceae bacterium | reverse complement strand
TGAGATGGTTGATGTTATCACTACCTCTACCACTTCTGAGAACGAACTGCCCGGCGATCGCGAGTAATTCGCAAGTAAGGTCCCGGCGGCTTCGCCGCCGGGACATCCCAAAACAAGCAGCAGCCCCCACGCATTTGCGTGGGGGCTTGTTGTGCGAATTACATGTCGAGCTATTTGGGAAAAAACTTGAATTTTGCATCTACTATGCTATAATAAATTCATACAATAGAATTATTAACATTGGATGCTAATATATTTATTAAGCTTTTCATTTTACGGGGGAATACGAATGACGGATGTGGTATTTGTTACATCAAACCATCAATTGAGCTTGTCACACGAACCGAATGGGACAATGATATTGGCAACCTTATTGAGACAGGAAGGAATATCGACTAAGATTCTACGTTTTGCTCAAATGGAAAACTATAATATTTGCTATGCCGCCTTTATTTCTGAGATCACGGAACGCATCTTGTCCATGCAACCTCGCTGCGTGTCTTTCTATACTTTGTGGCCGTTTTATCACATCATGCTGCGGATTGCCCGGGAACTGAAGCAGCGTCGACCTGAGCTTTTGATTGTTTTAGGCGGTCCACAAGCGTCTGCCACTGCAGAAGCTACCATGAAAGCGGCACCCTATGTGGATTACATTTGTACAGGAGAGGGAGAACAGACCGTGATTCCTTTTTTTCGTGCTTTGTTGGATGGAGATTTTGATTCACTGTTTGATATACCGGGTTTGTACAGACGCCATAATAGAGAACTCTGCATTAATCACGATCTAATGCCGCTGTGTGATTTGAATAAGATTCCGTACTGGGATGAGGCTTTGTTCAAGGATGACTATACTGAAGATCCCGACAAGCTATCTTCTCCTAATTATTTTATGCCTATTGATGTGGGCAGGGGCTGTCCGTATAGATGCACCTTCTGTTGTTCCAGTCGTTTTTGGCGTCGTGCATATCGCTTAAAGTCGGCGGATCGCTTAATTGCAGATATTAAGTATTATAAAGAGCGGTTTGGTATTGTGAGTTTCCGATTTTCCCATGATGCATTTACATCCAACATGCGACGGGTTGAGGAACTTTGCGATCGATTGATTGCGGAAAATCTACAAATACGTTGGTGCACGACTTCCCGTGTGGATCGCCTGTCTGAATCGTTGATACGAAAAATGAAGCAGGCGGGCATGGTGCGGATCGAGTTAGGAGTTGAAACCGGCTCTCAGGATATGCAGAAACGAATCAACAAGAATCTTGATTTGTCATATGTCCAAAGGATGGTAGATATCCTGCTATCCGAAAAGATTAATGTTGCTCTGTACTTTATGTACGGCTTTCCTGAAGAGACAGAGGAGGATTTGGCTCAGACGGTATCTATGCAGCTGAACTTGTTGGATGCAGGACTTAGTGATACAAGCATGTCCTTTTGTAAGTTTAATCCTACAACTATTATTACTGAGAAGTATTTTGATGAACTAAAGTTAGACCCTTCCTGTAAAATCATAACAAGAGGTCTATCCTTTGGTTATGAGGAAGAGTATCCTGTGATTGCTGCAAATAAAGCAATCTTCCCTTTCTTCTATCATCTGAGCACTCCGGTACGGGACAACTATCAATATTTATATTTCTTTTTCGCTGTATACAGACGATATCGCAATGTTGGTCGTTACCTGCGGCAACTATATGGAGGGGACGATTTGCGGCTGTATAAGGATTTTTGTGAAGCAAATAAAGATATTTTTGATAGAGAAATCTCCTATATAGAAAAGCAAGTATTCAAAAACATGCAGGAAATGGTGAAAAAGTTTTTAGACAACTGCAATTACTCTTGTCAAGAACAGTTACGAGGTCTTTTGCAGTATGATCATGACATGCATCGAATATCAAGTTCCGAGTGTGATGTAGAACTGGAGAAAATATATTCGTTCGTCTATGTGGAAATCCTCATGAGAATTCCCGCAGAGGAACTTTCTAAGGGAACCTCAAGGCTCATACTAAAAAAACAGAATGGAAAAGTAAGTAAAAAACTGCTTGAAATGAAATAGTGTTGCACTTAGTTTGACAAATCACTTGCAAGCCGGGAAAAAGATCCCAGTAAAACAAAACCGCTCGCATCAAACGAGTCACAAAATATAAACTTCGCCCAAAAGGCATTGACACTTGATACTTTATTTGGTATATTTAATGATGTATAATTGTGATGCGTGGGATTTGTTGTGCGAATTGCATAGAACTCAGAAAATCTGAAGATGGACAGGTAACTATGAATCAGTTTAAGATGCAGGCGGCCGGACGGGTGGTGGCAGTATCTGCGCAGTTTGAATCCACCCGGGAATATTGCAGCGAGTATCTTTGCGAGGGGGAGCCGGACTTTTCGGTGACCATTACACCCAAAGATCTTGCCTTTGAACGCGAAAAGGCGATGCAGGAGGATGCGCTGGAGGGTCTTCCGCCGCGCAGACTTGAGGATTCTCTTCTTGAGCGTACGGCGGTGCAGCGAAAGATCGCGGAGGGTCTGTTTGCGTATGACACGATCCTCTTCCACGGCTCTGTCGTCGCGGTGGATGGGGAGGCTTATCTCTTCACCGCCAAGAGCGGCACCGGAAAATCTACCCACACCCGCATGTGGAGGGAGTTGTTTGGTGAACGTGCTGTCATGGTCAACGATGACAAGCCCTTTTTGCGCGTGACAGAGGAAGGCGTTTTTGTTCACGGTTCGCCGTGGAACGGAAAACACGGTCTTGGCTGCAACATTTGCGTGCCGCTGAAAGCGATTTGTGTTTTGGGTCGCGGTGATTACAGCGTGATTCAAAGCATTCCCGCCGCGGATGCGGTGTCTATGCTGCTGCAGCAGAGCAACCGTCCGATGCAGCCGGCATTGCTGGCAAAGTATATGGATCTTCTGGATCAGATTTCCGCAAAAACAGCATTTTACCGAATGACCTGCACGATCGATCGGCAGGCAGCTGTCGTTGCATACGAGACGATGTCCGGCAAATCCTACGGGAGCAAGCAGCCGGAAGACGGACTGCGCAACGAAAACGGACAGCTGATCTACTATCGAAACGGCGTCCCCTGTCATGCCGGTGCGGTTAAGGTGGATGGTGATATTTACTACATTTCCTCGAAAGGCATGGCGATCAAGGGTCGTCATCGCGTCCACGGGGACATGACCAACGGCATCCTGAAGCGCGGTTACTATACCTTTGGCGAGGACTATAAGCTTGTTGAAGGTTCTTATGAGCCGCCCAAAAAGAAGAAAAAGAAGTCAAAACTGAAGACAAAGGAAATTGAATTTCTTATATTTGTCGCGGTGGTTGTTGCCGCGGTCTTGCTGCGCGTGATTTTGAAATCTGCGTAAAACAAAGAATAATTGAGTGAGGTGCCGATTATGAAGATGAAAGATGGATTTTTGCTGCGTCAGGTTGCCGGTCAGACAGTTGTTCTGCCCTGCGGCGAGGAGATGGATCTGAACATGATGATCAACCTGAATGAAACAGGTGCATTTCTGTGGAAGCTGCTGCAGACGGAGACCACCGAGGATGCTCTGGTGGCAGCACTGCTGGCAGAGTATGACGTAGATGAGAAGACGGCACGTGAGGCTGTCGCAGGATTTGTTGCAAAGCTGGAAGAAAATGGATTTCTTGCATGATAGTGAGTTCTCCTTGGAGCAGCTGATGCCCCTGATCCGGGAATGTCTGGAGATGGGGAAAACGGTACGGCTGTCGCCCAAAGGAACCAGCATGATGCCGATGCTCCGTCAGGGGATCGATACCGTAGTGCTGTCGCCGGTCACGGGGAAGCTGAAAAAATATGATCTGCCGCTCTATCAGAGAAAGGGCGGTCAGTACGTATTGCACCGCATCGTTGAGGTGGGGGAGTGTTATACGTGCGTCGGTGACAACCAGTTTGCGCTGGAGACGGGACTGCACCACGAGCAGATGATCGCGGTGGTGGTCGCCTTCACCCGGGGGAAAAAGCGTTACGGCGTCAATGATTTCCGCTATCGGCTTTACTGCCGTTTTTGGCATTATAGCCGCCCGATCCGCCGACTTTGGCGGTGGGGCATTGGCTGTCTTCGGAGGCGTTTGAAATGAAAAAACTGCCTGTTTTATGGATATTGCGGAAGCTTCGCCGCCGTATTCCGGCAATTTTACTGCTGGTTGCTGCCCATGCAGGACAAGCGTTGGCGTCGGTGTACTTTGCCCTTGGCACAAGGGCGGTCATCGACAGCGCGGTCTCGGGGGACAACCAGCTGTTTTTCCGTGCATGCTTGCAGCAGCTTGGCATCATCGCAGTGATCCTGCTTTGCACCGTGCTGGCACGCCATTTGCACGATCGCTTGACGATGGATCTTGAGATCGACTGGAAGCGCAAGCTTCTGCACGGTCTGCTGCACGGCGATTATGCTGCCATCTCCCGCTACCACAGCGCGGAGCTTTTGAACAGATTGAATAATGATGTTGCCAGAATCAACGGCGGTGTGCTGACGATCCTGCCCAATTTTGCCGCTATGATCACCCGTCTGCTGGCGGCGGTACTGGTACTGGGTGCGATGGATGCAAAATTTACCCTGCTGATCGCAGTGATCGGCGTGGTGGTGATCGGCATGACGGCAGTCGTTCGCCGCAAGCTGAAGGATTTGAACAAGCAGGTCAGCCAGCACGACGGCAAGGTTTCGGGCTTCCTGCAGGAAAGTATGGAAAAGCTCCTGATGGTTCAGGCGATGGATGTCTCCGCTGAGGTCGAACGTCGCGCCGATGAACTGATGGAGGATCGCTACAAGATCCAACGCAAGCGAAAGAATATCTCCCTGATTTCCCATGCCTGTATCCGCCTGATGTCCCATGGCTCTGCCTTTTTCGCGTTGATTTGGTGCGCCAACCGGGTGCTGTTGGGGCAGATGTCCTTCGGTTCGCTCACAGCGATCACTTCACTTGTCGGTCAACTGCAGCAGCCCTTCACGGGGCTTTCCGGCGTGATGCCCCAGTACATGGCGATGATCGCATCGGCGGAGCGTCTGATGGAGCTGGAGGAGATCTTGGGTGAGCCGGTAGAGCCCTGCCAGTCGGATATTTATGAAAAAATGCACGCCGTCGGCGGAGAAAATCTGGTCTTTTCTTACGATCGCGACCTCATTCTCGACGACGCGTCCTTCACCCTGCGCAAGGGCGAATTTGCTGTTATCGCCGGTCATTCCGGCATCGGCAAAAGCACCCTTCTGAAGCTCCTGCTTGGCGTTTTCAGCCCGAAAAGCGGCTGCTTGTATGTTGATGTGGGGGAAGAAAAAATCCCTCTGGATCGCACCACACGGGGCTTGTTCGCCTATGTCCCTCAGGGCAACCTTCTACTCAGCGGAACGCTGCGGGACAATATCATCATCACCAACCCGGATGCCACGGACGAGCAGATTGCGGAGGCGATCCGCGTCAGCGCGATGGATGATTTCCTGCCATCGCTGCCGGAGGGTCTGCAGACCCGTCTGGGCGAGAGCGGCGCCGGTCTTTCGGAGGGTCAGGCGCAGCGTTTGGCGATCGCCCGTGCTGTGGTCAGCGGCGCACCGATCCTGCTGCTGGATGAATGCACCTCAGCCTTGGACGAAGCAACAGAGCGCAAGGTTCTGCAGAATCTGAAGGCACTTCCCGGCAGAACCTATCTTGCAGTGACCCACCGCCCTGCGGCGATGGAGCTGTGCGACTGGAAGCTGGAGATCCGGGCAGGGAAGATCGTGACAGAGAAAATGTGAGGATCAGAAAGAAGGGCTACCAATGATTTTACAGCATGGACGTCCTGCGGACATGGCAGGACGCTTGGATAAGGAAATTCGGGTCTATGATTTTCTGGACGGACTGGGCGTTTCCTATGAGCGGGTCGATCACGAGGTGGCGATGACTATGGAGGTCTGCGCCGCCATCGACGGCGTCCTCGGCACGACCATCTGCAAAAATCTGCTGCTGTGCAACCGTCAATGCACCGATTTTTACCTGCTGATGCTGCCGGGCAGCAAGCCGTTCCGCACTTCGGAGCTGTCGAAGCAGATCGGCTCGTCCCGCCTGAGCTTTGCTGACGGCAAGTACATGGAGGAATTTCTGGACATCACCCCCGGCTCCTTGAGCGTGCTGGGTCTGATGAACGACAAGAACATGCGCGTTCAGCTGCTGATCGACGAGGAGCTGCTCCAAGCCGAAGCACTGGGCTGCCATCCCTGCATCAACACCTCCAGCCTGAAGCTCTCCACAAAAGATCTGATGGAGAAGATCATCCCCGCTATGGGTCATGCACCCCGGATGGTTTCTCTTTCCACCCCGGAATAAAAATCAAAGCCACCGATCCGAATGGACCGGTGGCTTCTTTTGCGGCGAGACAGAAAATGTGGTAAATGGATCGCAAAAAGCGACAGCAGAAGAGAGAGAACACTTCCTGCCTCCCGCATTCACACCCTCCAAAGAGGGGGAGTGGCGTCTTGTGCAGGAATATTGTAGCATCTCTGCTTCAAAAGTGTTATCACGATTTACGTGAAATACTTGCACAATTTTAGGCAAAAAAAGTGCAACAAAGTTGTTGACGATTGTTTCTGCGTGTGCTAAAATAAGTCAGAGGTGATATCATGAACGGCACGATCAACTGCATCTATCAAGTAGGCGCACGCAGCGTCCTCTCACGTGAGTGGTGGGAGGCAACCAATATTTCCTCGACCGGCAGTAAGTTCTATTATGTGGAAAAAGGTGCGATCGTCGTGCAGATCTACGGCCAGACTATTACGGCAGGGCCGGGAGATCTGATGCTGATTCCGCCACGTGTCGTGCATTCGTGCTGGATGACGGAGGATAACTATGCGGAAAAATGCTGGTGTCACTTCAGTATGAGAAATTCCGCCGGTGAGTTCTTTGAGCGGTTTGAGCTGGAGCCGGTGCTGCATGTGCCGGACCGTGAGGTGGTGGGAAAGCTGTTTGACCAGCTGTTTGCATCGCACGATATGCCTGCCCCCCAGCGGGATCTGGCAGCAACCACTGCTCTGTGTGGACTTGTGCAGTATTACTTGGATCATACCAAGGTTTCTCCCCGTGAATATTCGACAGATCGTGTCATCAAGGTAATTGATTACATCAATCGGCATTATACGGAGAATCTCTCCCTGGAGCAGTTGGCAGAGGTTGCAGGTTATTCCACCACGCACCTGAGCAAGCGTTTCCGGGAGGTGACCGGCAGACCGCCTGTGCAGTATCTGAACCTGATCCGAATTGATCGGGCAAAGTATCTTTTGCAGTATACTGTTGATCCCATTGGAAGTATTATGGAGCAGTGCGGCTTTACCAGCGCTGCCTATTTTGCCCGTGTTTTCAAGAAAATGCTGGGCTATTCGCCTCAGGCGTTCCGGGAACTGAACCGCACCGAAATCGTGAGAAAATAATAAGAAGAACCCTCCGGCTCAGCCGGAGGGTTTCTGCTCACTTTTCGTTTTTGTAGATTTCCTTGAAATACTTGTAGGTATCCACCTTCAGCTCTCCGCAGGCAGCCTCGTCGCAGGCGACGATTCCGTCGGGATGCAGCTGCAGGGCGGAGATAGTCCATGCGTGGTCAACACCGCCCTCGACGCAGTGGCGCAGGGCGCGTGCCTTGTTGTGACCGCTGATGATCAGCAGTACCTGCTTGGAGTCGCAAACTGTGCCGACGCCAACGGACAGAGCAGTCTTCGGCACCTTTTCAGGATCGTTGCCGAAGAAGCGGGAGTTGACGATCAGGGTATCCTCGGTCAGGGCGCGAACGCCGGTGCGGGAGGTAAGGCTCGTGAAGGGTTCGTTGAAGGCGATATGACCGTCCACACCGCTGCCGCCAAGGAACAGATCAATACCGCCGTAGGAGGCGATCTTCTCTTCGTAGCGGCGGCACTCTGCCTCCAGATCCTCTGCCATGCCGTTAAGGATGTTGATGTTCTCAGCGGGGATGTCGATGTGGTTGAAGAGGTTGTCGTGCATGAAGTACCAGTAGCTCTGGTCATGCTCCCGGGGCAGACCCACGTATTCGTCCATGTTGAAGGTCACGACATTCTTGAAGGTCAGCGTGCCTGCCTTGTTCATGGCGACCAGCCGTCTGTAAACGCCCAGAGGGGAAGAGCCGGTGGGAAGACCCAGCACGAAGGGACGGTCTTCCTTGTGATTATTGATGGCATCCGCAATGTGCTGTGCAGCCCATTCGCACATGGCCTCGTAATCGTTTTTGATAATCAGTTTCATATTGTTCACACTCCGAAATAGGGTATGCGGAACAACGTCCGCAGGACAATTATACAACGGTTTTTTTTGTTTGTCTATTGTAAATTTATATAAAGCGATGAAAAATGTACATAATTCAACTGTTATTATCGTTTATCCGTTCTCTGTCGAGATCCGCAGGCGATTCTTGTCACAATTCCGTAAAAAGAAGAATAAAAACCGCTGCAGTCTGCAACAATGATGACAGACTGCGGCTTTTTGCGTCGGTTGACACCATGGCGGAATGCTTGTATAATGGAAAAAACGGAAGAGGAGGTGCGCCCATGGATCAGATCGCAGTTTTAATTCCCTGCTATAACGAGAGCAAAACCATCGAAAAAGTGGTCAGGGATTGGCAGCAGACACTGCCGGAGGCGGTCATCTATGTCTACGACAACAATTCTACCGACGGCACAGCGGACATCGCCCGCGCCGCCGGTGCTGTGGTGCGCCCGGAATATCAGCAGGGCAAGGGCAACGTCATCCGCCGGATGTTCCGGGAGATCGATGCCCGTGTCTACCTGATGACAGACGGCGACGATACCTATCCTGCCGACCATGCCCGGGAAATGGCAGATTTGGTGCTGAACCGGCAGTCGGATATGGTGGTGGGTGACCGGCTTTCGTCCACCTATTTCACGGAAAACAAGCGTCCCTTCCACAATGCGGGTAACTCGGTGGTGCGCTGGGGCATCAATACTCTTTTTGGCTCGGATGTGCGGGACATCATGACCGGCTGCCGCGCTTTCAGCTATGAATTTGTCAAGACATTCCCGGTGCTGTCCGCCGGCTTCGAGATCGAAACGGAAATGACCATCCACGCCCTCGACAAGAACATGAAGATCGACCACGTGGTCATCGACTACCGTGACCGCCCCGCGGGAAGTGAGTCGAAGCTCAATACCTTCCGGGACGGCTTCAAGGTTCTGAAAACCATCCTTCGCCTGCATCGCACCTACAAGCCCTATTCCTTTTTCGGCATGATCGCGGCGGTGCTGATGCTCCTTGCAATCGGATTTTTCATCCCCGTGCTGGTGACCTATATCCGCACCGGGCTTGTGCCGAATTTTCCCACGCTGATCGTCTGCGGCTTCACCGCACTGGCGGCATTGCTGTCCTTCTTTACGGGACTGCAGCTGCAAAACGCGGTGCAGAAGAACAAGCAGGATTTTGAGCTGCAGCGCATCCTTGCCAACCACCGTTTCCGCAAGGAGGTGGGCGAAGATGAGGGATAAACTGCGGGAGCTGTTGCAGCCCTGCTATATCTACGCTCTTTTAGGCTCGGGCGCGGCGGTCTCGCTGATCTGCAGCTTTTTCTTCAGCGCCGCGGCTGTGGTGACATGGCTCTATGTGGCGGCGCTGGCACTCTATGCCTGCCGCCCCCAGTCAATGCTGTATCGCATTGGGCTGCGGGGAGATCTGCCCGTCAAGCGGCTTCTGGCAGTGCTGGTGGCGCTTGTGACCATTGCAGTGTGCATCCTGCCCATGGGCGAGTTCTCCATCTGGAACGGCGAGATCCCCGCCCATCGCAATCAGTATGAGCTGATGGCGGAGGCATTTCTGGACGGACGGCTGGATTTCGCCTATGGCGACGAGGATCAGCTGGCAGGTCTTGTAAATCCCTACGACCCCAACGAGCGCGCTGAGGCGGGGGTTTACTACCATTGGGATCATGCCTACTACAAGGGAAAGTATTACATGTACTTCGGCGTTGTGCCGGTGCTGCTGGTGTTTTTGCCCTACCGGGCGCTGACGGGGATGTCGTTGACCACCTACCATGGCACACAGCTGTTTGTTGCGGCGACGGTGGCGGGTATTTTCGCGCTGTTTTATCTGCTGATGAAGCTCTTTTTCAAAAAGCTGCCCTTCGGTGTCTATCTGACATTGGCGGCGGCATTTTCCGTGATGAGCGTGTGGTACGCATCGGCAGAGCCTGCCCTTTACTGTACCGCCATCACCGCTGCGCTGGCACTGCAAACATGGAGCATCTGGTTTTTTGTCCGTGCCGTTTGGGGCGACGGATCGGAGAATAAGAGGATCGTTTTTGCTGCCATCGGTGCGCTGCTGGGCGCGCTGGTGTTCGGCTGCCGCCCGCCCATCGCCCTTGCCAATGTGCTGGTGATCCCGATGCTGTACGTTTTTCTTCGGAAGAACAAATTCACGTGGAAGCTGCTTTTTAAGCTGGTGCTGGCGGCACTGCCCTATGCCGCTGTGGCGGCGGGCTTGATGCTCTATAACTACGCCCGTTTTGAAGACCCCTTCGAGTTCGGTCAGGCATATCAGCTGACAGTGGCGGATCAGTCCAATTACAAGATCACCCTGAACGGGCAGATGCTGCTGAACATTTTCAACAACACGGCGGAAAATCTTTTCGGCTTGGGCATCATCACGGAGGAGTTTCCCCACCTGAACCATGGCGGCGTGTACGGCAATTTCCCCATTCTGCTGCTGACGGCGGCTGCCTTCAAGCCCTCGGTGCGGCAGCAGCTGAAAGCGCATCAGCTGCGCCCGCTGCTGATCGGGCTGATCGTTTCCATGCTGCTGATCTCGGCGATCGACATCATGTGGACGCCGTACCTGCTGGAGCGCTACCGTATGGACATCTATTTCCTCGCAGGCATCGCATGCTTCCTGAGCATCGGTCTGTGGATGCAGGACAGCGGAAAAGTCAGCCGCGGTCGCATCGGCATGGCGGTGATGCTGCTGAGCTTTGTGACGGTGGTCAGCTGCTTCCTCTTTTTCCTGCGCACCGCTTCGGTCTACTATCCCGACTGGGTGGCAGAGATCGGCGCAATACTCACCTGAAATCAAAGGACGCACCCTTCGGTGCGTCCTTTTTGCTTACTGTATGCATACGGTATAGATCAGCGGCATATTGACAGAGATCTTATCGAATTTTATGGTGACAAATTCTTCGTCTTCCCTTGCTGTGTAAGCAAATTCAATGGTGTTCTTGCCCACATTCGGCTGCTCAATGAGATGCTCCTGCGTGCCGATGGTGAGTTTCATTTTCAGCAGATCGGTGGTGCTGCCGGCGATGATGGTGATGCGGTTGATTTCGCCTTTTTTGACTTTCATGCGGTACGAGAACCAACCGTGTGCTGTGATGGTACTCCAGTCCATGCCGGCACGGTTGCCGGGGATACGCACAAGCTCGCCATCAATAAGAAGCGTGTCGCTGAAATTGACTTCCTTTTGAAGAGCATGCCCCTCACAGCCGCTACCGCAGAGGACATAATCGGTCAAATTCTTTGCATCCAATGCTGCGCGCGCCCGCTTTTCATACACAAAGCTTGCGGTTACTTCTGCAACAAAGCTGGCGATGTTCTGACCTTTTTGGCGCTGGGCGTGGACATCGCAGAAGCTACAGTAGAAATCGTCGCCCAAAGCAGCGCGTCCTTCCTTGTCCAACTGTTCCAGCGCGCGCAGTGCAGCATAGAGAGCATCCTCGTGGCATTCCTTTTTCTCATCAAAGAAGCGGACATAGTGGAAAAAGACCTGCGCCATATGCTCCCAGCATTTTGAGGCGAAGAGAAGATTTTGGAAATCAATCCAAAGCTGCTGATACTTTTCTTCCGTCAGCATGTCCTTCAGCGCCTCAATCTCCTTCAGCGCCAGTTCCGCCTCTGCGCGGGCATCGGCAAGGTCGTCAAAAATGTTCTGCACGCTGCCGCGCTCGTAATTGACCGGCACGAACCACTCGTTTGATGCGATTTCGTACTGCTCGCGCATCAACTCAAAATAGAAGTGGTTTTTACAGTGATTCAGCGCCGGAAACCAGCTTAGCTCGCTGTAATAGTAGCCGTTGGCGAAGAGCATTTTGCGCACGATGCCTTCCGTCTTTTCCATGGCTGCCTTGACCTTTTCGCCGGCTGCGCCGTAGTTTGCGGCAAAGAACCCGGAAAGCGTGGCTTCCAAATCGTAGCCATTCAATACGGCTTTCATGATGTGAAGATTTACCTCGTTTACCGTACCGAAAGCCGAAAAACCGCCCCGGTCAATGCGGCTGCAGTAGCCTGTAGGAGCATACTGCTCACAGAAAGAAAAGCGCTTCGTAATGTGTTCTTTCAGCATCAGCGGCAGACGGCCCTTGCCAAAATATTCTCCAAACAGGTCGGTTTCAATGACCAGCGGATTCTTCTTGATGTTGCGGATGAAATAATTCGAGGGTAGCGAAAGCGACCAGTCGTACTGGGTCCACTTATCCATGATCATCAGATCGTCTGTGGCGACCCGTTCATAGGCATCCAGCAGGATCTTGTAATCTGATTCCACAGTCGCGTCCGTTCGCACGATCACTTCCTTACCCAGACGCTTGCAGGTGTCGTAGAGAATACCCGTGATGTAGGTCATGATCTCATCGGTGGTCAGCTTCTGCTTTTTCAGTCGCAAAAGGGGTACTTTGGTTTCGTAGTAGGTCAATACAAAGCCGTCCATCAGCGGATATGCATCGAAGAAGTCGAGGAGCTTATTCTCGAGAAAATCCTTGATGATCGGATGGGAAACCTCCACGTCGCCGTACTCGTTCAAAATCTCGGGAAATGCTTCGCAGAATCCGTTTGGGATCTCCAATTCGTGATGCCACATATAGGTCTTGATACCTGCAGCATGGGATTTTGCGAGGCACTCGTTGACGACATCCATGCAATGACGGACGTAGGCCTCGTCCTTTTCCCCGTTAAACCGGCAGTACTTACGGTAGAAGACCATGCCATCCAGGTTGCTGCGGACCAGATTGTGGATCGGACCGTTGAGCTGGATGTGGTTGTAATCGTTGGCAATGGCATAGTCGATTGCCTTCAGATAATAATCCCGATCCACTTCCACGGGATTCAGAATGTTGATGCCGCGTATTTTTTTCTCACTCATACCATTTTTCCCTCCAGCATGACCCGTTGAATGTTGAAGCTCTCGTCCACAAAGACGAGATTTGCCTTTTTTCCCACCTCAATGGTGCCGATGTCGCTATCCATGCCCAGCACCCGGGCGGGATTGCGCGATGCCATGCGGAATGCGTCCACAATGCTGCAGCCGGTGTGCTTCATCACGTTGCGGCAAGCCTTATTCATAGTCAGGCGGCTGCCGGAAAGAGCGCCCTTCCAGTCGAAGTTCAGGTCATCCACATGGGCATATTCCGGCGGGCTGGGATGCTCGTCGCCGGTGCCGTCGGTGATCAGGATCACCCGGTCAATGCCCTTGACCTTGAGGATCAGTTTCTGTATTTCCGGCTTAACGTGGATCGCGTGGGAATCGCTGATCAGCTCTGCGTACATCTCATCGTCGAGGTAGCAATATTCGTCAGGACCCGTACCGCGGCAGCCGCCCCGCTCATTAACCCGGCCGGTGGCGTTGGTGCAATGGGTCTGCAGGTCGGGATGGTAGGGGAGCGCACGAATTTCGTCGGGGATTGCCTCGCTGTGACCCACGGCAAAAAGCACGTTGGGGTTGACCTTTTTTGCGTAGTGCAGGAACGGCGTCAAGCCCTCCCGCTCCGGCGCGACCGCCCACACCTTGGCATGGCCGCCCGCCTCGTCCACAAGTGCCGTGTACTCCTTTTCGTCCAGCGGATGCCGCCACGGATTGAACTCAGCGGCAGCGCCGTACTTGGGATTCATGTAAGGTCCTTCCATATAGAAGCCGGCGATGCTTTTGCTGTGCTCCATGGCTGCTTTTCCCTTGCGGATGGCAGAAAGAAACTCCTCGAAATTCAGGCAGTAATCAGGAGTCAGCAGGATGGTCGTCGTTCCGTGCTTCAGGAAGAATTCTGCCATTTGCAAGGGATTTTCCACGGTGGTGTAACCGCCGCCGCCGTGGACGTGGATGTCCACAAAGCCCGGTCCGACGTATGCGCCCTTGGCATCGATGATCTCAGCATCTGTGGGAACATCAGCGCCGATGGCGACGATTTTGTCATGTTCAATGAGAAGCACTGCGTTTTCCAGCACTTCGTTTTCCAGAACGAGCCTTGCGTTTTGAATTGCAAGCATTGCAATACCCCCTTATTTCAGGTCATTCAGCAGCTTTTTGCTGCCGTCCACGATCAGATCGGAAACGTTGTTGCGGAAGCGGGAGGATCGGGACTCATAGCCGCCGGCGGCATAGGCTGCGCTACTGGGGAAGTAGCCCTCATAGCCGTTGCAAAGGGCGACGGGCATGATCATACGGAAGCCTTCCGTTGCCTTGATTCGTACACCGATGTCGGTAAAAGGCTCGCCGGGGATGCCCAGCAGCGCCACGGGACCCAGCCTGATGCCCGTCAGCTCCAGCTGGAAGGTATCGGGACCGAATTCCAGATTGCACATGCGGGTCGCCTCTGCCACCACGGTGGTCAGCTCCATGGCGGTGAAGGGGATCTCATCGTCCCGTCCCGCTTCGTGGAGTGCCTTATACTTGTGCGCCAAGGGAAGCTGCTCCGGGGTGGGGCGGTTGGAGTCCACCTCGATGATCCGGTGGAGAATCTGCAGCTCGTCCACATCCACATATTCCACCTTGTCGTACACCTGCAGTACTGTACCTGCCAGCGCGCGACCCACGAAACGAGCCATACCGGGGCTCTTCATCTCGTTGTCGAAGCTGATCTCGGTATCATTCATGTCGCCGCCCTCGGGGAAGACGTGGGTGCTGCCTACATCGCCCTGACAGCCGATCAGGCAAATGCACTTGACCCCGTCCAGCGCTTTGTCGAGGGTTCTTCTCATCCAGCCTACCCAGTCGGAGCAGAGAAGCTCGCCGTTGACCGTGTCGGCGTGGAGTCCGTAGTTGGCAAGGACGATGCTCTCGCCGCCCTCCCGATCAAAGCGGAGGATGTGCATCCGCTGATCAAGTGTGCCGATGGGATGGTCAATGTTAGGATCGTTGATGGGCGGGCAGGTCATCGCGCTGCCGTCCTTCATCTGATACAGACGGATATATGCCACCCGCTCCGGCGCGTAGCCGGTGATAAAGCCCATTTTGGCAGGCTTCAGGTCCAGTAATGCAAGCTTGATGAGATCTACAAGCCGCTCCTCCACAAAATCGGCATAGCGTTCGATCACAGGGATGTCCTTTGCCTCTGAGCTGTCGATGGGGGTCAGACGAGGACCGGTGTGGGTATGGGTGGCGGTCAGGAAAAGCTGATCCGCGGAAATGCCGGTGGCAGCCTCAATGGCTGCGCGATAGCGGCTGATAAGCGGCGCTTTCAGGTAGCAGGTGTCCACACTGACGATGGCGAGCTTGGTCTGTTCAAGGGAAATCACGATGGCATGTGCCTCCAGATCATCCAGAAAACCCTTTGCCGGGCGGGGGATATAATAACCGGCAAGATCAGTCCCAAGTTGGGGATTGATGTTTACTTTTGCGTAACCGACATGCAGCATAATAAAACCTCGCTTTCTGTTTTTCTGTCCTTATGATAGCACGGACGCAATAAAAATGCAACTGTCGATAGCTCTTGCAATTGAGGGAGTTTGTGTGTATAATAGCCCCATTGAAAAAAGAGGAGAATGGCTATGAACGAAAGAAAAAAAGAAGTCGGATTGTTTCTGCTGGGACTGCTGATCTGCTTCGGGGTAGCGGGGGCTTCCGTGCTTTTGGAGAAGCTGATCCCCGGTGACATTTTGGGCGCGTCAATCATCGCGCTGTTTATGGGTACGGTCATCAACAGCTTTTTCCATCCCAAGTGGATCAAGCCTGCGCTGAAATTCACTTCCAAGAAGATCCTGAAGTTTGCCATCATTCTGCTGGGCGCGTCGCTGTCTGTAAACGTGATCTTGTCGGTGGGGAAGATGACCCTGCTCGTCATGATCTTCACCTTCGCCATGTGCTTCGGCGCAGGAAATCTGCTGCGCAGGCTCTTTGGTCTGAACTGGAAGCTCGCGAACCTGATCTCCGCCGGAACGGGCATCTGCGGCGGCTCTGCCGTTGCCGCCATCGCCCCGGTGATCGACGCAGACGATAAGGACATCGCCTTTGCCATGTCGTCGACCTTCCTTTTCGATATGGTCATGGTGGCACTCTATCCCATCATGGGAAGGCTTCTTGGCTTGTCGGACATCGGCTACGGCATCTGGGCAGGCACATCTGTGAACGATACCGCCAGCGTGGTGGCATCCGGCTATGCCTTTTCCGAGGCTGCCGGCGATTTTGCCACCATGGTCAAGCTGACCCGCACCATCGCCATCATCCCGACAGTTTTGGTTTTCGCCTACATCGGCATCCGCAACCGCCGCAAGGAGATGCAGGCGCAAAGCGGCGATAAAAAGGTCAACCTCGTCAAGGTCATCCCTTGGTTCATCGTGGGATTTTTGGCACTGGCGGCACTGAACAGCTTCGGCTTGATCCCCGCACAGCTGGGCAGCGTGCTGAAGACCGCCAGCAAGTTTTTGATGGTCACGGCTCTGGCAGCCATCGGTCTGAATACCAGCCTTCTGGACTTCAAAAAGGCGGGACTTGCCCCCATGTTCTACGGCGTTACCATCGATACCTTGGTCACCCTGACCGCCCTGATCGTGGTCTGGTGCATGGGCGTGTAAGAAAATGTGTTGACATCGCCGCGGCGCGGTGTTATAATGCCAGTAACTTCATAACAAACCGTTGATGCGGAGATAACGGCAACTATGCCTTTACAGAGAGTCCGGGGTGCTGAGAGCCGGATAAGAAACAGCTTGTCAAATGGACCGCGGAGGGCGCAGTCAAATGTGTTTTGCACAGAGTATTCTGCGACGTGTCGGCATACGTTAAGAGCCGGGGATATGTTGGTATCTCAAAAGCGCACAGACTTTTCTGTGAATCAAGGTGGCACCGCGGATCAGTGTTTATTCGTCCTTGGCAGAGGCTCACTCTGTCAAGGACGTTTTGTATTTTAAGGAGGAATCACAATGAAGCTGAACAATGTTGATTTTGAAACCTATTTCAATAACTACCCCGATAAGGACGGCTATTTCGGCAAATACGGCGGTGTTTATATCGAGGAAAAGCTGAAAAATGCCATGGCGGAGATCACGGAAGCCTATTTTTCCATCTGCCAGTCCAGAAAATTTATTGCCGAGCTGCGCCGCATCCGCAAGGAATTTCAGGGCAGACCCACGCCTGTGACCCATTTGGAGCGACTGTCCAATGCCATGGGCGGCAAGGTACAGCTGTACGCCAAGCGTGAGGATCTGAACCACTCCGGCGCGCACAAGCTTAATCACTGCATGGGCGAAGCACTCCTTGCCAGCTACATGGGCAAGAAGAAGGTCATCGCTGAGACCGGCGCCGGTCAGCACGGCGTGGCACTTGCCACCGCCGCTGCCTATTTCGGCTTGGAATGTGATATCTATATGGGTTCTGTGGACATCAGGAAGCAGGCACCCAACGTTGCCCGCATGAAGATCCTCGGCGCAAATGTCATCGAGGTCACCCACGGTCTGCAGACCCTGAAGGAAGCGGTGGATGCCGCCTTTGATGCCTACAGCCGGGAGTATAACGATGCCATCTACTGCATCGGCTCTGTCCTCGGACCCCATCCGTTCCCCATGATGGTTCGTGATTTCCAGAGCGTTGTGGGTATTGAGGCAAGAGAGCAGTTCATTGAAATGACAGGTCATCTGCCTACCTCCATCGTCGCCTGCGTGGGCGGCGGCTCCAATGCGGCGGGTCTGTTTGCGGGTTTTTTGAACGATCCCGTTGAAATTTACGGCGTCGAGCCGTTGGGTCGCGGTGAAAAGCTGGGCGACCATGCCGCCAGCCTGAAATACGGCACAGAGGGCATCATGCACGGCTTCAACAGCATCATGCTCAAGGACGAAAACGGCGACCCCGCGCCGGTCTACTCCGTTGCCAGCGGACTGGACTATCCCTCCTCCGGCCCAGAGCATGCGTTTTTGCAGGAGATCGGTCGCGTCAAGTACGACGTGATCAACGACGAGGAGACCATCGACGCCTTCTACAAGCTGGCACGTCTGGAGGGCATCATTCCTGCCATTGAATCCGCCCACGCGGTCGCCTACGGCATGAAGCTGGCGCAGCGGATGGATCACGGCTCAGTGCTGATCAACCTCTCCGGCCGTGGCGACAAGGACATGGACTACGTCATCGAGCATTACGGTATCCGCTAATTGTTTCAAAAAGTATGTCATTGGGAGGAATCCCGAAGGGGTGACGTGGCAATCTCCTGCGACTGCGCAGCAAATTGCAAGACCCTGCCGGGAGATCGCCACAGTCGCTTTGCTCCTTCGCGATGACACAGAAATTTGGAAGGCATACGAAATAAAGCGCGCTGCTTTGGGCAGCGCGCTTTTTCAGCAATATCATTCAGCTTCTTTCTTTTTCTCCGCGTTCAGCGCATCCACCACGATGTCCGGGTACGGATTGACGATGACCGTGCGATAGCTGTGGTAGATCACCATGCCGGGCTTTCCGTTGGGGATCTTCTTCACCTGCTTAACCGGCATCACATCCACCGGGATGTTCTGACCGCCGGCAGTTTCTGCGTAATGGGCAGCCAGCTGCGCTGCCTGTGTTACCGTATCGTCAGGGACGGGTTTTCCGGCGCAGGCGATGATCACATGGCTGCCGTGCACCTTGGAGGCGTGCAGCCAAAGGTCATCCTTCCGGGCGGATTTGAAGGTCAGCTCCTCATTTTGGCGGTTGTTGCGACCCACATAGATGGCAAAGCCGTCGGTGGATTCAAAGCGCAGAGGCGGCAGCTTGCTCTGTTTCATGCGTTTTTTGCTCGTGTCGGCGCGCAGATAGCCGCCATCCTGCAGCTCAAGACGAATTTCCTCCAACGCCTGCTCGGTGTCGGCACGCTCCAGCTCCTCCAGCACGCTCTGCAGATAGGTAAGCTCCTCCTGACCGATGGCGATCTGGCGGGTCAGCTCCTTTTCCGCATTTTTCATGCGGGCATAATCCTTGTAGAATTTGGCGGCATTCTGCTGGGGCGAGAGGAGGGGGGAGATGGAGATGCGGATCAGGGGCATAGCTTCGTCGTAAAAATCCTCCGCCTCCACCTCGGTCTGACCTTTGACGATCTTGTGGATGTTGGCGGTGACGATGTCGCCCAGCTGGCGCAGCCGTTCCCGGTCATAGGTGGCAGCCAGCTCTTTTTCCTGAATGGCGAGCTTTCTGGTCAGTCGGGTGATGAGATTTTGCACAGTTTTACGCACTGCCTGACCCTTCTGCCGCATGGCGTCCTTGCGGTCGCGCACCGTGTAGAAAAGATCCAAAAGCTCCGAAAAAGAGGCTGCGGTCTCGTAATTTCCGTACTGGCGGATGGGGCAGAAGGCAAACTGCTTGGGCGTGCCGTTTTGCAGGTAATAGCAGGGCTGGGGATGATGCAGATGTTCCCCAAAGAACAGCGTCAGCTTTTCCGCCACGGCGGAGATGTCCGCACCGTCGAGTCGGGCATCCACGCTTCCGGCGGCATACAGCGCCGCTTCCCGGCAGATGAGCGGCGACAGACCGCCCAAGGTGTCCATCAGCCGATCGCTTAGAAGATCCGCCCCGGGAGCAGATAAGAGGTTTACATAATCTTCCGCAGAAAGCACCTGCGGATTTTGTTTGGTGATGGGGTCGGGTTCTTGGTAGTAAAGTCCCGGCAGCGCCTGCCGCTTGGCAGACTCGTCCAGACCGATGCGCCGCAGGCAGTCGATGATCCGATTTTCCGGGCTTAAAAGGTATAGATTGCAGGTTCTGCCCATCAGCTCCGCGATGAGCTTGCGCTGCACCGGATCGCCCAGCTCGTCCATGCACGCAAAGGTCAGGGTGGCGCAGCGTTCCATCGGCGGCTGGGAAATATCCACAAGCCGCGCGCCGGACAGGTATTTGCGCAGCAGCATGCAAAACATGGGCGGTTCTGCGGGATTTTCAGGATTAGCGGCGGTCAGATGTAGTCGCGGTGCGGTGGGATTCATGGCAAACAGCAGCTTCACGCGCCCCTCCCGGTGGCGCAGCTGCAAAATCACCGTATCCCGCGCCGGCTGGTGTACCTTTTCCACCCGCGGCTCGGACAACCCGCGCAGTTCCTCAAGAACGGCGGACAGATAGAAAGCGTCAAATGCCATCAGGTTTCCTCCAGAATGATGTGAAACAGTTCGTTCAGCCGATCGGTCTGACCGGCAAGATACAGCGCGCCGAACAGCGTCTCAAGACCCGTCGCCTTGGCGTATTCCTTGGGCGATGCCGCCTTGGGCGCGGCATGGGTGTGGGCATTTTTGCCCCTTCGGAAATAAGCAAGCTCCTGCTCGGTCAGGTGGGGCAGCAAGCGATCTGCAAACCTTGCCTGACTGGGGGCGTTGACCATCGCCACGGTGTCCCGGTGCAAATTTTTCGCCACCTTGCCGCCCATGCAGCAAAGATGGCTGCGGCACAGCAGCTCAAAAACCGCATCGCCGATGTGCGCCAGACCCTGATTGGTGATGGTGTTGATCTGCTGCTCGTCCAGCTTTATTTCAAAATAGTTTTCCATAGCGTTTCTCCCCGGTTCAAAAGTAGCTGGGCGCAAAGTCCCGTAAATGCGCCGGTCAGGATGCTGATGACGATCATCACCGGCAGGTAAAGGGCAAGGTAAGGGGTTCCCGTCAGGGCGATCGCCATCACCATCTGTCCGATGGAGTGTCCGATGGCACCCAGTATGCCGGCGACCCAGAGCTGACGGTTGGTCAGAACCCGGCGCAGGGCGATGGTGATCACAATGGCGCAGGCACCGCCGGCGGCGGAATAGAAGATCGTGCTGAAATTACCCGCGAAGATCGCGCCGAGAAAAATGCGGCAGGCAAGGATCGCCGCGGCTTTTTTTCCGCCCAGCAGGAACACCGCGAACACTGTCACGATGTTGGCAAGTCCCAGCTTCACCCCCGGGATGGGAACGATGGGCGGGATCTGCGCTTCGATCAGAAAAATCGTCAGAGCGATGGCGGTCAGAAGTGCAGGGAATGTCAAATTTTTGGCTTTCAGATCCATCGCTCCTTTCTTCCTAGATTTCTTCATTGAATGCCATGGGGTCAAAGGTGATGACGGTGTAGATGGCGGTCTGCTCCTGTTGGGACAGCTGATCTTCCAGCTTTGCCTTGATCTCCTCCTTACGGCTGTTCATGTCTGCCGGCAGGGAGATGTCGAAGATCAGGTTGGTGTGACCGTTGCCCCTGACCATGCGGAAATCGTGCAGACGAAGCCGCGGATCAATGGATGTGAGGATCGCCGTTGCACCGTCCCGCAGGCGGAGCAGCTCCGGGTCGTCGGTGACCACGGGATCGTAGTGGATCACAAGGTGAACGTTATGCTCCTGCAGACATTCCCGTTCCATGTCGTCGATCAGCTCGTGACAGAGCAGCGGATCTTCCCGATTGTCCATTTCCACATGCAAGGTGGCAAACCGCTGACCCGGACCGTAATCGTGAACCATCAGGTCGTGATAACCCAAGACCTTGGGCTGCTTTTGGATGTAGTCTACGATCAGTGCCTGCAGCTCCGGGCTGGCGCTTTCACCCAGCAGGGGAGAGATGGTCTCCTTGGCGAGCATGCCACCGCTGTAGAGAATGAAGGCGGACACCGCAAGACCTACGTAGCCATCGATGGAAAAATGGGTAAAATACTCAATGACCGCAGCGACCAGCACCGCGGCGGTGGCGATCACATCGTTGCGGCTGTCCTGGGCGGTGGCAGCCAGCGTGGACGAGCCGATCAGGCGGGAGAGCTTGCCGTTAAACAGCGACAGCCACAGCTTGACGCCGATGGACAGCACCAGCGTCAGTGCCACCATCCATGAAAATTCGATGGTCTGGGGATGAAAGATCTTTTCAATAGACGACTGCCCAAGCTCCACACCGATGACGATGATCAGTGCCGCAACAGCCAATCCGGACAGATATTCATACCGGGCGTGACCGTAGGGGTGATCCGCATCGGCGGGCTTTTCCGCCAGCTTGAAGCCGATCAGCGTGACGATGGCACTGCTGGCATCGGACAGATTGTTCATGGCATCGGCGGTGATGGAGACCGAACCCGCCAGCGTGCCCACCGCCAGCTTGCCTGCGAACAGCAGCAGGTTGCACACGATGCCCACGATGCCGGACAGGCTGCCAATGGCAGAGCGGGTCTTGGGATCGTCGGTGTTTTTCGGATTTTTTACAAAGAGAGAAAGGAGCATTTTGGTCATAAAGGCCTCCAAATATGACGAAATTGTGACTCTACTGTGGGTAGAGGAGGGAAATCTATGGTCGGGAGAGAGCCTTATGGGCAAATCTCTGAAAAGATGGGTGACAGGGGAACAAAAATCAGGTACAATAAACACGAGCCTTTCCTCTTATTATAAAAGAAAGAGGGAAGACTGTCCAGTATTATTTAGGAGTGCATACCATGTCTGAGTACAAAATCATTACGGATTCCGGCAGCGACCTGCCCGAGAGCATGCTGGAAAGCCTGAACATCAAATCGGTTTCCCTGATTGTCAACTTCAAAGGTGAGGTGCGGGGCGATTCTGTTGATGAGGGCATCCGTGAATTTTATAATGATCTGCGCGCAGGGGAGATCGCAACCACCTCTGCCATCAATCCCACCCGCTGGGAAGAGGCGATGGAGGAGGAGCTGAAAGCGGGGATGGATCTGCTGGTCATCGCTTTCACCTCCGGCTTGAGTACCACATACCAGTCTGCCGTCATCGCGGCAAACGAGCTGGCGGAAAAGTATCCCGACAGAAAGATCAAGGTCGTGGACAGTCTGTGCGCGTCTCTGGGTCAGGGCTTGCTTGTTTGGTACGCAGCCAAAAAGCAGCAGGAGGGCATGTCCCTTGAGGAGCTGGCTGCATGGCTGGAGAGCGAACGCTACCATCTTTGCCACTGGTTCACGGTGGACGATCTGATGTTCCTCAAGCGCGGCGGTCGTGTCAGTGCCACCACAGCGCTGGTTGGCACGATGCTGAAGATCAAGCCGGTGCTGCATGTGGATGACGAGGGTCATCTGATCAACATGTCCAAGGCACGGGGCAGAAAGGCTTCCATCGAAGCACTGGCGGCGAAGGCGGTGGAGCTGGGCAAGGGCTACGACAACAGCACCATGTTCATCTGCCATGGCGACTGCATCGAGGATGCGGAGTATCTGGCATCCATTGTGAAGGAAAAGTGCGGTGTGCAGGAAGTGTTTATCGGTTACACCGGCGCGGTCATCGGATCCCACTCCGGCCCCGGTACGCTGGCGCTGTTCTTTATGGGTGAGAAGAGATAAACAATGAGGGTGGTTAACGACCACCCTCATTTTGTATCCCGCATAATTACATGTCATTGCGAGGAGCACAAAGTGCGACGTGGCAATCTCCTGTGCAAATGCATCCATGGACTCTCCCACGGGCTAAAAAGTGTCCCCCGGACACTTTTTACCTCGCTACGCTCGGTCGCCCTTTCGAGTCCCATCCATCCCATAAAAAAAGACGACCGAATGGTCGTCTTTTTTTATGGGGTGGGTAATGGGACTCGAACCCACAACGCCCGGAACCACAATCCGGTGCTCTGCCAATTGAACTACACCCACCATGTTTGAAGTAACGCGTTGCATCTGAATCTTCTCGCCCTCTGTCCCGCCAAATAAATTTGGCACGCCAGGAGGGACTCGAACCCCCGACCTACTGCTTAGAAGGCAGTTGCTCTATCCAGCTGAGCTACTGGCGCATTTCTATGGAGCGGGTGACGGGAATCGGACCCGCGTATCCAGCTTGGAAGGCTGGTGTTCTACCATTGAACTACACCCGCAAGTCCCCACTGATTCAGCCATTCGATTCTATCATGCGCAGGGCAGATTGTCAAGACCGATTTTTCAGAATCTGGGGGATTTTTTCGTAAATCACATCCGCTACTGCGCCATCAGCGCAGGGACAGACATTGGGAAAACGGTCAGCCACCACGCCATCGCCGGGGCAGAAGGCATAATCCGCGCCCTCCAGCATGGCAAGATCGTTTTCCGCATCGCCCACGCACACGAGGATCTTTTTGTTCAGCTCCTTTTGCAGCTGCCGTGCAGTTGTCAGCTTGGAAACACCCTTGGCGTGAAAATCGACGATGCGGGCGCAGGCGCGGAAGATCTCGATTTTGTCCCCGTATTGCTCGGTCATAAAGTCGATCATATCAGAAAACTGCCGAAGCTCTTCGTCCGTTGCCTCGTACATGGATGCCACGGTGTTTTCGCGAAATTCACCGTAGAAGGTAAATTTGACGAAAGGTTCGGGAATTTCGGCAGGCTCTGCATAGCCCCAAGGGCAGCCGTTGTTGTCACAGTAATCCTCCCAGCCGGTATCCTTGTGCATCAGATAGTGCTTGTCGATAGCCTGAACCTCCAGATTCAGGTGGGGAAACCGCGCCTGCAGTTGGGGCAGAACTTCGGCAGGATCAAGATCGATGGGGGCAAAACGGGTCAGCTTGCCGGCTTTTTCATCATAGGCGGCACTGCCGTTGTACAGCAGCAGCGGTGCGTTGGTAGGCACGATGCCGAAAATGTTGCGAACGGACATGGGAACACTGCGCCCGGTGTTGACGGTAAATGCACCGCCATTGTCAATAAAATAGCGGATCGCCTCGATGTTGCGGCGGGGTATGGTGGAATCGGGGGCGGTGAGGGTGCGGTCAAAATCGACCGTTAGTAAAACGTCGGAATAAAGCAAGATCGGTACTTCCTTTTCTTTGGTATTTTCCATCGTAGGGCGGGTGCTTGCCCCCGCCGTAAAAACCTGCGGGCTGTCGAGGGTACCAGCCCCTACCATGAAATCGGTAGCCGGTGGCAGGAGATTGCCACGGCACTTCGTGCCTCGCAATGACATACTGCTTTATGACGTTATCCGCCTGATTTACTCATGGAAATGCGCTGCAAAACCTTGATAAACAGCTCCCACCAGCTGAGCTTCGGCACAGTGTCCGCTGCCACCATGGGTACTTGGGAAAGCACCTGCTCTCCGGCACGGATGGTCAGCATCCCCAGCTTTTGCCCGCGGCTGACCGGCGCGGTGACCGATTCATCGAGGGTGACCTCTGTGGTGACCTGATCCTTTTGCCCTTTGTCCAGCAGCAGCTTGGGATCTTCCGAGGGAACGGCATTGACAAAACCGGCAGTCCCCAGCTTCACGGGAACCTGATTGCTTTCCGGCAGCTGCGGCGTGATCAGCGCGTAATTGGCAAAGCCGTAGTCCAGCATCGCCTTGCAGCCGGCGAAACGCTCCTGAGAGGTCTTCGCCCCCAGTACGACAGCGATCAGGGAAAGTCCGTCCCGCTGCGCCGTCGCGGAAAGACAGTAGCCTGCAGCGGCGGTGAAGCCGGTCTTCAGACCCGTCGCGCCGGGGTAGAAGCGGATCAGCTTGTTGGTGTTGGCAAGACCGAAAGCACCGTCCCGGACGGTGTCCATCCAGATGGTGGTGTATTTTTGAATGTCGGAGTGATGGAGCATCAGCTCCCGGCTCATCAGTGCGATGTCATAGGCACTGGTCAGATGTTCCTTGGCGTTTTCCGCGTCGTCAAGACCCGTGCAGTTGACGAAGTGGGTGTCCTCCATGCCAAGCTCCTTGGCTCTTGCGTTCATTTTGTCCACAAATGCCGCTTCCGAGCCGGCAAGATGCTCCGCCAGCGCGCAGGCACAGTCATTCGCCGACGACACCGCCACGGATTTGACCATATCCGCAACAGACATGGTCTCGCCCACCTTCAGGTAGATCTGGCTGCCGCCCTTCTCCGCGGCGGCTTCGGACACCGTAACGGCATCGTCCCAGCTGATCCTGTGATCGTCGATGGCTTCCATCACAAGCAGCATGGTCATGACCTTGGTCACGCTGGCAGGTGGCAGCTTTTCGTGGGCGTTCTGCTCGTGCAGCACCGTTCCCGTCGCCATGTCCATCAGCAGGGCGCTTTTCGCAGCCACCTCAGGCGCAGCCGCCCTGGCGCAGACCGGGAAGCAAGAAAGCAAAATGCATACCGCAAGAATAAGTCCAATCCGTTTCACAAGAATCCCTCCGTTATTTTGCACTGTTTCTCATTTTGTTGTCATTGCGAGGCACGAAGTGCCGTGGCAATCCGTATTCTTTGCGATGCATCGCATCGCGCGGCTCCTTGAGCCGCAGAAGAGCGGATTCCCACACCAGTGTGCGCACTGGTTCGGAATGACAGATTTGAAACATTGCATTATTTTGGTGGTACAGCCTATGCCGGAGGGCTTTGGATTAGTACGGAAAATCAGGTGTCGATGCGGTAAAGCCGCTTGCCGTTTTCTGTCGTGATGCGTTGGGCTTCTTCCACGCTGATGGAGCGCAGCTCGGCGAGCTTTTCCGCCATGCGGTAGACGAGGGAGGGGTCGTTGCGCTTACCCCGGAAGGGTTCGGGTGCCATGAAGGGACAGTCGGTTTCAATGACGATCCGATCCAGCGGTACGGTCTGCGCCGTTTCAATGGCTTTGCGGGCATTCTTGAAGGTGATGACGCCGGTGAAGCCGATATACCAGCCCAGATTGCACAGCTGGCGCGCCATTTCTGCAGAGCCGGAATAGCAATGGAAAACGCCCTTGACCGTGGGGAATTGGCGGATGATGTTCATGCCGTCCTCGTGAGCATCCCGCTCATGGATGATAACGGGCATGTCCAGCTCCTTTGCCAGCTCCATCTGGGCGATGAACGCCTTTTTCTGAATGTCTCGTGGGATGTCCTCGTAGTGATAGTCAAGACCGATCTCGCCGATGGCTTTGATCTTGTCAGGGTGAAGTTTACATAACTTTCTGTATTCCTCAATAACCTCGTCGCAGACCTCGTCGGCGGAGTCGGGGTGAGAACCCACGGAGCAGTACAGCCAGTCATAGGGCGATGCCATCTGCAGTGCGTCCTTGGACGATTCCAGTGAGCAGCCGGCATTCATGGCAAGGGTGATGCCCCGCCGGGGCAGATCTTCCAAAAGGGCGGTGCGATCCTCATCAAAGCAGGGATCATTTAAGTGAACGTGTGTATCAAACAGCATGGTATTCCTCCAAAATGGCAACATAGCAGCCATCAATAATCGAAATTCTCGGGTCAAATGGGTCAAAATCTGTATTTTTCAGCCAGTTTCCGATGCCCTTGCCGCAGCACTTGGCGGCGGCTTCCTTCAGCACCCAAAGGCGCAGCAGCCCGTCGGGGGTATGCAGACGTGCCTGCTCGTTTTCCGAGAGATAACGCTGCGCCAGCGCGGGATTGAGCTGACGGTCTGTTTCCTCGGCATCGATGCCTACGGGACGGTCAGAAAGCGCGCAAAAGGCGTGGTTTTTCGTATGGGAGATGGAAAAATGCCACGCCGAATCCGCGAAATAGGGCTTTCCGAGGGGTGTGCGGAGGATCTCAGGATGCGCTTCGCCGGTGGCTTCCCGGTAGAGCCGTGCAAGCAAGGCACGTCCCACCTCGTGACCGCCGCGACCCTGCAGCCGTTCATACGCAAAAAACACCCGTTTCACCCCCATTTCAGCAGTAACGTTAGTATATCCCCATTTTCCCGCGGTGTCAACTCGCAGGGGCGATTCACAAAGCGCCCGCACACAGCCAACGGCTGTGTCATCGCGAGGACGAAGTCCGTGGCGATCTCCCGGTACAATGTAACAAATCGGCAGATTGCCGCAGGAGATTGCCACGTCACCCCTGCGGGGTTCCTCGCAATGACATGATTGTTGTAACATTTCCTATTGTAGGGGCGATTCACAAATCACCTGAATTGCCGCCCCCACATTTGGATTCTTACGATAACGACACAAGGGAACGGACATCCGTTCCCCTGTGACAAAAATTATTCCAATTCAAATGCGCCGGTGTAGAGCTGATAGTACGTACCCTTCTGGGCGATCAACTCTTCGTGAGTGCCGCGCTCGATGATGCGACCGTGGTCAAGAACCATGATGCAATCGGAATTCATGACGGTGCTTAAGCGATGGGCGATGACGAAGGTGGTACGACCATGCATCAGTGCATCCATGCCCTTCTGCACCAGTGCTTCGGTGCGGGTATCAATGGAGGAGGTGGCTTCGTCCAGAATCATCACGGGAGGATCGGCGACTGCCGCCCGGGCAATGGCGATCAGCTGACGCTGACCTTGGGAAAGGCTTGCACCGTTACCGGTCAGCGGGGTGTCGTAGCCTTGGGGCAGACGGGTGATGAAATCATGGGCGTTGGCGAGCTTCGCCGCCCGGATGCAGTCTTCATCCGTGGCATCCAGATTGCCGTAGCGGATGTTCTCCATCACCGTGCCGGTAAAAAGATTGGTTTCCTGCAGAACAATGCCCAGCGAACGCCGCAGATCGGACTTGCGGATCTTGTTGATGTTGATGCCGTCGTAGCGGATCTTGCCGTCGGCAATGTCATAGAAGCGGTTGATGAGGTTCGTGATGGTGGTCTTGCCCGCGCCGGTTGCGCCGACGAAGGCGATCTTCTGACCCGGGTGGGCGTAGAGGGTGATGTCGTAAAGCACCTGCTTTTCCGGCACATAGGCAAAATCCACCATATCCATCACGATGTCGCCCTTCAGCTCAGTGTAAGTGACCGTGCCGTCCGCCTGATGGGGATGACGCCATGCCCACTTGCCGGTGCGCTGGGGGACTTCCGTGATGCTGCCGTCTTCGCCGATCTCAGCATTGACGAGGGTGACGTAGCCGTCGTCGGTCTCGGGAACTTCGTCCATCAGGTCGAACACACGCTCCGCGCCTGCCAGTGCCATCACAATGGAGTTGATCTGATTACTGACCTGAGAGATGGGCATGTTAAAATTCCGGCTCAGGAGCAGGAAGGTCAGGAGATTGCCCAGCGTCAGCGTTTTTTCCTCGGAGGCGACTACCAGAATACCGCCGATGATGGCAAGGATGGAATACTGGATATAGCCCAGATTGTTGTTCACGGGACCCATCATGTTGGACAGCTTTCCGGCGGTGTAGGCGTTGTGGCACAGCTCTTCATTGAGCTTGTCGAAGTTTTCCTTACACGCCTGCTCGTGATTAAAGACCTTCACGACCTTCTGCCCGTGGATCATTTCCTCCACAAAGCCGTTGAGCGCGCCCAGAGATCTTTGCTGACCGATAAAGTATTTGCCCGCCTTGCCCACTACCTTGACCGTCACGAACATGATGCCGCTGACGGTGAAGAACATGACGATCGTCAAGATCCAAGATGCCCGGAGCATCGCGATCAGGATCACGGTTACGGTCACGATAGACGATACGGTCTGGGGAATGGACTGGGAGATCATCTGCCGCAGGGTATCGATGTCCGAGGTATAGCGGGACATGATGTTACCGGCGGTGTTGGAGTCGAAATACCGCAGCGGAAGACGCTGCATTTTTGAGAACATCTCATCGCGGATCGTCTTCTGCGTACCCTGACTGACCGAGACCATCAGAAATTGCTGCAGGAAGCTGGCGAGCATACCGGCGGCAAAAATGCAGGCGATCTGAATGAGGTATTGCAGCAAAGGAGCGAAATCCGTCGAGCCGGAGGAAAGCATCGGCTTGATAAAATCATCGACCAGCTTGCCAATGTTTTCGCTGCCTTTCGTGGAGGCAAAGGCGGAGATGATGATGCACAGTGCCACCAGCAGAAGGGTGGGAATGTATTTTTTCATATAGCCCAGCAGCCGCAGAAGGGTCTTTTTGGGATCTTTTGCCTTGCGGCCGTCGCCGCGCATTTTAACAGGAGGCATCTTAATCCTCTCCTTTCTGCTGGGAATGGTAAACTTCCTGATAAATCGCACAGGAAGCGAGCAGCTCCTCATGGTTACCCACCGCATGAACCATGCCGTTTTCCATCACGATGATCATGTCCGCATCCTGCACAGAGGCAACACGCTGGGCGATGATCAGCTTGGTGGTGCCCGGGATCTCCTCGGCAAAAGCCTTGCGGATCATGGCATCTGTGTGGGTATCCACGGCAGAGGTAGAGTCATCAAGAATGAGGATCTTCGGCTTTTTCAAAAGCGCTCTTGCAATACAAAGCCGCTGCTTCTGTCCGCCGGAAACATTCGTGCCGCCCTGCTCGATGTAGGTGTCGTAGCCGTCGGGAAACGCAGAGATAAACTCGTGGGCGCAGGCAAGACGGCAGGCATGCTCCAGCTCCTCATCGGTGGCGTTGGGGTTGCCCCAGCGCAGGTTTTCCTTGATCGAGCCGGAGAACAGCTCGTTTTTCTGCAGCACCATGGCAACGTTATCGCGCAATGCCTGCAGGTCATATTCCCGCACGTCCAAACCGCCGACCTTCAGGCTGCCCTCGGTGACATCATAGAGGCGGGGGATCAGCTGCACCAGCGTGGTCTTGCTGGAGCCGGTGCCGCCCAGAATGCCAACAGTCGCGCCTGCGGGAATGTGCAGGTTCACTTCCTTCAGTGCCCGATGCTTGGCGGCGGAACTGTATCGGAAGGAGACATTTTCAAAATCAATGGAGCCATCCGAAACCTCTGCAACGGCGCCGGTTTTGGGGGATTCCAGATCCGGCTGCTCCGTCAGGATCTCATAGCAGCGCTTTAAGGGCGCGCGGCTCATGGTCAGCATCACAAAGACCATCGACAGCATCATCAGAGAGCTTAAGATCTGAGTGGTGTAGGTAAACATGGCACCCAGACCGCCGACGGTCAGACCGACTGCCTCGTTGTTGCCCGAAGCGATCACCATGTGGGCGCCGATCCAAGAGATCGCCAGCATGCAGCCGTAAACGCAAAGCTGCATAATGGGATTGTTCAGTGCCATGATCCGTTCTGCCTTGCAGAAATCCTGATAGATCGCGCCGGAGGTATCGGTGAACTTCTTGGTCTCCTGATTTTCGCGGACAAAGCTTTTGACCACACGGATGCCGTGGATATTTTCCTGAACGATGTTGTTCAGGCGGTCATAGGTCTTGAATACCCGGTCGAAGATCTTGAAAACCGTCGGAACGAGGCAGACCAGCGCGATCACCAGCAGCGGCAGCGCGACGCAGAAAACAAGGCTCAGCCGCGTGTCGATGCCGAAAGCGGAGACCATTGCCAAAATCAGCATCATGGGGCTGCGGATCGCCATACGGATCATCATCTGGAAAGACATCTGCAGATTGGCGACGTCGGAGGTCAGACGGGTCACAATGGAAGCACTGGAAAACTTATCGATGTTGGCAAAGCTGAAATTCTGCACGTGGTGGAACATGTCGTGGCGCAGATTTTTTGCAAAGCCCGTGCCGGCTCTGGAGGCAAAGAACGCCGATGCGACACCGAACGCCAAGGAACACAGGGCGCACAGCACCAGCAGCAGCGACTGCTGCACCACGATGTCCATCTGCTGCATTTCGATGCCGATGTCGGTCAGCTTCTTCATTACCTGCGGGATGGTCACCTCCATCGCCACCTCACCGATCATGCACACCGGGCTGAGCAGGGCTGCCCACTTATATTCCCGGATGCACCGGGCCAATCGTTTGATCATTTTTTCATTACCTCCATAGGAGCGATACATTAAATATAATTTTATCACACACATTTTCTGCGCGCAAGAGACTTCAAAGAATGTTTACAAAAAAGCCGTGCCATTCCGGGTGCAGCGAATCTGAAATCGAAATGATTGCCGGGGGCAATCATACCTTGATTCAAATGCCGTGGCGATCTCCCGGTACAACGTCGCAATTCGATATGCAGTGGCAGAAGATTGCCACGGTCGCGTTGCTCCCTCGCAATGACATGGTTGTTGTTGCGTTTCCAAATGTAGGGGTCGTCTCCTACGAAAAAGTTGGAAAAAGTGGCGTATTTCTGTAAAAAATCCTTGACAAACAGAGGGAAAGCAAGTATAATACACTAGCCTGCGTATGCGGGCAATCCTTGCTCACGGCGCGTCCGTGGGCCAAAAGTCCAAAAGGAGGTGCAAACAACATGGCTAAGATCACCGGTAAGTATGAGGTGCTTTACATCCTCGATCCCGCTCTGGGTGAGGAGGGCATCGCAGCACTTGTGGAAAAGTTCAAGGCAATGGTGGAAGCGGAGGGTACTCTGACTAACATCGATGAGTGGGGCAAGCGTCGTCTGGCATACCTCGTCAATGATCTGTCCGAGGGTTACTACGTTCTGATGAACTTCGAGACCAACCCCGCATTCCCTGCAGAGCTGGAGCGTGTGATGAAGATCACCGAAGGCGTCCTGCGCTGCCTGACCACCGTCGTGGAGGGCTAATCTATGCTCAACCACATTGTCATCATGGGTCGCCTGACCCGTGACCCCGAGCTTCGCCGTACCGGCAGCGGCATCGCCGTTGCCAGCTTTACCGTGGCTGTTGACCGTGACTTCGGCGGCAGAGACGGCGGCGAAAAGGAAACGGATTTCATTGACTGTGTCGCTTGGCGTCAGACAGGAGAATTTGTCTCCAAGTACTTCACCAAGGGTCGCATGGCAGTGGTTTCCGGTCGTCTCCAGATTCGTTCATGGACCGACAAAGACGGCAATAAGCGTCGCACCGCTGAGATCGTTGCAGACAATGTCTACTTCGGCGACAGCAAGCGCGATGGCGACAGCGGCTCCGCATACAGCGCTCCTGCAGCGCCTGCATTCGGCGGCTACTCTGCTCCCACCGGCGCACCCGCATCCGATTTCGCGATGCTGGAAGACGACGATGCACAGCTGCCGTTCTAACTGAACTTTTTCACATTCTACAAGGAGGTAATCTTCATGGCTAACGAACAGCGTGTTGCCCGTCCCCGCAAGCGTAAGAAGGTTTGCGCATTCTGCGTGGATAAGGTCACCAGCATCGATTACAAGGACACTGCGAAGCTCCGTCGTTACCTGTCCGAGCGTGGCAAGATCCTGCCCCGCCGTACCACCGGTACCTGCGCAGCTCACCAGCGTGACCTGACCACCGCGATCAAGCGCGCCCGTCAGATCGCTCTGCTGCCCTACGTTGCTGACTAATTGAAATGCTTGCACCCCAAGGCAATGCCTTGGGGTGCTTCTTTATTTGTCTGCACTTGGACAATTTTGTCATAATTTGGAATGGCGATTTTTCGTTATTGTGTACAAAAAAGGGTAAAAGAAATATGGTAAAATGCACTACAACAAGCAAATAATGCAATAAAATAAGAAAATTTGAAACTAGACAGCCCTTGTATTTATTATATAATTGTATTATCCGAAGAAATACATTTTGTCGGAAATCCACACTGGGGTGATTACTATGCAAAAAAACAGACCGATTATACGGGGATTGGCGCTGTTGCTGTGCCTTTCCATGCTCGTGGGCTTTGCGCCTGCGGGGATCTTCGGCAGCGCAATGCAGGTCGAAGCTGTAACCAATGATAATCTGATTCAAAACGGCGGCTTCGATGGCGATGCCACCGGCTGGAAGACTTCCGCCGGCGCGCAGGCCAAGATCGAATACGTCGAGGGCACTATGCAGTTTACTGCAGCTGTCGTGACCGATGACGGCGGCGCTACCCTCAACAAGACCAACACCAGTCTGATACAGGACTTCACAGTTGCGTCTTATGATACTTATGAGCTGACACTCAGCTACAAGTGGATCTCCGGCGAGACCAAGCCCTATGTGAGCGCATGGTTCTACAAGGGTAAGGTTACCAACGAGAATTACTGCGGTTCTTCCGTTCAGTATGTGGAAGACAAGAGCGGCGAATGGGTCACGGTCACTGTGACCGCAGTTGCACCTGCCGGCGCGACTACCATGCGTGTCGAGATCGGCACCCATACCAGCGCAACGGTTTCTTTCGCGATTGATGATGTCAAGCTCGTGAAGAAGAACACCTATGTCTACGCCGAGATGTTCGACGCCTACAATTCCTCCAAGCCTGCGGCAGGTCCTGCCGGCTGGTCGGACGGTGACGTTTCCAACAAAGGTCAGGTCAGCTGCGTCAGCGGTGCAAATGCCTATGCCGGTTCTGCGCTGCAGTTCCAGCTGGCGGATGCCCTGTGGGCAAAAAGCCCCACCTTTGATGTAAAGGCAGGCTATGATTACACCGTTGAGTTCATGGCGAAGAAGTCCCTGAACAACGGTCACTTCACCGGCTACGCAGAGATCGTTTTCCTGAACGAGGCGGGCAAGGAAGTTGGCTCTTACGACAGAATCGTCGGCAAGACCTTTACAGAATGGACGAAGGAGTCCTTCATTGCCCTTGCTCCCGCAGGTGCGGTCAAGGCATACTTTATCTTCGGCTGCGAGACCAAGCTGGGTGCATACGCCGTTGACGAGCTGACGGTCACCGAGAGTGATGCTCCGTCTACCCGTGATCCCAGCAAGGAAGATCCCGATGTTCCCCCCGTCTATGTTCTGCAGCTGCTTGACCCCAGCTTTGAAGAAGGCGGCAAGGGCTGGAAGAGCTTTACCGGCGCCGGTGCAACCGCTACGTTTGTAACCGATGACGTTTACGCCGGTCAGAATGCATTGCAGATCAAGGCAGTTCCCACAGAGACCGAGAAGGCAGCTACCTACAGAGCCCAGTCGCTGGATATCGAGGGCATCGAGGCACTGGAGCTGTCGATCATGTCCAAGCGTCTTTCCGGCGACGGCAAGGCATATGTCATGCTGGCGTTCTACGATGCTGACAATAAGCTGGTGCCTGCTGACACAGCCTTTATGACTTCTATCGCTCTGGAAGAGACATGGGCAAAGACGACCATGATCCAGGCTGTTCCCAAGACTGCGGTTTCCGTTACCGTGGAATTCGGCAACAGCACCAATCAGACCATTTCCTATCTGGTCGACGATCTCAAGATCGGCGTTTATACTGGTCCGAAGGACGAGATCAACCCCGCAGTGCCTGCCCAGCCGGCTCCTCCCTCCGGCAGTGACGGCATCAAGGTCTACACCCCCGGTCAGCTGAACAACTCCTTCGAGGAGCTGGATGAGTACGGCAGACCCACCATCTGGTGGACCACCGGCAACGCCAAGTTCAAGATCGTGGAGGCAGCAGATGCCCCCAATGGCAAATATGTATTCCAGATGGAGAAGATCTCCGGCGGTCCTTCCATCCGCAGCGGCTATATTGCTGTTGAACCCGGCAAGACCTACGATCTGAAGCTCATGATGAAGGATCTGGAGATCGGTAAGAGCTCCTACCTGAACCTCAACGTGTACGATGCAGAGGGCAAGCTCATGCCCGCAGAGTGTAAGCTGGTCACTACCGACGGTTCCGGCAAGTGGAAGATGTACGTGATCAGCATGGTCGCTCCCGAGGGCGCAGGCTACATGAACGCAGAAATCTGGTACACCACCGCCGGTAGCGGTGCTGTTCAGGTTGATGCGATGATTCTGGAGGAATCCGATACTCCCGCAAAGCTGCCCTTTAGACCTTCTGAATTTACGGCTCCCACCATTGAGGATATTCTGGAGAGCATGAACCCGGAGCATCCCCGTATTTACTACACCGCAGAAGAAGGCAAGCAGATCAAGCTGCGCCGTTTCAACACCCTGAAGACCAAGTACGGCTTCACATGGAACGAGAAGTATAACGAACTGCTGAAGCTGGCGGATGCATATCTGGAAAGAACACAGGTCAAGGTTTCCATGAACACCGGCAAGCACGTCATGATGGATGTTTACCCGGTTCTGAGAGACCCCAACGACCCCTACTACGATCCCATCTACATCGAAGCCTCTCTGGATGAGAACGGCGAGCTGTTCGATAAGACCGTTTGGACCGGCTTCGGAAGCCTTGTCACCAGTCAGCTGCGTGACATGATGCAGGTCTGGTGCCTTGCGTATACCATGACCGGCAAGCATATCTATGCCGACCGCGCCATCGAGTTCGCGATGCAGGTCGCGGATTGGCAGTGGTGGGGCGACTACGACTGGATGATCCTCAGCGGCGTCAAGACCGATGCCTCTATGGGCTGGATGACCGTGGGCATGGCAACGGTTTATGACGTTCTGTACCACGAGCTGACCGAGGAGCAGAGAGAGAAGATCGAGCGTTCCATCATCGAAAAGTCCCTCGCTCCTCTGAGCGCGGATGTCAAGCCACTGGACACCCAGAACGTCAACATGATGAAGATGGGCGGTCTGCTGGCAGGCTGCGCAGCCATCATCAGCGAGGACAACATCGAGGAGATCAAGCCTTATCTGGACGTGGCACTGCTGTGTGCACACAACGCTCTGGATAATTACGCCTTCTCCGGCAACACCGAGGGTCACTACTATACCGACTACGGTCTGGAGTCCTTCATTGTCGGTATCGGTCAGATTTGCAAGGCGACCAATGTACCCGGTCTGATCGATCATCCCTTCTTCGCTGAGATCCTGCCCTACTGGACGGTCATGTGGGGCGCTCCCGGCAACGGCACTCATCCCAACTATTCCGACTCCAGCATCGGCGCCTACATGAGACTGCCGATGGCAGTTCTCTCCAACCTGACCAAGAATCCCATCATTGACGGCTTCCTGATCAACTCCAAGGGTACCGGCGATAGCTTCTACGATCTCCTTTACCTGAACCCCGAACCCAATCCGGAATACCTGACCGATTATGCAGGTGTTGTTGATGGCTTCGGCTATGGTGTCCTGCGTACCGGCTTTGCCAGCGAGGACATGATGCTGACCCTGAAGTCCAACGACTCCCAGATGAGCCATAACCATTTGGACCAGAACGGCATTCTGTTTAACTTCGGCGGCAACTGGCTGATTCAGGACCCCGGTGTGGGCAGCTACTACTACACCGACCGCCGTTTCTGGACCACCAACGGTCACTCCGTTGTTCTGGTTGACGGTTCTGCGCAGATGATGCGTGGCAAGGGCAGCACGCAGATGGTCTTCAACAACAAGCTCTATTCCTACATCATCGGTACTGCACCTGATACCTACGGCTCTGACTACGATGGCAAGGTGCTGGAGAAGTTTGATCGCCATGCCATTCAGATCAACCACGAGGACAAGGGCTACTACCTGATCATCGATGATCTGCTGTCCACCAAGAACCGTGAATACGCATGGCAGATGTACAACGGCAACCGCCAGCAATTCTCGATTGACGGTGAGACCGTTGAAACCGGCAGCGCACTGGGCAACACCGTGTCCATGCCCATCGGCAGCAGTATGCTCAACGTAAACTTTATCAGCAAGGATCAGCTTTTGATGGAGGATGTGGAGCATACCAACGGCGACGGCTCTGCCAAGTTTGGCAAGACCTTTACCGCCACCGCTACCGCAGCCACCAAGGCACATCAGTTCATGACGCTGATCAGCGTTGCGGAAAACAAGAACAAGAACTTCCTGACGTTCCTTGACATCCTGAATAACCGCCGCTTCACCCTGCCTGAAAAGCTGGACGATCCCGCCGATCTGACCTGGGACTCCAGTATGCCCATGGGTCAGGAAATCATCAAGGAAAACCTGATCGACTCGTCCATGTGTCTGTTCTTCCGCGGTAACAGAGCGGGAGACTACATCAACATCCCCTTCACCCTCGAGGAAGCAGGCAAATATGAGCTGACCCTGAATATGGGTGCTTCCACCGGCTGCTGTAAGATCAAGGCAACCATCGACGGCGTCCATGTGAGCGCGGTTACTGACTGCTCCGGCTGGCCGGAATACATGGTAGACATCCCCTTCGGTGAGCTGGAACTGGCAGAGGGTCACCATGACCTGAAGATCGAGATCGTCGGACCCGGCGAAAACGAAGGCTACGAACCCGGCTGGTATCTGATCAACGCATGCGGTCTGGATATGCAGCGCGTCGGTGTCGAGGTCGCTGAGTCCAAGGACGTTGTCGTTACCGAGGTTTACGACACCGAGGACGTGATCGGCGGTCTGATCAACTACATCGATAACAAGTATGACCTTCTGATGTTCAACCGCAAGAGCGGCAGCGTGGCAATGGGCAAGCTGACCTCTGATGCACAGCAGGCATCTGTTCTGGGCATCGTGGAAGGTGTCGTCACCGAAGGCTTCGCAGCCACCGGCGCGACCACTCTGAGCTATGACGGCAAGACCCTGTTCACTTCCGATAAGAAGGTCGATATCGTGGCTTCTTCCACCGGCTGGCAGATCATCGCCGCCGAAGAGGGTAACATTACCCTGACCGCCATCGCTCCCGAGAAGGACTACTTCGTCACCGTCAACGGCGAGAAGGCAGATCTGAAGATCGAAAACGGCGCTTTGACTGTTGCTCTGGCAGCAGGCGAGAACCACATTGTTGTGGCAGAGGAAGTGCCTGTTGAGGATCCCACCGATCCCACCAATCCCACCGACCCCGGCGATAACGATCCTACCGAGGGTACACAGCCCACGCAGCCCACTCAGCCCGGCGAAGCAGACGGCAATGATGCCACCCTGTGGATCATCCTCGCTGTGATCGTTGTGCTGCTGGCAGGTGCTGCAGTTGCTGTTGTTCTGGTACTCAAGAAGCGCAAAAGTGTTAATTAATCTCGAAAATTCTTGAAAGGAGAGATTATTTTATGTTCAAAAGTAAGGAAATGATCCGCAGACTGGCAATGCTGCTGTGTCTGGCACTGGTCATTGGTATTCTCCCGGTCGGCGTGCTGAGCACGCCCGTCCCGGGCAATGCCGTTCCGACCGGCAATCTGCTGACCAACGGCGGCTTTGAAGAAGGCACTGCCGGCTGGAAGTGGTGTGCTGCGTACTCTTCTTACGCAGATGACAAACACAGCGGCGAAAAAGCACTGCAGATCGCTGATGAATCTGACGCTGCAGGCTACTCCACCAAGCAGGTTGTCGCTGTTGAAGCAGGCAAGACCTACAAGGTGTCCGCTTGGGTCAAGATCCTCAGCGGCAAGGGCGGTTATATCGGCGTCTACGGCATCAGCAATCCTGATGCAGTGTCCTTCCAGCAGGTTGACGGATGGCAGGAATATTCCCTGACCATTACGATCCCTGAAGGCGAAAACCAGGCAGAAATTGAGTTTGGCGCACATAAGAGCCAGGTGGTTACCTTCCTGATCGATGACGTTACCGTTGAGGAAGTTGTTTCCGAGCCTGAAGTCACCGAACCCTCTTCCGAGGCAACTGAGCCTTCCACCGAAGCGACTGAACCCGCTGCCAATAACCCCGTTGTTAACGGCGGCTTCGAAGAAGGCACTGCAGGCTGGAAGTGGTGTGCAGTCTATTCCTCCTACACCGACGACAAGCACAGCGGTGAAAAAGCACTGAAAATTGCTGACGAAACCGACGGAAACGGTTACTCCACCAAGCAGGTCGTCACCGTTGAGGGCGGCAAGACCTACAAGGTGTCTGCATGGACGAAGATCCTCAGCGGCGAGGGCGGCTACCTTGCAGCATTCGGCACCGATATCGCTGTTCTGGAGAAGATCGTTCAGTCCGGCGAGTGGGCGCAGAAGACCATTACCATCGTTGTTCCTGAGGGCGTCACGGAGGTAGAGATCGAGATCGGCACAGCGAAGGCGCAGGTCGTTACCTTCCTGATCGATGACGTTACCGTTGAGGAAGTTGTTTCCGAGCCTGAAGTCACTGAACCCTCCACCGAGGCAACTGAGCCTTCCACCGAAGCAACTGAGCCTTCCACTGAGGCAACCGAACCCGATGACGGCAACCTGCTGGTCAACGGCGGTTTTGAAGAGGGTACCGCAGGCTGGAAGTGGTGTGCAGTCTATTCTTCCTACACCGACGACAAGCACAGCGGCAGCGCAGCACTGAAGATTGCCGACGAATCCGATGCTGCAGGCTACTCCACCAAGCAGGTTGTCGCTGTTGAAGCAGGCAAGACCTACAAGGTGTCCGCATGGGTCAAGATCCTCAGTGGCAAGGGCGGCTATATCGGCGTCTACGGCATCAGCAATCCTGATGCAGTGTCCTTCCAGCAGGTTGACGGATGGCAGGAATATTCCCTGACCATTACGATCCCTGAAGGCGAAAACCAGGCAGAAATTGAGTTTGGCGCACATAAGAGCCAGGTGGTTACCTTCCTGATCGATGACGTTACCGTTGAGGAAGTTGTTTCCGAGCCTGAAGTCACCGAACCCTCTTCCGAGGCAACTGAGCCTTCCACCGAAGCGACTGAACCCGCTGCCAATAACCCCGTTGTTAACGGCGGCTTCGAAGAAGGCACTGCAGGCTGGAAGTGGTGTGCAGTCTATTCCTCCTACACCGACGACAAGCACAGCGGTGAAAAAGCACTGAAAATTGCTGACGAAACCGACGGAAACGGTTACTCCACCAAGCAGGTCGTCACCGTTGAGGGCGGCAAGATCTACAATGTGTCCGTATGGACGAAGATCCTGAGTGGCAGCGGCGGCTACCTTGCTGCATCTGGCACCGATATTGCTGTTCTGGAGAAGATCGTTCAGTCCGGCGAGTGGGCGCAGAAGACCATTACCATCGTTGTTCCTGAGGGCGTCACGGAGGTAGAGATCGAGATCGGCACTGTCAAGGCGCAGGTGGTTACCTTCTTGGTTGATGACGTTACCGTCGAGGAAGTTGTTTCCGAGCCGGAAGAAACCGAACCCTCCACCGAAGCAACCGAGCCTTCCACCGAAGACACCGAACCCGCCACCGAAGCAACCGAGCCTTCCACCGAGGCAACCGAACCCGATGACGGCAACCTGCTGGTCAACGGCGGCTTCGAAAACGGCACTGCAAACTGGAAGTGGTGTGCAGTCTATTCTTCCTACACTGACGATAAGCACAGCGGCAGCGCAGCACTGAAGATTGCCGACGAATCCGATGCTGCAGGCTACTCCACCAAGCAGGTTGTCGCTGTTGAAGCAGGCAAGACCTACAAGGTGTCCGCATGGGTCAAGATCCTTAGCGGCAAGGGCGGCTATATCGGCGTCTACGGCATCAGCAATCCTGATGCAGTGTCCTTCCAGCAGGTTGACGGATGGCAGGAATATTCCCTGACTATTACGATCCCTGAAGGCGAAAACCAGGCAGAAATTGAGTTTGGCGCACATAAGGGTCAGGTGGTTACCTTCCTGATCGACGACGTTACCGTCGAGGAAGTTGTTTCCGAGCCGGAAGAAACCGAACCCTCCACCGAAGCAACCGAACCCTCCACCGAAGACACCGAACCCTCCACCGAAGCAACCGAGCCTTCCACCGAGGCAACCGAACCCGATGACGGCAACCTGCTGGTCAACGGCGGCTTCGAAAACGGCACTGCAAGCTGGAAGTGGTGTGCAGTCTATTCTTCCTACAAGAATGACAAGCACAGCGGCAGCGCAGCATTGAAGATCGCTGATGAAACCGACGGTGCAGGCTACTATACCACCCAGATCGTCCCTGTTGAACCCGGTAAGACCTACCGTCTCACCGCGTGGGTCAGGGTCACCGAGGGTAGCGGCGGTTACCTTGCGATCTTCGGTCTTGGAACCGATGTTGACGTGCTTCAGAAGGTCGTCCAGGAGGACAGATGGGCACTGAACTCCATCACTGTCACCGTTCCCGAGGGCGTTACCGAGGTAACCATCGAGGTCGGCACTGTCAAGGCTCAGGTCGTTACCATGCTGGTAGACGACATGAAGTTCAGAGAAATTTCCCCTGACGAGCCGGAAGAAACCGAACCTCCCACGGAAGCAACCGAGCCTTCCACCGAGGCAACCGAGCCTACAGAACCCGTTGATCCCATGAAGCCTCTCGAGGAAGATTTCGAGACTCCTATGGATGAAAACGATCTGAACGCCGGTCCTGCAGGTTGGATCTCCAATGATGACGTGGACGATGTCTATGGATCCATGATCGCTCTGGGCAACGATGAGCTGAGCCACGACGGCAACTATCTGCTGATGCAGATGCCGGGTGCATGGAAGATCCAGAGCCGCGCATTCCCCGTGGAGGTCGGCTATCAGTACACGGCTGCTTTCGTAACGAGAAAGCTGTTCGATAACGGCGTTGTTGCCGGCGAAGCACAGCTGTGCTTTGTCAGCGCAAGCGGCGAGGTTCTCGAAGTGCAGAAGGTCGCTGTTGGCGATACCTATGGCGAATGGGCAGAGGCATCTGTAGCAGGTGTTGCGCCTGTCGGTGCTGCAAAGGCATATATCGTCTTTACTCTGGAGTATAACGACATCAGAAAAGAAGGCGACTATGCCATCGACTCCCTGACGGTAACCAGAGCACTGGAAGCCGACTTCGAGCAGGGTGAAACCACACCCACGGAGCCCAGCGTCCCCGGCGAACCCGATGATGGTGATAACACCGGCACAGGTGATTCCGTCGTTCTGCTTCCCGTTTTTGGCGTGATGGCAGCGGTGGTTGCACTGGCTGTACTGGCGATCGGAAAGCGTAAATTCTTCTGATAAATACTTGCACCCCAAGGCATCGCCTTGGGGTGCTTCTTCATAAAAGGCTCCCTTGTGAAAAGGGAGCCTTTATGTTTACAGTTCTTCTTTCAGTTGGCGGTAGAGATCCAGATCGGTGCGGTCGATGGTCAGGGGCATGACGGAGATGACCTTGTCCACCAGAACGGCATCCGTGTCCAGCTCCTTGCTTCCGCAGGCGGCGAAAACATCGATGCCGCAGGGCTGATACATGTCGTTGCCCACATCGGCAAATTTGTCTGAATAGTAGTTGCCGCCCTGACGGGTGATGCGGAAGGTACCGTCATTGTCCCGGGGGATGTTGACGTTGTACATCAGGTTCTTGCTGAAAAGGTCATGGGCATAAAGATAGTCAAAGACCTCGTCCATGTGACTGACTGCTTCCGGGTAGTAGTCGGGAGAGGTGGATACCGCCAGACCGGGGGTGTCCAGATTGCCGGCTTCCATCACAGCGGAGACGGTGCCGGAGTACATGATGTCGCGCCCGATATTCAGTCCCCGGTTGACGCCGGAAATGACCAGATCGAACTGCATTTTCAGTCCGAGGATCGCAAAGCGGACGCAGTCAGCAGGGGAGGAGTCCACCGCATAGGCGGTCACGCCGGGACAGAGATCCACTTTTTTCGCCTCGAAGGGCTTGTGGATCTCGATGCTGTGGCTCTTGGCACTCTGCTCGCATTTGGGTGCGATGACCGTGACCTCGCCCTTGGTCTTCGCCCACTGGATCAGGGGCAGAACGCCCTCGGCATAGATGCCGTCATCATTGGTGATCAGGATTTTCATAGCCAGCCCTCATGACTTTCCTTGTATTCTTTGATCAGCGCATCGGCTTCGGCAACCAGCTGTGCCATTTCCGCTTCGCTGTAGACGGTTGCGCCGCTGGCGCAGGCATGACCGCCGCCGTGGTGATTTTCCGCGATGGTATTGATGTGCGCGAAGCGGGAGCGCAGACGCACACGAATGGTCTTTTCCTCTGTGGGTGCTTCGATGAAGGCAATCCAGCACAGGCAGCCCTTGATCTTTTCCATGTAGCCCACGGATGCGCTGGCATCCTCGGGACTCAAGCCAAACTTCTCCTGCATGGCGCGGTCTACGTAGACATAGGCAACGCCGTTTTCGGTGATGCGCATGGCATCGTAGATGTGCGCTTGGAACTTAAACTGCTCAAATTCCTTCAGGTAGAGGTTTGCGAACAGCACCTCGGTATCAATGCCGGCATCCAGCAGGATCGCCGCGAGACGCAGGGTGTCGCCGGTGACGGAGTCAAAGCGGAAGCGGCCGGAGTCGGTGACCATGCCGGCATAGAGATAAGTGGCGGCTTCCTTGCTCAGCACCAGCTCGCCCTTAAAGGTATCGTAGAAGTCCACCACCATCTCGCACACGGAGCTGCGGAAATCCTCCACCCAAGACAAGTCGCCGTAGGGATTGTGGTCGATGTGGTGGTCGATCTTGACGATCTCCTTGCACAGAGCGTGCTTCTTGCTGGAAGCGCGGTCGATGGTGCCGGTGTCCAGCACGATGCACAGGGCATCGGCATACAGCTCGTCGGGGATCGGCTCGCTCTCACCGCCTAAAAAGGCGAGGTGATTGGAATAGTCCTCATTCAGAAGGTAGATCTCCTTTTCGGGGAAGCTGTCTCTCAAAATAGTCCACAGACCCTTGGTCGAGCCGATGGCGTCGCCGTCGGGGCGGAAGTGACGCATGATGATAATGCGGTCGTATTCTTTGATTTTCTGCAGGATCGCCTGCTTGATTTCCAGATTCATAGTTACTCCTTCATCAGCGCGTCCAGATCGCTGAGCATTTGCATTGCAATTTCTTTGGTTGCGACGGTTGCGCCGCTTGCCTTGGCGTGACCACCGCCGCCGTACTTGACGGCGATGGGGTTGATGTTGTAGCGGTTGGAGCGCAGCTCACACAGCACGCCCGCTTCTGTTTCTGTGAAGTTGACCCACACGGAAACGCCCTTGATGTCGGACATGGTGCCGACCATGCCCCGGGAGATGCTGAAGGTGTCTGTATTCAGCGCCGCCAGCTCCTCCTTGGTGGTGTAGATATAGGCAACACCCCGAGCTGTCAGCTGAATTTTCAGGGCAAAGCGAGCCTTGAGCTGAATGCGGGAGAGGTCGTCCGCGTAGAGGTTGCGGTAGATGTCGCCCGTGTCAAAGGGCTGCTCCATCAGCGCGCTCGCCAGACGGAAGGTCTGGGAGGAGGTGGAGTCGTAGCGGAAGCGACCGGAATCGGTGACCATGCCGGTGTAGAGGGATTTCGCGCTCATGGGGGAGAGCTTCAACCCACTTTCGATGGCAAAGGCGGTCACCAGACCGCAGCAGCTTTCAAAAGAGGTATCGGTGACCTCGTACTGGCAGATCTTCTCCACAAAAATGTGGTGATCCATCCGGGCGGTGGCATGGGCGGTGGGGTAGCGTTCATCGCTGATCAGGTGTTTGGCAGAGGTGTCCAGCACGATGGCGAGGGCATCGGCATATAAGCCGTCATCCACCTCGTCCATGACGCTGTCTTCCATGAAGCTGTAGTGACCCGCGCCGTCACCTACCACGTAAATTTCCTTTTCGGGGAAGTTGTCCATCAAAATGTGCTTCAGACCGATCTGGCTGCCGAGGGCATCACCGTCAGGGGATTTGTGCCGGTGGATGATGATGCGGTCATGGCTTTTCACTTGCTCTAAAATTGCTTCAAACATTGTATTTCCTCACTGTGTATTTTTCCCTTGTGTCATTTGCTTTAGTGTGTTATTATACTATAAAAGTGACACGCATGCAAACATTTTTTGAACAAAGGAGAGAAAAAATATGCAATACCGCATTTTAGGAAAAACGGGACTGAAGGTTTCCCGCATGGGTCTCGGCGGGATCCCCATTCAGCGCATCGATGCCGAAGGCACAAAGACGCTGATCCGCTGCCTGATGGAGCAGGGCATCAACTACATCGATACCGCCCGTGGCTATACGGTCAGCGAGGAGTACCTTGGCGAGGCACTGGAGGGCATCCGTGACAGGTTCATCCTTGCCACCAAGAGTATGTCCCGCACAAAAGAGGCGATGGCTGCGGATATTGAAACCAGCCTTCGCAATCTGCGCACGGATTACATCGACCTTTATCAGATCCACAACGCCCAGCCTGCGGATCTGGAAACCGTCGCCGCTCCCGGCGGCGCGCTGGAAGCACTGCTTGAAGCGAGAGCGCAGGGAAAGATCGGTCACATCGGCTTGACCACCCATACTGCCGAGACCTTCCGCCTTGCGGTGGAGCTGCCTTGGGTGGAGACCATCATGTTCCCCTATAACATCGTGGAAAATCAGGGCGCAGAGCTGATCCGTGTCTGCGCCGAAAAGAACATCGGCTTTATCGATATGAAGCCGCTGGCAGGTGGTGCCATCGAGGATGCGACCATCGGTCTGCGCTATATCTGCGCCAATGAGGATGTGACGCTGGTCATTCCCGGCATGGCGGAGCTTCGGGAGGCGGAGCAGAACATCGCCGCGGTCAGCAACAGCGCGCCTCTGACCGCGGAAGAAGAAGCGGCGATCGCGCAGGTTCGTCATGAGCTGGGTACGAATTTCTGCCGCCGCTGCAATTACTGCGCCCCCTGCACGGTGGGCATTTCCATTCCGTCGGTGTTTCTGTTTGAAGGGTATCTGTCCCGTTACGGCTTGGAGGGATGGGCGCATCAGCGCTATGCCACACTGAAAAACACCGCCTCCGAGTGCATCGGCTGCGGCGTGTGTGAGGATCGCTGCCCCTACAATCTTCCCATCCGGGAGATGATGAAGTCCGCAGCGGAAAAGTTCGGAAGATAAAAGGAACGGGTCGGTGCGAAAGCACCGACCCGTGTCGTTTACATGGTATAATTGTCGAAATAGCCCTGCACCAGAATGATGGGTGTACCCTTGTCGCCGGAGCCGGAGGTCAGGTCACACAGCGAGCCGATCAGATCTGTCAGGCGGCGGGGAGTCGTACCCTGAGATGCCATAGAGCCTGCCAGATCGCCCTTGGCGCGGATGCGTGCTTCAATGGCTTCCTTCAGGGCTTCGCCGGACAGATCGGCGAAATCGTTATCCGCCAGATACTTCAGCTTCAGCTCGTTGGGTGTACCCTCCAGACCGGGGGTGTGTGCCACGGAAACGCTGGGATCAGCCAGCTCCCAGATCTTGCCCACGGGGTCTTTGAACGCACCGTCGCCGTAGACCATCACTTCCATGTGCTTGCCGGTGGCGGCAAGCAGACGCTGCTGGATGTCCAGCACCAGATCGCCGCACTCCTTGGGGAAGAGCTTGACAGAATTTTCGGTGGATTTGTTCGAACCCAGCAGACCGAAGCGCTCGTTGTAGCCGCTGCCATTTACAGGGGCGTTCAGGATATCGTCAAGACCCAGCACCAGCTCCGCACCAGCCTGACGCAGAATGCGCTTGGTACGCGCACGGCTGTGGATGTCGCAGGTCAGGACGGTCTTGGTATAGCTGAGGATCGCCCGGGGATTGTTGGCAAGGATGATCTCCACCTCAGCACCGCATTCCCGGATGAGATCACCGTAGTATTGCACGTAATCGACCAATGTGAACGGATGCAGGTTTTCTCCGAACAGCTCCCGGTACTTTGCTTCCGTCAGCACGTCGCTGTAGGGATTGACGCCGGCTTCGTCCAAGCGGTCAAGGGAGACCAGCTCGTTGCCCACCTCGTCAGAAGGATAGCTGAGCATCAGCACGATCTTCTTCACACCCCTGGCGATGCCCCGCAGGCAGACCGCGAAGCGGTTGCGGGAGAGGATGGGGAAGATCACGCCGACGGTCTCGCCGCCCAGCTTGCGGCGGACGTCCTCGGCAATGTCATCGACGGACGCATAGTTGCCCTGCGCGCGGGCAACAACGGATTCGGTGACCGCAACGATGTCCCGGTCGTACAGGCGGAAGCCTTCGCTCTCGGCTGCTTCCAAAACGCTCTTGACCACAATATCGGCAAGATCGTCGCCCTGACGGATGATGGGTCCGCGGATGCCGCGGGAGGTTGTTCCAACTTTTCTTTCCATAGGTAAAGCCTCATTTTTTCCGGAAGAGAGAGCCTCTTCCAACTGGGATGTCTTTTAACTGTGTCATTATAACCCAACTGTGTCTGTTTTGCAATATTTTTTTCTGGTGAAGCCAACAAAGAAAGATGGTTGTAAAATGACAAAAAGAGTGCTACAATGTAGCTGTTCATGCTCTATTCTTTCGGAATACGGAGGCTATTATGAATATTATCATCGCAGGTGACGGCAAGGTCGGCTTTACTTTGGCGCAGCAGCTGACCGCAGAGGGTCACGATATTACTCTGCTGGATTCCGACCGTCAGGTTCTCAATTCCAGTATGGAGCGGCTGGATGCCATGGGTGTCCACGGCAACTGCGCCTCCATGCCGGTGCTGCTTCAGGCAGGTGTGGAGGGAGCGGATCTTCTGATCGCGGCGACCAATGCTGACGAAGTGAATCTGCTGTGCTGCACCACAGCCCATGCCATCAATCCCAAATTGCATACCATTGCCCGCATCCGAAACCCGGAGTATACGGAGCAGATCTACGATCTGCGGGATGTGTTCGGTCTTTCCATGGCGGTCAACCCGGAGCGGCAGGCGGCTACAGAGATCGAGCGGCTTTTGAAATACCCCGGCTTTCTGCGCCGGGACGTATTCGCCAAGGGTCGCTCCGAGATCGTGGAGCTGCGGCTGGATGCCTCCAGCAAGCTGTGCAATGTTTCGCTGATGGAGCTGCCGGGAGTGGTCAAGTGCCGTGTGCTGGTCTGCGCGGTTCTGCGCGACGGCAAGGCATTTGTTCCCAACAGCGGTCATTTCCGCTTTCAGGAGGGCGACCGTATTTTCGTTACCGCGCCCACAAGAGAGCTGACGGCACTGCTGAAGAATTTGGACATCATGACCCGCCGTGTCCGCCGTGTGATGCTCTGCGGCGGCGGTCGTGTGAGCTATTATCTGGCGACGCTGTTGGAAAAGGGCGGCATTTCCGTCCATATTCTGGAAAAAGACCCCGAACGCTGCCGTCAGCTGAGCGAAATGCTGCCGGATACACAGATCGTCCATGCGGATGCCAGCGATCTGGAGTCGCTGGAAAGCTACGGCTTGTCCCAAATGGACGCGCTGGTGACCCTTACCGGCGAGGATGAGGTCAACATGATCATCTCCCTTTACGCGTCCTCCCTGAAAATGCCCCAAGTGATCACCAAGCTGGGTCACAACGGCAACCGCAACATTCTCGACAGCCTGAAGCTGGGCAGCGTTATCAGCCCCAAGGATCTGGTCTGTAACCACATCGTGCGCTATGTTCGCGCCATGCAGAATCAGAGCGGCGCTGCCGTTTCCGTCCACGCCATTGCCGACGGTCAGGTCGAAGCCATAGAGTTTGTGGTTGAAAAGGACGATCCCAACTGCGGTATCCCTCTGAAAAATCTCAAGCCCAGAGCCAACGTGCTGGTTGCCAGCATCACCCGCGGCAGCCAGACGGAGATCCCCAACGGCGACTCGGTGTTCCATGCCGGTGATACAGTGGTGGTCGTCACCACAGACCGGGGCAGCGTGCTGCGGATGGGTGACGTGTTCCTGTAAGGACGGTGGGACGATGAATTATAAAATGATGGGCCGTTTTGTTGCCCAAACGCTGACGGCTGTAACGGTTTTGATGCTCCCCGCCATGATCATCAGCCTGTGCGCCGGGGAAATGACGGTAGTGTATGCCTTTTTGCTCACCTTTGCCATCGCAGGTGCGCTGATCGCAGTACTGTTTTTAAGCTGCAAGGGCGCACCGGGCGTCTTTGGTGCAAAGGAAGGTCTTGTCTGCGCAGCCATCAGCTGGATCGTGATGAGTCTGGTGGGCAGCCTGCCCTTCTGGTTCTCCCGGGAGATCCCCAGCTACATCGATGCCTTCTTTGAGATTGTTTCCGGCTTTACCACCACCGGCGCGTCGGTGCTTTCAAATGTGGAGGCACTGTCTGACGGACTGCTCTACTGGCGCAGCTTCAGCCACTGGATCGGCGGTATGGGCGTGCTGGTGTTTCTGCTGGCGGTTTCCCCCGGCGGAAAAGGCTCCGGCTTTACACTGCATCTGATGCGGGCGGAAAGCCCCGGTCCGGATGTGGGCAAGCTGGTGCCGAAAATGCGCAAGACCGCAACGATCCTCTACCTGATCTATATCGTGCTGACCATCGCCGATATTCTGTTTCTGCTGTTCGGAGGGATGAATCTGCTGGAGGCTGCATGTACTGCCTTTGGAACAGCAGGAACGGGTGGCTTCGGTGTCCTGAATGATTCCTTTGCAAGCTACAGTCCTTATCTGCAATACGTGACAGCCGTCTTCATGGTGCTGTTTGGTATCAATTTCAGCTGCTTTTATCTGCTGCTTCTGCGGCAGATCAGGGGCGTTTTCAAGGATGAGGAGCTGCGGCTGTATCTGGGTGTCATTTTGGTGGCGGTCTTGCTGATCGCGCTGAATATCTGGGATCGGTACGCAACGGTGGAGGAGACCTTCCGCCATGCCTTTTTCCAAGTCTCCAGCATCATCACCACCACGGGCTTCTCCTCGGTGGATTTCGACCAGTGGCCTGCCTTCTCCAAGGGTATTCTGATGGTGCTGATGATCATTGGTGCCTGTGCCGGCTCTACCGGCGGCGGACTGAAATGCTCCCGTGTGCTGCTGCTTGGAAAGGTGCTGCGCCGCAACATCCGCACGCTGATGCATCCGCGCCGGGTGCAGGCGATCCGCATCAATAACCGGGTGGTGGACGAGCAGGTGCTGGATAACACCAATGCCTACCTTGCGGCATATGTGATCTTGGTGTTTGTCAGCTTTATGCTGATCTCGCTGGATAATTTCTCCATCGGCACCAACATTTCCGCGGTTCTGGCGTGCTTTAACAACATCGGACCGGGCTTTGAAGCGGTGGGGCCGACCTGCAATTTCGGCAGCTACAGTACCTTTTCCAAGCTGGTGCTGTGTTTTGATATGCTGGCGGGTCGTTTGGAGGTTTTCCCCATGCTTGCGCTGCTGTCCACCGGGACGTGGAAAAGAAGATAACAAAATAAAAGTGCCTGCGGCTGCAGGCACTTTTTCTTTATCCTTTGAAGCGGGGTTCGCAGGTCAGGTGTACACCCAGCCGCTTGAAGGTTTTTTCGTCCACCTCCGACAAGATGACTGTGGAGTGAACCTCGCAGCCCCGCAGCTTGCTCAGCTGCTCCATCGCCAGCTCCGCGAGGGGGTTGGTGGCAGCGCTGATGGAAAGGGCGATGAGGATCTCATCCGTGTGCAGCCGGGGGTTGCGGTTGCCCAGATAGTCCACCTTCAGGGTCTGGATGGGGTCGATGATCACCGGCGCGATCAGATGCAGCTGATCCCGGATGCCGCCAAGGGCTTTGATGGCATTGATCAGCATGGCAGAGGAAGCACCCAGCAGATTAGAGGTCTTGCCGGTGACGATGCGGCCGTCCGGCAGCTCAATGGCAGCGGCGGGAAGACCGGTTGCCTCTGCTTTTTCCAGCGCGGCGGCTACTACCTTACGGGAAGACAGCTCCACACCTGCCTTTTTCATCAGCAGCTCCAGCTTACGCACCACCTCGTCCGATACCTTGCCCTTTTTATGATCGCAAAGAGCGGCATAGTAACGGCGGATGATCTCATGCCGGCAGGCATCCCGGACGGCTTCGTCATCTGTGATGCAATAGCCCACCATGTTGACACCCATATCGGTGGGGGACTTGTAGGGACAGACACCGAGAATGCGCTCAAACATCGCATCCAGCACGGGAAATGCTTCCACATCCCGGTTATAATTGACAGTGGTGACTCCGTAAGCTTCCAAATGGAAGGGGTCGATCATATTCACGTCGTTGAGGTCTGCGGTGGCAGCCTCATAGGCGAGGTTGATGGGATGATTCAGAGGTAGATTCCAGATGGGGAAGGTCTCAAACTTGGCATAGCCTGCCTTGATGCCCCGCTGATGATCGTGATACAGCTGACTCAGGCAGGTGGCGAGCTTGCCGCTGCCGGGACCGGGCGCGGTCACCACCACGAGGGAGCGGGTGGTATGGATATACTCGTTGCGACCGAGACCCTCGCTGCTGACGATCCGGGCAGTATCAGAGGGGTAGCCGGGGATGTCGTAGTGGTGATACACACGGATACCCAAGCTCTCCAGCCGGTTTTGAAATGCTTTTGCCACATCCTGCTCCCGGAAGCGGGTCAGAACCACGCTGGAAACGTACAGACCCAGACCCTCAAAGATGCGCAGCAGGCGCAGCACATCGCTGTCGTAGGTGATGCCCAGATCGCCGCGGATCTTGCTCTTTTCAATGTCGTCAGCGTTGATGACGATAACGATCTCCACCTGCTCCTTCAGCTGCAGGAGCATCTGCAGCTTGCTGTCCGGCTCGAAGCCGGGCAGAACACGGGCAGCGTGGTTGTCGTCATACAGCTTGCCGCCAAATTCCAGATACAGCTTGCCGCCAAAGGAAGCCAGCCGCTGCCGGATGTGCTGCGATTGCAGCTGCAGGTATTTTTCGTTGTCGAAACCGGGATTGTTCACGAAGACACCCTCTTTGCTCCAAATCTATTTTCCAATTATACCCCATCGGGCGGCAAATGGCAAGGCTTTTTCTGCCGCCTTCGACAAATTTCAAAGTCGCTTGACAGCCTGACGGATAGCATCTACAATAGAAATATACAGACACATGACGACAGGGGAGAAGTATATGACAAATTTTTGCGATCTGCATACACACTCTGATTTTTCCGACGGAACAGACAGCCCTGCACGGCTGCTTGACCTAGCGGAGCAGGCGGGACTTTGCGCCGTTGCGCTGACCGATCACAATACGGTGAGCGGTCTTCCCGCCTTTTTGGAGGCGGCGCGGGGACGCAAGCTCCGGGCAATTCCCGGCACGGAATTTTCCACCGATTATAACGGGATCGAGCTGCATATTTTAGGTCTTTTCCTGCGCCCGGAGCATTTTGCCGCCGTGACGGAAAGGACGGAGGAGTACCAACGCCGCAAGGAAGAAAGCAATATTCAGCTGGTGCGCCGGCTGAAGGAAGCAGGCTATGCCATTGATTATCAGACGATCAAAGCTGCTACTGCGGGAGGGCAGGTCAACCGGGCGCGGATCGGCGCGGAGCTGGCACGTCTTGGCTATGTGGAGTCGGTGCAGGATGCGTTTGCGAAGCTTTTGAAGCCCAAGCACGGTTATTATGTCCCGCCCAAGCGGGAATCTCCCTTTGAGATCATCCGTTTTATCAAATCCCTCGGCGCGGTGGCGGTGCTGGCGCATCCGTTTTTGAATCTGAACGAGCAGCAGCTGCGGGAATTTCTTGACGAAGCGGTAAAGTGGGGGCTGGACGGCATGGAAACCATGTATTCCACCTATGACAGGGAAACCGCAGCCTTGTCCCACCGCATCGCGCAGGCGTATGGGCTTCTACCCAGCGGCGGCAGCGATTATCACGGAGAAATCAAGCCCCATATCGAAATCGGTATCGGTCAGGGCGATTTGCGTGTTCCGAAAGAGTATCTTCTCGCTCTGGAGGAACGGGCGGGAAAATAATCGCAAAAAAATGAAAGAAAAAAACAGAAAAGTATGGATTTTTCTGATAACCGATGTTATAATGTAGGAGACTATGTATAATTGAAACTGTGCCTCGTCGCACAGCGTCCCCCGGAGAATGAACCATGAAATTTGATCTTCAAAAAGCAAGCCTGTCAAAGCGGATTCCCGCGTGGCTTCTGGATGCCATTTTGCTGGTGGTGCTTGTAACGGCATTTGCCGCCATGCTGTCGTATGCTTTCGGCTACGACAATTACAGCAGCCAACTGAATGCAGCCTATGAACAGTATGAAACGACCTACGGCGTGAAGTTCAACCTGACCCTTGAGGAATACGAAAAGCTGACCGAAGAGGAGCTGAAGCTCTACGAGCAGGCATTTGCGGCACTCAATGCCGACAAAGAGGTGATGCATGCCTACAGCATGATCATGACACTGACCCTCGTGATCCTTTCCCTGAGCATCCTGTTGGCATTCGTGCTGCTGGAATTTTTGGTTCCGCTTCTGTTCGGCAACGGCATGACGCTGGGCAAGAAGGTCTTTAATGTGGCACTGATGCGTGTGGACGGTGTGAAGATCACACCCTTTATGCTCTTCGTCCGCACGATTTTGGGCAAGTACACACTGGAGACCATGATCCCCGTGCTGATCATTGTGATGCTTTATTTCGGCAGCATTGGACTGGAAGGTACCATCGTGCTGATCCTGATCCTTTTGCTGCAGCTTGGCCTGCTGATTTTCAATCGCACGCGCTCGGTCATCCATGACCTGATCGCCTGCACGGTGGCGGTGGATTTCGCCAGCCAGATGATTTTTGATACTCCCGAGGCTCTGCTGGAATACCAAAAGCGTATCCACGCGGAAGAAGCAGAACGCTCGGATTATTAACAATGTGAAAACCAACTTCAAAAAATCAAAGACAGGAAGGGAATTGTATGAAAGTTGTTTTGCAGAATCTGACAAAAATCTTCCCCAGCCGGGACAAAAAGGCCGGCAAGGAAGTCGTTGCCGTCAACGATTTCACCTTTGAGATCCCCGATGGCAAGCTCATCGGCCTGCTGGGACCCTCCGGCTGCGGCAAGAGTACCACACTGTACATGATCAGCGGCTTGCAGAAGCCCACCGGCGGTAAGATCTTCTTCGGTGACGATGACGTTACCGAGCTGCCCACCGAAAGCAGAGGCGTCGGTCTGGTGTTCCAGAACTACGCACTGTACCCCCACATGACCGTGAAGCAGAACATTCTGTTCCCGCTGGAGAACCTGAAGGGCGCAGACAGAATGCCCAAGGCTGAGATGCTGGAGCGCGCTTATGCCGCTGCAAAGCTGGTTCAGATCGAGGATCTGATGGACCGTAAGCCCGGCGAAATGTCCGGCGGTCAGCAGCAGCGTGTCGCCATCGCCCGTGCGCTGGTCAAGATGCCCCGCGTCCTTCTGCTGGACGAGCCTCTTTCCAATCTGGATGCCCGTCTGAGACTGCAGACCCGTGAGGAGATCCGCCGCATTCAGCGCGAGACCGGCATCACCACCATCTTCGTTACCCACGACCAGGAGGAGGCAATGTCCATCTCCGATATGATCGTCGTGATGAAGCTGGGCGTCGTGCAGCAGATCGGCGCACCCCAGGAGGTTTATGACAATCCTCTGAACCTGTTCGTTGCCAAGTTCCTCGGCACACCTCCCATCAACGTCTTTGACGGCACTGTGAAGGACGGCAAGCTCTACATCGGCGAGGAAGCTGTGCTGGATGTTCCCGGCGTTGCCGATCAGGAGGTTACCGTCGGCATCCGTCCCGAGGGCTTTGTTTTGGACGAGAACGGCCCCCTGAGCTGCAAGCTCAGCTCCGTGGAAGTCATGGGTCGTGACGTGAGCATCGTTTCCAAGAACGCAGCATCTCTCAACCCCGTTGTCCGCTCCATCATCAATGCCGACAACAAGGTCGATGCTTCCAAGGAATACGTCCGCTACACACTCAAGGCTCACAAGGTCTTCATTTTCAATAAGGAAAATGAAGAGCGCATCTATTTTTGAGGTGACAGCATATGGTAGATAGCAAACATCAATGGAAAGCATGGATCTATCTGTCACCGGCTATCGTGCTGTTGCTGATCTTTACCGTGTGGCCCATTATCAACACCGTGCGTATCGCCTTTTTGGAAGGCTATAACGCACTGGAAGCAGCCTATGGCGTGCAGTTCCAGTTCGGTTTGGGCAATTTCATCAAGGTGCTGCAGTACAGCGACTTCATGACCTGCCTGAAGAACACCATGCTGCTGACCGTTCTGACCGTGCCGATCTCCACGATTCTGGCACTGCTGATCGCGGTTGCGCTGAATTCCATCAAGCCTCTGCAGAAGTTCCTGCAGACCATCTTCTTCCTGCCTTACGTGACCAACTCCATCGCCATCGGCATGGTCTTTGCCGCGATGTTCAACATCATCGGTCTGAGCCCTGACGGCATGCGCGCAGAGAGCTGGGGCATCATCAACAACGTCATCATGTTCTTTGGCGGTGAGCCTGTCAACTGGATCAACGCACAGTCCAGCTATGCCGCAAACATCGCGGTCATGACCATCTACATTGTGTGGAACGCACTGCCCTTTAAGATCCTGATCCTGCTGGGCGGTCTGCAGTCCATCAACAAGCAGTATTATGAAGCTGCCCGTGTGGACGGCACTCCCCGCTGGAGAGTTCTGACCCGCATTACCGTTCCGCTGCTGTCCCCTATGCTGGTTTACGTGGTCATCACCAGCTTCATCGGCGGCTTCAAGGAGTACTCCAGCATCGTCGGTATTTTCGGCGAAAAGATGGGTCCTGTCGGCGCTGACCTGAAGCTCAACACCATGGTCGGCTACATTTACGAGGCTCTGCCCGAAATGAACTACGGCGTTGCCAGTGCCGCGGCACTTGTTCTGTTCGGCATCATTCTTGTTGTCACCCTGATCAACCTTCAGGTCAGCAAGAAGCGCGTCCATTTCTGAGGAGGTGCATTATGGCTAAGAAAAAAGATAGTGTTGTAATGCATGAAAGAGACCTGCAGCAGGTCTCCGCTCAGCAGAGAGTAATGCAGGGCGTGGTCAAGGCCTTTACCTACCTGTTCTTGGGTGTCATGGCTCTGATCGTGCTGTTCCCCTTCTACTGGATGATCATTTCCTCGTTGAAGGATCTGGCGGAATATCGCCTGAACGTTCCCACGCTGTGGCCGCAGAAAATGGTATTCTACAACTATGTGGAAGCCTTTGAAACCGCAGATCTGGCGCAGCTGTTCCTGAACACTGCCTACGTGGGCATCGTTTCCACCATTTTGTCTCTGGTGATCACCGTTCTGTCCGCCTTTGCCTTTGCCCGTCTGGAGTTCAAGGGTAAGGATGCCATGTTTGCTGCTCTGCTTGCAACCATGATGATCCCCGGCGAGCTGTTCACCATCACCAACTACGCAACCATCAACGAGTTTGGCTGGATGAAGACCTTTACGGTTCTGATCGTGCCCTTCCTCGTCAGCGTGTTCTATATCTACCTGCTGCGTCAGAACTTCATGCAGGTTCCCAACGAGCTGTATCTTGCCGCCAAGGTGGACGGCTGCGGCGACCTGAAGTACCTGTGGAAGGTCATGATCCCTCTGGCAATGCCCACGCTGATCTCCATCACCATCCTGAAGATGATGGGCGCATGGAACTCCTATGTTTGGCCCCGTCTGGTTGCCAACGACGATGCGCACCGCCTGATTACCAACGGTCTGCGCAACGCCTTTACAACCACCACCGGCGATGTCAACTATCCCGTGCAGATGGCAGCCGTTGCCATCGTCTCCGCTCCGCTGTTTTTGGTGTTCCTGTTCCTGCGTAAGTATATCATGCAGGGCGTGAGCCGCAGCGGCATCAAGGGTTAATCGACCGCAAGGTCTTAACACAAATATACAAGCATGAAAGGAAATGAAAAAACCATGAAAAAGATCGTAGCAATGCTTCTGGTGGTCGCTACGCTGCTGGGCGTCTGCCTGATGTCCGGCTGCAACAAGCAGAACACCGTCCTGACTCAGGATTTTGTAATTCCTGAGGGCGGTTATGACGGCAGCAAGGTCACCATCAACTTCTACCACACCATGGGCGAACCCCTGAGAGCTGTTCTGGATGCTTTCATCGTTGAGTTCAACAAGCTCTACCCCAACATCACTGTTGCCCACGAGCAGGTTGGCGGCTATGAAGACGTCCGTGACCAGATCAAGACCGAGCTGACTGTTGGCAACCAGCCCAACATCGCTTACTGCTACCCCGACCACGTTGCCCTTTACAACGTCGCAAGAGCAGTTGTCACTCTGGACGACCTGATCGCAAGCAACATCGAGATCACCCGTGAAGACGGCACCAAGGAAGTTCTTGGTCTGACCGCTGAGCAGAAGGCTGACTTCATCGAGGGTTACTACGAAGAAGGCAAGGAATTTGGCGACGGCAAGATGTACACCCTGCCCTTCTCCAAGTCCACCGAGGTTCTGTACTACAACAAGACCTTCTTTGAAGAGCACGAGCTGAAGGTTCCCACCACTTGGGACGAGATGGAAGCTGTCTGCGCACAGATCAAGGCAATCGACGAGAATTGCATCCCTCTGGGCTATGACTCCGAGTCCAACTGGTTCATCACCATGTGCGAACAGCTGGGCAGCGATTACACCAGCGCTACCGGCGAGCACTATCAGTTCAACAACGACGCAAACAAGCAGTTCGTTAAGCGTTTCCGTGAGTGGTATCAGAAGGAATATGTGACCACTCAGGAGATCTACGGCGCATACACCTCCGGTCTGTTCACCGCTACCACCGGTCAGCGCAGCTACATGTCCATCGGTTCCTCCGCAGGTGCTAAGCATCAGCGTCCCAAGGCAAACGATCAGGGCGAGTACCCCTTCGAAGTGGGCATCACCACCATTCCTCAGGTGAACCCCGACACACCCAAGGTCATTTCCCAGGGTCCCAGCGTCTGCATCTTCAAGGACGAGAATCCTCAGGAAGTCATCGCTTCCTGGCTGTTCGTCAAGTTCCTGACTACCAACGTCAACTTCCAGGCTGCATTTGCGGATGCTTCCGGCTACGTTCCCGTTCTGAAGTCCGTCGCTCAGCATCCCACCTATGCTGACAAGATGTCCAAGGCTGACGGCTACGACAACATTGCTTATCTGTCCGCAAAGGTCTGCATGGAGCAGGCTCACGCTTACTACACCTCTCCCGCTTTCAATGGCTCCGCCAAGGCTCGTGACGAAGTGGGCAGCCTGATTCAGGCAGCTTTCATCGGCGATGCTTCTGCCGGTCTGGATGCCCTGATCGACAAGGTCTTCCAGGATGCAATTAACAACTGCAAGAAGTAATGAAAAAGAATCTGATTAAAATCATTTCCCTGCTTTTAGTTCTGTGTTTGTTCGCGGGCTGTACGCCCGATCCCCAGCCTACGGAGCCTTCGGCTCCGCAGGTCACGGACTATGCGTCCTCGGTCACGCTGAACCAGAACAGCAACTACAAGCAGGAAGAGGTCACAGTCAAGCAGTATATTGACGGTGACACCGTGCATTTCCACAGCAAGGAAATTCCCGGCGGTGTGCTGAAGGCCCGTTTTCTGGCTGTCAACACCCCGGAATCCACCGGCAAGATCGAAGAATACGGCAAGACTGCCGCTGCCTTCACCAAGGAAAAGCTGATGGGTGCCTCCTCTATCATCGTAGAGTCTGACACCGAAAACTGGGATGCCGACTCCACCGGCGGCCGTTATCTGGTTTGGATCTGGTACAAGCCTCAGGGCGAGACCGAATACCGCAACCTGAACATCGAGCTGCTGCAGAGTGGTCTCGCCATTGCATCCAGCTCCTTTAACAACCGTTACGGCACCACTTGTGCTGCCGCTATCGATCAGGCAAAGGCTCAGAAGCTGAATGTCTACTCCGGGCAGAAAGACCCCAACTTCTTCTACGGTCTGGCAACGGAGATCGACCTGAAGGAGCTGCGCACCAATGTGGCAAGCTATGACGGCAGCAAGGTCGCTGTTACCGGCGTCATTACCATGCACTATAACAACGGCTTCTATCTGGAAGCACAGGATCCCGAAACCGGTCTGTACTACGGCATGTATGCCTACTACGGCTTTAACTTTAACGGCATGCATCTGGTCAGAGTCGGCAGCGAAGTCCGTATTGCGGGTAATGTTTCCGAATTCAGCGGTTCTTGGCAGATCTCCGGCATGACCTACAGCGATTTCATCCCCACTGCTGATGATGTCAAGCAGCTCAGCGACGGCAATCAGCCCGCGTTCACCCTCACCGATCCCAAGACCTTTGTCAACGGCACAGTGGATGTGGAAATGGTTGATCCTGAGACGGAAGAGGTCACCAACAAGACCTTCAAGTATGCAGAGCTGGCTCTGGGTACTTCCGTGGAAATGAAGAATCTGTATGTCAAGAGCGTTTACACCACCCAAAGCGACAACGAGAACTCCGATGGTGCCATGACCCTCACCTGTGAGGTGGACGGCGTGACCATCGATGTCCGCACCATCGTGCTGACGGATGAAAACGGTGACATTATTACCGCTGATGCCTATCGCGGCAAGACCATTGACGTCCGTGGTGTTGTGGATTACTTTAATGGCTCCTATCAGATCAAGGTCCTGACCAAGGATTACATTACCATTCACGATTAAAGCATAGAAGGAGAAAAGATATGAAGAAACTTATTTCTTACATCCTGCTGCTGGCAATGTGCGTTTCTCTGTTTGCTGCCTGCAACACAGAGCCTGCTACGGATGCCGCGCTGGAGAGCGCAAAGGAATACCTGTACTCCATGTATAAGGACGCAAAGTCCACCACCGATGCTGACTACGAGGTCGTCAGCCAGGTTCGTATTGACGGCGTTGTTTATCCCATCACATGGTCTGCTGACAAGGCAGAGAACGTGCAGTTCGCTGTCGGTGAGAAGATGACCACTGTCAAGATCACCGCTGCTGACAAGGATGTCAACTACAAGCTGACCGCTACCCTGAAAAATGACAAGGGTCAGGAAGTTTCCGTTTCCTTCGACCGCATCATTCCCGCAAAGGCACAGCTGGGCGGCACCATCGTTCTGGCTTACCCCAAGGA
>SVMI01000004.1:0-86221 GCA_015067495.1 Oscillospiraceae bacterium | reverse complement strand
CCCCAAGGAGAACAAGTACATTACCGGCGCACAGTACGCTTACACCAGCTCCAGCGGCAAGACCAAGATCGAGCTGACCCTGTCCGAGAACAAGGCTGACGCCATCGCTCTGGAAAAGATCACCAACAGCGACGGCACTGTCTCCTTCAAGGCAGGCAGCAAGTATCTGTTCTGCGATGCTACCGATGTGAAGTTTGCTGATGCACAGAGCGACAACACCAAGTTCGTTCTGGAAGCTACCAACGGCGGCTACTTCATCAAGTGCGCTGTTGCCAACTATCAGGGCAAGGCACAGTATCTGGAAGTCTACAGCGGCTATCTGACCGTCTACAGCAAGTACGATGACAGCGATGCTTCCATCTACACCTTCAAGCTGGACAACGCTACCGGCGCAAACGGCACCATCACCGCTCCTGAGGGCGGCAACTCCGGCAACTCCGGCAACACCGGTAACACCGGTAACACCGGCAATTCCGGTGAAACCGGCACCATCACCGGCAAGCTGGCTGCAAGCCTTGATATGATGGGCACCACCAATCTGGTCAGCCGTACCACCACCCAGACCGTCTACAAGGCTAACAACATTACCTACACCAACGACAAGGCTTCCAGCCAGACTGACAACTACGATCAGAAGGGCACTTATGCTGCAAGAGCATACCAGTCCTCCACCATCAAGATCGAGTACACCGGCATGGTCGCCATCGTCTTCACTCTGGACGATTTCACCGACGGCAAGTATCTGACCGGCTTTGACGGCATGGAAGTTGCCGGCGCAACCATCTCCCGTAATGGCGACAAGGTTACCATTACCTTCGCAAGTGCAACCAACGTGTTCCAGTCTGCTGAGCTGCTGAAGCAGGTTCGCATTGAGACCATCGAAGTTTACACTGCAAACTAAGCGTTAACCAATTCTTAAATTTCCTTTCTAAACATAAGAGCCACACCCCTCGGGGTGTGGCTCTTGAACATTTCTTCAGTTCATCGTGCCTTCGGCACGCTGGAAAAGTGTTCCGATGCGCTGGCGCAGGGCGATGGCTTCGGGCGTGTCGGAGGTGCCTTCGGTGTTGATCCACGCGGCAGATGCGGCTTGGGCATCCTTCAGAAGCTGCAGATCCATGCTCAGATTTGCCACACGGAAGGCGGGCAAGCCCGATTGCCGTGCGCCGAAAAAGTCGCCGGGACCACGCATTTTCAGATCCTCCTCCGCAATGCGGAAGCCGTCCGTGGTCTTGCACAGTGCCTTGAGCCGGGCGACGGTGTCGGGGTTGTGGTTGTGGGTGGTCAGGATGCAGTAGCTCTGATGACCGCCGCGCCCTACCCGTCCCCGGAGCTGATGCAGCTGAGAAAGACCGAAGCGGTCTGCATCCTCGATGACCATCAGCGTCGCGTTGGGGACGTCCACTCCTACCTCGATGACCGTGGTTGCAACCAGCACGTCCGCTTCGCCCCGGGCAAAGGCTGCCATGGCGGCTTCTTTTTCCGCGCCCTTCATCTGCCCGTGGATGAGCATGATCCGAAGGTCAGGGAAGACGGTTTTTTGCAGGGTTTCCGCCCAGACAGATGCCGCCTTGATGCCCAGATCCTCGTTTTCCTCGATGGCGGGGCAGACCACAAAGCATTGATGCCCCTCCTGCACCTGCTTGCGGATAAAGGCGTTGATGCGGGGGCGGTAGGACTCGCCCACAAGGAAGGTGTCCACCGCTTTGCGCCCCGGAGGCAGCTCGTTGATGATGGAAACCTCCAGATCGCCGTACATCAGCAGTGCCAGCGTCCGGGGGATGGGGGTGGCGGACATCACCAGCAGGTGAGGATCGTCACCCTTGGCGGATAATTTAGAGCGTTGGGCAACGCCAAAGCGGTGCTGCTCGTCCGCAATGACCAGCCCCAGATCGGCAAACTGGGTCGCATCCGACAGCAGGGCATGGGTGCCGACGGCAAGGTCGATCTCGTGATTGGTTATTTTCTCACGGATCTCCCGCTTTTGCTTCGGTGTCATAGAGCCGGTCAGCAGTGCCGTGCGGATGCCGAGGGGCGCGAATAGCTTTGACAGTGATTGATAATGCTGCTCCGCGAGAATTTCCGTAGGTGCCATCAGGGCGGATTGGTGTCCGTTTCGGGCAGCAAGATAGGCTGCCGCAGCGGCGACCATGGTCTTGCCGCTGCCCACGTCGCCCTGCACAAGACGGTTCATGGGCTTGCCGGAGGAAACATCGGCGATCATATCTCCGATGGCGCGTTGCTGTGCGCCGGTGAGACGGAAGGGGAGCGCATCGTAAAAGGGCTGCATTTCGGTGTCGCGGTAGGCAGCCGTTTTCTTTTCCGCCCGGGCGGCGCGCATCAGGGCGAGTCCTGCGGAAAAGACGAAAAATTCCTCGAAAACCAGCCGCTTCTTCGCCAGCTCCGCCTCTGCCATGTTGGCAGGCTCGTGGATGGCATAGTAGGCGCGATCAGCACTTAAAATGTCGTATTCCCGGCGGACGGCTTCCGGCAAAATTTCCGCCGGAGGATCGCACAGCTCCAATGCCTGACGGACAGCCTTGAGCATGGTGTTGTTGTTCAGACCCGCCGTCAGGGGATAGATGGGCAGCACCCGCCGGGTGGCAACCGGCAGGGAATCCGGCGACTCAAAGATGGGATTGGTCATGCTGTAGCCGACGAAATCGCCGGTGAGGGTGCCGTAGAAGATGTATTCCTTCCCGTACTGCAGCTGCTCGGCGGCGTATTTGTTGTTGAAAAAGGTCAGCGTCAGACGGGCGGAGTGATCCGCAACCTGCACGCGGGTCAGGTCAAGACCCTTGCGGATGTGGGCGGTGCGGGGGGTGTTCATCACCATGGCGCGAAAGCAGGCGGGGACATCCACCTCCATCTTGTCGATGGGGAGCAATCGGGTTCGATCCTCGTATGTCCGGGGGAAGTGGCAAATGAGATCGCCCAGCGTGAAAATATTCAGTTCGGCGAATTGCTTTGCCTTGGTAGGCCCGATGCCCTTGAGGATCGTGATCGGGTCGGAAAGACGTGCCATGGCTTCACCTCCTTTGTTTTTGTTCATTATAAACGAAATCCCGCGCAAAAGCAACGGGATTTCAAAAATGGGGTATCAAATTGGAGCGGATGGTGAGCGCTTCCCCCGTCATGGGGTGGGTGAAGGTCAGCTCCGCGGCGCAAAGGATCTGTGTCGAAATGCCCATTTTTTCAGAGATCGCCGCCGAAGCTTCGCTGCGGTATTGGGGATCGCCCAAAATGGGGAAGCCCATGTGGGCGCAATGCAGGCGCAGCTGATGGGTTCTGCCGGTGACCGGCTCTAATTCAAGTTTACATAACACCGAGTTTCGTTCCAGCACCCGGTATTTTGTGACGGACGGTTTGCCGTCATCGCGGATCTCACGGAGCAAACTGGGCAGAGGTCTGCGAGCGATGGGGGCGTCGATGATGCCTGCGTCGTCGGACGGACTGCCGCAGGTGATGGCGTGGTAGCGTTTGGTCATCCCGCCGGACTGGAGCAGCTGGCTGACGTGGGCGTTTTTGGCGATCAGCACCACGCCAAAGGTGTCCCGATCTAGCCGGGTGATGGGGTGGAAGAGTGCCTGCTCGCCCTTTTGTTGATAGTGACCCAGCACAAAATTGGCGAGGGTGCCGGTGTTGCGGCTGCGGGAAGGGTGGATGAGCATGCCCGCGGGCTTGTCCACAGCCAGCAGCCACACATCCTCATAGAGGATGTTCAGTTCGCCCGTTTCTGCCGGATAGTCAGCCTCTTGCTCAGGCAGCTGCACAGTGATCACATCCCCGGGGACGACGGGGAAATTGGTGTGCCGGGGCTGACCGTTGACCCGGATGGCATCGCCCCATTTTAACTTGTTCATCAGTCCCGCGGACATCTGCAGCTCGCCCCGCAGAAAGGACGAAAGTCTGCCTTCGCGGGTGGCGGTGTGGGACAGTTCCATGGGGAATACCTCCTTGCAAAAAGACCCTGCCGGGTGGCAGGGTCAAAATTGCGTTTCTTACAGAGCAGCCTTTGCCTTCTCGACGATCGCTGCAAATGCAGCTGCATCGTTGATAGCCATCTCGGACAGGCTCTTGCGGTTCAGCTCGATGCCGGACTTCTTCAGACCGTTCATGAACTTGGAGTAGTTCAGACCGTAGGGAGCGACAGCAGCGCTGATACGGGTGATCCACAGACGACGGTAGTCACGCTTCTTCTGCTTACGGCCAGCGAAAGCATAGTTACCGGACTTCATCACCTGCTGCTTAGCCATCTTAAAGTGCTTGGACTTGGAGCCCCAGTAGCCCTTGGCCAGCTTCAGGGTAGCATTTCTTCTCTTGCGCGTCATCATCGCGCCTTTAACTCTTGCCATTTTCTGTTATCCTCCTTCTGGCTTACTTGTAAGGAATCATTTCCTTGATGGCGCTGACGTTGGTCTGGTCAGCATAAGCGGTGGCGCGCAGATGGCGGGTACGCTTGGTGGTCTTCTTGGTCAGGATGTGGCTCTTATAAGCGCGAGCTCTCTTAACCTTACCGGTCTTGGTCAGGTTGAATCTCTTCTTAGCACCACTATGGGTCTTCAGCTTGGGCATAGGTAAATTCTCCTTCCGTATCTTTGGTTATTTTAGCCTTGCAGCTTGTTTACTGTTTCTTGGGGGTGAGGAACATCGCCATGAAGCGACCTTCCAGCTTGGGATTTTTCTCCATGTTGGCAATTTCGGAGCAGGCCTCGGCGAAGTCTATCAGCAGCTTCTCGCCCAGATTGGTGTGTGCCATCTCACGGCCACGGAAACGGACACTGACCTTTACACGGTTGCCGTCTGCGAGGAATTTCTGCGCAGCCTTCACTTTTGTGTTAAAGTCATTGGTGTCGATGCTGGGGCTCATGCGGATCTCCTTGACTTCGACGACCTTCTGGTTCTTTTTCGCTTCCTTCTCGCGCTTTCTCTGGTCGAAGCAGTACTTGGAATAGTCCATGATTCTGCAGACCGGGGGAACGGCGTTGGGAGAGATCTTCACCAGGTCCAGACCCTGCTCGTCAGCCAGAGCATTGGCTTGCTCGGCGGACATGATGCCCAGCTGGGTACCGTCTTCACTGATGACACGAAGCTCTTTGTCGCAGATCTCCTCATTCAGCTGATGATCAAACTTTGCGATGGTAAGCACCTCCATTTTGCACAAAAAAGCGGATGCCAAAGCATCCGCACATTCACACAGAGATCCCCGGAGGGAAGTGGAATATGAACCGTTTTGCGATGCGCTTACGGTGAGGCGGATGTTCAGCCTTCTTCATTACCCGAGCATTTTAGCATAGGATCTGCCGTTTGTCAAGGAGAAATTTTCATGATTTGTTGTTTTATCCTGCCCGAAAGCGGATAAATTTATTAGTAACTGCCAACCATCGTTCCGGGGCCGGGGCGGAAGGACGATAACACCTGAATTTCGACCCCTTTCTCCTGCGCCAGCTCCACAGCCCTGTCGTGCAGTACCTGCGCGCCGTTCTTGGCGAGGCGGAGCATTGATGTGTAATCAATGGCATCAAACCGCACCGCATCAGGGAAAATACGGGGGTCACGGTCGTAGATGCCGTCAACATCGGTGTAGATGAGGCAGCGGTCTGCGCCGAGAAACGCAGCCAGCGCCACCGCCGTGGTATCGGAACCGCCCCGCCCGAGGGTGGTCACATTTCCGGCTGCATCGATGCCCTGAAAGCCGGCAATGACAACAATGTTTCCCTGCTCCAGCTCCTTGCGGATACGGTCGTTCTGCAGACCCAGCACCCGGGCGTTTCCATGGACGGAGTCGGTCAGCAACCCTGCCTGCCAGCCTGCAAGGCTGATCGCCCTGTGACCGCATTTTTCGATTGTCATTGCCATCAGTGCTGCGGACAGCAGCTCACCTGCACTCAGATACGCATCCAGCTCCCGCCGGGACGGCGCGGATGTGATGTCGGCAATGGCGGAGAGCAGGTGGTCGGTGGTATCGCCCTGCGCCGAGACCACGGCGACGGTCTGATGTCCCTCCTGTGCGGTTTTGATAAGCTTTTGTGCAGCAAGGCGGATGCGCAGGGGATCTGCCAGCGAGCTTCCGCCAAATTTTTGCACGATCAGCATAGTTTCACCTCCATTCCATGTTATGCGGGTCAGGAGGTGCGGGTGCGACAAAAAAACAGACCCACCGAAGTGGGTCTGCGGATGTAAAAGTCAGCCTGCGATGATCTCCGCCTTGATGATGCCGTAGGTATTCTGCTGCAGATGCAGCAGCTCCTCCAGCGAAACCGTCAGGTCGGTCAGTTCAGCGGAAATGGTGACCAGAGCGTGACCGTTGGTGGGGATGATGGAGTTGATGGTCAGAATGTTGGCCTTCTGCTGGGCGTAGATGGTCAGCAGGGAGGACAGCACGCCGGGCTCATCGTGCATCATCAGCTGGAAGGTGATGATGCGTCCGGTGGTCATGTTCTGGAAGGGCAGGATGGAATCCCGGTACTTATAAAAGGCACTGCGGCTGATGCCGGTCATATGGGTTGCGTCATTGACGGTTTTTGCTTCGCCGGTGGTAAGCAGACGCTTGGCTTCTGCCACCTTCAAAAACACTTCCGGCAGAGCAGAAGCTTCGATGATGTAGTACTTTGGCTGTTTGCGCATGGTTATTTCCTCCACAAATCAATGCTGAAAATCATCTGTTGTGAGGACATTGTATCACATTTTTTGGAAAAAGCAACCCCCAGTTGTGGACATTTGTCCGAGAAAGGAGTACGTATGCAAAAATTTTCCCTTCAAAAGCTGCCTGCGGTGACCCTTGTGCTGATCGGTGTATGGGTCTTTTTGCGGTTTTTACTGCCGGTGCTGCTGCCGTTTTTGCTGGCGGCACTGCTGGCACTGGCGGCGGAGCCGCTGGTGGGGCTGCTGCATGAAAAGCTGAAGTTGCCCCGTGCCGCCGCGGCTGCCATCGGGGTAACGGTGGCACTGCTGATCGCGGTGCTGCTGACCCTTTCGCTGTGCGCCCTGCTGATCCGGCAGGTGGGTTCTCTTGCAGGCGTATTACCTGACCTTGAAGGTGCGGTGCTCAGCGGAATGGGAGCATTGGAGCGGTGGATGCTGAACATGGTGGAAAAAGCGCCGGATGGCATCCGTTCGGTGGTCTCCCATGGCGTCAGCAATATGTTTTCGAACGGCAGTGCTTTGCTGGATCGACTGACGGGAACACTGCTGACACTGGCGACGACGATACTGAAGGGTCTGCCGGACAGTGCTTTGGGATTGGGTACGTGGGTGCTGGCGAGCTTCATGATCTCCTCCCGTCTGCCGAAAATCAAAGCTGCCATCGCTGCGAGGCTGCCCCAATCGTGGCGGGAGCAGTATCTGCCTCAGCTGCGGGCAGTGCGTGCCTCCTTCGGCGGCTGGCTGATGGCGCAGGGAAAGCTGGTGGCTGTGACCTTCGGCGTGCTGACGGCAGGCTTTCTGCTGCTGCGGATCACCCATCCGCTGCTGTGGGCGGCGGTGATCTGCCTTGTGGACATTCTGCCGGTTCTCGGCACGGGGACGGTGCTGATTCCATGGGGACTGGTCTGCTTTTTGCAGGGTGACACCCTGCGGGGAGTCGGGCTTTTGGGCATCTATGGAGTGGTCAGCCTGCTGCGCTCGGTACTGGAGCCGCGGCTGGTGGGCAAGCAGCTGGGGCTTGACCCGCTGACGACGCTGCTCGCTCTTTATGCAGGCTATCGCTTCTGGGGTCTGATGGGCATGGTGTTTGCGCCGGTTTTGGCGGCACTGACGGCGCAGATCGTCCGTACGCATGAAAATTGACCGTAAATGCGATACATTTCCGACAAAATTCCAAAGTTCCTATTGTGCATTTGTCCTGTTTTTGATATAATATTCAGAAAAAAGATATAATGGATGTGTATTGCCTTGAAGTATGGAATTTGGAATGTATCGGAGCCGGAGAGAAATGCAGTAAATTCGCTGGTGGACGCGGGCTATTCCCCGCTGACTGCCATGATCCTTTCTGCCCGCGGGATGAAGTCGCCGGACGAAGCCCGCAGCTGTCTTTCCTGCGATTCGCCCCTGCCGGACCCCTTTTTGATGACGGACATGGACCGTGCCGCCGGGAGAGTGGGTCTTGCCATGATGCGTGGCGAAAAGATCGCCGTTTTCGGCGATTATGACGTGGACGGAATTACCTCCACCTGCCTTTTGACGGAGTTTCTGCGCCGGAATGGTGCAGATTGCGTCAGCTACATCCCCGGTCGTCTGGAGGAGGGCTACGGTCTGAATCCCATTGCCATCCATCAGCTGCACAGCGAGGGCGTGAAGCTGATTATTACCGTTGACTGCGGCATCACCGCGGTGGAAGAGGCGCGCCTCTGCGCGGAGCTGGGTATCGATCTGGTGATCACCGACCACCACGAATGCAAGGAGCAGCTGCCGGATGCCATCGCCGTGGTGGATCCTCACCGCCCTGACGGCGGCTATCCCCACATGACCCTCTCCGGCGTAGGTGTGGCGTTCAAGCTGGCTGCTGCCCTCTGCGGCGATCAGGACGCACTGCTGGAGCAGTGTGCGGATCTGGTCTGCCTCGGCACGATCGCGGATGTGATGCCTCTTTGCGGAGAAAACCGCGTGTTTGTTGCCCGGGGACTGGAGCTGATCCGCAAAACCCGCCGTCCGGGTCTTGCTGCACTGATGAAGGAAAGCGGCTGCACAGCCGACAATATCAGCGCCACCTCTATCAGCTACATTCTCGCGCCCCGCATCAACGCTGCCGGGCGTATGGAGCAGATCGATCTGGCGGTGGAGCTGTTTTTGACAGAAGATCCCCGACGTGCCGAGCAGCTTGCAAAGGCATTGTGCGACCTGAATCGCCAGCGTCAGCAGGTGGAGTCGGAGATCTACAACGAAGCGGTCGCCATGCTGCCCCGCACCAAATCGCCGGAGGCGATCGTGCTGTCGGCGGAGAGCTGGCATCAGGGCGTGGTTGGCATCGTTGCCAGCCGGCTGGCAGAGGAATATTGCTGTCCTACCTTCCTGATCTGTCTGGACGGGGAACACGGCAAGGCAAGCTCCCGCAGCTTTGGCGGCTTCAATCTCTTTGCTGCCCTGACGGAGCTTTCGGAATTGCTGGAAAGCTACGGCGGTCATGAGCTGGCGGCAGGCTTTACCATTTCCAAAAAGAACATTGAGGAATTTCGATGCCGCATGTGCAGCATCGCGTCGAATTTCTATTCCGACAGCGCACCGCGCACGGTGCTGGACGTGGACTGCATGGTCACGCCGGAGCTGCTGACGGTGCGGGGCATCGATTCCCTCGAGTCCCTAGAGCCCTGCGGCACGGGCTGTCCCAAGCCGGTGCTGGCAATGCAGAAGCTTGTGGTCGACCGCATGGGGCAGGTGGGTAACGGGCGGCATATGCGCCTGCGGCTTCGCTCCGGGCATCACACCATCAACGCCATCTATTTTTCCGCGACGCCGGAAACGGCATCCATCGAGCTGGGTGACGTGGTGGATGTTGCCTTCAATCCCCAGATCAATGAGTTCCGCGGGGAGCGGACGGTGCAGATGAATGTGCTGGACATCCGTCCCAGCTGCAATGCGCCCTGCTCGCCGGAGCTGAACGGCTATAACAGAATCCGCACGGGTTCGCTGACCCGTGAAGAAGCGACGGCTCTGCTGCCGGAGCGGGCTACCCTGACTACGGTCTGGCGCTATCTGGATGCGGTGGGTCGTCCCATCTGCGAAGATCCGCTGTGCCTGTGCCGCAAGATCGTCCGCTGGTCGGGCAGACCCTTGGGACTGGGACAGCTGCTGACTTGCCTTGACATTTTTCAGGATGTGGGTCTGCTGCACTTTACCCGCCGCCACAAGGACATTGCCGTTGAGCTGACCTTCGGCGCGGACAAAGCAGACCTAAACCTGAGCCTGACGATGCAGACCCTTCTGCGCTTGAAAGAGAGTTAATTATGGAAACCTTTGAAGTTCATTACCGGGAAATGTGTGCAACCCTTTCCCAATATATGCCCGGCACGGACATGGCGCTGATCGATCGCGCGGTGGATTATGCCAACAACAAGCATAAGCTCCAGAAGCGCAAGGATGGCTCGCCCTACATCATCCATCCGCTGGCGGTGGCAAAGATCGTTACGGAGATGGGTCTGGATACCGATGCTGTGCTGGCGGCACTGCTGCACGACTGCATCGAGGACACCGATGCCTCCCATGAGGAGATCGAGAAGCTCTTCGGTCAGGCGGTTGCTGAGATGGTGGAGGGTGTCACCAAGCTGACCCGTGCCAATTTCTCGTCCACCGAGCAGGCGCAGATGGAAAACCTACGCAAAATGTTTATGGCGATGAGCAAGGACATCCGTGTCGTGCTGATCAAGATCGCTGACCGTCTGCACAATATGCGTACCATGCAGTACCAGACCCCTGCCAAGCAGATCTCCAAATGTCGGGAGACCATGGATATCTATGCACCCTTGGCGCACCGCCTTGGTATGCAGAAGATCAAGTGGGAGCTGGAGGATATCGCCCTGCGTTATCTGGAGCCGGAGGCGTATGAAGACATCATGTCCTACCTGCGCGCCCATAAGGAGCAGGACGAGGCGTTCATGAACACCATTCAGGGTAAGATCATGGAGCGTTTGAACGGCGTGAACATCCACAGCACCACCTACGGCCGCATCAAGCACGTTTACTCTATCTATCGGAAAATGCAGGCACAGGATAAGTCGCTGGAGGAGCTTTATGACGTGTACGCCTTCCGGGTGATCGTGGACTCCATCCCCGACTGCTACAACGTGCTGGGACATATCCACGACCTTTTCAATCTGGTACCCGGTCGTTTTAAGGACTACATCTCCACTCCCAAGCCCAACATGTACCAATCCCTGCACACCACGGTCATCGGCTCTCAGGGCATCCCCTTCGAGGTGCAGATCCGCACGTGGGAGATGCACGAGATCGCCGAATACGGTGTTGCCGCCCACTGGAAGTACAAGCAGGGCGGCGAGGGCAACGAAAAGGACTTTGAGTGGGTCAGAAGATTGCTGGAAAGCCAGCAGGATACCGATGCGGAGGACTATCTGCAGTCGCTGAAGATCGATATGTTCGACGACGAGGTCTTTGTCTTTACCCCCAAGGGTCGCATCGTTTCCCTGCCTGCCGGTTCGACGCCCATCGACTTTGCCTATGCCATTCACTCCGGCGTCGGCAATTCCATGATCGGTGCCAAGATCAACAACCGCATTGCCAACATCGATACGCCCCTGAAAAACGGCGACATTCTGGAGATTCTGACCTCCAAATCCGCCAAGGGTCCCAGCCGTGACTGGCTGACCATCTGTAAATCCAATCAGGCGCGTACCAAGATCAAGCAATGGTTCAAAAAGGAAAAACGGGAAGAAAATGTCGCCCACGGACGTGCATCCTTTGAAGCGGAAATGCGCCGCAACGGACTGCCCCTGAGCCTGACCATCGATCCCGAGCTGGGTCCTCAGCTGCTGAAGAAGCTGTCCTTCGACAACTGGGAGGATATGTATGCCGCCATCGGCTACGGCGGTCTGACCGCCGTCAAGGCTGTCGGACGCATCCGTGACGACATCAACCGCGCCCTGAAGGCGCAGCAGAACGAGCGGACACAGCAGCCTGCGGTGCTGCGCACCAGTCCCGACTCTGAGGCGGTCAAAAATAACCGCCACGCGGTCAACGGCGTGGTGGTGGAGGATATTGATTCCTGCATGATCAAGTTCGCCAAGTGCTGCACCCCCGTTCCCGGGGATGACATCATCGGCTTCATCACCAAGGGCTTCGGCGTGTCGGTTCACCGCAACGATTGCCCCAATACCAAAAACCGCCATGAGCCGATTCAGGCTGCCCGTTGGGTGCGGGTGTACTGGGCAAATCAGGAAGCCCAGCCCTTTGAAACCACGCTGGAGCTGGAGTGCATCACCCGTGACGGTCTGCTTTTGGACGTTGCCACTATGATGACCACCACCCGCGTCCGGCTGAAGGAGCTGAACGGCAAGGATCTGCCCGGCGGCAAGAGTGGCTTTACGGTCAAGTTTGAGGTCAAGGACGTTACCGAGCTGGAGGCGATCCGCAACAAGCTGCGTTCCATCCCCGACGTGATCGAGGTTCGCCGCGGACAGAACTAAAGGAGAAAATTATGCGTGCTGTTTTGACAAGAGTCCGATCTGCTTCCGTTACCATCGACGGCGAGCTGGTCGGCAGCATCGGCAGGGGCTTTTTGATCCTGCTGGGTGTCGGTCCCAACGATACGGAAAAGGAATGCCGATATCTGGCGGAAAAAGCACTGGGACTGCGCATTTTTGAAGATGAGAACGGCAAGATGAATCTGGGCTTGGATGCCATCGGCGGCGAGGTGCTGGTGGTCAGCCAGTTCACCCTCTACGGCAACTGCCGCAAGGGTCGCCGCCCCAGCTTTGTGGAGGCGGGATCGCCGGAGCTGGGCAACGCCCTGTATGAAAAATTCCTCGCAATTTGTCAGGAGCTGGGCTATCCGCCCCAGCACGGACGTTTTGGCGCGGATATGCAGGTAGAGTCCGTCAATGACGGACCTGTCACGCTGATTCTGGATACCGATCAGCTGATGGACGCACCGAGAAGGGGATAACTATGCTTCAAATCGACTGCTTGGTATTGGGCGGCTATCAGGTCAACTGTTACATCGTCCGCCCTGAGGGGAGCGATCACTGCGTTGTGATCGACCCCGGCTTTGAGCCGGAAACGATCCTGAGGTTTTTGCAGGAGCAGGAGCTGACGGCGGATGCCATTCTGCTGACCCATGGGCATTTTGACCACGTGGGCGCGGTCATGGAGCTGCTGGAAAAGACCGGCTGCAGACTCATCATGCATAAAAAGGACTGGATTGTCACGGGTGATCCCGTAGCGGCATGGATCTTCCCGCTGGCGGGTCGTGACCTGAAGGGGCTGGAATTTTGCGCCGACGGCGACGGGCTTGCGCTGGCAGGTTTGACCTTCACGGTGCTGGAGACCCCCGGTCATACCAAAGGCTCGGTGTGCTACCGCTGCGAGGATGTGCTGTTCACGGGCGATACGCTCTTTGACGGCTCCTGCGGTCGTACCGACCTGCCCGGCGGCAATGGGGACAGCCTCGGTCTTTCTCTGAAACGGCTGAAAAAGCTCCCTGAAAATTACCGCATTTTCCCCGGTCACGGGTCGTCAAGCACCCTCGATGTCCAGCGCCGCAGCAACCCCTATCTTCGTTAACTGAGGATATACTATGAAACTGACACTCATCGGTCATGACGACCGTTACGCGGTGGAGCAGCTGCAGATGGCACTCTTTTCCACAACGGAGGAGGGCGAAGCCGTATCTGCCGTCCACCGCGGAAAAATCTGGCTCACTGCCACGGCAAAAATCACCCTCCGGGGCAAAACCGCCCGCGCCGCGCGGCGTATGCCCGTGGCGGAGGAGTCGGTGCGCCTGCGCCGCCGTCTGCTGCAGCAGAGCTATTATCTGGCTGCCCGGGAGATTTTGGGCAGCGATGCGGCATGGGGCGCGCTGGCAGGGGTTCGCCCTACCAAGCTGTCCACCAAGCACCTTTTGGAGGGCGGCACACCTGAGTCTGCGGAAAAAATGCTGCGTGATGTCTACTATGTGACACCTGAACGCAGGAAATTGGCGGTGGATTGCTCCGTTTCCACGGTAAATGCCGCCAATCTGCTGGAGCCGTCGGATATTTCTCTCTACATCGGCATTCCGTTTTGCCCCACCCGCTGCAGCTATTGCAGCTTCGTCAGCCGCACCATCGGCAGCAAGACGGAGCTTCTGCAGCCGTATCTGGATGCGCTGCTGCGGGAAACCGAACTGACCGGAAGACTTCTGGAAAGTTCCGGCAGGAAGGTGCGTACCATTTACATAGGCGGCGGCACACCCACTACCTTATCCACGGCGCAGATGACCCAGCTGCTGGACGCGATCCGTGATCACTTCGATCTCTCCCGCTGCATCGAGTTCACCGTCGAGGGTGGTCGACCCGATACGCTCAGTGAGGAGAAGCTGCGTGCCATCCGTGACCACGGTGCTGACCGCATGAGCATCAATCCCCAGACCATGGTGGATTCCGTGCTGCGCGCCTGTGGAAGACCCCACACGGCGTATGATGTGGAAAAAGCCTATGGCTGGGCAAAAAATGCCGGCTTTGATGCCATCAACATGGATCTGATCGCAGGACTTCCCACGGATGATTTTGACGGCTTCCGCTATTCGCTGGACACCGTCGCCGCCCTTGCCCCCGAAAACATCACCGTGCATACGCTGGCACTGAAAAAGGGCGCGGATCTCTTTGAAAAGCGGGAGGGACTGTCCCAAGCGGAGCAGGTGGCGGAAATGGTGGAGTATGCCAACGGGACTCTGCGCGGTCTTGGCTACAAGCCCTACTACCTCTACCGGCAGAAATATATGTCGGGTTCTTTTGAAAATGTGGGCTGGTCGAAAAAGGAAAAAGACTGCCTTTACAATATCTACATGATGGAGGAGCTGCATACCATCCTCTCCCTCGGTGGCGGCGGTATGAACAAGGTAAACCTTCCCGACGGAACGCTGCAGCGTTTCCACAACCCCAAATTCCCGGAGCAATACATCGAAAAGCTGGAGCAGGTGCTGCAGCAAAAGCACGAGCTGTTTGCTCTGATGAAAGGATCGCTTTGATTTGGATACGTTAATTTCCAATGTCACCATCGTGACGATGAATGAAAAAATGGAGGTACTCTTCGGTGCTTATCTGGGCGTTGAAGATGGCAAGATCGCCTACATCGGCAAGTCTGCCCCGGAGGGCAAGCCCCAGACCATCCTCGACGGTACGGGCATGGTACTGCTGCCGGGTCTGGTGAACTGCCACACCCAGCTTGCCACCACAGCCTTGCGCAGCTATCTGGACGACCTTTCCGTCAGCGAGGCGTTGACGGAGCAGCTGAAGCGGGAGGCGAGGATGGACAGCCGTGCTGCCAAGGCGGCGGCACTTTTGGGTATTGCCGAGTGCCTGCGTTTTGGCATCACCTCGGTGTCTGACCTTTATTACTATCCCAATGCCACGGCGGAGGCGGTTGCTGAGAGCGGCATCAAAGCCAATATCGCCCTTTCCGCCTACCGATTTATCGACCAGAACGAGGACTTCGACTTCGACACCGATGAGCAGTGTCAGGAGCTGGTGCGCGTTGCGGAAAAGTGGCACGGTCACGACGACGGACGCATCCGCATCGATGCGGGCATCCATGCCGAATACACCAGCAATTTCCGCCTTTGGGAAGGCTTGGTGGGCTTTGCCGCGGAGAAAAAGCTGGGCTTCCAGCTGCCGCTGGCGGCAACGCAGGCAGAGGAGGACTCTTGTCTTGACCGCACGGGTCTGACACAAGGGGAGCTGCTTGACTGCCACGGCGTGTTCAATGTGCCTGCGACGGTCACAAGCTGCGCCTGCCTTTCCGATGCTGAGCGGAAGCTGCTGGGGCAGAAGAAGGCGACCGCCGTCCTTTGCCCCGTCACAGCGGCGAAAAAGGGTCAGCCCTCTGCCGATGTCCTTGCAACGGTCAAGGCGGGCATGAATGTTGCCCTCGGCACCGGCGGCGTGATCGATGCGGGAAATCTCGACCTTTTTGAAGTCATCCGCGCCACGGCACTTTCTGTCCGTGCCAAGGAAGGGGATGCTTCCGCATTGCCGTCCTCTGCTGCACTGATGATGGCGACCACCTGCGGTGCCCGGGCGCAGGGTCGCGGAGAGAATACGGGCATGATCAAGGTGGGCTTTGATGCCGACCTCTGCCTTGTGGATTTTTCCGCACCCCACCTGATGCCCTGCCACAATGTCCTCAGTGCCCTCTGCTTCAGCGCAAAGGGCGGCGACGTTGCCATGACCATGGTTCGCGGCAAGATCCTTTATCAGAACGGACAGTTCCCCACCATTGACCTGAAGTCGGTGGTCGAGGAGCTGACCAACGACACCATTCCCCGTCTGTTCGCGGACGAGGAGACCAAGTAAGGGAGGATACCATGTCCGAAACACCGAAAAAGCAATCCTTCCTCCACGGCACCATGCTCCTTGCCTTGTCTACTGCCATCGTAAAGGTGATCGGTGCATTCTACTCCATTCCCTTAAAGGGCATCATCGGCGATGTGGCGTTCAGCTATTACTCCACCGCCTATGATATTTACATGATCCTTTTGATGATCTCCACAGCCGGACTGCCCGTTGCCATGAGCCGTATGATTTCGGAGGCAAGCTCGCTGGGGCAGTATCGGCAGGTGCGGAAAATTTATACGGTATCGCGCACCATTTTTCTGACCCTCGGCTTGATCGGCACACTGCTGATGATGGCGTTTTGCAAGCAGCTTGCGGATTTTCAGGAACAGCCTGATGCATGGGTAGCCATTGTCACGCTGGGACCTTGCTGCTTCCTCATCTGCCTGATGAGTGCCTATCGGGGCTTCTTCCAAGGGCAGAGCAACATGACTCCCACATCGGTCAGTCAGGTGCTGGAGGCAGCGGTAAAGCTGATCGTCGGTCTGAGTGCAGCCGGATTGGCGATCTTCCTGATCAAAACACAATCCCTTGCCGCCGGCGGCGCGATCTTCGGCGTGACCATGAGCTGCCTTGTTTCCACAATGTATCTCAATTACTGCTTCCGTAAGGCTTATAAGGATCTGCCGGTGTCCAATGAGGAGGTCACCTCCGGAAAAGACATTGCAAAGGGCTTGCTGGCGATTGCGATTCCCATCACCATCGGCTCAGCCGGTTTGCAGCTGCTGACCGCGCTGGAAACAAAGGTCTATATGCGCCAGCTGAAGGAAAGCTTTGATGCCACCATGTCCGGTGCCGAGATCCAAGCACTTATGCTGGCATACAAATATGATGGCGACCCTGCCGCGCTGTCCCGTGCGGAAGCCATTCAGTGGCTTGCGGACAACCAAAAGGGTGTGTATAACTTCGTTCAGAAGATCTTCAATATGCCCTGCGCCTTCATCACACCCATTACCATCAGCGTGATCCCCGCCATCACTGCCCAGATCACCAGAGGAGAAGCCGGCGATGCCAGAAAGACAGAGGAGTCCGCTGCCCGCGTTGCAGGTCTGATCAGCGCACCCTGCGCGGTGGGCCTTGCGGTACTGGCAGGGCCGGTAACGGCACTGCTGGGCGGCTATTCGGGTCTGAAGCTGGAGCTTTCCACTTCACTGATGATCATCATGGGCATTTGCATCGTATTTAATGCCGCGGTACTGCTGACCAATGCCATTATGCAGGCGCACGGTCACGTCAATCTGCCGGTCATTAATATGTTTGTTGGCGGCATTGTAAAGCTGGCTGCCATCTGGATCCTGACAGCAAATCCCAATATCGGCATTTTAGGCACGCCCATCGGCAGCCTGCTGTGCTATATGAGCATCACCGCACTGAACCTGATCTCCATGCGCAAGGTGCTGCCGCAGGCGCCCTCGGTGCTGCGGAACATGGGCAGATCTATCCTTGCGGCGATGATCATGGGCGTGTTCGTATTCGGTGCGTGGTATGCGCTGGAATCCCTGCTGGGCGATGCAGGCGGACGCCTGATTTCCCTAATCACCTGTGCAGTTCCTATTGTCGTTGGTGTTGTTGTATATCTCATTGCCGCAATTAAGCTGCGTGCCATTACACGGGAGGACTGCTTACTCCTGCCCAAGGGTGAAAAAATTGCAAAATTGTTGAAATTGTGAAAAAAACCTCTTGATCTTTTGCATTTTTTGTGATAATTTATTGATGTTAATCCTAACTTTTGAAAGAGAGGCAATCATTTATGAATAAGAAAGAACTCATCGCCGCCACCGCTGAACGCGCCGGCATCAGCAAGAAGGACGCAGAGCGCGTTCTGAACGCTGCCATCGACTCCATCACCGCAAGCCTGGTCGCAGGCGACAAGGTTCAGGTCTCCGGCTTCGGCATTTTCGAGACCAAGAAGCGCGAAGCTCGCGTTGGCCGCAACCCCCACACCAAGGAGACCATCGAGATCCCCGCAACCCGCGTTCCCGCATTCAAGGCAAGCAAGAGCCTGAAGGACGCTGTCGCCAAGTAAAATGCGGCTGGACAAATACCTGAAGGTATCCCGGCTGATCAAGCGGCGCACGGTCGCCAATGAAGCCTGCGACAACGGTCGTATCAGCGTCAACGGGCGGGTGGTCAAAGCCAGCTATGAGGTCAAGATCGGTGACAGGATCGAGATCACCATGGGTACCCGTACGGTGGCAGTCGAAGTGCTGCAAATCGCTGAAGCCGTCCGCAAGGACGATGCCGGTGCGATGTACAAAGAGGTATAATAAAAAACGGAGTGGAAATTTCCACTCCGTTTTTTATTAGGAATCAAACTTGCGGATGACGGCTGTCAGCGGGGCAAAAAGCACCGAAACGGTCACCAAGGTGCAGGTCGTCTGCGGGATCAGGGCAGACAGGGATTGCAGGAAATAGACCTTCGCCGCATTGGGAAGAAACCCGTAGATCAGCGGTGTGATTACGTCGTCCAGCAGGGTGAAGCACACAGTAAAAACCATGGCAGCAGCCACAACGATGACGGTTTTGAGAAGGGAGATTTCCCCAGTTAATCTTTTCCCCAACCATCCGAAAAACACCGCGAAAAGGTTGTAGTAGACCAAATACAGCACGATCACATTGACCTGAAATCCAAATACAAAGCACCGCAGCAGCGAAAAGACGGTGGCAATGGTCATGCCGGTGCGGCTTCCGTAGCAAAAGCACATGCACAGCAGCATCACAGTCACCAGCTCAATGCCGGCGATGGCAGACAGTGCCAGCTGTATGCCGATCAGCATCGCCACGCAGATCGCCACCCGGACGATAAAACGTGTTTTTGACATCAGCTAAAGGACTGGAATACCCAGATATACAGCTGACCCGGCTTGATCTTCAGGGTTTCCGCGCCGGAAATGGCAGAGCCGTACTCCTTACCGTCGTATGCCACCGTACCCCAAGCGGTGTTGGCGTTGTCCGCATCGCTGGTGTAGAGCATCCAGCAGCTGCTGAAATCGGCGGGGTTTTCAATGCCGTTGATGGATGTGACCATGCCGTCGGCGATGGTGCAGGTCAGCTCGCCGCTTTCGATCAGCTTGTTCATGTAGTCGATCAGAACCATGTCGGTGCTGTCGCCCATGGACTCAGCGGTGGGCTTGATCACGATGCAGGTGTCGGAGTCCTTGATCACCAGCGGCTCACCCTTACAGCCGGCGAACAGCATCGTACAGGCGAGAAGCATGACTGCGAGGGCAACGGACAGGATTTTACGCACTTTTGTGTTTTTCATGTTACATTCCTCCTAAAAAAATGAGGCTGCGGCGCCAAACATGACGCCGCAGCCGTTTTTCTGCGACAAACGCACTTCTTTGTAATCGCGCAAAGAAGGGGAGATCCATTCCGTAGGTCTTCTGACTCGTGGGTTTCGATGCTGGGGCATCAGCGGTGAAACTCTGCCTTCCCGGAAAACTCCAGTGACTGGCTTTCGCCAAAAGAGCGCACCTTCCCACATACAGCGGCGGTACCGTCCGGGATTCACACCCGGTTATCTTGTTCAGCTGCAGCGGCATCAGCCCGCGGCAGCCACGGAACTTCTATCAAATTGTCGGGTCAATCATAGCACTTTCCGGCGAAATTGTCAACAGCAAAGCCTGCCGCGGCAGCAGCAAAGGTTCAAAAACCAGCACAGCAGCGCGCTGGCGCAGGGATTGCCCCGCATGGTGAAGCCGCGCCCATACCCGGAATGCTCCCGGTAGGATTCGCCGCCATCTTGGATTCTATCCAATGCGCTCAGATACTCAAAGTTGTCCGGCTCCATGGAAACAGCCTTGCGGATATGCTCCAGTGCAGTCACCTGATTGCCCAGTCCGTGGTTGGCAAGGGCACTGATGTAATACCACTTTGCGTTGTGATTCTGCGAGTTTTGCAGAATGTTCAACGCTTCTGCGTAGCGACCCATGTGTACGTACTGATAGGCGGCTGCCTGATAGCGGTCGCCGGGTTCGTCATATTGGTAGGTGCGGCGTCGGTAATAGCCGCCGAAGGGATCATAGCTCTGACCGCCGGGGTTGGGATTTGCCTTTTCGGGATTTTTGATCTGCTCGTAGGCGGCGTTGATCTCCTGCATTTTCTTGGCGGCGGCTTCGTCCCCCGGGTTCAGGTCGGGATGGTATTTTTTCGCCAGCCTGCGGTATGCTTTTTTGATTTCTTCATCGGATGCGTCGGGACTGACGCCCAGTACCCGATAGGGATCGTTAATCAACACCATCCCTCCTTTCGTGTTTTGGTTGACGGAAGCTGCTCCACACCCCGTGATAGAGGATGTTGTCCAGAATCTGCTTGTCCTGCACCAGCGGCAGCTTCTCAAATTCCTGCGTGCAGGAAGCCATGGCAAGCACCAGATGGGCTTCCCAACGCTGCCAGTCTTCCTCCATGCCCATGGCAAGATAGGGGTTATACCGATGCCTGCGGCGGTCACGGCGGTAGTCAATCATCGCGTCGCCCAGATAAATAAACCTGCCCAGTGCCATGCCCATTTTCCGAAGGGTGGCTGCCCACAGATCCTCGCGGTAAACCAGCAGCTCGCCCATCAAATTGCCAAAGACATTGGCAGGCAGGTCGGGGTTGGGACAGCTGTCCGCTTCCAGCCGGTCAAGCTCTGTGATGCAGTCCCGGATCGCCTGACATTGCCGGGGATACCGTAGGGCGATCTCATCGTAATTCTTACCAAAAATGCCGCCCAGCAGCTTGGCGCGCAGGGAGCGGTCATCCTGACGGTCGTCCAGTGCCTTGAAGTAGGCGAGTGCTACGTTCATGTCGGCAGCGTAGCCGATAAATTCATTGTTCACCCACGGTTTCTTGGCGATTGGATGCAGCAGGCATGCCCGGTCGCCGGCGGTTTCCTCCGGCTCGTAGAGGCTCATCAGCAGCAACGCAAGGAATGCCATGTCGTAGCTCAGACCCAGCCGCGCACTTTGGGAGGAGCGTTCCCGGATCTGCCGGCAGATGCCGCAGTAGACCGCATTGTAGCGCGACCGTTCCTCTTTTGTCAAAGTCTTGAGATCGGCGGTGACGAAGCCAAACATCTGCATCCCTCCTTTTTGCGTATCATAAAAAGAAGATGTGAACAGGCGGTAAATTTTGTAAAAACTTTTATGTGTCCATCAGCAACTTGTTCAGCGCACCGCCGCCGAACAGCAGCCAAAGGCAGAAATACAGCCACAGCATGCTCAGTGCCACGGCGTAGACCGAGCCGTAGATGCTGGCGTAGCCGGAAAAATGCTCCACGTAGACGGAAAAGAGATTGGAAAACAGCAGCCAGCCGCTGGAGGCGAAGATCGCCCCGGGAAAGCTGTCGGAAAAGCTGTTTTTGCGGTTGGGCAGTGCCATGAACATGGCGGTAAACAATGCCGTCTGCAGCAGGAGCATCAAAAGAAAGCGGAAATCCACGATCTCCGAGAGGAACTCCCAGAAAGCACCCCTTGCAGGGGGCAGCATCTGCAGGATGGATTTACCAAACACGTTCAGCACAAGGGTCAGAAGCAGTACCAGCAGAAACAGAAAGGTGTAAAAGACGCTGATGGTGCGGGTATAGAGGTAGCTGCGGTCTTCCCGGACACCATAGATGGCATTCAGTCCTGCCATGAGTCCGAAAATACCCCGGCTGGCAGACCAGAGCGCGCTCACTGCCGACACCGATACCACCGCGGTGGAGGTGTAGGCATAGGTGCTGATGATCAGCTTTTCCGCTGCCGGCAGCAACGCTTCGGGGATCACGCCTTCCAGCGCAGTCAGCAGGTCACCGGCATCCAAGTCCGTGTAACGCAGCAAGCCCAAAAGCAGCACCAGCGTGGGAAAGACAGACAGCACGATAAAATAGCCGGCATTTGCCGCGTGCAGTCCGATATTCATTTTTTGAACGCGGCGCACATAGTGCCACGCCTTGCCGAGCAGACCGCCCTGTGGAAGCTCCATGGAATCCCTCCTTTTGCCCCTCTAGTTTATGCAAAAGGGGAGGGAAATAACCCAAATAATGGCTTTTTGCGGTCAGAAAAGGCTTGTCCGCGGGTCTTTCAAAGCGGCGAGGTCGCTGAGTGCGGACATGTCGATCAGCGTCGCACCCCAAAGCGCAAGCCGGTTCATGGCTTCGCTGCCGTCATAGAAGCAGAAAACGCTGCTCCAGTTGTTTTTAAGATTATGCACCGCGCCGCTCCAAGTGCCGCCCTTGGCGAGGGAACACTGTGCAACCAGCACCTTTTCAGCCAGCGCATGAATAACGCGATTGCGGCTGAGGGCGCGTACAGAGGAGAAGGCGGACTCGTAGCCCTCCTCGCTGAGGTAAAGGACATTTTCCCTCTGCGGCTGCTTACTCAGCTCGTCGGCAACGATGCTGATGACCTGACCGCCTGCTTTCAGACAGGCATTCTGGGCAATGCGGTCAGCACCCCGGGCATTGCCGGAGATGAGAACGTAGCCCTGCAAGGCGCACGCGCAGCCCGCTTTTTCGGCAAAGGCTGCATTTTCAGAGGAAATGTCCCGGCTGCCCACCAAGGCGATGGCTGGCTTTTTCAGGATCGACAGCTCACCCTTCGCCCATAAAACACCGGGGCTGTCCAATCCAAGCTTTTGGCGCAGATGGACGGGATATCCTTCCGTCACACGGGTGAGGGGAACGCAGCCTGCCCGGTCGCCCTTGTGCAGATAATGCTGCAGCAGGTCGGTTTCACCCAGCAGCGCGGCGATGCGGTCTGCCATTTCCTGCCCGTAGCCCAACGCTTTCAGGTCGGCAGCGGTCAGCTCCCGATCCTGCGCCGGCCGGTCTGCTGTGGCGATGCGCTGGGACAGGGTGCGCAGCTGGGCGGTAGTGAGACACCTTCGCTCCGGGTTTCCCAACTGGCTGGTGAGCAGGAGGAAGCCCTCCTCCCGGGCGTTCAACGGAACTTCCTGCGCGGCTTGGGCGCAGGTGCCGCCGGTGCTTCGTCCACCAACGTGCCGTCGGGCTGCAGGGTGACGGGGCGGATGGTAAATTCAGAATATTTTGCGATCTCATCCAGCTTCGCCTTCTCGGGGAAATTGCCGATGATGGAGAAGGCACTGCCCTTGCGGCGGGCGCGGCCGGTACGACCGATGCGGTGGATGTAGTATTCGTTTTCTTCGGGAATATCGTAATTGATCACGCACTCCACATCGTCCACGTCGATGCCCCGGGAGGCAACGTCGGTGGCGACAAGGATCGCCAGCTTGCCTTGGCGGTATTTTTGCATGGTCTTTTCCCGCTGGCTCTGCCTGATGTCGCCATGGATGCAGTCGCAGTCCAGACCGGCGCGCTGCAGCTCATCGGAGAGCCGCTGGCACATGTGCTTGGTGTTGCAGAAGATGATCACCCGCTCGTAGCCTTGGGTGCGGATCAGACGCAGGGTGGTCTCCGCCTTTTCAAGAGGGGTGACGGTGATGCTGTACTGGTCGATGTCAGGCTTGTCCTGCTGCTTCGGCTCGACGGTGATCTCGATCTCGTCCCGCTGATACATCCACGAAACGGTCATGACCTCCTGAGAGATGGTGGCAGAGAACAGACCGAGGTTTTTGCGGTTTTTCACCTTTTCGATGATCTTGGTCACGTCCTTGAAAAAGCCCATGTCCAGCATGCGGTCGGCTTCGTCCAGCACGACGGTCTGGATCTTGTCCAGACGGATGGTCTTGCGGTTGTAGTGATCCATCAGTCTGCCAGGGGTGGCAACTACGATCTGGGGATGCTTCTGCAGCTGCTGGATCTGCCCGCCGATGCCGGCGCCGCCGTAGAGAACGGCGACCCGGATGCCCTGAAAATGGGTCAGCAGACCCCGCAGCTCGTCGCCGATCTGGATGGCAAGCTCTCGGGTGGGCGCAAGGATCAGACCCTGCACCTCAGGAAGGGCGGGGTCGATGTGTTCGATCATGGGGATGCCGAAGGCAAAGGTCTTGCCCGTGCCGGTGGGTGCTTTGGCAATGACGTCCCGCCACTGCAGGAAGTGGGGGATCGCCTCTGCCTGAATGGTGGTGGGGTAGCCGTAGCCCTTCTTTTCCAGGGCTTTGAGCATGGGTTCGGACAGTCCAAGCTCGGCGAAGGTAATGTTTTCGTTCATAAGGCTCGTCCTTCTTTGAAAATAGTCATATTTTGACCATTATATCAAATTTTTCCGTACTTTGCAATCCTTGATTGCGGAACGAGAGACATAGCGGACGGTCGATGGTCGCTCCTGCGATCAGAAATGGTGCGACGGAGACTGTAGGGCGGCTCCTTGGTGCCGCCATTACAATATCGTCGGGTTTCGTGGCGGGAGCAAGCACCCGCCCTACAACAGAAGATGTCCCGAATAAACAACAAGGGCATGCCGGTCGGCACGCCCCCTTATTTTTTATGTGGTTTTGCATCTGGAATATTGGTCAATCCAAGAATATAGTCGGTAGAGGTTTGGTACAATTTTGCCAGCTTGATCAGCACATCGGTGGGGATATCGCGATAACCCCGCTCGTAGCGGCTGTACTGGGGCTGTTTCATGTTCAGATAATCAGCAACCTGCTGCTGCGACAGATCGTGATCCTCTCTCAAATCCTTCAGGCGCGGATAGTAATTGTCCATTTATCCACCAACTTTCATAACCGAATGGTATTGACATCGTATCATAGTGTTGGTATAATGATGCCAATTCATAACCGTATGGTTATGAAAAAGATTTAGAAAGAAGGAAAGCATTATGTACGAATGGGTTGGAACAAAAATCAAGAGTCTGACCAAGATCATTTGCGGAATCGGCATCGCAGTCAGTGTGATCGGCGGCGTGGTTCTTATATTTACGGCAAACTTTTTGACTGGCATCATTGTTGCAGTTGTGGGCGCACTGAGTTCATGGATCAGTGGTTTTATGCTTTACGGCTACGGCGAAATTGTGGACAATCTGATGGAAATGAACTACAGACTGCAGCATATGGACGTCGGTGCGTCTGGAAAGGATAGTTTTTATGTGTATGCACAGGATGGTGTTTATACAGAAACTCCTGAAAACGGCTGGCGCTGCGCCTGCGGCAGAGTGCATCTGGCATATGAATCCTCCTGTGTTTGCGGCAAAAGCAAGCGCGATGCAATGACAAAGCAATAAAAAACAAGGGCGTGCCGGTCGGCACGCCCTTGTGTGTTACATATTCCCTTTGATGGTGGAGATCAGCACATCACCTGCGACCACCCGGTCTTCTGCGGCGAAGGCATCGGCGAAGTTATCCGAGTAGATCACCTGCGCATTGGGCGGGAACTCATCGTCCCCCTCCCATGCAAGGATCTGCATGAAATAGCCCGGCAAAAGCTCAAACTGGAAGCCTGCGTCGCCGTGGGGCAGCGGGGCAGCACCCATCTTTTCGCAGGCGGCACGGAAGGCAGCAATCCGCGTGCCGAAGGTGAAAGCGGCGCGGGTCAGGACTCTGCCTGTGTAGGGCTTGATGTAAAGCTCGCCCCAAGGCATCTCCCGGAAGGTCTTCCACTGCCCGCTCCAAGCCACGTCCCTGCACTCCAGCAGGTAGCGCAGCAGGAAGGTTTGTGTAGGCAGGGGAGGAATGCTGCCGCCATCGATCCCGCGGATGGCATAGCCAGGATGGGAGATGGCAAACTCCCGACCTAAGAGGTTTACATAAAATTCCTTGCCATCCCATTTGACCGCTCCGAGACGCTGCGTAACAGCTGCAGGCTCTAAAGCACGAAACAGCCCTTCATAATGGGAAAAGGGAACTTCTTCTTTGTTGTTTTCTATCATTTTATACCTCCTGACGACTATTCGGGAACAGACGTGCGTCCGTATGGGGCAGGAAGCAGGCTGCCACGAAGGAGTCCATATAGCCCGGGTAGGTGGAAAGCTCCAGATAGGTCATGTTCGCACCCACCTCGGCGCACTTTTCGATTGCCTGATCGCTGATGACCATGGCATAAGCACCGGTGAGGGAGGAGTTGCCGATGTAGCTGAACTTCTCCAGCTCCACGTCCGGCAGCATGCCGATGTTGACCGCATTTTTCATATTGATGCCCGAGCCGATGCCGCCGGCGACGTACACGTGGTCGATCATGTCAACGGTCATGTCAACGGACTGCAGCAGCGTGTCGATGGCAGAGAAGATCGCGCCCTTGGCACGGATAAAATTGTCGATGTCCACTTCATTGATGGACACCTCGCGCCCGGTCTCGGTCTCGTTGGGGAATGCCAGAACATAGCGACCTGAGCCGTGGGCATCCCGCAGGACGCGCTTGCCGTCCCGGACGAACAGTCCTTTGGCGTTGATGATGCCACAGCGGAATAGCTCGGAAATGATGTCGATGATGCCGCTGCCGCAGATGCCGACGCATTTCTGCCCGGCATCGCCCACGATGGTGAGCGTCGGCTCCATGGTGTCTTTGTCAATGACGCAGGCTTCCACCGCGCCGTCGGTTGCGCGCATGCCGCAGGAGATGTCGCCGCCTTCAAAGGCAGGACCTGCAGAGCAGGCGCAGCTCATGAGGAAGTCCCGGTTGCCAAAGACGATCTCGCCGTTGGTACCGAGGTCAATGAACAGACTCATCTCGTCCTTGTCCCAGATCAGACTCGCCAGCGTTCCGGCGGTAATGTCTCCGCCCACGTAAGAGCCGATGTTGGGCGCGATCACAACAGGGGCAAGGGGATTTGCCGGCAGCTTCAGATCACCGGCAAGCAGACCTTCCCAGCCGAAGAAGCTGGGGATGTAGGGATCCATACGCACGGGGTCGGCATCCACACCGACGAGCAGGTGGTTCATAGTGGTGTTCGCGCCGACGGAAAGCCGCAGAATGCTGCGCTCTGTGCATTTTGCGCTGCGGCAGAGGTTGCGGATGATGGGATTCAGGGTCTCCTCCACGATCGCTTTGCGCAGATTCTCTGCGCCGCCTGGCTTGGACTGCTGGATGATGCGGTTGATGACATCTGCGCCGTAGCGGATCTGACCGTTGCCGGAAGAACCTTTGGCGAGGATCTTGCCGCTTTCAAGGTCGACCAGCACCATGGTCACAGTCGTCGTGCCGATGTCGATGGCGCAGCCCACCAGAAGGGTATCCTCCGGTCCGCAGATCTCCATACAGTGGAAGGCATTGCCCTCAAGGCGACCCTTGACGGTGACGTTGAAGTCAAATTCACGCAGGACACGCGCAAGCTTGACCATCACAGCGAAGGGGACGTGAACCTTTTCCACACCCAACGCTTCCTGCACTGCCCATGTCAGACGCTCGATGTCGGGCATGGTGTCGTCCTCGCTGGGGGCGGACATGGAAAGGCTGACCGCACGGAACTGATTTTCAAAGACGATGCCGCTTTTCTTCAGCTCCCGCTGGGCGGTCTCGAAAATGGCGACCTCCTCGGGACTCGACAGGTCGGCGGTCTTCATGCGGGATTTATAGGCACTGGCGATGTCCGGCACCAGCACGGTGCAATCGCCCACCACCTTGCAGTTGCAGCTCAAGCGCCAGCCCTTTTGGAAATCCTCGTCGGAAATGTGACGGGAGGGGACGGTCTCCAGCTCGCCCTCAAGCAGCTGCACGCGGCACTTGCCGCAGGAGCCGTTGCCGGAGCAGGGGGCGTCGATGGCAACATTGCCCCGGCGGGCAAGTTCCAAAAGATTGTCGCCTACGTTGGCTTCCATGATCACCGGCGCGCCGGCTTCAATTTGGAATGTGATTTTCGGCATAAAAAGCCCTCGCTTTTCATAAATTTACACTATCATAGCACAAAAAATGCAACTTCACAAGTGCCGTAATAAAAAAGAAACGCCACCGGCGTTTGTGCCGGTGGCGAAAGGCTTATTTCAGAATACGGCCCAGCTGTTCAGCGGCTTCGTCGTAGGTGTCAAAGCTGATGACGTAGTCGCAAAGCGCGGCATTTTTCTCCTCATATTCAATGGCCATCAGACGGTTGACCTTGTCCTCAATAGAGGAATTTTTCCGTAAAATATTGGCCATCAGTGCCTTTTTGTCCCGCTTGATGTAAATGGTGGTGACGTTTTTGTAGTAGGTCTTCAGGGACATGGCACCGCAGATGTCCATGGTGGTCATCACCCGCTTGCCCCGGGAGAGGATCTGCTGAATGTCTGCTTTTTTAGAGCCATAGCCGTGACCGGCATACATGGTCGACTGCAGCATTTCACCGCTGTCGCACATTTTTCGGAAATCCTCCAGCGGGACGTAGTGATACCAATGGTTGACTTCCACGGCGGTGGGATCCTTGGTGGTATAGCTGGTCAGCTTCTCAAAATCGTCGTTTTCTGACAGAAAACGGGTGGCGATCTTGGATTTACCGCTGCTGGAGGGTCCTACCAAAACCACAATATCGGGATGCTCCGGGGCGGTTTGATGGGAAACGGCGGAATAGCTCTCCGCGATCACTTCCACCAGCTTCAGAAATTCATCATAATTGTTCACCGCCAGCATGCCGGTTGCCTCCTGATTCCAAGGACGGCGCATCAGAATGGGATATTTGGCGTTGGACGAGAGAATGTTGTGCATGGCGTCGTCAAAGAGAATATCGGTATGGATGTTTTCCTTGCGGGCGCCCATATAGATGTGATCGGCAGGGATCTCAGGGAACTCCTCCATGATCCGCTGGGCGCGGATGCCCATAAACTGCGGCGGAACAGCGGTGCAGATAAAGACCTCGGTCATCTGGGTGAGCCGACGTACAAATTCCTTTGCACCTTCATAAACCGGCTGGGTGCGGTAAAATTCCGGGTCGCTGAAATAAGGATAGATGCTGTCGGCACGGGTTCCCAGTTTTCCCCATTTTTCTTTTTCATAAATGGTCATGGGAGGATCAAATCCATATTTTTCGTTTGCCAGCCGAATGGCATAGGAGGTACATTCCATCAAAAGATCGTCGATGTCCAAGGCGGTGGAAAGACGGTATTTTTTATTCATGTTGTCATCTCGCTTTCTTCAAAATATTTGCGCAGGGGAAATTTGTCTGCAAAGAGAAAATATCGGTCGTAAAGCTTTTGGAACGTGCGGATCAGAACGCCGTACAGGAATGCGCAGATCACAGTACCGATGCCGATTCCGCGGATCGTTCCGAAAAAGGAAAGGCTCAAAACGACAGATACTGCCAAACTGCAGCAATCGTAAACAGTCTTCACGATATGAACAGGCTTGTTGAGCTTGGCGGAAAGCTCCTTTACACACAATTCATATGCTTCCGGGGGGAAATAAGCAGCAAACAGCAGCGCGAGCGCTGCGCAGCATAAAACGGTGCCTACAATATAGAGAAGGATCTGCAGATATGGGTTTTCCGGCAAAAAACCGATCAGCAGCATCGCACCGTCCAGCGCGGAGCCATATACCACAGCAGTACCGAAGGAGAGCAGGTAAATGAGCTTGGCTTTGCGCAGCAACAGCATCATTACGATCAAAACGACTGCCTGCAGTGTATATCCGGCGACACCGAAGGTGAAAAACGGGAAAAATTGAGAGAGCTTCAGGTGCAATATGTAGGCAGGTGCGACGACCATGGAAATACCAAGATCCCCGTATACGGTCAGTGCTGTGCCGACAGCCAGCAGCGCAAGTGCCAAAAAATAGATAATTTCAGTGTAAAGAACAGCTTTTTTTGTTTGATGCATCTTTCTTTTTTAGTCCTCCTCTCTTATAAAAAAAGCCTACCGATCCTCGGATCGGTAGACAACCATTTAGGGCGGTTTGTAGAGACGCGCAACCATATTTTGCGCATATACCTGTGGGTTACATTATCAGTTTAAGTATATTAACACAGGTTGCACGAAAAATCAAGCATTTTTTGTTCTTTTTTGTGCGATATCACGGTTCGTGCGGCAAAGCCACATCAGGGGGTGTTGGTTTTCTCAATATATGTCTTGATAGCACCAAAGGATTGGTCGCTGATCACATGCTCAATTTTGCAGGCATCCTCGGCAGCAGTCTCCTTGTCCACGCCCAACGCTTCCAGCAGGGAGGACAGCACCGTATGACGCTCATAGATCTGGGAGGCGATCTGCGCGCCCTTTTCAGTCAGGGACAAAAAACCGTTCTCGTCCATCAAAACACAGCCGTCCTTTTTGAGAAGACCAACCGCGCGGCTGACGCTGGGACGGGAGTAGCCCAAAGCCTCGGCGACGTCCACACTGCGCACCGCAGGGGCGGTTTTGGAGAGGGTATAGATGGTTTCGAGATACATCTCGGCAGACTCGTGAATGGACATAAAAATCCTCCGTTCATTGACATGGATTTATTTTACCATGGATGATCATGGATTGCAAGGGGAGAAAAATTTACGAAAAATTGGCAATAATGATTGACAAAATAAGGCAGCGGCGTTAAAATGTATGAGGTGTTAGCGGATGCTAACTAATTTTCAGGACGGAAGTTAGCAATCACTAACGACAGAATTTTTGATTTTCGAATCAGGTGACAGGTATGACTTTAGCAGTTGCAGAAGAAGGCAAAGAGTATATCATTCAGCGGATCGAAACCGACGACGAAGAGCTTGATGCGTTTCTGTTTTCCCTTGGCTGTTACAGCGGCGAACCGATCACGGTGGTCTCCCGTAGGAGAGGCGGCTGTACGGTTTCCATCAAGGATGGCAGATACAACATCGACAACCAGTTGGCAGAGGCGATCATCGTTTGAGCTCAGCGCAGCGGAAATGCCCGCTGCTTGCCTTTTGCACTGCTGTTAGCGGATGCTAACGAAATTTCAATTTGCAGTATCAACTGTCAGATAAATTGAAGGAGGAATCCATCTATGAGAATTGCTTTTGCAGGCAATCCCAACAGCGGCAAGACCACCATGTACAATGCCCTGACCGGTCGCAATGAAAAGGTCGGCAACTGGGCGGGCGTTACCGTGGACAAAAAAGAGGCACCCATCAAAAAGGTGTATGGGGGGGAGCTGGAGCTGATCGCTGTCGATCTTCCCGGCGCGTACTCCATGTCGCCCTTTACTTCCGAGGAGAGCATCACCAGCTCCTATGTCAAGAACGAGCAGCCTGATGTGATCGTCAACATTGTGGATGCTACCAATCTGAGCCGCTCGCTGTTTTTTACTACCCAGCTGCTGGAGCTGGGCATTCCCGTGGTGGTTGCGCTGAACAAGCACGACATCAACGAGAAGAAGCAGACAAAGATCGATGTAAAAGCACTCTCTGAAAAGCTGTGCTGCCCCGTTGTGGACACCACCTCCACCACCGGCGATGGTCTGAAGGAAGTGGTTCAGGCTGCTGCCGCGCTGCAGGGGAAGACGCAGAAAGCGCCCTACGTGCAGGGCGACGTTGACCTGACCGATAAGAAAGCTGTCGAGGCTGCTGACCGCAAGCGTTTCCAGTTTGTCAACAAGATCGTCGCCGAGGTGGAAAAGCGTAAGGTTCTGACCAGAAATAAAAATTTCCAAGACAAGATCGACTCTGTCATCACCCACCCCATTCTGGGACTGGTGATCTTTGCGGCGGTGATGTTCCTCGTGTTCCACATTTCCCAGTCTGACGGAAAGCTGGGTCTTGGTGTTTGGTTGGCTGACCTGCTGGCGGGATGGCTGGGAGCCTTCCAAGGCTGGGTCGGTGAGCTGGTTTCCGGCGCGTCTCCCATTTTGCAGGCGCTGTTGGTTGACGGCGTCATCGGCGGTGTTGCCGCGGTGGTCGGCTTCCTGCCCCTCGTGATGGTCATGTACTTCCTGATCGCCCTGCTGGAGGACTGCGGCTATATGGCACGTGCTACCGTCGTCCTTGATCCCATTTTCAAGTGGGTCGGTCTTTCCGGCAAGTCCGTGATTCCCTTCGTCATCGGCACCGGCTGTGCCATCCCCGGCGTTATGGCATGCCGCACCATCCGCAACGAGCGGGAGCGTCGCGCTACCGCAATGCTGACCCCCTTCATGCCCTGCGGCGCAAAGCTCCCTGTCATTGCTTTGTTTGCAGGCGCGTTTTTCGACAACGCCGACTGGGTGGGTACGCTGATGTATTTTGTCGGCATTTTCCTGATCCTCATCGGTGCGCTGCTGGTGAACAAAATCGCCGGTCACAAGAACCGCAAGTCCTTCTTCATCATTGAACTGCCTGAGTATAAGCTGCCCTCTATCAAGCGTGCATTCATTTCCATGTGCAGCCGCGGCTGGGCGTACATTGTCAAGGCAGGTACGGTCATTCTGGTCTGCAACACTGTGGTGCAGATCATGCAGACCTTCACATGGAGCTTCCAAGAGGCGGAAGCCGCTTCTGAATCTATCCTCGCAACCATTGCAAATCCCATTGCGTATCTGCTGGTACCCATCGTAGGTGTCGTATCGTGGCAGATGGCAGCAGCGGCTGTCACCGGCTTCATCGCCAAGGAAAATGTGGTCGGCACGCTGGCAGTCTGCTTTGTGGGTCTTGAGAACCTGATCGACACAGAAGAGCTGGCGCTGATGGAAGGCGCAGGCGCGGAGGTGGCAGGTGTGATGGCAATCACGAAAGTCGCTGCCCTTGCATACCTGATGTTCAACCTCTTTACACCCCCGTGCTTTGCTGCGCTGGGTGCTATGAACTCGGAGATCAAGGATCGCAAGTGGTTCTGGGGCGGCATCGGCCTGCAGTTTGCTACCGGCTATGTGGTCGCGTATCTGGTGTACACCGTTGGCACGCTGATCACCGCTCCCGCTTCTCTGAACGTCGTTGCTGCCCTGATCGGTCTGGCTGTGGTGATCGCCATCGGCATCGTGATCGGTACGCTGATCGGCAGGACAAACAAAAAGCTCAGCGCTGAATATGCCCTGAGCGGAAAGTGATCGTTATGAACGCAGTGGATTATCTCGTGATCGCGGTGGTCGCCGTCATCGTCGGCTTGGGGATCTGGTTCATTTACAGATCCAAGAAAAAGGGCGTCAAGTGCATCGGCTGCCCCGATGGTGCTACCTGCTCCGGCAAATGCTCTTCCTGCAGCAGTCAATGCAGCTGCGACAGGCATCAATAAGCAAAAGCCACCCCGATGGGGTGGCTTTTCTGCTGGAGCAGGGTACGGGAATCGAACCCGCCCTTATGGCTTGGGAAGCGATCGTTCTACCAATAAACTAACCCTGCGTGCTGCAAGTATTATAGCAGAAGATATTGCCGATTTCAACTGTTATTTATCGTCCCGCTTCGACGGAAAAGCCCCGCAGCGGCTGCTGCGGGGCAACGGTTTATTCCATGATGCTTCCGTCGGGGTGGAACAGGGGCAGCTTTTCCAGATAGATCAGGTCCTCCCGATCCTGCGCGTCGCCCTCGGCAAGGATCGCCATGCGACCGCAGACGGTTGCGCCGACCTTCTCGACCAGTGCTTCCAGCGCATGCAGGCTTTCGCCGGTGGAGATCACGTCGTCAACGATCAGGATGCGCTTGCCCTTCATCAGCTCGGCATCCGCGCCGTCCAGATACAGATGCTGCTCCTTGGCGGTGGTGATGGAGTGAACGTTCACCTCAAGAATGTCGCGCATATAGAGCTTCGGACCCTTGCGGGCGAGGATGTACTTGGCGTTGCCTGCCTGACGTGCCATCTCGTGGGCGAGGGGAATGCCCTTTGCCTCGGCGGTGATGATGTAATCATATTCCGGGGCTTTCTTCAAAAGCTCCGCGGCGCATGCCACCGTCAGCTCGGGGTCACCGAAGATGACAAAGCCGGCGATGTACAGCTGATCCGTTACCTTACAAATGGGAAGGTCTCGCTCAAGACCTGCGATGGTCATACGATGAAACATAGGAAAACGCTCCTTTGCACACAATAATCTACAATAATTATACTACAAGGGGGGAAAATGTCAAGATTTATACATCGCCCCGCTTGACAGAGGGCTTGGGCTTGATGTCGCCTGCCTTGGTCAGAGCCCACTTGGTCAGGATCGGACCTGCCAGCTCGTAGATCAGCACGGAGAAGAGAACGATGTTGCGGATCATGGAACCCTCCGCACCGAACTGAGCGGCGACGGTGACAGACATACCCAGCGCAACGCCCGCCTGGGGCAGCAGGGTGATGCCCAAATACTTGCAGATGCTTTCCTCGCATTTTACAAGTCTTGCGCTGGCGGTAGCACCGAAGATCTTACCGGCGGAGCGGCTGATGATATAGGCGATGCCGATGCCTACCACCGCCAGATCCGCAAATACCGTCAGGTCCAGCTCCGCGCCGGAGATGACGAAAAACAGCACATAGACAGGTGCTGTCCAACGCTCTGCCTTGTACATGATCTCCTCGGAGAAGCTGCAGAGGTTACAGAAGATCGTGCCGCACATCATGGTCACGAGCAAAGAGGAGAAGCCGATCTCCAGACCGCTGTCAAAATGGAAGCGCAGCTTGGAAAGCGCGGTGCAGATGATGACGAAGGCAACCGCGAGGCTCAGACGCTTGGAGCCGGAGTTGAAGAATTTCTCCACAAGGCTGAACACCCAGCCGAGGAGCGAACCCAGCAGCAGAGATCCGGCGATCTCGAGCAACGGATTGACAAGCAGCGAGATCAGGCTTACAGCACCGCTGTTCAGAGCCCGGGCAATGCCGGTGGAGATGGCGAACACCACAAGACCCACCGCGTCATCCAGTGCCACGATGGGCATCAGGATGTCCGTCAGCGGACCTTTTGCCTTGTACTGGTTGACCACCATCAGGGTGGCGGCGGGGGCGGTGGCTGTTGCGATGGCACCGAGAATGATGCAGGTGGAAAGGGGCAGCCGGTCACCGAGGAACAGATGCAGTACGATCAGCACCAGATCCACAAAAAGTGTGGCGGTCAGTGCCTGAAAAATAGCGACAACAGTCGCCTGACGACCGGTTTTGCGCAGGGCAGAGATCCGAAACTCGCTGCCGATGGAGAAGGCGATGAAGCCCAGTGCCACATCACACAGCAGTCCCATCGATTCTACAAATTCAAAGGAAGCAAAGCCCAGACCCGGCACACCGAGCCTTCCAAGACACAGCGGACCTACCAGAACGCCTGCGATCAGGTAGCTGGTAACGTCCGGCAGATTAAATTTTGACGTCAAACGGGATAAAAAAAGACCTGCAAACATCGCAATGCCGATGGTCAGCAGAATTTCCATGAAAAAGCCTTCTTTCAAATCACAAAATACCATTCTAAATTATAGCAACCTTTTTTGCTATTTCAAGGGGATTTCTATACAAATTTTCAACCTTTTTGGGGAGGAATGACAGCATTTTGACAAGAAAAAGCCTGCTGCGGGTGCAGCAGGCTTTCCCTTTGAAGAGATTTGGAAAGAAGAGAGGTAGAAAATGAATTTCTACACATCATGAAAAAGCAGGCGGCTCACGGCTTCCGTCGCCTTCCATGGTTACATCATATCGGTACTTTTTGAATAACGTATCACCAAATTGAAAACAAAAAGCAACAAATTTGTGAACAGGTCAAATTGCCAGCAGTCCCATGCCCATCAGGGCGCAGATGATGGCAAATACCGTGACCACTGAGCCGATGCTCGTCCAGATGACCAGCTGCACTGCCAGCTGCTGATCATTGTCCATTTCGCCTGCCATGATGGCGCTGGAAACGGCGGTGGGCGTGCCGCACAGTGCCACAAGGGCGGGGTAGTCGTTCTGCCCAAGATGGATCAGATCCGTGAAGCTGGAGAGCAGGATGCCCAGACCCACGCCGATCAGCGGCGCAAACACAAGACGAGCCAGCACGCCAATGGTGATCTCCTTTTTCAGGGTCTTGGTGGCGGAGAAATCAAACTGACCGCCCATCACAAGAAGACCCAGCGGAGTGGCGGCACCTTTCAGACTGTTCAGGAAGGAGTGCAGGAAAGGAATATCCTCGGAAATGCTGAATACCACTTCGCCGCAAATCTGCCGCTGCAGCTCCCGCACCAGCAGTGCCACCAGTCCTGCGGCGACACCGAGGATCAGGGGATTTCGCACCACGGAGGAGAGAATGTGTCCAATGCCGGCGGACTTTTTGTTTCCGTTGGGCAGGAACATGGTCAGGCAGACCACCGCCAAAATGTTGTACAGCGGGATCGTAAAGGCAGACAGCACGGAAGCAAGGGCGATCGCTTCGTCATTTCCCACCGCGGCTGCCAGCGGCAGACCGATCAGGGCAAAGTTGCTGCGGAAGCAGCACTGGGCGATCACGCCCCGGCGCTGGGGTACGGGCGTGCCGGTGATGGCAGCAACCAGACCAAGCGCAAAGAGCAGCAAGGTGGTGACGATGCAGTACACCACGATGTCCCACGGGATGGAAGAAAAGCTGGGGATGTTGTATACGTTGATAAAGAGCATCACGGGCAGCAGCACCCGAAAGACCAGCTTGTTGCCGACACTCAGAAAATTGTCGGACAGAAACTGCTTCCGGCGCAGAAAGTAACCCAAGAGAACGATTAAGATGATGGGCACGACCGCATTAAAAGCGGCATTGAAGATCGCAAGCACGATGATCCCTCCAGAGCGTTTTTCTTTCTAACAGTTTACCGCAGAGGAGGGGGTTTGTCAATCTTGCGGGTCTTCCTGTTGGGGAGGCTTTGCTTTGACTGAGGTGCAAAAAAGTCTGACATTTTCCGTCAAAAAGGGCGAAACGAAAATTATACTTGAAAGTTTTCTGAAAATGTAGTAGAATAGTACAACTGGAAATTTGCGTATTTTCTGATTGAATCAGAATAGAAAGGGAACGATAAACCATGAAAAAACCCATTGTACTTGTAATTATGGACGGTGTCGGCAAGGGCGACGGCGGCAGCGGTGATGCTGTTGCGGTTGCAAAGACCCCGACCCTTGACAATCTGCTGGCAACCTGCCCCCATACCTACGTGAAGGCACACGGTGCTGCTGTGGGTCTGCCCTCCGATGACGACATGGGCAACTCCGAGGTCGGTCACAATGCCCTCGGCTGCGGTCAGGTCTACTCTCAGGGCGCAAAGCTGGTTGGCGAGTCCATCGAAAACGGCACGCTGTATGAGTCCGCAACATGGAAAGATCTGGTTGCCAACGCCGTTTCCGGCAAGGCAATGCACTTTTTGGGTCTATTAAGTGACGGCAACGTCCACTCCAACATCGCCCACCTGATCGCCCTGCTGCGTCAGGCAAAGGCAGAGGGTGTGAAGAAGGCTTACTGCCACATCCTGCTGGACGGCCGTGACGTTCCCGCCACCTCCGCACTGGAATATGTTGCACAGCTGGAAGCGGTTCTTGCTGAACTGAACACCGAGGGCTGCGACTATGCCATCGCCTCCGGCGGCGGCCGTATGCAGGTGACCATGGATCGCTACGAAGCCAACTGGGCAATGGTGGAGCTGGGCTGGAGAACCCACGTGCAGGCGCAGGGTCGCATGTTCGCCTCTGCCGCAGAAGCCATCGAGACCTACCGCGCTGAGACCGGCGTGATCGATCAGGATCTGCCCGCTTTTGTGGTGGCAAGAAACGGCGCACCTGTTGCCAAGATCGAAAACGGCGACAGCGTTATTCTCTTCAACTTCCGCGGTGACCGCGCGCAGGAGATCTCCCTCGCCTTTGACCGCAAGGATTTCGACAAGTTCGACCGCGGCGACTACACCGGCGTCAAGTTTGCCGGTATGCTGCAGTACGACGGCGACCTGAATATCCCCGAAAACTATCTGGTGCAGCCCCCCGTCATCAAGAACACCCTGACGGAGGTTCTGTGCGAAGCAGGCATCCGGGAGTATGCTGTTTCCGAGACCCAGAAGTACGGTCACGTGACCTATTTCTGGAACGGCAACCGCTCCGGCAAGGTTTGCGAGGAGCTGGAAACCTATGAGGAGATCCCCTCCGACGTGATCCCCTTTGAGCAGGCACCTGCCATGAAGTCCAAGGAGATCACCGAAAAGGTGGTGGAAGCCATGGCTTCCGGCAAATACGAATTCATCCGCTGCAACTACCCCAACGGCGACATGGTCGGTCACACCGGTGTGATGGACGCGGTTGTTTACGCCATGGAGTGTGTTGACGGCGGTCTGAAGGCTGTCATCGAGGCCGCTGACAAGTACGGCTACACCGTCCTCGTCACCGCTGACCACGGCAATGCCGACCAGATGACCGAAACCAAGAAGGGCAAGACCTCTGTCCGCACCGCCCACTCCCTGAATCCCGTTCCTTTCATCATCTATGACAAGGATACCGCATGGCAGATCAAGGACGGCGCTTACGGTCTTGCAAACGTCGCTCCCACCATCGTTAAGATGATGGGTCTCAACGCTCCCGCTTGCTGGGAAGAAAGCATGGTGTAACACACCCCTGATCCTACAAGGAGGTTCTGAACTATGATTCGTCAAAACAATGAAAAGGGTTCTGTCAACGTCAGCACCGGCGTCTATACCGACATCGCCGGCACTGCCGCTTCCAACTGCTTCGGCGTCAAGGGCATGGTGGCACGCTCCGTCTCCGACGGTCTGTACCATCTGCTGCGCAAGGAATCCATGTCCAAGGGTGTCCGTGTGGAATTCCACGAGGACGATACCATCTCCATCGACCTGCACATCATGGTCGACAACGGCGTGAACCTGAATGCCGTGGGCGCTTCCATCATTTCCGAAGTGCGTTATGTGGTTGCCAAATGTACCGGCACCGAAGTCCGGTCTGTCAATGTGTTCATCGATTCGATGATGATCGGCTAAGGAGGAACAACAAGTTGAAACAGACAATCCATGGAGGCAGCTTTCGCAGACTTGTAATCAACGCCGCCGCCTCTATTGAAATTCATAAGCGCGCGCTGAATGAATTGAATGTTTTCCCGGTGCCTGACGGTGATACCGGAACCAATATGTCCATGACCATCAATGCTGCGGCAAACGATCTTCGCAAGCTGGAGGATCCGACGTTGGAGCAGGCAGCCAATGCTGCCGCATCCGCTATGCTGCGCGGCGCGAGAGGTAACTCCGGCGTTATCCTGTCGCTGCTGTTCCGCGGTATCTCCAAGCGGCTGAAGGGCTGCACCGCCTGCGACGGCGTGCTGTGGGCAAATGCCCTGCAGGAGGGCGTGGACGCTGCTTATAAGGCAGTTATGAAGCCCGCCGAAGGCACGATCCTGACCGTTGCCCGTCTGGCTGCCGCTGCCGCAAAGAAAGCATCGGAAGAAAATAACTATTTTGAGTTTGTCCACGAGGCAGCCATTGAGGAAGCCAAGGCGGCACTTGCCAATACCGTCAATCAGAACCCCGTGCTGAAGAAGGCGGGTGTTGTGGATGCCGGCGGCAAGGGCTGGGTCGTGGCACTGGAGGCAATGCTGCTTGCCATCCGGGGCGAGGACATCGTCGTACCCGAGGATCTGGGCGCAGAGGAAGTGAAGGATGCGGCGGATTTCGCCGATTTCGACACCGAGGACATCACCTTCACCTACTGCACCGAGTTCATCATCTCCCGTGAGAACGATCTTGACCCCGAAAAGCTCAGAGCGTTCCTCAGCAGCTTGGGCGACAGTCTGGTGCTGGTGGACGATGAGGAGATCATCAAGGTTCACGTCCACACCAATGACCCCGGTAAGGCACTCCACGAGGCGATGGACTACGGCTCTTTTGTCACTGTTAAGATCGAAAACATGCGCCTGCAGCACACGGAAAAGGTCATGAGCGAGCAGGAAATGGCACCCAAGATCGCCGAGCCTGAGAAGGCATTTGGCGTGGTTTCCGTCTGCGTTGGCGACGGCATTGCGGATGTGTTCCAGAATCTGGGCGTTGACGGACTGGTTTCCGGCGGTCAGACCATGAACCCCAGTACGCAGGACATTCTGGAAGTGGTCAACACCGTTCCTGCGGAAACGGTCTACGTTCTGCCCAACAACAAGAACATCATCATGGCTGCCCAGCAGGTGGACGCGCTGACCCCCAAGAACGTGGTGGTCATCGAAAGCAAGACCATCCCTCAGGGCATCACCGCCATGCTCAGCTTCAACCCCGAAGGCACGAATGAGGAAAATGTTTCTGCCATGACGGAAGCTTTGGCAACGGTGGATACCATGCAGATCACCTACGCCGCAAGAAACTCCGACTTCGACGGTCACCAGATCCACGAGGGCGATTATCTCGCCATCTGCAACGGTCTGTTCGGCACCAGCCGCGACATCAAGGTGCTGCTGAAATCTCTTGCCGAGAAGGTGCGTGATGACGGTAAGGACTACATCACCATCTACTACGGTGCGGACATCCCTGAAAAGCAGGCACAGAAGGCTGCGGATCTCTTTGCGGAGGTTTGTCCCGATGCAGATGTGAATCTGCTCCGAGGCGGTCAGCCGGTTTACTACTACCTCATTTCTGCGGAATAAGAAAATAAAAGCACGGCACTGCATTTGCAGTGCCGTGCTTTTGCATTTGAAATTTATTGCTTCTCGAAATCTGCGGCACCGTGCTTGCACAGGGGGCAGATATAGTCGGCGGGAAGCTCCTCGCCTTCGTAGACATAGCCGCAGATCTTGCAGACCCAGCCGGGCTTCTTGTCGGAAGTGGGTGCGGGCTTGGGCTTGACGTTGTCGAAGTAGTACTGATAGGTCATGCTGGGGACGTTGTTGAGCACCTTTGCTTCCGTCAGGTCAGCGATGAACAGGGTGTGTGTACCCCAGTCGTAGGACTCGACCACCTTGCCGGAAAGCACGCTGTTGACGTTCTCAGGGATATAGCGCAGACCGTTTTCGGTGCGGCAATCGTAAGAAACATCCGCGAACTTGTCAGTTTCGCGACCGGAGCAGAAGCCGAACTGCTGGAAGGTCTTAAAGGTAGCGTCCTCATTCAGAACAGACACGTTGAACACGCCGGTGCGCTTGATCATGTCGTGGGTGAAGTTGGACTTGTTCACAGCGATCTGAATGCGGTTGGGAGTGACGGTGATCTGACCGGCGGTGTTGATGATGCAGCCGTTGTCCTTGCCGTTTTCCCGTGCGGTCAGCACGAACAGACCGTAGCTGAGCTTGAATACAGCGTTGTTGTCAACCACCGGGGGAACATAGCTGGGATCCACCGGGGGGAAGATGGTGGCAGCGATGCTGTCCGCCATGGCATCCAGCTGTGCCAGCTGGTTTTCCTTCAGGGAGGAACGGATGGAAAGGGTGCTGTCGAGAATGTTCATATTCTTGCACTTTTCCAGCATCTTGCGCATCAGACCGCCGGAGGTGGGCGCCCAAGAGCCGTTTTCGATCAGAGCAACGGTGCGGTTTTGCAGATTGTGCGCCACCAGATCGCTCAGCAGTGCTTCCATGCAGACGAAAATGCCCGCATTATAGGTGGTGGAAGCGAACACCAGATGGCTGTAGCGGAAGGCAGCGGCAATGATGTCGGAGGCGGGGGTGACGGAAACGTCGAAGATGCGGGTCTTGATGCCCTTCTCGCGCAGCTTCACGGCGAGAATCTCGGCGGCGTTTTCGGTATTGCCGTAGACGGAGGCATAGGCGATCATGACGCCGGTCTCCTCGGGGGTGTAGGATGCCCAGTGCAGATACTTGTCGATGAAGTAGCCGATGTGCTTGCGCCACACAAAGCCGTGGAGGGGGCAGACCATCTTGATGTCCAGCATGGCAGCCTTGGTCAGCACTGCGGTGACCTGCGGACCGTACTTGCCTACGATGTTGGTGTAGTAGCGGCGGGCTTCGTCCAGATAATCCCGGTCAAAGTCCACTTCATCGGCAAACAGAGCGCCGTTCAGCGCACCGAAGGTGCCGAAGGCATCCGCGGAGAAGAGAATGCCGTCGGTGGTGTCGAAGGAGACCATGACCTCGGGCCAGTGAACCATGGGTGCTTTCACAAAGCAGAAGTTGTGACGGCCGGTGGAGAAGACCTCTCCCTCCTTGGCTTCGACCCAGCGAGAAGCTACATCGAAATCGAAGAACTGCTCGATCATCTTCTTGGTGGCGGCGTTGCAGACGATCTTCACATCGGGATAACGCAGAACCACATCCTCCAGCAGGGCAGAGTGGTCAGGCTCCATGTGATGGACGAACACGTAGTCAAGGGTGCGCTCGCCCAGTACAGCGGCTACGTTTTCGAAGAAGGTCTTGGCAACTGCCTTGTCCACGGTGTCAAACAGAACGGTCTTTTCATCCAGCAGAACGTATGCGTTGTAGGAAACGCCGTCCGGCACGGAGTAGACGCCTTCGAACATGGCGAGGCGGCGGTCGTTGGCACCGACCCAGAAGAGGTCGTCGTTGATTTTGCGGTAGTTGTACATATATTTTCTCCTTTTATTTTGAAGTGTGATCAAGAATTAACTTAAAAGCGCCGTATGCGCCGGCATCGTTGCCCATTTTGGCAAGGGCAAAGCGGGTGGATGCGGATGCTTGGAAGACGTACTTGTCGAAGTAGTGCTTTGCACCCTCCAGCAGAGGCTGACCGGCACGGCTGACACCGCCGCCGATGACGATGACTTCCGGGTCTGCCACGCAGCTGATGGCGGCGAGGAACTGACCCATGTAGTCATAGACCTGATCCAGAATTTGTGCCGCCAGAGCGTCGCCACCCTTTGCGGCATCGAAGACATCCTTGCAGGTCAGGTTCTCCCGACCGCGCAAAATGCTGTCGCTGTCGCTGCATGCCAGCTGCTTTTTGGCAAGGCGGACAACGCCGGTGGCAGAGCAGTACTGCTCTGCGCAGCCGTATTTGCCACAGTTGCAGGGTTCGGTCTCTTTGGCGTTGACGGTGATGTGACCCACCTCGCCGGCTGCGCCATGGACACCGTTGAGCGGCTTGCCGTTTACGATGATGCCGCCGCCCACGCCGGTACCGAGGGTGACCAGTACCATATTGTCGCAGCCGGAGGCACCGCCCTTCCATGCTTCACCAAGGGCAGCCATATTGGCATCGTTACCTGCCTTCACGGGAAGCCCGGTGCGCTTGCCCAGTGCGTCGTGGATGTTGAATACGCCCCAGCCCAAATTGTGACAGCGATTGACATTGCCTGCATCGTCTACAGGACCGGGTACGCCGATGCCGATGCCCAGAATCTGATCCCGGGGATAGGAATTGTTTTTCAGAAAACGGTCGATGGATGCGGCAATATCGGGCAGGATCTGACTGCCGCCGTTTTCGGTGACCGTCGGGATCTCCCACTTGGCAAGCATCGCGCCCTCCTGATCGAAAAACGCGATTTTGACGGTCGTGCCGCCCAAATCGACACCAAAGCCGTATTTCATAGGTATCTCCTCCGAAAAATCAGTGTCTACTATTATATATGGTATGCCGGAAAAAATCCAGTCCCAATCGCTATTTTTTTACCGATTTTTTCAGATACAGCGGCGCAAGAGCATGCAGGATGCAGATCACGGCAACGCCGGAGTCGGCAAAAACTGCCGCGCCCATGGAAGCATAGCCCAAAACGCCCAAAATCATCACAATAAGCTTCACGGCGAGGGCAAAAATTACGTTCTGCCACGCGATGCGGCGGGTCTGGGCGGCAATGCGCAGGGCAGTGGGGATGGCGCGGGTCTTGGAGGTCATGAAGACCACATCCGCTGCCTCGATGGCAGCATCCGCACCGCTACCCATGGCTGCGCCCACATCCGCGCCGGAGAGAACCGGCGCGTCATTGATACCGTCGCCTACGAACATCACACTTCCGTGGGTCTTGCGAAGCTGCTGCAGCGTTTCCAGCTTCTGTTCCGGCAGCAGCCGCGCATATACACTGTCGATACCCAGCTCTTTACCGATGGCTTGGGAAGCAACTTCCCCGTCGCCGGTGAGAATGGCGGTGTGAATATTCATGCGGTGCAGCTGGGAAACGGCTTCGGATGCGTCGTTTTTTATGGTATCGCCCAGCGTGATCTGTCCGAGAAGCACGCCGCTTTCCGCCACATACACGCAGGTCATGCCCGCACGCTGTGCTTCTATGGAAATGCCATGGGCTGCAAGGAGCTTTTCGTTGCCGCAGAGGACGGTCTTACCGCCGAATACGGCGCGGATGCCCTGACCTGCCAGCTCCTCCACCTGCTCCGGCTTGGTAAAGGAGAGTCCTCTTTCTTTGGCGGCAGCGAGGATGCTGACGGCGATGGGGTGGGTGGAGAACTGCTCGCAGGAGGCGCAAAGGGAAAGCACGTCGTCACCGCCCGATACCTGACGGACGGTGAAGGAGCCTTCGGTCAGCGTGCCGGTCTTATCCATGGCGACGGCTTTGATATTTGCCATGGCCTCCATGGTCAGACCGCTTTTGAAGAGGATTCCCTGCTTGCTGCCCATGCCGATGCCGGAAAAATATGCCAGCGGAACACTCAGCACCAGCGCGCAGGGGCAACTCATAACGAGAAAGGACAGGGCGGTATAGACCCAGTAATTCCAATTCCCCGTGATGAGAGAGGGGACGATGGCGACCAGTGCCGCGGCAGCCACCACCGCGGGAGTGTAATATTTTGCAAAGCGGGTGATGAAGCGGTCAATCTTCGGCTTGCCCGCGGCGGCGTTTTCAACGCTTTGAAGAATACGAGTCACCATAGACTCGCTCAGGGGCTTTTCCACCCGCAGGGTCAGAAGTCCCGAGAGATTCATGCAGCCGGATAGGACGGCATCGCCCTGCCTTGCGGCAACGGGAACGGATTCGCCGGTGATGGGGGCGGTGTCAATGCGGCTTTCGCCGGAAATTACCGTGCCGTCCAGCGGGATGCGGTCGCCGGGGCGAACCTGCACCAGATCGCCTGCCTTGGCAGCTGCTGCCGGGATGACTGTTCCGTCGGAAAGCAGCACCGTTTCCGGGCGCAGATCCACCGCTTCCATGATCTGACTGCGGCTGCGCTCCACGGCACGCTGCTCAAAGTAGCGTCCCACCCGGTAAAACAGCATCACGCCCACCGCTTCGGGGTATTCCTGAATGACAAAAGCCCCGATCGTGGCGATGCTCATGAGGAAGTTTTCGTCAAAGACGTGACCGCGGAGCAGATTTTTCGCGGCGGTCTTGAGGATATCCCAGCCGAGGATCAGGTAAGCGGCAATGAAGCAGGGGAGGGAAGCGAGAAGGGTCAGCGGCTGCAGCAGGATGCCCGCAAGGAATAACCCTGCGCCCAACAAAATGGTCACAAGGCTGCCCCAGCCGGTGTCGTGTTCATGATGGTGGTCATGCTCGTGATCATGGCAGTGACATTCATGATGATTGTGATGCGTATGGGCATCGGTATGTATTTCAAAGTCCCTTTCCACAGTGCGGCCGATCTGGGTCAGCTTTTCGATCAGTCCGTCCGGGTCTTCGGCGGTCAGGCGCAGCTGGCGGGTGGCGAAGACGATGGTGGCAGCTTCCACTTCGGGAAGTGCGTTGAATTTGGCTTCGATCTTGGCGGCACAGTTGGCACAGTCCAGATTGGCGAGCGTGTAGACTTTTTGCTCCATGGAGCGTCCCTCCTTGAATTGATATATGAGCAAACGTTCATATGATAAGAATACTATATAATAATATAGTTTATTTGTCAACAGTATTCTCTGTGTCAGGTTCGGAAAATGGCATGAAAAAACTCCCTCCGAAAAAACGGGAGGGAGATATTTTCAGAGAAATCAGGCCAGCTTGCTGAGCTTCAGAGTCATGCTGCTCTTCTTGCGGGCAGCATTGTTCTTGTGCAGAAGACCCTTGTTCACTGCCTGGTCAACAGCCTTGACAGCAGCCTTGTATGCAGCTTCTGCAGCAGCCTTGTCACCGGTCAGCAGAGCAGCTTCGAACTTCTTCAGAATGGTCTTCAGCTCGGACTTGTTTGCCTTGTTCTTCTCGTAAGCGATCTTGGAAGAAATGACATCCTTCTTAGAGGACTTAATGTTGGGCACAGGTTCCACCTCCTTCAAATCATTATTCCATACAGTTTCACATTATAACGCCTTAATTCAATAAAATCAATCCCTTTTTAAAAAAATTTTCATGATTTTTAAGGAAAAAAGCCGCGCAAATGCCCCCGGAGAAATGAAAAATCCTGTCAAGCATTATTTTTGCGTTGCCGTTTTGGCATATTGTCAAAAAGACCATAGGCGCAAAATCGCGGAAAATGTTGAAAGTTGTCGAAAGATGTTATGTTAACTACTGAGGAAAGCAGTTGCACTTTTTGGGGCAAAAAGCTTCTGTGGAAAAAGCTGTGGACAATGTGGAAAAGTCATGGTTTTCAACACTTCTCACCGGGTTTTGAACAGGGGAGCATCGGAACATTTTTCCACTTTTTTCGACAAATCCGAGGACACCGTCGGTTACATAACGATTGTTACGGAAACATAAATAACGGGCAATCGGGATGCCTTTTTTGCTGAAAAAGTTGGAAAAATTTTCTTCCGTGTCGCAGTCGAAACGTTCCGCTTCGATCAGGCTGCAAAAAAATTGTTGAAATCGTCCAAAGCTCGCGCACCTGCGCTCCGGCTGGAGAAGAAATGTCAAATTCTTCTTGCATTCTTCCCGAAAGCGATGTATAATGATGGCATAAACGGCGGTTAAACGAACGATAAAACGGCGGTTTGACGAATGATATAAACGGCGGTTTAACGAACAATACGCAGCGTTCCGCCGCATACGGGGGTATCAGAATGGATTATTTGAAAATCGACGAGGTAGCTGCCCAATGGGGCATTTCCACCAGAAGACTGCAAACCCTTTGCGCAGAGGGGAAAATTGGGGGAGCCGTGCGCTTCGGCAGAGCATGGATGATCCCGAAGGACGCCCAAAAGCCCATCGACGGCAGAACAAAGCAGGGGCGCGCGGATCATTCCCGCCAGCTCAACGCCAATCTGCCCATGCCACGCAAAACGCCCTTCCTCTACATGACGGATCTCTATGCCAAGCCGGGCGGCGCGGAGCAAGCCATCGAAGCGCTGGCGGATAATCACGAGGCGCAGGTTCTCTTTGCCGCGGAGATCGCCTATTCCAGAGGCGAGATCGACAAGGTCTACGAAAGTGCCAACTATCTGCTGCAGAAGCACTCCGGCTTTTACGCAGTCTTATCCGCCGGTATGCTGCTGGCACTGTGCGCCATCTGGCGGGGCGACCTGAACATGTGGCGCAAAGCCAAGATCCACATCTCCGAGGCTGCTGCCAAGGATGATAATGACCGAGAGATCATAACCCTGTGCATCTGCGCCGTTGACAGTATGCTCTATGATGTAAAAGATTTCCCGGAATGGTTCAAAATCGGCTGCTTTGAGCTGTTACATAAGGATTCCCTGCCTGCTGCGAAGGTATACTACGCAAAGTACATCTATGCCACTGCCCATGGTCTTGCAGCCCAGACCTATGAGATGGAGGGTATGAAGGGACTTTCCCTGATGGGCTTGCTGCCTGCCACCATCGAGCCGATGATCTCCCAGTCTATGGCAGACGAAGCGGTGATCACGGAGATCTATCTGCGCATGATCTGCGCCGTGGCTTACCACTATTCCAAAAATGATCAGCAGGCACTGCGTCATATTGACAAAGCCATCGCCCTTGCCCTGCCGGATAAGCTCTACGGCATTCTGGCGGAATACTGCCGCACCCTCGGCAGTCTGATCGAGATGCGGCTGAAGGCAATCGACGAGACGGCTTGGAATGCGGTCAACGAGCTTTCCAAGGTCTATGTGGAGAACTGGTCAAAGCTGGGCAGCCGGATCACAGGACGGCAGATTATCGAAAACCTTTCCAAACAGAATCGGGAGATCGCCCGTCTTGCCGCCTTCAAGCTGTCCGACGCGGAAATCGCGGCGAGAATGAACATGTCCATCCCCGGTGTCAAGCAGGCGATCCGCACCATCAAGCAGCGAAGCGGTCTGGAGCGAAGCGACTTCGCCGCCATCCTCTGAGGATATATCCGAAAACCCGCCGAAAAGATATAGTGCAAGGGCAGTCCCTTTATCCAAAGCGTCCCGGAAAAGATAGTCCGCGGCGGCTGCCCCACCGAAAAATTTATACTTTTTTTCCTTTTGCAGGTAATACCCAAGGAAAAAACGATCTGCTATACTGTTGTCAACCGACAAGGTATAGCAGATTTTCTTTTTGACAGTATGCCGAAAGGAGAAAAACCATGTTCGCAGCATTTCTGAAAGCAAACACAGAAAGAGGCCCTACCATTCCGAAAGAGGGCGATCTTTACAAGATCATTCAATGTCATGGCAGAACATTTGAAATAAGATACGGCTTCTATGATGAATTGGATCGGCTCCATGAATACGCAGAGCCAATAGAGATCTACCCGGATTTCATCAAAGAACCGCAGCACACCGACGACGGCACGCCCTTCACAACGGCGATCCAAGCGCCCTGCGCCCACTTCATCGGCAGAAAGGATGAGAACAGCACCTGCGAGGATTGCATCTTCTATCGGCGGTGCGAGGAACTGCTGGGCATCTGCACCTGCCCGGAAAACAAAAAAGCGTAAGTCATTCGATCATCGGAATATGAGAAAACCCATTCAGGAGGAAAGCGTATGAAATTGAAAATTATGAAAAGAGTAATGAGCATCATCCTTTGTGTTGCATTGCTCGTGGGCTATGTCCCGCTGCGCACGTTGGCAGCAGAAGTACTGCTTTCGGAGCAGAGCGTTGCGGGCTTCGTAACAGACCCCGGTACTGCTCACAGCTGGGAAAGCATGATGGGTACCGAAGCAGACGGCAACCGCTATGCCGGACGCGTGTGGGTCGATAAATCCATATATAAGGATGGCGACACCGTACTGCTCAACAGCAGGGGAGAAGCCGGCTCCTCCTTCGAGGTCTCCCTGCAGGAGGACGAAGCCTTTCAAGTGATCTTCTCCGTCCTCGGCTCCACCATGACCACCAAGAGCACCGTCAGCTCCACCGGCCCGATGGACGTGGTGCTGGTGCTGGATACCTCCACCTCGATGGACGATGAGGACAGTCAAGGCGTGACCCGTCTGGAGCGCACCATCACGGCAGCCAACCGGCTGATCGACGATCTGCTGACCATTCCGGGGATGCGCATCGCGATCGTTACTTATAATAAGGACAGCGAGACCGTGCTGCCGTTGGCGACGTATGACAACGGTCTGGATCTTGTAGTTACCAACTATTATAACAACGGCAGAGCCGGTGCAGGTGTTGTCAGTGCTTACGACGATGACCGCAAGCTTCTCGGCAAGGACAGCGGCTATACCTCCGGCACCAACCTGCAGTCCGGCATCGACAGAGGCTTCAACATTCTGGCGAATGCCACCGACATCGAGGGTCGTGTTCCCGTTGCCATTGTCCTGACGGACGGTCAGGCAAACCGGGCAAGTCAGGAGGGCTTCTATGAGATCGGAAGCCACGATGACACCGACGGCACCTCTTCCAGCGGCAGAAACCTCTACCTCAGCACCCTGCTCAATGCCGCATACACCAAGACCAAGATCGAAGCCAACTACGGCAAGGATGCTACCGTCTATACCGTCGGCGTGGACATCACCACCAATGTGGTCGCAAGACTGCTGATGAACCCTGCCGACACCCAAAACGGCTTCGCCACCAGCTCCAACAATGAAATCAGGAGGGCTTATGAAAGCTTCCAGAGGTGGGCGAGAGGCGAAACGGTTTCGTATAGTGGCTGGAGCTTCGACCATAGCTATCCCAAGCAGAACGGCGTGATCACCGACGCGAAGATCGCCGCCAACATCAACTACGTGGATACGTACTACGATGTCTCCAGCGCAAAGCTGGAGGACACCTTCCAGATGATCTATGAGGAGCTGGCATCGGGTGCGTTTAATCCCATCTCCAGCAGCACCTCCGTTCAGGGCGGCACCGGCGTGGACGATACACCGCTGATCTATGTTGACTTCATCGGTCAGCACATGCAGATCAAAAAGCTCGAAGCGGTGACCCTGTTTGGCGCATCCTACGGTATCGTAAAGAACGCCGACGGCACCTACACCGTTGCCGAAGCCACCGGCATCAATCCCGCCACCGGCGAAAGCTGGAACACCGCCCGGGACATTCGGATCACAATTATCGAGCAGGCGGACGGAACGCAGAAGCTGGAGGTTCGGATCAATCAGGAGATCCTGCCGATCCTTCTGGAGCAGGTGGTTTCCGAAACAGTGGGCAAACAGACCACTTCCACCATTACTGAGCTCATGCAGCCCCCTCTGCGCCTTTTCTACACCGTGGGCATCGATCCTGAGATCCTTCTGCCCAACGGAGAAGTGGATGTTTCCAAGATCCAGGGCTACAGCCATATTGATGATGTGGGCGGCACGGTTTCCTTCTACGGCGGTCAGTTCGGCGTGATGAATCCCGCTGACAGCAACGGAACTGTTACAAGGGGCGATGCCCACGTGGGCTTCCTTCCCTCTGCGGAAAACAGATACTACTATCATCAGACACCTCAGAAGATCTATACCAAGATCACCGACAGCAACGGCAAGGACGTGACCATTGCTGAAAACAATGAGTATGGCATCGAGGACAATGGCAGCTACACCCTGACCCAGATGACTTACGCAGAGTATCAGAGCATGGGAGACACTCAGAAGGTCTATACTCATGTTACCTACTACCGCCCCACCGCCAGCGCAACAGATGCAAGCAATGCGGCGGAGGAAGTGAAGTATCTGGTATACACCGAGTGGCAATACCTGAAAAACTCTGTTGCATTCTATGACGCAAACGCCGAGGTCTACCTCAACGACGGCAAGGCGATCGCCGAGGGCGACGTGGCGGCTGCGGTGGACGCATATCTGCAAAGCAACCCCAATGCAGAGCTTTATGCAGTGCTTGGCACTGGCTCCCAGCGGGTCAGCCGTTTGCACAACATGACTGTTAACAAGACAGAGAATGCCACGCAGACTGCAGTTCTCGGCTACGCACCTACCTATCTGACCAATCAGTCTGATCACAACGACAACGACGTTGCTGTCTGGCTGGGCAACAATGGCGTGCTGACCGTTCAGATCGACACAGGCATCGCCCTGACCAAGTCTGTTACCGAGGCGATCGGTAATGCGGACGACATCTACAAGCTGACCGTTACTGTCCCTGCGGGCGTTAGCGCTTCTCCCGTTGCAGTGGATGCCGAAGGCAATGCTGTCACCAGTACCTACAGCGGAAATGTCCTGACAGTAGAGGTCAAGGCTGGGCAGACCGTCTATATCAGCGGTATTCCCGGCGGCACTACCTGCCAGATCGGAGAAGTGGTGGATGGCGATTACTACATCGCAAGCAAAACCGACTCTGTCACAGTTCCCCTCGTCAGCGAGGCACTGAACGGTGCGGCGCAGTTCGCTCCTGCTGATGTCACCAATGCACCCAACAAGTACGGCAACCTCTACATCACCAAGGAGATCACCAGCGATCATGCCGTTCCCGGCAGTGTGTTGGATACCGCCTTCGAGATCACCGTCAACGTGGGCGCAGCTTTGGCAGGCAAGACCTTTACAGTTGAAGACAGCGCTCATGCTGCTCCTTACGATGTGACCGTCGATGCTTCCGGCAACATGATCTTCCTGATCAAGGCAAGACAGACCGTTGAGATCTTCCGCATTCCCGAGGGAACGGCGGTTTCCGTCACCGAAAGCACCCCTGACAGCCACTTCGCGGTGTCCTACCGTACCCGCAACCATTCCGGCGAAACTGCCGACGGGGATAACATTCTGACGATCCCTGCCGACGGCAGCGCAACTGCTGTGGTCATGAACCACTATACCCCCAGCCCTGTTTCCGTCGATCTTGACATCGCCGGCACAAAGAACTTCACTGCAGAGGGCGCACACCCCGGCGGCACCTTCACCTACAAGGTGCAGAAGTGGAACGGCAGCTTGTGGGAGGACATCACAGGCAAGACTGCCGAAACTCCCTACGCAGCGGATGAATCCGGCACCAAGACCTTCACGATCGAGGATGTTCTGGCGGGCATCACCTACAGCAAGGTGGGCAGCCATGCCTATCGGGTGCTGGAGGTCAAGGGCAACGTTGCCAACGTGACCTACGACAGAACCCTCTACACCTTCGACGTTACCGTCACGGATAACGGCGGTCAGCTGGTGGCAACGGTGACAGATCTTCACAACACCGCCATCACCGACGGCTCTTACGAAGTGACCTTCAACAACACCTTCCACACCGCACCCGTCAGTTTGGATGTGAAGAAGCTGGTTAATAACCTCTCCGGCGACACTGCCGTCTCCAAGGCAGGCTTCGAGTTCAGAGCTGTCAGCACCGACGCAAACTGGAATCCTCTGACCGGCGCGGAAGCGGCAAGCTTCAGCATCTTCTCCGATGCCGCAGGCAATGCCCGCTTCACCTCCGTCTGCACCAAGGTGGGAACCTATTACTTCCTGCTGAGCGAGGTCAGCAAGGGCGCACCCGGCTGGACTTACTCCGCAGCCCAGTACCGCATCACCGTCACCGTCACCGCCGACAACGGCGAGCTGAGTGCTGCGCTCAGCGTGGAAAAGACCAACTCCACCAACCCGGACGAGGTGGTCACGCTGGATGCTGCCGATGCCACCAAGGGTACGGTCTCCTTCGTCAACACCTACGATCCTGAGGACATTTCCGTGGAGCTGGACGGCGCAGTCAGAAAAGAGCTGACCGGCAAGAGACTCGAAGCAGATCAGTTCACCTTCTACGTCTACGCAGACGGCGACCGCGGCACACCGCTGCTCATCGGCAAGAACGAGCTGAACGGCGATGTCAACTTTGTGGACTTTGACAAGGCATTGACCTTCGCAGGCGTCGGCACGTATCAGTACGACATCGTGGAGTCCATTCCCGACGGTGCCGTATACGAGGCAAGCTCCGGCAAGTACGTGCTGGACGGCATGCGCTACGACCCCACCATCTACGATCTGGTGGTGGAAGTGACCAACGATGCCGCTACCGGCAAGCTGGCTGCAAGCTACTACTTCGAGGATGCGGTGTCCAACGTGGTCACCTTCCGTAACCACTATCAGGCAACCGCTACCACCTATACGCTTACCGGCACCAAGCTCCTCCATGGCCGCGCCCCCAGAGACGGCGAGTTCTCCTTCGAGCTGTTGGAGAATGGCACATGGAAGCAGACTGCTACCAACAACGCTGACGGCAGCTTCGCCTTCAAGCCTCTGACCTTCACCGAGGCAGGTGTTCACACCTACACCATCAGAGAAGTGGCGGGCAATGTGGCAGGCGTGCGCTATGACGGCGTGAATCAGCCAATCACCGTCACCGTCACTGTTACGGATACGGCAGGTGTCCTGAGTGCTTCCGCAAGCGTCAGCAATGCCGATATCCGTTTCGAGAACACCTACACCGCCCGGTCTGCGCAGGTGACCTTCAACGGCACCAAGCTCCTCAAGGGCGCGGCACTTCAGGATAAGAGCTTCACCTTCGCACTCTACAGCACCGACAATTCCTTTGACATTGCCGCAAGCGCAGCCACGCTGCTGGGTACTGCGGAGAATGTGGACGGCGCGTTCTCCTTCGCAAGAAGCTTCAGTACCGCCGGAACCTACTACTTCGTGATCGTCGAGGATGCAAGCAACCCTGTGGACGATGTGGTCTATGACAGCACCGAGCATCAGTTCACCGTCCGTGTCAGCGACACCGGCGACGGACAGCTCCGCGCCGTGGTCACCAACATGGAAAGCGGCGTTTCCACCGCTCCTGCCGCATCCGTATCCACAGCTGTCACCTTCACCAACGCCACCTTCGAGGAAGTCACCGAGAAGGAAGTCTATCTGGCAGGCAGCACCGCGACCCACATCGACGGTCAGAAGGTCGAAGCAGGCGATATCCTGACCTACTTCATCACCTACACCAACTACACCGGTCAGAATGTGGTTGCGGACATCGTGGATACCATCCCCAACCATACCACCTATGTGGACGGCTCTGCCTCCCATGGCGGTACCTACGTGGGAAGCCACGTCGGCTGGATCCTGAACGTTGCCAAGGGCGAGAGCGTGACCGTATCCTTCAATGTCAGAGTCAATGAGACCGAGGCGATCGTTGCCAATACCGCAGTGGTTCGCGACGGCGTCAACACCTATAAGACCAACGAAGTGGTCAACCACACCGTCCAGCATGAGCTGAAGAAGGATGTCTTCGCCGCCGAGGATGTGTACACCAGCGTCGACGGCAAGAAGGTCTACGAGGGCGACGAGCTGATCTACAACATCAGCTTCATCAACACCTCCGGCGCTCCCGCCAACATCGTGATCACCGACGTGATCCCCACCAATACCACCTACGTTGCAGGCTCTGCCGACAACGGCGGCGTTTACGCAAACGGCGCGCTGGTGTGGAAGCTTGAGAATGTTCCCGCATGGGCAACTGTGACCGTTGCCTTTAAGGTCACCGTCAACACCGGCATCGGTGCGGCGACCATCGAAAATCAGGCGACCGCTACCGACGGCACCAACAGCTACGAAACCGAATGGGTCACCAACTACACTGTCAAGGACGAGGCTGAAAAGCAGGTCTTTGCCGGGGACTCCCAAGTGAAGATCGACGGCGGAAAGGTCTACGAGGGTGATGAGCTTACCTACGTCATCCGCTACAAGAACACCGCAAAAGAACCTGCGGATGTGACCATCACCGATACCATCCCTGCATACACCACTTATGTGGACGGCTCTGCCGACAATGACGGCGTGTTCGCAAACGGTGTCATCACATGGACCCGGACGGTTCCTGCAGGTGAGACCCTGATCGTTTCCTTCAAGGTGACGGTCAATAAGGACATCGCTGACAAGAGCATCGAGAACACTGCAACCATCGTCGAGGGCAGGAACACCTACACAACCAACTCCGTCACCAGCTACACCGTGGATGACGAAGTGGAAAAGAATGTCTATCTGGCGGGCAACACCGCAATCAGCATCGATGGCAAGAAGGTCTATGCCGGTGACGAGCTGGTCTATACCATCAGCTACACCAACTCCGCCAAGGAGGATGCCACCGTCACGATCGCTGATAAGATCCCTGCCCATACCACCTATGTGGACGGCTCTGCCGACTATGACGGTGTGTTCGCAAACGGCGAGATCAAATGGACCAAGACTGTTCCCGCAGGCGAGACCCTGACGGTCTCCTTCCGGGTCACTGTTGAGGACGCAGGCAACGCGACCATTGAGAATGTCGCCACCATCGTTGAGGGCAAAAACAGCTACGAGACCAAGGCGGTCACCAACTACACCACCGACGACGAGGTGAAGAAGGAGGTCTTCTTCGCTGCCGATCCCACTGTCAACATCGACGGCAAGAAGGTCTACGCCGGCGACGAGCTGATCTACGCCATCAGCTACACCAACAACGATACCAATATGGTTACCGTGACCATCACCGACAAGCTCCCCGTGAACACCACTTATGTGGATGGCTCTGCCGACAACGGCGGCACATATGCCGACGGTACGGTCACTTGGGTGCTGGATGTGGAAGCAGGCGAGACTGTCACCGTGACCTTCAGGGCAGCTGTTGCCGATGCCGGCAATGTGACCATCGCCAACAAAGCCACTGTTACCGAGGGCAGAAACACCTACACCACCAATGAAGTGACCAACTACACCGTGGATGACGATGTGGAAAAGAAGTCCTTCTTGGAGTCCGATCCCACCGTCAATATCGACGGCAAGAAGGTCTATATCGGCGACACGCTGGTTTACGCCATCAGCTACACCAACGGCGCGCAGGAGACTGCGACTGTTACCATCACCGATACCATCCCCGCCCACACCGCATACGTGGACGGCTCTGCCGACAACGGCGGTATCTTCGCTGACGGCGTGCTCACTTGGGAGCTGGAGGTCGAGGCAGGTCAGACCGTCACCGTGACCTTCAAGGTTACCGTGAAGGACAATGCCAAGGAAGAGACCATCTCCAACGAGGCGACCATCGTCGAGGGCAGAAACACCTACACCACCAACGGCGTTACCAATTACACCGTTGAGGACGAGGTGAAGAAGGAGGTATTCTTCGCAGCAGATCCCGCTGTCAACATCGACGGCAAGAAGGTCTACGCAGGCGACGAGCTGGTCTATGCCATCAGCTACACCAACAACGACACCCTGCCTGTCCGGGTGACTGTCACCGACACCATCCCCGCCCACACCGCATATGTGGACGGCTCTGCCGACAACGGCGGCGTCTTCGCTGACGGCGTGCTCACTTGGGAGCTGGATGTGGAAGCAGGCGCGACTGTCACTGTGACCTTCCGGGTGAAGGTCGGAACGGTCGGCAGCGAGACCATCACCAACAAGGCAACCGTGGTTGAGGGCAGAAACACCTACACCACCAACGAGACCTCCATCTACACGGTTGAGGATGAGGTGAAGAAGGAAGTCTACCTTGCTTCTGCACCTACCGTGAACATCGACGGCAAGTCTGTTGTCAACGGCGACAAGCTGGTCTATGTGATCCGCTACAAGAACACCTCTTCCGAGAAGGTTACTGTGACCATCACCGACACCATTCCCGGCGGCACTACCTACACCTCTGAAAGCGGCGGCACGATCATTGACGGCGTCATCAGCTGGACGCTGGAGGTGGAAGCCGGCGAAGAAGTGGCGGTATCCTTCGAGGTGACCGTAACTTGCGAAACCAGCATGACCGTTACCAATCAGGCTGTGGTCGTGGAGGGCAGAAACACCTACACCACCAACGTGGTATCCAACCCTGCCACCAAGCCTGATCCCAACGATCCTCCTGCAACCGGTGACTACACCAACCTGCTGCTGATGAGCGCCCTGATGCTCGCCAGCTGCGGCGGACTGGTCAGCACCGCAATGGTTGCGAAAAAGAAGAAAGAAACAACAACGCATTAAGCACTCTACCTTCTGAATGGGGGCGGTGACAGGAAACTGTCACCGCCCTTGTATCTTTCCGGGGGAAATGGAGATACTGATAGTACCATTTTTCTCAGGAGGAAGCTATGCAGGGAAAAGTAGAGATCTGCGGCGTCAACACAGCGAAGCTCAAGACCTTATCTCAGGAGGAAATGACCGTACTGCTGCAGCGTGCCAATCAGGGAGATGAACGTGCGCGGCAGGAGCTGATCGAGGGGAATCTGCGATTGGTGCTATCGGTGATCCAGCGCTTTGAAAAGCGAGGTGAAAGTCCTGATGATCTCTTTCAGGTGGGATGTATCGGTCTGATCAAAGCAATTTCCAATTTCGACCCGAGCAAAAATGTCCGTTTCTCAACCTATGGCGTGCCAATGATCGCCGGGGAGGTGCGGCGGTATTTGCGGGATAACAGTGCCATCCGGGTGTCCCGCTCTATCCGGGACGTGGCTTACCGCATTCTGCAGTGCAAGGAGCAGATGCTCGCTCAGCTGGGGCGTGAGCCGACCTTGGAGGAGATCGGGAAGGAGCTGTCCCTCCCGGAGGAGACCATCAGCGAGGCGCTGGATGCGGTTTGCGCGCCTGTGAGCCTTTACGATCCCGTTTATTCCGAGGGCGGCGATCCGCTGACGGTGATGGATCAGGTGCGCGACACCAAAAATACGGAGCTGAACTGGATGGAGCATATCACCCTGCAAAATGCCTTTCAGGCACTGGGAGAGCGGGAAAAGCAGATCCTGTCCCTTCGTTTTTACGACGGAAAGACCCAGATGGAGGTAGCGGATCTGGTGGGCATCTCCCAAGCGCAGGTGTCGCGGTTGGAAAAGGGCGCGATCGCAACCATGCGCAAAAGTGTCACTGTATCATAAGGAAACACTTGGCTCTCCCAAGGGGAGAGCCAAGTGTATGGACATATTTCTTTCTATGCGCGCATACGCTGTACCAAAATGTTTGGAGGAGGCGCGCAGGATGGGGATCAGAGCAACAGAGCTTTACTGCAAGGAAGTGATCTGTGTGGCGGACGGACGGCGGCTGGGATTCGTTTCCGATGTGGAGGTGGAGCTTCCGGAGGGTAAGGTGCTGGCGATTTTGGTGCCGGGACCCAGCCGTTTTCTCGGCGTGATCGGCAGGCATGACGACTTTGTGATCCCTTGGCGGTGCATCCGGCGCATCGGCCCGGACATCATTCTGGTGGACATCAAGCCGGAGGAATGCTGCCGTCCGCGAAAAAGACCCCTTTGGTTTCCGATTTGAGAAAAAATGGGAATAAAGTGAAAATATTTTGGAAAAAATACTTGCAAAATGCCCGCTGATGCTATATAATGGTTCGGCATGGGCAAAACCCATGACATTATTAAACCACACACCCGGTGATCGTACCCCCGAGTGCTCATTTGAGCGGGCAGTGCGAGATGATCGGGGTGGAGGAAAAACAAAAGGAGAAAAGCAAAATGTCTGTCGTATCTATGAAACAACTGCTGGAGGCCGGCGTACACTTCGGTCACCAGACCCGCCGCTGGAACCCCAAGATGGCTACCTACATCTACACCGAGCGTAACGGTATCTACATCATCGACCTGCAGAAGACCGTTAAGAAGCTGGAAGAGGCTTACAACTTCGTTCGTGAGACTGCAGCCAACGGCGGCAACATCCTGTTCGTCGGCACCAAGAAGCAGGCTCAGGATGCCATCAAGGAAGAAGCGATCCGCTGCGGCGGCTACTATGTCAACGCCCGTTGGCTTGGTGGTATGATGACCAACTTCCGCACCATGCGTACCCGTATCGACCGTCTGGCACAGCTGCGCAAGATGGAAGCTGACGGCACTTTCGCAATGCTGCCCAAGAAGGAAGTCATTCAGCTGCAGGGCGAGATCGAGAAGCTCGAGAAGTATCTGGGCGGCGTTAAGGAAATGAAGAAGATCCCCGCTGCTCTGTTCATCGTTGACCCCCGCAAGGAGCGCAACGCCATCGCTGAGGCTAAGAAGCTGGGCATTCCCGTCGTCGCTATCGTTGACACCAACTGCGACCCCGACGAGATCGACTACGTCATCCCCGGCAATGACGACGCTATCCGCGCGATCCGCCTGATCGCTGCCGCTATGGCAAGCGCTGCCATCGAAGGCCGTCAGGGTGAGGACGCTGTTGCTGAAGCTGCCGAGGCTACCGAGGCTGTCGAGGCTGAGTAATTAGGAGGAAATAGAAAATGGCATTTACCGCACTGGATGTTAAGAAGCTCCGCGAAATGACCAACGTCGGCATGATGGACTGCAAGGCAGCTCTGACTGCTACCGACGGTGATATGGATAAGGCTGTTGACTGGCTGCGCGAAAAGGGTCTGGCAAAGGCTGCCAAGAAGGCTGGCCGCGTTGCCGCTGAAGGCGTTGCTTACGCAACCGTCGTTGACGGCGTCGGCGTCGTCATCGAGGTCAACTCCGAGACTGACTTTGCTGCCAAGACCGACGCCTTCATGGATCTGGTCAAGAATTTGGCAGTTGTCGTTGCCACCCAGAACCCCGCTGATGTGGAGGCTCTGAAGGCTTGCACCTACCCCGGCACCTCTCTGACCGTCACCGAGATCATGCAGGAGAAGGTCATGTCCATCGGCGAGAACATGCAGATCCGCCGTTTCGACCGCTTTGCTGAGAATACCTCCGTTGCTTACGTCCACATGGGCGGCACCCACGGTGTTCTGGTCAACTTGGCTGTCGAGGGCTGCGACGCTACCGAGATCGGCAAGAACGTTGCAATGCAGATCGCTGCTATGGGCGCAAAGTACTGGGATAAGTCCCAGGTTCCTCAGGAAGAAGTCGACAAGGAACTGGCTGTCCAGATCGCACAGATGGACAACGATCCCAAGATGGCAGGCAAACCCGCCGCTGTCAAGGAAAAGATCGCTGCCGGCAAGATCGCTGCTTTCTACAAGGAGATCTGCCTGCTGCAGCAGGAGTTCGTCCGCGCTGACCTGTTTAAGGGCGACGTCGCCGGCTACATCGCTGACGCTGCCAAGAAGCTGGGCGGCAAGGTCGCTTTCGTCGATGCTATCCACTATATCAAGGGTGAAGGCATTGAGAAGAAGGAAGAGAACTTCGCTGACGAAGTCGCAGCTCAGATCGCCAACGCTGGCAAGTAATTCGAGTTATTCAGGAACGACCCCAACCGTTTGGTTGGGGTCGTTTTGTTTTGCAGGGGTGGATGCCTACATCCACCCGTTATAATCGCACCGTGACAGGCGGGACGATGTGGGCATCGTCCCCTACAATATATCAGAATATGTAGGGGCGGTCATGAACCGCCCGCCTGTTATTGATACATGGAAAGACCCGGGGCTTCCGTTGCCAGCTGGTTTGCCTGATAGAGCATCACCGCTACCTGACCGCGGGTCAGCTTGTCGGTGGCATGGATGCGGATGCCGTTGTCATTCATCGCCATGACGGCGACCTTTGCCCAGTCGGGAATGTCGCCATCCTCCGGCGCAGAAGTGGTGGAAAGGGACAGATCCATGGCGTTTTGCAGCATCACGGCAGCTTCCGCGCCGGTGATGACATCGTCAAGACCCAGCGTTCCCGCATCCGTCAGGGGAATGCCGGAGGTCAGCCCGGAGCGCATCGCCGCTGCCAGATAGGGCTGCAGCCAGCGGGGGATCTCTTCCGCATAGCCGGTGGCGGTGGCATTTTCATCCACGGGAATACCGAGGGATTTGACCACCATGGTCAGAAATTCGCCCTTGCTGACGCTGCGGTCTTCCCGGAAGCACTGGGCACCGCCGATGCTCTCACCGATAAAAATGCCGGTGTTTTTCAGCCATTCCGCCTCAAAACGGCAGCTCGAGCCGACAGTATCGGTGTACTGTGTGGCGTCGCTGGGCTTGATGATGCTGACGGTCACGGTTGCCTCCCGGGACACATTGCCCGCCGGGTCGGTGGCGGCGAAGGTGAAGGAGTCAACGCCCACCTTGTTTTTCTTGGGCGTGTAGGTGAAGGTGCCGTCGGCACGTACCTCCACAGAGCCGCGCTTGGGCTGACGGATGACGGAGTAGGTCAGTGCCTGACCTTCGGGATCGCTGACCTTGAGTGCGCCGTCGTTGGGCAGATTCTTGTAGGTCTCGATAGCAAGATCCTCAGCCACAGGCGGCTGATCCGTCTTGCCGCGGATGGAAATGGTTGTGCTGACAGCAGGGGCAACGCGGTTTTCATAGATGGGCAGGTATGTGACTACCGCATCCTGATCCTCTTGGGTCTGCAGCGGTGCAAAGGTCATCTGCGCCACCTGCGCGGCGGTCAGAATGTCGCCTACCCGCACCACCCGTCTGCCCAGCATGATGGTGCCGGTTTTGGCATCGGGAAGACCCGTGATGCAGACGCCCATGAGGGTTTCCTCAGAAGAAAGATCCTCCGGACTGAAGCAGTAGATGCTGTCGCAGTCCACCTCCAGCGCAACTGCGTTGCCGCAAAGACCGATCAGGCAGGCGGCGACCACGCAGATGCAAAGCAATGATTTTTTGAACATCCAGTATACCTCCTAGAATTGGTGTCGGAGGTATTGTTTGCCATGGACGGCAGATTTATTCAGAAATTCCAAAAAGCAACGACCTCCCGGTATTCGGGAGGTCGTGTGATCGGTCAATCGTTTTTATCCAGCCATGCGGCGGCTTTGGTGCGCATACGCAGCAGTGCCTTTTCCAGCACCGCCACTTCCTCGGCGGACAGATCCTCTGTCAGAGAGCTGGTCCAGCAGTCGATGATCTGCATGATTTGGGGCATCAGCTGCAGGGTCTTTTCGGTGGGATACAGCTCCATGACACGCTTGTCCGTCTGGGACGGCTTGCGAAGGATGAAACCATCCTCCTCCAGAATGGCAGCCTGACGGGCGACGTTACTCTTATTGATGCAGATGCGCTGGGCGAGCTTATCTTGGGAAATGCCGGGGCAGGCACAGATCTCCCCCAGATAGCTGGGATGACAGCCCTTCAGACCGAAGGGAGCGAGGTTATCGGATTTGTATTGCGCACCGCAGCGGGTGATCTCGGTGATATCACGGATGATATCGGACATGGGATCAAATCCTTTCTTGTTGCGTATGCAACTATTTTACCATGGGTGGGTGCGGTTGTAAAGAGATTTTTCCGAAACCACAGAAAAAGTTGCAAGAGCTGTCGAATTGTGCTATGCTAAAGAAAAGGAGGTGTTTTCTGTGAAGAAAACAGTTTTGAAGGTATTGGCGCTTGTTTTTGCTGTGACGATGCTGCTGAGCGGCTGCGTGATGCCGGATCTGGATGGCTGGTTTGCGTCTCAGATGGCGATACCCTTCTCCCAAATGAAGTACACCAGACCTGATGTCACCAACATGGGAGCACTGCTCAATGACTGCTGTGAGAATGCAAAGACAGAGAAGGATGTGGACGTGCTTCTTGAAAAGATCTGGGCATTTTATAACTCCTACAACACCTTTTACACCAATTACAATCTGGCGAGCATTTACTACTACAAGGATCTGACCGACACTTATTGGGAGCAGGAGTATAACTACTGCCTCGGTCAGACTGCGCAGGTGGATGCGTGGCTGGATCAGATGTTCTATGCCCTTGCAGACTGCCCCCTGCGGGAGGAGCTGGAAGCATCGGACTCCTTCGAGGACGGCTTCTTTGATGACTACGACGGCGACAGCCTGTGGGACGATACCTTCACGGCACTGATGGATCGCCAGTCGGAGATGGAAAGTCAGTACAACGAGCTGTGCGAGCAGGCACAGAACGTCATGCCCGGCTCGGAGGAGTACTACAGTGGTGTCGGTGCCAAGATGGCGCAGCTTTTTGTGGAGCTGGTGGCACTGCGGCAGGAGATTGCGGAATATGCAGGTTATGAGAATTTCCTGACCTTTGCTTACGATTTTTACCACGGTCGTGACTATTCCCCGGACGAAGCGATCAAGTATCTGCAGCAGGTAAGTGAGGAGCTGACGCCACTATACATGGAGTCCGCGCCGCTGTTCGCTGACAGCAACAGCTGGGACAGCTGCTCGCCGGAGAGTGTGTTTCTATATGTGGAAAGCGCCTCCAACGCCATGGGCGGAACCATCAAGGAAGCCTTCCGGGTGATGGATACGGCGCAGCTTTACGACATCACTTACAGCAACAAGAAATATGACGCCTCCTTTGAGGTGTTCCTGACGGATTACGGTCAGCCTTACGTCTTTGTCAATCCCATGGGCGTCAAGTGGGATAAGCTGACCTTTGCCCATGAGTTCGGTCACTTCTGCAACGACTACGCAAGCTACGGCATGAAGTCGGGTGTTGACGTGGCAGAGGTCTTCTCGCAGGGCTTGGAATACCTGAGCCTGTGTTACGGCGACGGCGCGGGAGAGCTGGAGCAGGCGAAAATGCTGGACACCCTGAGCGTGTTCGTGGAGCAGTCTGCCTATGCGCTGTTTGAGCATCAGGTGTACCTGCTGGAGGGCGAGGAGCTGACCGTTGAAAACGTGCAGGCACTTTACGAGAAGACCTGCAAGGCGTTCGGCTTTGATGTCTGGCAGTGGGACAGCCGTGACTATGTCCGCATCGTGCATTTTTACATCGCGCCCATGTACGTGATCAGCTATGTGGTCAGCAACGACGTGGCGTTCCAGATCTATCAGCTGGAAAAGGAAGAGACCGGCAAGGGCTTGCAGCTGTACGAAAAGGAGCTGACGACCACCCAGCCCTCCATGATCGCCTTTACGCAGGAGGCGGGGCTGACCAGCCCCTTTGCGCAGGGTCGTCTGGAGTCCATTCGGGAAACCCTTGAGACTTATCTTCGATCGGATCAGAAAATCGCGGCTTGAGCCGCGATTTTCTGCGTTATTCCAACTTTTTGTATCGATAAAAAACTATTTTTTAAGGCTTTTTCGTAGAAAATCCAATAAATGGATAGACAAACACAGGGAAATAAGCTATCATGCTTACAGTATGATCGCGACCTTTCGGTCGAAGCTTGAAGAAGAGGTGATTTCATGGCTTTCAAAGTTTTCGGTGGCGTGCATCCCAAGGAAAATAAGGCATATGCTGCCGACTGCCATACCCAGAAGTTCCCGTCGCCTGACGTTCTCGTGATCCCGCTGAGCCAGCACATCGGCGTACCCTGCAAGCCGCTGGTCAAAAAGGGCGATTACGTGACCGTCGGTCAGAAGCTGGGCGACAACGAGGGCTTGTGCGTGCCGGTTCACGCGTCTGTTTCGGGTACAGTCAAGGACGTGGCGATGCGCCCCCACTCCAGCGGTATGACCATGATGAGCGTGGTGGTGGAAAATGACCACCTGGATACCCTTTGCCCGGATATCAAGCCCCGCACGGAAAAAGAAGTTGCAGCTCTCACTGGGGACGAGCTGATCGACATCATCCGGGAGGCGGGCATTGTGGGCATGGGCGGTGCGGCATTTCCTACCGCTGTGAAGCTGCGTTCCGGCATCGGCAAGATCGATACGCTGATCATCAATGCGTCGGAATGTGAGCCGTACATCGCCGCAGATGACCGGCTGTGCCGGGAATTCCCGGACGAGTTTGTGTCCGGCGTTCTGCTGGTCATGAAAATTCTCGGGCTGAAGCAGGCGGTGATCGCCATTGAAAGTAACAAGCCGGAAGCTGCCAAATCGGTGCAAAGCTCCATCGATCCCCGCACCGGCATCGTCATCAAAACCCTGCCCACCCGTTACCCCCAAGGCGCGGAAAAGCAGCTGATTCAGGCGATTACGGGACGACAAGTTCCATCCGGCGGACTGCCCACGGCGGTGGGCTGTATGGTACTCAATGCTGCCTCCTGTAAGGCGATCCACGATGCGGTCTATGAGGGGATGCCCCTTGTCAAGCGCATTGTGACGGTTTCCGGCGATGTGGTCATGCGTCCGAAGAATCTGATCGTTCCTGTGGGTACCAGCTTCAATGATCTGCTGGAAGCGGTGGGTCACAGAGAGAATCCCTATAAGGTCCTCTCCGGCGGACCTATGATGGGCATTGCCCAGTTCGATTTGAGTGTACCCGTGACGAAGGGTACCAACGCGGTCACGATCCTCAGCTTCAAAAACCGTGTCGCGGCACGGGATTTCCACTGCATCCGCTGCGGCAAGTGCATCGATGCCTGCCCCATGCGGTTGATGCCCCTGCATCTTTACCGCGCCGAGCGAAAGAGTGATCTGCAGGAGCTGAAGAAGCTGAATCTGATCGACTGCATGGAGTGCGGCTGCTGCGCTTATGTATGTCCTGCCACCATTCCGCTGGTGCAGTCCTTCCGCGCAGGCAAGCAGAAGCTGCGTGATGCAGCGCAAAAACCGTAAGAAAGGGGAAGCAAAATGGCACAGATGAAATATTTCTATGAGCTGACCATTTCCAGCTCTCCCCATGCCCATGCGCCGGTGACCACCCGCACCATCATGCGTGACGTGCTGATCGCCCTGACCCCTGCGCTGCTGGGCAGTGTGTATTTCTTTGGACTGCGGGCGTTGCTGGTGACCCTTGTGTCTATGGCGGCAAGTGTCCTTTTCGAGTGGGGCTATCAGAAGCTCATGAAGAAGGAGACCATGGTCTATGATCTGTCCGCGTTGGTGACGGGCGTGCTGATCGCCTTTGTCTGCCCTGTGACCATGCCGCTGTGGATGGTGGTTGTGGGTGACTTTTTTGCCATCGTGGTGGTCAAGCAGCTTTTCGGCGGCATCGGCAAGAACTTTGTCAATCCGGCATTGGCGGCGAGAGCCTTTCTGTTCAGCTGGCCGGTGGAGATGACCACGTGGGTCAAGCCGGGCTACGAAAATGCAGCTCCGCTTGTTGGCGGTGCGGACATCGTGACGGGGGCGACCCCGCTGGCATCCATGCATCAGGGTATGATGCCGGATGCGTCCCTTTCCGATCTGTTTTTCGGTAACGTGGGTGGCTGCATCGGTGAGACCTCGGTGCTGTTGCTGCTGATCGGATTTTTGTACTTACTCATCCGCCGGGTGCTGACGGTGCGCATTCCTCTTGCATATCTGGGTACGGTGGCGGTGCTTGCGCTGCTGTTCCCCCGGGGAAATGACCCGCTTCTGTGGGCGGGCGCGCAGCTTTGCGCCGGCGGTCTGATGCTGGGCGCATTGTATATGGCGACGGATTACGTTACAAGCCCCGTGTCCAAGCTGGGGCAGATGATCTTCGGCATCGGCTGCGGTGTCATCACCTTTGTGATCCGCTATTTTGGCGGCTACAACGAGGGCGTCAGCTATGCGATCCTTGTGATGAACGCCTGCGTGGTGCTGCTGGATAAAATCGGCATGCCGAAGCAGTTCGGTGCTGCCAGAAAGGGGGCGCAGAAGAAATGAACGTGTTCAAATTTGTTCTGCGTCTGGTGCTGCCGCTGTTTCTGATCACTGTCGTGGTGGCAGCAGCCCTTGCGGGCATCAACAGCGTCACCGCGGAGCGGATCGCTTCTGCCAAGGAAGCAAAGGTGCAGCAGGCGATCAGCCAAGTCCTGTCCGATGCGCAGGTGGAGCAGGTGCGATTCAATGCCGATGCGCATCCTCTTGTAAAGGCGGTGTATGCCGCAGACGGCGGCTATGCCATCGAGGTGCAGCCTGCCGGCTTTGGCGGCGGCATCAGCATGATGGTGGGCATCAGTAAAAACGGGCAGGTGCTGGGCATCAGCATCATCAGCCACACGGAGACCCCCGGTCTGGGCGCGGTGGCTGCCGCGGGTAATTCCAAGGGCGAGTCCTTCCGGGACAGCTTTGTGGGTCTATTCTATCCCGTTTCCGTGTCGAAGGACGGCGGCGAAGCCGATACCATCACCGGCGCGACCATCACCTCCCGCGCCGTTGCGGAGGGTGTCAACGCGGCACTTGTCTGCGCGGAACATCTGAGTATGGAGGATCAGTCATGAAGATCAGGAATATGTTCAAAGAGGGTCTTCTGACCAAAAACCCCGTTCTGGTGCAGCTTTTGGGTATGTGTTCTACCCTTGCCATCAGTACATCGCTGTTTAACGGTCTGGGCATGGGCATCAGCGTGACGGTGATCCTCATCTGCTCCAACGTGATGATCAGCCTGCTGCGCAGGGTGATCCCATCCCAGGTGCGTATTGCGTCCTATGTGCTGATCATTGCAGGATTTGTGACCATCGTGGATCTGCTGCTGCAGGCATTTTTGCCGGCACTGTCGGAAAGTCTTGGCGTGTTCATCCCGTTGATCGTGGTCAACTGTATCGTGCTGGGACGTGCGGAGGCATTTGCGTCAAAAAACGGCATAGGTGTATCCGCGCTGGACGGACTGTTTCAGGGCATCGGCTATACGGTTGCGCTGGTGATCGTGTGTATCATCCGTGAATTTTTAGGTGCCGGCACCTTTGGCGGCGGCATCCTGAACGGCGGCGAGGGCATCCGCATCCTGCCGGAGGGTACGCCTGCTATGCTGATGATCATGCCGGTGGGCGGTTTCCTGACGCTGGGCTGTGTCATCGCTGCGTCCCAATGGCTGATGAAGCGAATGAAGAAAAAGGAGGCGGATAAGAAGTGAACTGGCAAAGTATTTTTGGCATCCTGCTGTCTGCCATCCTGACGGAAAACTTTATTCTTGTGAAATTTTACGGCATCTGCCCCTTTATGGGCGTGTCGAAAAAGACCGATACCGCGCTGGGCATGGGCATGGCGGTCACCTTTGTTATGGCGATCGCATCCGCAGCCTGCTGGGCGGTGGATCAGCTGATCCTTGTACCGCTGGGTCTTGCCTATATGCAGACGGTGGCGTTCATTCTGGTGATCGCTGCCATCGTGCAGGTGGTGGAGATGTTCCTGAAGAAAAAAGTGCCGGCACTTTATCAGGCGCTGGGTGTCTACCTGCCCCTGATCACCACCAACTGCGCTGTGCTGGGCGTTGCGCTGGTGAATGTGCAGGAGGGCTACAATTTCTTCCTCAGCGTCCTCAACGGCGCGGCAGGCGGTTTGGGCTTTACCATCTCCATTGTGCTGTTTGCCTCGATCCGGGAACGGATGGAGGAGACAGATGTTCCCAAAAGCTTCCGTGGATTTCCCATCGCGCTGATCGCGGCAGGTCTGCTTGCGCTGGCATTCATGGGCTTTTCCGGGATGAAGATCTTCTGAGGAGGGCGAAAAATGGATATTTTGATCGCAGTTGCCGTCCTCGGCGGACTTGGTGTCGTATTTGGTCTGGTGCTGGCAGGTGCGGCGAAGGTCTTCCATGTGGAGACAGATCCCAGACTGGAAAAATTGAATGAGTGCCTGCCCGGTGCAAACTGCGGCGGCTGCGGCTATCCGGGCTGCGGCGGTTATGCGCAGGCAGTGCTGGAGGGAAAGGCTGCCATCGGTCTGTGCGCCTCCGGCGGCGATGAATGCGCCCGGAATATGGCACAGATCATGGGTGTCAAAGCGGAAAAGGTCTCGCACAAGGTGGCACTGGTTCGCTGCTCCGGCTATAGGGGCGTAGATGAAAACGGCAAGATCACCGGCGCGAAGATGAAGGGCGAATACGAAGGGCTTCAGGGCTGTCATGCGGCGGCGAAGGTCGCCGGTCGCGGACCGCTGATCTGCAAATTCGGCTGTCTCGGCTTCGGCAGCTGCATCACGGCGTGTAAGTACGATGCCATTCACATGGTAGATGGTGTAGCCAAGGTGGACGAGGAAAAGTGCGTCGGCTGTATGCAATGCGCTGCCCAATGTCCCAGAAACCTGATCGTTCCCGTGGAATACAACCGCAGAGTGGTGATCGCCTGCGCCTCCAAGGCGAAGGGGGCGGTGACCATTCGTGGCTGCAGCTCCGGCTGCATCGGCTGCGGACTGTGCGAGAAGATCTGCGAGCGTGGCGCGATCCATGTGGAGCAGAATCTTGCCTACATCGACTATGACAAATGCAACTCCTGTGGCTTGTGCGCAACGGTCTGCCCCAAGCACCTGATCGCGGACAACAAGAAAATGGAGCATTCGGAAGAATGAGAAAAGGCGTGCTGCAAATGCAGCACGCCTTAAGCTTTTATTCGTTACCGCCGGTAATGTCCTGCTTGGGCTTGCGATGGCGGTTGTGGTGGTGACGGCGACGGGAGGAGCGCTTCTTTTCTGCTTCTGCAGGGGCATCGGCACTCTCCTGAGGAGTGGGTACTTCCACGGGAGCGGCAGTCTCTTTGGCGGCTTCCTGACGCGCCTTGCGGTTGCGGCTGCGGCGGTTGCGGCGGGAGCGGGGGGCTTCCTCGGTTGCTTCTTCAGGAGCGGTTTCGACAATTTCAGGCTCGTTTTCAGGCTCCTGCGCAGGCTGCTCCGCCTCAAAACGGAACTTGACCGGCTCAAAGAAAGAGGACGCGGCGGGCTTTTCTTTGGGGGCTTCCGCCTTTTTTGCACCGGAAATGGGCGCGAGGTCAGCGGGGATGGGGGGATCGGTCTTCTTGCCCTTACCGCTGCGCAGCACGGCGATCTCGTCGTTTGCAAAAATGTGGATATCGTCCGGCTGCAGCTCCATGCGCACCTTGACCCGCTGGCGCAGCAGATCCACTTCAATGATCGTGCCGCGACCTTCCGGGGTGTCGACGAAGGAGTCCGTTTTCGGTGCGCTCTTGAGCAGATCCTCATAGGCGTCCTGCTCGTATTTCAGGCAGCACATCAGTCGTCCGCAGGTGCCGGAGATCTTTACGGGGTTCAGGCTCAGGTTCTGGGTCTTTGCCATTTTGATGGACACCGGCTGGAAATCGTCAAGGAAGCTGGCGCAGCAGAAGGGTCTGCCGCAGATGCCCAGACCGCCCACCATCTTCGCCTTGTCGCGCACGCCAATCTGGCGCAGCTCGATGCGGGTGTGGAAGATGGATGCGAGGTTCTTGACCAGCTCCCGGAAGTCTACACGCTCGTCCGCGGTGAAGAAAAAGAGGATCTTGCTGCCGTCAAAGGCGCACTCGGCGCTGACCAGCTGCATATCCAGCTTCTGCTCGGCGATCTTTTCCTGACAGACCTCATAGGCGCGCTTTTCCGTGGCGCGGTTTTCTTCGATCACCTTTTCGTCCTGCGCGGTCGCCTTGCGCAGGACGTTGCGCAGGGGCGTGACCACGTCCTTGGCGGGAATCTTGTGATTGCCCCCGGCGCAGATGCCGTATTCGGGACCTCTTGCGGTGTCGATGATCACGTGGTCGCCGGTCTGGCAGCGGATGCCGTTCGGTGAAAAATAATAGATCTTCTGCCCGGGGCGGAACTGAATGTCCACCACCTCAACGGCAGTCTGAATGTTTTCTTCCATTGGTTTCTCCTTATTCTAAACGGATGATTCCGTAAAATTTTAACGTAAATTCCACAGCAGCCAGCCGCAGACGGCTGCAGGGGAGACGTTGCCTTGGGCATAAGTGACTGCTTTTTGCAGGCACAGAACTGCCTGCAGAAGCTCCTGCGCGCTGCGCTGGGCGGCAAGCTGACCCGTCAGCGGATGCAGTGCCTTCATGCCGCTGCGGCAGGTGAGGGCTTCCTCCAAAAGGGCGATCCAGCTCTCCAGTGTGGGGATCAGCTGATCCCGCTTCCATTTTTCCATGGGGGTTAGGGTTTGCGCCAGCTGCAGCGCATTGCGGGAGGCGAAGCTTTGCAGGAATTGTTCCGTCTGGGCGGGCAGGGCATCACCTTGCTGTAAAAATGCGCGCGCCTGACCGAGATAACCGCCGCTGCGGGAAATGGCAGCCAGCAATGTATCCTCCGGCACTGCGGGAAATTCCTTCGCCAGCTCCTTCTTCAGCAGCTGCGTGGGCAGACTCTTCAGCGCCAGTTCGGTGCAGCGGGAGCGGATGGTGGGAAGCAGTCGCTCCGGGTTGTCCGTCAGCAGCAGGAAAACGCCGTAAGCCGGCGGCTCTTCCAAAATTTTCAGCAGCGCGTTCTGACCCTCGATACCCAGCTCCTGCGGGAAAATGTAGATCTTGTGTTCGCTCTCGTTGGGACGGATGTACACATCATCCCGGGCGGCGCGGACGATCTTGACGGCAACATTTTTATGCTCCGGGTCGTTCACGGTGATCACGTCGGGGTGGCTACCCTCCATCACCTTGCGGCAGGCACGACACGTGCCGCAGGGGACATCAGCACCCTGACACAGAATGGCAGCACTGAGCAGGCGGGCAAGGGTGTGCTTGCCTGACCCCTCCGGCCCGGAGATCAGGTAAAAATGGGAAATGCGCTTCCGGGCAAGAGCCACTTTTAAGTTTTCTTTCAGGCGGTCGTTGCCGAGAAGTGCGTCAAAAGACATTGTATTACCTCGTTTTCATTAACCCCACAGAGCCGACAGCATGGGAATGACCTGCTTCTTGCGGCTCATGATACCGGGCAGGAACAGTGCGTTCTCCTTGGGAGTGATATTGAAGGCCTGCTGAATGATCTCGTCATCACCCAGATAGATGATCTGCGTGCCTTCCAGCAGCACGTCGGTGAGCATCAGGAGCATCATGCTGAAGCCTTTTTGCTCCATGACCTTGCGCATCTGAGCGAGAAATTCCTCCTTGCGTTCCAGCATTTTGGGGCTGTCAACGCAGGTGATCTGCGCCACCGCAAGGTCGTGACCGGCGATGTGGAACTCCTTGTAGTCGGACATCAGGAGATCCTCGACAGTCTTCGAGTCCAAAGAAGCGGAGAAGATCTCTCTGCCCAGCTCGTCCAGAGAAATATTGGCAATGCGCGCCATGCGCTCGGCGGTGCGGATATCCCGGTCGGTGCAGGTGGGGGATTTGAACATGACGGTGTCTGAAAGGATCGCGGCAGCCATCATGCCCGCCATTTTGTCCGACGGCATCAGACCACGATCCTGGAACATACCGGCGATGATGGTGTTGGTAGAGCCAACCGGCTCGTTGCGCACATAAATGGGGTTGGCGGTCTGAATATCCGCCAGACGGTGATGATCGATGATCTCGAGGATCTCGGCTTCCTCCAAGCCCGGAACGGACTGGGATGCCTCATTGTGATCCACCAGAACCACTCTCTTGCGGCGGGGACGCAGCAGGTGATACCGGGTCAGAACGCCCACGACCTGCTCGTCTTCGTCTAAAATGGGATAGCTGGGATGGCGGTGCTTGAGCATTTTTTCCCGCACATCATCCACCCGATCCTCCAGATGGAAGCAGACAAGGTCTTCCGTGTTGCAGATGCGTCCGATGGGGGTGGACTGGAAGATCAGCTGCACCGCGTGGTAGGCGTCAAAGGGCGTGGAAATAACGCAGGTCTTGGTGGGAAGGGCGCGCAGCTCCTCAGAAAGCTCTGCCTGACACAGCACAAGGCAGTTGACGTTCATTTCCAACGCGCGGCGAATCATATCCGGCTGGTGTCCGCACAAAACGACGGTTTCTTTCTTGTTAAAGACCAGATTGTCCCGGCTCTGGGGCAGGGCGATGATCACTTCGCCGGAGATCTCATCGGTCTGCTCACCGGCGTCGTTGATGACCTTGCCCTCCAGAACGGAAAGCAGGTTGAAAAGCGGCACGGCATCCAGCCGACCGGTGGAAACAAGGCTCATGTTGTAGTCAGCGACATCGGTACGGGAAAGCATGCCGTAGAGCGTGCCGTCCTCGTTGGCGACGGGGATGGCATTGATATTCGTCAGCTGACCCAGCATTTTCCACGCGCGACCCATGGTAACTGCGGTGGAGAACACCGGCGGGCGGTCAAAGTCCAAGTCCTTGACCTGCGTATGCATACTGGTGATGCGCTTCGGAGGCTGAAAGCCGAAGCGATCCAGCACGATCTGTGTTTCATCAGAAACCTGACCGAGGCAGGCGGCTTCATATTCACGGTCACCCAGAGCGTTGCGAAGGGCAGCGTACGCCATCGCAGCGACGATCGAGTCGGTGTCCGGGTTGCGGTGACCGGTGACGTAAATGGTGTCCATAAAAATCCTCCTTATTGATGATCATCCTTCAGAAATTTCTCCTGCAAGGTTTTGAGTAAATTGGGCGCGGATCTCATTGGGGGTCAGACCCTGACCCAGCAGCCACATGAGCTTCGTCATGGCGGCTTCCGTGGTCATGTCGCGACCTTGGATGACACCCAGCTCCAGCAGCTTTTTTCCCACCTGATAGACCCGCAGGTCGCTGCTGTCGTAAAGACACTGGGTGGTAATGACCACGCTGATGTCATGCTCGATGGCATAGGCGACACCCTCAAGACCCCGGTGCAGCACGTTCATGCCGCCCAGACCAAAGGCTTCCACCACGATGCCCTTGTAGCCCATAGCGGTGAGTGCCTTGAAGATTGCCGGATCAAGACCGGGGGTCAGCTTGAGCAAAAATACCTGCTCGCACAGCTCCGTTTTCAGTTTCGCGGGGGCTTGTGGGCAGGGAAGGATCCGCTCGTCAAGGGTCAGACCCTGATTGGTGACGATGCCGGCATAGCGGGCGTTTACGCTTTGGAAGGCAGAGAAGCCGGAGGCGCGCACCTTAACGGCACGGCAGCCCAGCATGATCTTGCGGTCAAACGCCAGAAAAACGCCCGGTTTTCCCGATGCTGCCATGGCAAAGGCGGTACGAAGATTGCTCGGCCCGTCAGAGAGCATGTCCGCAAGGGGCAGCTGCGAGCCGGTGAACACCACAGGAAGGTCAATGTCCTGCAGCATAAAGGAGATCGCCGAGGCAGAATATGCCATGGTGTCCGTGCCGTGGGAGACCACGATGCCGTCGAAGCCGTGGCGGTTTTCGAAAATGGCGGTCGCCATCTGCTGCCATTCGGCGGGGCGGATATTGGATGAGTCAAGGCACATGACATCCTTGACGGAAATATCGTAATAGGTGTCCAGCAGGTGAAGCTCCCGATCCATGACCTCGGAGCGGCGAGGCTCCAAGCCGTCAGCACCCGGGACAGAGGCGATGGTGCCGCCTGTGGTCAGCAAAAGTATTCTCTTTTTACCGGGCATGGCACACCCTCCGATCGTTGCAAATTCAAAAGTGCAAAACACTCCTCATAACATTATACCTATATTTATAGAAAATAGCAAGTAAAAAACGATGGGACGTGTATTTTCCCTGCGCCCGTGACCCGGACGCAGTATTGCCTAATGGGGGAGTTTATGCTATGATAACCGCAAAGAGTGTCTAAAAAGGTCGCGTTCGTTCGTTATAGAATAGGGAACGAAAAATCGGAAAGGAGAAAACCCAATGAAGAGGATCTTTGCGCTTGTTTTGCTTCTTGCGCTGCTGCTCTGCGGCTGTCGGCAGCCGGAGGTGTCTGCGTGGCAGCCCTATAACGGCAAGCCGGAGGAATATACATACTTCCACGAGACAAAACGTGAGAAGGATTGGGAAGAGGACGTACTGCACCTTGCGCAGGATTTTATGGACAATTATCCGCTGTTTCAGAGTGGGAAATCCCACATGTACTATTACGCCATTCAGGGTCTCGGCACGACCATCGGATATTTGGAGGATCGCCAGCTGCGCGAGGACTTTTTGGCGCGCGTCAATGCGCTGATCCCAAAGCTTGCAGAACTGACGGATACACAGATCACATTGGAGCTTCAGAAGCTCGTCGCGTCCTTGGGGGATGTCCATTCACAGCTGTACCCGGAAATTACACGCGTATTTCAGATCCTCTTTGAGCCGTTTTTTGTGGGGCAGGACGTGGAATACCGCGTGGTGGTGCTGCCGGTACAGTACAAGGATTTGATGTATGCAAAGCTGATTTCCATCAACGGCATTGCCCTTGAAGAGGTCATCCGGCGGCTGACCCCGTATGTTCCCGTGGAAAATGAGTACGGACTGATCAGCTACCTTGCGGAGGAATTGCTCTGTCAGCCGATTCTGCTGAAGGAAGCCGGTATTCTGCAATCGGCGACTGAAAAAGCGGCGTTTGAGCTTGAGACGGAGGATGGCGAGCGGCATACTGTTTTTCTGCCGCCGACTACCATACAGGCGCTTGGAGATGTGCCGACGGAATCCCGGAGCATCTACAATACATATGCCTTCTCCTTCCAATACTGGGATGAGGAGAATTTCTGGTACGAGATATTGGAGGAGGAAAATACCGCGTTCGTGCGAATCAATCGCTTTGCGGAGGAATGGGACGAGACCCTTAAGCAGATGTTTGAAAGCTTCATGGCTGACCTTCGGCAGCATGAGCAGATCACCAAGGTGATCGTGGATCTGCGGCGCAACAGTGGCGGTATGACATTTATGACGGGCTATCCCCGGCTGCTGCAGGCGCTGAAGCTGCCCCAGATCGAGAATGTCTGCGTGTTGATCGATCAGGGTTCGTTTTCCCAGTCGGTGGTTATGGCTTATGAGATCAAGCAGGAGATCGGGACAGCGGTACTTATGGGCGTGCCTGCCGGCGAAGGCTCCTTCTTTGTTGGTGTCAGAAATGACCCATCCAAGCTGCCCGACAGCGGTCTTACCTATCGGGTCGCGACTGTTCCGCTGGATCTGAACAGGGAAGAACCCTTCGATGCGCTGATGCCGGATATGATTGTCTATCCGACTTTAGAGGATTACAAAAACGGTATCGATACAGTTCTCGAGGCGGCAAAGGCATATGGGTAACAGAAAACTGCACACACGTCGTGAAAAAGTGCAAAGCTGCGCTCTTGCTTTTTGAGGACATTTGACGTAAAATAGAAAAAGAGATTGCCACACCAGTCTGCGGACTGGTTCGCAATGACATCTTGAATTTGTAATGCAAAGGAGCTTCCTTATGAATATTCTGGTTACCGGCGGCGCCGGTTATATTGGCTCTCATACCTGCGTGGAGCTGCTGGAAAGCGGCTATGATGTTGTGGTCATCGACAATCTGTGCAACTCCAATCCCGAAAGTCTGAAGCGCGTGCAGGAGATCACCGGCAAGACCCTCAAGTTCTACGAGGGCGATGTTCGTGACGAAGCACTGCTGCACAAGATCTTCGCGGAAAATGAGATCAGCTGCGTGATCCACTTTGCAGGACTCAAGGCGGTGGGCGAGTCCGTCGCCATGCCGTGGGAGTACTACGACAACAACCTCAACTCTACCCTCATGCTGACGAAAGTGATGAAGGAAGTGGGTATGAAGAACATCATCTTCTCCTCCTCCGCCACGGTCTACTCTGCGGATAACGAGATGCCCCTGCGGGAGACCTCCCGCACGGGAAACTGCACCAATCCCTACGGCTGGACAAAGTACATGACCGAGCAGATCCTCTCCGGCATGGCACATGCGGACAAGGAGTGGGGCATCGTGCTGCTGCGTTACTTCAACCCCATCGGCGCCCATGCCAGCGGTCGCATCGGTGAAGACCCCCGGGGTATTCCCAACAACCTGATGCCCTACATCACCCAGACCGCCATCGGTCGCCGGGAAAAACTGGGCGTTTTCGGCAACGACTACGACACCCATGACGGCACGGGCGTCCGGGATTACATCCATGTGGTGGATCTTGCCAAGGGTCACGTGGCGGCGGTGAAGTTCGTCCTTGAAAACAAGGGCTGCGAGGTCTTCAATCTGGGTACCGGCACAGGCTACAGCGTGCTGGATATGGTTCACAGCTTCATGAAGGTCAATGGCGTGGACGTTCCCTATGTGATCACCGACCGCCGTCCCGGCGACATCGCCACCTGCTACGCCAACCCCGAAAAGAGTGAAAAGCTTCTCGGCTGGAAGGCAGAAAAGACGCTGGATGATATGTGCCGCGATTCGTGGAATTGGCAGAAGAACAACCCCAAAGGCTTCGATGCATAAGAAAAAGCGTGCTGCGAAAGCAGCACGCTTTTTCTTTATTCTGCGTTTACATCCAGCGGGCGCAGGACGCTGTATTGCTCAAAGCGGGTGTCCAGCAGGTCTGTCAGGAATACCAGCTGAACGGTGGGGTCTGCCAGTGCCAGATCGGACACAAAGGCGGGAATATCGCCTGCGGAGATCCCGGACGCGTACAGCCGGCAGCGACCCTCAGGGAGAATGATGTCCGTTTCCGCGAAGGAAAGGGTAAAGGTCTCTGCAGCACTTGCCTGTACCAGCGTGTTGGCTGCCTTTTGCAGTGCTTCGTATCGGTCACCCTCAAAGCGGATCATATCGGTGTCGGGGAAGCGGAAATTGCGAAGCAGCACCTCGTCAAAGCCGAGGGTGCGCAGCTCCGTGATGATCTGCACCAGATAATTCAGCGCGCCGTTGGAGGCGGGGTTCAGCCAGTAGCACGGGCCGCTCTGATCCAGCCACAGTGCGCCGTTGCCGCCGTCCCGGGGCAGACCGTAGGGAACACGCCCGTTTTCGTCATCGAGGAAGAACCAATAGTCCTGAAATGCGGGGATCTCTGCGATCACATAGCAGCCTCGCTCCTTCAGGGTGCGGATGATGCGGTCGACCTTCACGGAATCCAGCTTGTCGCTGGTGCGTCCGAGGGTGGAGGAGTAGAGAAATTCGCCGCGCAGGTTCTTGACGCTCAGCAGCACCGTCGAACCCTTGGGCAGCTCCGCAAGTGCGGCGGCGACGCCGTCAGGATCGTCCAGAAGCATCTCGGCAGATACGCTGTAGCCATTCAGCTGGGTCAGCTCCGCAGGAAGCTCCGGGATCAGATCGTCCGGGTCTACATATGTAATTGGAACAGTTTCTCCCGGGGCGGGAGCGGTGGCGATCTCACCGGCGGGCAGAGTGCCGGACAGACTGAAGTCAATCTTTGCGCCTTCGTCGGTGTAGACTACATATCGGCTCAGCCACAGCAGCCACGATGCCAGAAGCGCAACGGCGAGGATCACCAGCACCAGCAGCACAATGGCAAACCGCCGCAGCATTTGGCGGACACGGTAGGGAATGCTCATACAATCATTTCTTGGCGATGATGCAGCGCCAATCCTCCTTGGCTTTGGTTTCGGTAACAGTCAGACCTGCCCTTTGGATCGCCGCGGTCACATCGTCAAGGCGGCTGTCCAGAATGCCGGAGCAGATCAAAGTGCTGCGTTCCGTTAAAAAATGGGGCAGCACGGGGGATAGGTGAATGATCACATCGGCGACGATGTTCACAAAAACCAGATCATATTCTGTCGCGGCAAGGCGATCCATCAGCTTTTTGTCTGCGGTCACGTCGCCGGTGCAGGCGGTGAAGGCGGGGGCGGAGAGGTCGTTATAGGCGGCATTCTCCCGGGCAATATCCTCTGCCTTGGGGTCGATGTCCACGCCGATGGCTTCCTCTGCGCCCAAGCGGAGGGCGGCGATGGACAGAATGCCGCTGCCGCTGCCCAGATCAAGACAGCGTGCGCCGGGCTTTACCAGCGCTTCCATGGCTTCCAGTACCATCTGAGTAGAGGGATGCGCGCCGGTGCCGAAGGTCAGACCGGGGTCGAGGATCACGGGAATACGACCGCTTTGGTCGGTGTCCTTCAGCCAATAGGGCAGGACAGTCAGCTTTTGACCGACCTCCACAGCGGGATAGTTGTCCTGCCAGCTGTTTTCCCAGTCGGTTTCGGGAAGGGTCTGGACGGTCAAGGGCAGACCTCTGCTCTCGACGAGTGCCTTCAGCCGAGCCAGTGCTTCCTCGTCAGTTTCCTCCAGATACAGCTTGATGCGGCACAAGCCCTGCAGCTGCTGCTGCAGCTCTTCGTCGATGTAGTCCCAATATGCCTTGTTCTGCTCCAGAAAATCCTCAAATTGGGTCTGATCCTCCAGAAGCAGCTCCTCAAAGCCGCAGGCGGTCAGAAAGGCGGCGGTATCTTCGATAGAATCGGGGGTGGTATGTACGGTGATCTCAAGCCAAGCCACAAAATCCCCTCCCTTGTCATTAGAGTGTCATTGCGAAGCCCGAAGGGCTGTGGCAATCTCAGTCGTAAACGATTCTTTGAGATTCCCACGCCAGTGTGCGCACTGGCTCGGAATGACATCGCTTTTGTGTAGCTTGCCTTCATTGTACCGCAGATGCGTGAAAATCGCAACCGGAAAAGATGTGAATTTTTATCGGAGGGACTTCCTATTTTGGGAAAATTGATATATAATAACACCATGATTGTCTGAAAAGGAGAAAATCATGCTGGAAACCATGGAATTGCTGCCCGGCATCACCCTGCGCTGCTTTCGGGATGACCGTTTTAAGCAGGGCGCGCTGAGCATCCAATTTATCCGCCTGATGAAAAAGGAAGAGGCGGCACTGAATGCCCTTTTGCCGGCGGTGCTGCTGCGGGGTACGGAGTTTTGTCCTGACCTGCGCGCCATCACATTGCGGCTGGATGATCTGTACGGCGCGTCGGTCAGTGCGCTGGTGCGCCGGGTGGGCGATCACCAGACCACGGGACTGTTCTGCGCCTTTATGGAGGATCGCTTCGCCCTCGAGGGTGACAGGATCATGGAGCCGATGGTCGCCTTTCTGGAAGAGCTGCTGCTTCATCCCCTTTTGGAAAATGGTGTGTTCTGCGACAGCTTTGTGCGCAGCGAGAAGAAAAACCTGATTTCCACCATTGAATCGATGATCAATGACAAGCGCGCCTATGCCGCATCGCAGCTTCGTAAGATCATGTGCCGGGGCGACAGCTTTGCATTGCCCCGTCTGGGTGAAAAAGAAGACGTGGAAAAAATCGACCCGCAAAATCTTTACGCCCACTATCGGCAGGTGCTGCGGGAGAGTCCCGTGGAGCTTTTCTACGTAGGCAGCGCGGAAGCCTCTGCCGTGGCGGCATTGCTGAAAAAGTCCTTCGGAAAGCTGGAGCGGGCATACCGACCGATTCCTGAGCAGACCGCCTTCTGCGGCAATGCCGGCGCGCAGGAATCGGAGCAGATGGATGTGGCGCAGGCAAAGCTTTGCATGGGCTTTACAACGGAAATTACCAACCGGGATCCCCGTTTTGCGGCGATGCAGGTGTTCAATACGCTGTATGGTGCAGGCATGACCAGCAAGCTCTTTATGAATCTGCGGGAGAAGCAGTCTCTTTGTTACGCCATTGGCTCGTCCTACTTCAGTACCAAGGGCATTTTGACGGTCTCCGCCGGTATCGATACCTGCAGCGAGGAGATCGCCCGTGCCGGTATTTTTGAGCAGCTGCGCGCCTGCTGTGACTGTGACATCACCGCAGCGGAGCTGACAGGTGCAAAGGAAGCCATCATATCCGGTCTGCAGGGTGTGCATGATTCTCCCAGCGCGATCGAGGGCTATTACGAAACGGCATTTTTGAGCGGCTGCGCCCTGATGCCGCAGGATTATATTTCACGGGTCATGGCTGTGACGGCGCAGGATGTTGCCGCGGTGGCAAAGACACTTCGGTATCACTCCTGCTTCTGTCTGAAAGGCGGTGCCAAATGAGCAGAAAACAGTATCCTGCATTGGATGAAACCGTCTGCACCCGGGTGCTGGAAAACGGCTTGACGGTCAAGGTCGTACCCCGTCCGGGCTTTGCCCGCAAGCTTGCCTATTTTGTGACGGACTTTGGCTCGATCCATCAGGACTTTGAATTGGACGGAAAGCAATACCATGCCCCTGCCGGCATCGCGCATTTTCTGGAGCATCGGATGTTCGAGCTGCCGGGGCGGGATGTGATGGAAGAATTTGCCGCCCTCGGAGCGAACGTCAATGCCTTTACGGGCTATGACATGACCGCCTATTACTTCTCCTGCACGGAGAATTTCGACGAAAATCTCCGTCTGCTGCTGGAATTTGTGTCCACCCCCTGCTTCGATCAGGAAAGTGTCGAGCGTGAGATCGGCATCATCGATCAGGAGATCGGCATGAATGCGGACGCCCCGGAGTCGCAGGTATTTGAGGAACTGATGCGTATCCTTTACCGGGTTCATCCCATCCGTGTCCCGATCCTCGGCACGTCGGAGAGCATCCGCCAGATCAATGCGCAGTGGCTGGAGCTGTGCCACCGGGCGTTCTACACCCCGCGCAATATGCTGCTGTGCGTGGTGGGCGACGTGGATATCGATGCTGTCGCAGCTTTGGCTGAGAAGGTTTTGGGTACGCAGTGCAAAGAATCCGGCAAAAAGCTGATGGAATGGGACGAGTCCCTTGTTGCTGCGAAGCCTCTTTGCAGACGCACCATGGAGGTGGCGATGCCCACCTTCCAGCTGGCGTTCAAGGCAGAACCCATCGGCACCGGCGATGAGACGATGCGCATGGAGATCGTGGGTGATCTGGCGGCGGAAATGCTGTTTGGCGAGTCCTCGTCGCTGTACCTGAAGCTCTATGAGCAGGGACTCATCGACTCGTCCTTCGGCGGCGGCTTTGAAACGGTGGATGGCTGCGCCATGCTCACCTGCGGCGGCGACAGCGAGGAGCCTGAGAAAATCCACGACGAGATCCTCAAAGCAGCGCAGGAGGTAGCTAAGACGGGCGTCAGCGAGGCGGATTTTCTTCGCATGAAGCGAAGTGCCATGGGACGGCGCATCCGGGATCTGGACAGCTTCGACTCCACCTGCTTCCGGGTTTGTGCCTACCATTTTGACGGCTTTGAATATTTCCGCTTCCCGTCAGTCTATGCGGCGGTGACGCAGGCGGAAGTTTGTGCATTCTTGGCGACGGTGGTTCGGGAAGAACGTGCCGCGCTGTCCATTATAGATCCAAAGGAGGAGAGTTAAATGTACGACAACTATACAGTCATTTCATTCCCCGGTCTCGGCATCGAGATCGACCCGATCCGCCAGATCGAGATCGGCTCATTGACGATCCATCTCTATGGCATCATCATTGCCTTCGGTCTGATGCTGGCGATCCTGTACGCGTGGAAGCGCTGCAAGCAGTTTGGTATCCGTCAGGACGACATTACCGATGGCGTTCTGTGGGTCGCACCCTTCGCGGTGCTGTGCGCCCGGCTTTACTACTGCGCCTTTGAGTGGGATCAGTACAAAGATAATCCCATTTCCGTCCTCTACATCTGGGAGGGTGGTCTGGCGATCTACGGCGGTGTTATCGGTGCGCTGATCGGTGTTGTGGTCTATTGCCGCATCAAGAAGATCAAGATCGCGGCACTGCTGGATATGGTCGCCCTTGGCTTTATGATCGGTCAGGCGATCGGTCGCTGGGGCAACTTCTTCAATCGGGAAGCCTTTGGCAGTGAGACCGAATCCTTCCTGCGTATGGGTCTTTGGAACGTCAGAACCGGCGAGTTTATCTATTACCACCCCGCGTTCCTCTACGAGTCCGTGTGGAATGCCATCGGCTTTGCGGCATTGCATTTCCTGTCGAAAAAGCGCCAGTATGACGGTCAGATCGCGCTGGGCTACGTGTTCTGGTACGGTCTGGGCAGAGTGTTCATCGAGGGCATCCGCATGGACAGCCTTTGGTGGGGACCTGTCCGCGTCAGCCAGATTCTGGCGGGTGTCAGCTGCATCGCGGCGATGATCGTTCTGTTCATCCAGCTGCGCAGGAAGCACACGCCGGAGCAGCTGTTTGTCAATCAGGTGGCAGCCCGGGCGCAGCAGCCCATTGAAGAGCCTGCTGAGGAGCAGACGGAAGAAGAAACCGCCGAAGAAGCATAAAAAAGAGGGAACAGCTCAGGCTGTTCCCTTTCTTTTATATAAGCACATTTCATAAGCAATGCCGTTTTCTTCGCCGGATTGCAGGATCTCGGACAAGACCCAGTCCGCATCCTCGTCGAGATTGGGGAAGAAAGTGTCGGATTGCGGGCAAGTATGTACTTTCGTCACATAGGCGCGGTCGCACATGGGAAGCATCTGACGGTAAATGCTGCCACCGCCGATGACCATGGCTTTTTCTGCCTGCTTTGCCAGCTCAAAAGCCTCTTCCGGGCTGGATACCACCGTGAAGCCCGGCTGCTCCTGTACGGTTCTGGTTAACATAACATTAACGCGTCCGGGCAGGGGCTTTCCGCCGGGGAAGTCCGCCACGGTGCGCCGTCCCACGATGACCATTGCGCCCTTGGTGATCTCCCGGAAGAACTTGCGGTCAACGGACAGCGCTACCGGCTGCGTTCCGTCCGCGCCGATGCCCCAATCGTCATAAACTGCTACGACCAAATCCATCAGACCACCTCAGATCGCCATCGGAATTTCGAAATCGAAGGGGTGGAACTGATAATCCTCCACCTTGAAGCTGTTCTTCGTGAAAGCGTAGAAATCGGTGATGCTCTCGTCCACAGAGAACTTGGGGGCAGGGAAGCCCTCCTTTTCCAGCATTGCCTTGACCATGGGGATGTGGCGGTCGTAAATATGGCAATCGGCAATCACATGCACCAGCTCGCCCACCTGCAGACCCGATACCTGCGCCAGCATGTGCATCAGCACGGCATACTGGCAGACATTCCAGTTATTGGCAGTCAGCATGTCCTGAGAACGCTGGTTGAGGATGCCGTTGAGGACATTGCCCGTGACATTGAAGGTCATGGAGTAAGCGCAGGGGTACAGGTTCATCTCGTGCAGGTCTTCAAAATTGAAGATACTGGTCAGAATGCGGCGGGAGTTGGGATTGTTTTTCAAAAGGTAGAGTACGCGGTCGACCTGATCGAACTCGCCCTCGGGATACTGATGCTTCAGACCCAGCTGATAGCCGTATGCCTTGCCGATGGTGCCGTCTTCACCTGCCCACTCGTCCCAGACATGGCTGCCCAGCTCGTCGATGCGGTTGGATTTCTTCTGCCAGATCCACAGCAGCTCATCAACGGCACTCTTCCAGTAGGTACGGCGCAGGGTCATGATGGGAAATTCTTCCGCCAGATCGTAGCGGTTTACCACACCGAATTTTTTGATAGTATGTGCCGGCGTGCCGTCGGGCCAATGGGGACGAACCTCCAGACCCTCGTCCGAAAAACCGTTATTGAGAATATCGAGGCATGTTGCGCGGTAGATCTCGTCAGCTCTGCTCATGGTGCTGCCACTCCTTGCGTACTTGGTTTTACACATTATAGCATATCAATTCTGTTTTGGGTAGAGGGATTGGACGAAAAATAAAATTTTGGAAGCATTGCCCCATCACGTGTTGCGCAGTTTTTCCAGCTCGGCATCGATCGCCGCGATTTTTCGCTGTAGCCGCTCGATTGCGCGCACCATGAGCATGCGGCTTGATTGCAGCTCGTCCTCCTTGGAAAGCACCCAGCGCATGCCGGCAATGTCGCAAGTACAGCAATCTTCTTCTGTGCAGCTTTTACATTTTTCGGGAATGGGATCTGCTTCGATCCATCTCATGTTGACGCCTCCTATGTGGTCAGTTTTGTATATTATAGGCAAATATTTGATAATATTCAAGAAGCAATATTTTGTGGATAATAAATGCATCTACACTGAAAAACGGGGGTGTATGCATGATTAGCTACAAGCCACTGTGGAAAACCATGAAAGACCGCGGAGTCACGACCTATACACTGATCTATAAGAAGGGCTTCAGCGCGTATACGATCACCAATCTAAAGCGTAATAAGTCCATTACCATGAACACGCTGGAAAAGCTTTGCACCGTCCTTGAATGCACGCCCAACGATATTATCGAGTTTACGGAAGAGTGAACGCTCTTGCTGAAAAGCAAGGGCGTTTTTCTGTTTCTATGTGTCCGTAAATTTAGTATAGGATCGGCGAATGTCGAGTGTTGACTTTTTATGGGAATGCCAGTATACTGAAAAGCAAATATTCATTGCGGAGGTACAGAAAAATGCTTGGTAAACCGATTGACTCTATTGGCTTCGTGTCCGCTTACGACCCAGAGCTTGCCGCCATGATGGGACAGGAGCTGACACGTCAGCAGGACGGTCTTGAACTGATCGCATCCGAAAATTTTGCGTCCCCTGCTGTTATGGCAGCGATGGGTTCTGTTCTGACCAATAAATATGCCGAGGGCTTGCCCGGAAAACGCTACTATGGCGGCTGCCAGTGTGTTGACGAGATCGAAAGCCTGTGCATCGAGCGCGCCAAGCAGCTTTTCGGTGCTGAATTTGCCAATGTGCAGCCCCACTCCGGCGCACAGGCGAATGCTGCTGTGCAGCTGGCACTGCTGCAGCCCGGCGATACCATGATGGGCATGAGCCTTGCCAACGGCGGTCACCTGTCCCACGGAAGCCCTGCCAATATCTCCGGCAAATATTATAATGTAGTGTCCTACGATGTGGATCACGCCAGCGGTCTGCTGGATTACGATCAGATCCGGGATCTGGCAAAGAAAAATCAGCCGAAGCTGATCATCGCCGGTGCTTCTGCGTATCCCCGTCAGATCGACTTTAAGGTTTTTGCCGAGATCGCCCATGAGGTCGGTGCAGTGCTGATGGTGGATATGGCGCATATTGCCGGTCTCGTTGCCGGCGGCGCCCATATGAGTCCCGTGCCTTATGCGGACATCGTTACCACGACCACTCACAAGACCCTTCGCGGTCCCCGTGGCGGTCTGATACTGGCAAAAGAGGAGTTTGCAAAGAAGCTCAATTCTGCGGTCTTTCCCGGCACGCAGGGCGGTCCGCTGGAGCATGTGATCGCCGCAAAGGCTGTCTGCTTCAAGGAGGCGATGGCACCTGAGTTCAAGACCTATGCCCACAATGTGGTTCGCAATGCCAAGGTGTTGGCGGATGCGCTGCTGGATGAGGGCTTTGATCTGGTCTCCGGCGGCACGGATAATCACCTGATGCTGGCAGATCTGCGTCCTATGCACATCACCGGCAAGGAGCTGCAGCATCGCTGTGATGAGAACCACATCACGCTGAACAAGAATGCCATCCCCGGTGACCCGGAGAAGCCTTCCGTTACCAGCGGCGTGCGCATCGGCACGGCAGCCGTTACCACACGTGGTCTGGGCGAGGAACAGATGAAGCAGATCGCCCGCTGCATCGCCCTGACGGCGAGGGATTTTGAAGGCACGCAGGCACAGGTGCGTGAGTTGGTGGCGGATATGTGCGAACAGTTCCCCCTTTACAAATGAGGGTACGGTAAAAATACACAAAAAATTTACATTCCCACCTTGTCGATACGCCCATTTCATGCTATAATATCAGTACACCAAAGAAATGGTGAAAAATGAAAGGAGCTGCCGCATATGAAGTTTCAGTTCAGTGAAAAGAAAGTCAAGCTGCCCGGCAATGTCCATGCTTATGCCGAGAAAAAGGTAATGAAGCTGGCACGGTTCTTTGAGGAGGATGCGGAAGCACTAATTGTATTTTCTGTAGAGAAGAACCGGAACAATGTGGAGCTCACCGTTCACGGTGCAGGCACATGGTTCCGGGCGCACGAGAGCACCTCGGATATGTTCGCATCCGTTGATGCTGCCGTGGGCACCATCGAAGGTCAGATCCGCAAGAATAAAACCCGCCTGGCTCGCCGCCTGCGTCAGGATGCATTCGTCAGAACCGCTGAAGAGACCTCCTTCGTCACAGATGAGAAGGAAGACGATCTGAGCATCGTCCGCGTCAAGCAGTTCTATTTCCGCCCCATGACCCGCGATGAGGCTGTCCTGCAGATGAACCTGCTGGAGCATAGCTTCTTCGCCTTCCGTGATGAGGATAACGATGGTGCATTCGCCGTGGTCTACCGCAGAAATGACGGTAGCTTCGGTCTTCTGGAAGACGCTCTGTAAGCGAAAAAGTGACCACTCCGCCGGGCTTTTGCCCGGCGGTTTTTGCCATGAAAAAATTTTTGTAAAAACTGCAAAAAAGTTGTTGACAAAGGTTGTATGATGTGCTAGAATAAGCAAGCTGACCGCGAGGCGGCGAGCGACTGTACCTTGTAAATTGAATAATGTGAGACGAACTATAAACAC
>SVMI01000015.1 GCA_015067495.1 Oscillospiraceae bacterium | reverse complement strand
CGGGCGTGTGTTATACTAGCACCAAAGACAAGAATTCTTTGGTGAAAGGAAGTACACCGTGCCTATGAAGAATGAAGACAGAACCCCTAAGATTGGCGAAGTCTACATGATGAAGTTTGAGGGAACTGGCAGCGAGCAAGCCGGATGGCGCCCCGCCCTAGTCTTTCAGAACAATGTTGGAAATACCTACAGCCCCAATGTGATTATGCTCCCGCTGACGAGCAAGCTGAAGAAATCCAACCAACCCACCCATGTCGTGGTTCCTGCTGAAGGAACCGGACTCGCCCGAGACAGTATGGTTCTCTGTGAGAACCCCGTGAGTGTCTCCAAGGATAAGCTGGGCAAGTACCTGACTACACTGCCCGACGAGTACATGAGTAAGATTGCCGAAGCCCATATCCTAGCTACCTCGGCGATTGCGTTTATCAACCCTGCGGTTATCCTCGCACTGTGGGAGAGAGCATCGAAGCTGAACTCCGCATCGTGTCCTACATAATCTCAAGGAGGAACTCGCTATGTATAACGAAGAACTTAAGACTCGGTTTATCCAGGAGTACACAAAGAGCATCAGCAGAGCTGAGGCTTGTGTTCAGGCATTCAACGCCATAGAGCCGTTTGAGGTTCAGTGGGACGCAGACTTCTGCACGAAGTCCGCTGCAGAACTTGAACCGGTGGTCGAACAGCTCGTGGGCTTCAGAGTAAGAAGCCGTTGGCTGAGAATCATAATCTTCCAGAAATATGTCAAGTGGTGTCTCGCACACAAGGTCAAGGACGCTTGCGACGGAATGCTCCAAGTGGAGTGCGCAGGCTTAGACAAGGTGAGAACCCAGATGGTGTCCAACCCGACAATGCTCCAAGCCTACTTGGATGTGGTTTGCGACCCTGAGTCAGAGAAGACGACCGACAACATCTACCGGTGCTTCTACTGGATGGCATATAGCGGAATGGATGAGCACGACATTATGAATGTCAAATGCTCCGATGTGGATTTCAACAATATGGTAATCCGCTACGGCGGTGAGGAATACGAGATTCACAGAGAGGCAATTCCGGCGTTCAGAAACGCAGCAACACTCACGGAATTTGTGTACAAGCACCCTAACTACCCGCCAGACAAGAAAGTCATTCGGAATCGGGCGCTCGGCGACACACTGATTCGAGGGATTCGTTCTACAACATCATTGGCAGCGCTTCGTGTAGAGCTGTCTCGACGGTCTAAGAAGTTCATCGAAGACGGTCTGACGGACAAACAGCTCAGTTACTACAGAGTATACCTGTCCGGTTTGTTCTATAATATGAAGAAGCGAGAGGAAGCAGGAATTCCTGTCGACTTCACCGGCGTTGCATCCAGATTTATGGAGGGTAAGACCTACAAACTGGATGCGGGGCGTAATACCCCAGAGGCCAAGAAGAGAGCCGTGGTTAACGACTATCTCCAAGACTACGAGAGATGGAAGGCGGCTTTCAACCTGTAACTTGACAAACAAGGGAGCCAGCTTCGGCTGGCAACCCTTTACATATATCAAGCTAAAAATATTATTTACAAAGGAGGTGAACTCAATGGCAATGTTCAAGAAGTCTAAGATGCAGGACATCCTGGAGCAGAAGGAAGAGTTTGCCCGTTGGTGTTCTGACCACAATACCAAGTGGAACGACAGCAACTTCTTCATCAGCGGAGATGTTACAACCCTTAGTAACTGTTGCCGCCTGCTGTCCGATACTTCCAAGCTGAATGCGTTCATCAACTCCATTGGCGGTACGGCTTTGTCTATTGGCTCTGTCAAGGTCAACACAATCAATCTGATGCGTATTGCTCTGGAGACCGAGTGCGATGAGAAGAAGTATCTGTCTCTGTTGCGTAAGCGTGCAACCCTGTGCTGTAAAACCTTGGATGTCGTCCGTCACATCATCAAGCGCAATGTGGAGAAGGGTCTGTTGCCCAACTACACAGACGGCGCTGTTGAGATGGATAAGCAGTACTGCACTATGGGCATCCTCGGTCTGTACGAGGTAATCGAGTCCTTTGGTTACACCTATCAGGACGAGTTCGGATACACCTACTACACCGATGAGGGTCTTGAGTTCGCAAGCAAGATTTTCGAGGTGCTGAACGATGTAAAGGATAACTTCACTGATGAATACTCCTTCAACATCGAGTCTGTTCCTGCAGAGCGTGCGGCAGTCATTCTGTGTCAGAAAGACAATGCTCTGTTTGAAATCGAAGACCGGTTCATCTACTCCAACCAGTGGATTCCTCTATCCACCAAGTGTACCATCCAGGAGAAGCTGAGACTGAGTGCTGTTCTGGATGAAAAGTGCTCCGGTGGTTCTATTTCCCATATCAATCTGGAGGCTAACTTCCCGAACACCGATGTGGCCTGGGATATGCTGAACAAGATTGCGCAGTCCGGTGTTATTTATTTCGCATTCAACACTCGCATCAATGAGTGTGAGAACCACCACGGCTTCGTCGGCACCGAGCATTGCCCCGTATGCGGTGAGCCTGTGTACGACACCTACCAGCGCATTCTCCAGCAAAGTCGGGAGTTTATCGGACGAGAGTCTATGGAGCATTCCGTAGAAAATGCTGAAAATCCGCGCATGGTTTCCCTCAAAGCAGACAAGCTTTTTGATTTCCTCAAAGTCGGCAATGAACTGCTCCGCATTCTGAATTGGTATGACCGTAATTGTATCGCACAGAAATTCAAAACACTCAAAATTGATAACGGGAAAGAAGCCCGTCTTGTCACCACGAATCAGATAATTGCCTCCCTTCGGCAAAATGACCGCCGTATTGGGCTGGGAAATGTATTTGATGCCGTTTTGAACGTAAGTGATTTGACCGTTAACGCAGAGCGTAAGTGCGTAAGACTTTCGATTTTGCATTTGCTCGGAGCGACCATTGGGGGAATAGACTGTGCAGGCTTCAAGGATTTTCGTTATGACGATATTTTTCAAATCCACAAATCACACCTCCTCTTCTCAAATATATCATTTTCTGTATTATAAATCAATGATATTTCGTTATATAGTATCAGAAACATCAATTCTGTATCGTAATGCAGATTGTACTTTATGCTGCTGCATACTACAATATAAGAAAAGAAGGAGGTTTTTTCTATGGTTTTTCAAAACAAAGTCGCCATTACTACCGGGGCCGCATCCGGTATGGGTCTGCTGTTTGCGCAAAATTTTGCAGCATTGGGCGGACAGATTCTGATGTGCGATATCAATGCAGCGGTGCTTGCGCAAAAAGCAAGCGAAATCAATGCTGACCACAATGGTGCCGCAGCTTATGCGGTATGCGATGTGCGTGATTATAACGCTGTTTCCGATGCGGTTCAAAAGGCAGTGGAGCTGTTTGGCAGAGTTGATGTGCTTGTAAATTTTGCCGGTGGTGCGGAGACCAGAATGTGCAATCATCCCGGTGTTTTCCCCGACGTCCCCATTGAGGTTTATGATTGGGGCATTGATGTGAATCTTCGGGGTCAGCTTTACTTTGATCATGCGGTCATGAAGCAGATGATCAAGCAGCACAGCGGTGTGATTATTAATATCGGTTCCATTACCGGCTTGGAGGGCTGTGCCAGCGAGGTGGCCTACTCCTCGTCAAAAAGCGGTGCCATGTACGGTTTGACTCGTTCCGTAGCCCTTGCAGGTGCCCCCCACGGCATCCGCTGCAACTGCGTTTCTCCCGGACCGGTACTTACAAGAGCCAACATGGCGGATATGAAAACCATTATGGGTCGTGCTGCAGAGCCGCAGGAGATCATCGATGTCGTCCTTTTTGTCGCCAGCGACAAAGCTTCCTACCTGACCGGAGAAAATATTCTCGTCGACGGCGGACGGCTCATCACACGCATCAAGGAGTAAAGTATGAAGCCGTCTTTTTTAAATCATGACAAACCGCTTCTGTGCGCTATGATCCAATGCGCAACACCGGAAGAATGCTGCGATAAGATCCGCCTTTCTTTGGATGCCGGTGCTGAAGCCATCGCAATCCAGCTGGATCGATTAAAGCGTGACCTTAGAACCCCGGCGCACTTGAAGCAAATATTTGCCGCATGTGACGGCAAGCCGATCTATGTGACCAGCTACCGTTCCGGTGAAAATGTCGGTATGACTGATGAGGAATGTGTGGAATTGTTGCTCTTGGCGCTGGAATGCGGTGCTACGCTTTTCGATGTAATGGGTGACCTCTATGACCGCTCACCTCAATACGAATTGAGCATGGATAACGATGCGATCCAAAAGCAGATGGCTCTGATCGACAAAATCCACCAAGCAGGCGGCGAAGTCCTGATGTCCAGTCACACCTATAAAAGTACAACGCTGGAAGAAAACCTGATGATCGCATGGGAGCAGGCACGACGGGGTGCGGATGTCATCAAAATCGTCAACGATGCCCAAAGTACTGATGAGATTCCGGTCTACATTGAAGCCATTCAGAAAATCATACGGGAAACCGGCAAAAAGCTCCTCTTCCTTGCCAGCGGCAAGGCGGAGCTGCTGCGCTATATTGGTCCATCCTTGGGCGTTTGTATGTACCTGACGGTGGTATACCACAGCGAACTGGACACTGAGGAACAACCAAAACTGAGCCGTGCAAAGGCGATTCAGGACAACATTGTGTTAATTGGCGAGGTGTAAAAAATGAAAGCAATACTGGTAAAAGAAGATAAGAGCCTTTTCTGGGAAGAAGTAGCAGATCCTGTCATCAAGCCGGATGAGGTATTGATTGAAATCCATGCAGCTGCTCTGAATCGTGCGGATCTGATGCAGCGGGAAGGCAATTACCCTCCCCCGCCGGGTTGCCCGGAATGGATGGGACTTGAGGTGAGCGGTGTAATCGTTGAAATGGGTGAAGAAGCAGCGATTAAGTCTTGTTATAAAGTTGGTGAACGCGTATGCGCACTGCTTGGCGGAGGCGGTTATGCCGAATATGTTGCGGTGCGGTATGATATGCTGATGCCGGTGCCTAAAAATTGCAGTATGATTGAAGCAGCTGCCATTCCGGAAGCATTCGCAACGACATATCTGAACCTATTTATGGAAGGTGGCATCCAACCGGGTAATACGCTTTTGATCACCGGTGGCAACTCCGGTCTTGCGAGCGTAGCAATCCCTCTTGCCAAAGCTTTTGGCATCCGTGTCATCACCACTGTCCGGTCTGACGAAAAGGCAAAAGCAATCGCCCATCTCCCCGCAGATATTGTCGTAAATACCGCCAAAGAAAATCTTACTGATATCCTGCAGCAGGAGCTTGCCGCAGGACGAGGTGTGGACGTCGTTATTGATTGTCTTGGCGGTGAAATCATGGGTGCCTGCCTGCATCATCTGAAGCATGGTGCAAGATGGATCATGATTGCCGCACTTGCCGGTACAAAAACAGCAATCGATCTCAAAAATATCTATGTCAAAAATGTCCGTGTGATCGGAAGCACCCTGCGTTCCCGTGCTCCAGAAGTAAAAGCGGAGATCCTTTCCCGCATTGTCCGGGAGGTCTATCCCAAAATCGAATCCGGTGAGGTAAAACCAACGATTTATAAAGTTCTGCCCATTACTGAAGCGGAAAAGGCGCAGGATCTTCTTTATCACGCAGAAAGTATCGGTAAGGTCGTTTTGAAAGTAAAGGAAGATGTAGACCTAATCTGATACGATCTTGACTCAGCGATCGATCGTAGGCTCTTGATCCCATCCCGCATGCTCCTGCAAAAAAGCCGACTGCTTGTGCAGTCGGCTTTTTTCCTATTTACCACCAATCACGGATATTGGGAGGTCTGCGATCCTCCGGCACACGGCTGTTTGTTTCGATGCTCTTGACGATCTGACCGGCACAGTAGGCAACAAAATCAAACAATTCCTCCTGACGCACCAGCATACCGTCCAACGGATCAAATGCTTCCCGACCGTCATTCTTCAGCTCATCGATGATCGCCAGTGCTTCACTTTGCAGCGTCTTGGCTCTGTCGCACAGATCATTGCCATAGGGTGTGCCGTTGGCAAAGTAGCGGTCTGCTTCTATGTAGAGATCCATGTAGCGGGTCAGCTGCTCACAAAGCTCCGTGTACAGTTCTGCCGAGTCGTACATGAACTGCAGGTACTCTCTTTGGGAAGCTGTCAGGTCATCTGCCGCCAGCACCTCCGCCAGAATTTCCGCAGCCTTTGCTGTGACGATGGCAGACTCGCTGAACCGCTCCCGATAAGTTTCCTGCTGCGCAACACCCACAGGGCTGTCCCACAGCATGGGGTAATTGACCTTGGTATAGTTCGTCCACAGCTCCACATTGCAGGCAGTAAAGATCGGCACTTCGCCGTTCTTACCCTGCAGGCGGTAGATGTCCGCAATGCGCTTGCCGTGGGCTTCGCCGAAGATCCGCTCACAGGAGGCATCCAGCAGACCGTCCTCTCCGTAGATCTCATCAGGACGGATCATGCCCTCGCGGAACAGATTGTAGTGGTCATACTGCTTCTGGAAGTTGCCCATCAGCTCCAGATTCCAGAAGGCGGAATCTGTCGGATTCCACAGATACTCCGCATTTGCCACCGCTGTCGGCTTCTGCAGCGAAGAGCCATTGGCGCACAGCACCAGATCCGCATCCTTCATGAATACGGCATAGGCTGCACTGGGGGTGTAGATATTATCGGAATAGAAGCCGTCGCCGCTGGAGAAGTACACAACGCTGTAAGAGGGCAGCGTTTTGTGCAGATCCTCAAAGCGGATCGTGGGCGTACTGCTTTCAAAAACCTGCTGTTGATAGAACTGCTCGCGGAACATGGGGATGCAGTTTTCCTTATGCTCCATCAGCTCATAAACCCCGGACCAGAAGGCGCAGCTCTTGCCGAAATTGCTGTTGTTTGTGGAGTGGGCATAGGAATAGCCGGGGCTGACGGGACAGATGATCAGATCCGGGAATTCCGGCAGCAGCGCATCAAAAATGCGGTCATAGAATGCAGCAAAGGCACCGGCAGCACCGTCAGCTGCACGCAGGTCATTATTCTTCCAACGCTTCCTGCAATCTTCGCAGCGGTTCATCCACAGCTTCAGAGTCAGCACATCGTCATCCACGTTGTGCAGATACAGCATATTGACGCCGGTGGCACGCAGATACGTGCGGATCTCCTCGATCTTGGCATCAGTCAGCGCGTCATTGGATAGGCAGGTGCCGTGCTCACGGGCTTTGTCGCTTGTGCCGATGCACTTGTAAACTTCCCCGTCAGGATAGGACTCCCGGTTGTAGAATACCTGACCCATGTAGGAATTTTTGTGGGCGCTCATGCCGTAGCCCATGCCATAGCCGCCCACCATAATGCGGACACCCCGCACCCGGGCATACTCGCTCAGTTCTGTCATCAGCTGGTCGTAGCCGGGGAAGCGCTCTGTTCGGAAGCCGAAGGCATCGGCATACATCAGGTTGATCTTCACCATGGCGCATTCGTCGATGGCGTCCTTCAACCGCTGCTTCGCCTTTTCGATGCCGTCGCCGAAGTCATAGGACCAAACTCCGCTCTCCGCCCAAAGGGTGTTCATATTGCCGCGGAAGCGGATCTGGGGACGGTCATGGATCTCAAAGGTTGCGGGTGCTTCTGCGCACAGCTGACGAAGGGTCATCAGACCGTACAGCATACCAACAGAACTCTGTGCCGTGATGGTCACGCCGTTTGCATCGCGCTTGAGGATATAGCCCTGCTCATGGGCATTCTTTTCCTCAAAGAACACATCCTCGCCCTGCTGCAGGGTCAGCTTTTCCGCGCCCTCGCCGGCGGCAACTTCCTCGAGCTTCTCAATGCCCCATTCAATCGTTTCGTCCTTCTCTACCTTGCAGAGGATCTCGGAAAAGCCGGTGATGGGTTTTACCGTTTCCGCGCAGGCGTAGGATTGGGGGGTGGGAATGATATTCACGTCGCTGTTCCATCCCATATCCGGCACGACGGGATCGGTCGGTGTGGTGGGATCTGCCGGTTCAACCGGGACACAGCCAACCAGCAGGCAAAGACACAAAAGCAGTATCAGCCCGCAGGAGAAAAGATTTTTCTTCATGATAACGCCTCCCCAAATATTGAGACTTTTTACCATTATAACAGTTTTCACGCAAAAAGACAAGTCCAACGGCATCTTCCGTTGGACCTTGTGATTCTAAGTGGGCAATTCAAAGGTTTTACTGCGCCAGATTCCATCCCCGAAGAGCCATTTTATTGAAACTGTATTCCCCTCGCGCAGGATCTCGTATTGTCCAAGGGAATAGGGGCAAGCCCCGTCGTCACCGCCGCCGGTCTGACCCAAGAGAACGGGATTTTGATCGCCACGCTGATAATAGATCTCCGCGCCGCTTCCCAACAGAAACGACCACTCCCGGATGATCAGCCTTTCATCGCCCTCCAGCGGGACGATCAGGTCGTCCTTGTAATCCCGCCCCGACGCATCGCAGCCGGCAAAGAGGATCAGCAAGGCACACAAAAACACCGCAATTATTCTCCTGCTTTTCATTCCGCGCCCCCTTCACTGAAAAAGCGCCCAGATCACGCGCCCTGCCGCAAGCAGGACTGCGATCATGATCGCCGCCATTTTCGCAGCGTTCCACGCAGTTTTGAACCATTTCTTATGCTTCTCATGGAGAAAATAGCGCAAGCTGTCAAAGAAGCAATTTAGCACATTTCTGAACAGACCGGGTACAATCAAATGACCTCATTTGGCGGCTGTTTCGTATCTCCTTACGCTTTGAATACCGCTTTTCATGATCAAAAAGCGCAGCATGGGATTACAAAGGATGCGCATTTTGAAGATCTTGAAAAACAGCTTGAGTCGCAGCGGCAGGGTCTTTTTCCGATACAGCTTCTGGATCTGGCGGTGACTGCTCCCCTGCGCAAACGCCTCTGCCAGCAGCTTGCCGCTGCGCATCGCACTGCTGATGCCCTCAAAGGAGCTTGCGCTGATCAGACCTGCTGCCTCGCCCACAAGGTAGGCTTGATCCTCTCCGATCACGAAATCCGAAAACCTTCGGGGACTGGTCAAAAGGCAGGCTTCCGTCTTCACCGGGTCACCCAGCTTCTGCCCGATGCGCTTTTCGAATCGTGTCTTCTGTTCTTCAAATGCCTGACGGCAGCCCTCCCGCTTGTAAGCCCCGCCGAATACCGCATAGCTTCCCTTTCGGATCGTCCATGCGCAGCTGTCGCTGGTCTTGGCATCGAAAACGCAGGAATAGGGCGGGATCGCCGCACTTGTTTCGTACCACTTCTGAATGGAGACATACTGGTAGGGCAACGCACCAAACAGGCTTCTGCGCACGACAGAGGAGGCACCGTCTGCCCCCACCACCGCTGCCGCCTGCACATGGCACATACCAAAGGGCTTTTTCAGCTTCAGGATGTAGCAATCTCCTTCCCGCCGAACCTTCAGGCAGCGTCCCTGCACGAATCTGACATGCTCCGGCACGAGAGACAGCAGCCATTTGTCAAAGGCATAGCGGTTCATATTCAGATAATGGCGACGATAACAGCGGTTCTGCCGTGACACCAGATCTACCGTGTCCACCGCGAAGATCTGGGGGTCTTCCAGAATGTCCTTGGGAAGTGTCAGACCGAATTTTGCCAGCACCTCTTGGGCATCCGGCGCAAGCAGACCGCCGCAGACCTTTTTATGTTCCTCAGTCTGCCCGTCGATAAGCAGAAGCTTCAGATCCGGGCAACGCTCGGCAAGAGTCTTGGCAAAAATCGCACCGGCTGGTCCTGCGCCCACGATCGCCACATCATACATCATCTTCCGCGACCTCGTCTGCAATATATTCCAAGAGATCCGCAGGCTGACATTCGAGGACACGGCACAGCGTATCAAGGGTCGAGATTTTGAGTGCCTTGATCTTGCCGTTTTTCAGAAGCGATACGTTCGCATTGGTAAAGCCGACCTTTTCAGCCAGCGTGCCGAGGCTCATTTTTCGCTTTGCCAGCATCACATCAATGTTAAATACGATCATAAGGTACAGTCAGCCTCCTCCTTGAGCGCGGCGGCGTGCTTGACATACTTCGAAAGCACCAAAAGCATGCAGCCAACTGTAATTCCAAGCACGCCGGTAAAAATGAACGGCGCGACCAGAAGCCACGAAGCATCCAAAGCCAACAGCACCGTCAGCATTACACAAAGGAGCGCGCAATCCGCCACCAAAAGAACGCCGATGACTTTCAGAAGCTTTGCTGTTTTTTCGCTGAATATGGTCTCCTTTTCAATGGCACCGGGGAAGGCAAAGGACATGACAAAAATCACAAAAACCGGCAGCACCACAACGGCACACAGCCCGCAGACTGCCATGGACACCTCTGCTCCGGCAATACCGGCGTATTGCTCCAAATGACCGATCACCATAAAAATCGCGCCCGGAAGCCACAGCTTGCACATCAACGCGCTTGCTATGATCAAAAATACAAGCAATGCACGTATAAAGTTCGCCAATGTCTTTTTCATTTCAAACAGCCCCTTTGCTTTTTTAATGATTATACAACACATATTATTGAATTTCAATAATTATTTATCGTGTTACGATAAATTTGTACAAAAGTACAATTATTTCGTCCGTTCGTACAACAAAATAGCGACCTTGCACCCTTGACATTGATTTGTGCATATTTTATCATATTTGTATTGAATTACGTGCCTTTTGGTACTTTCAAATCACGAACAAAGGAGATACGATATGTATACTGTTTTGGTTATTTCCTGTCATCCCGACGATATGGAGATCGCCTGTGCAGGCACACTGCTCAAGTGCAAGGAGCGCGGCGACCGCGTAGTCATCTGCCACCTTTCCAGCGGCAATCTGGGTCACGTCATCATCCCGCCGGATGAGCTGACCGTCATGCGCGCCAAGGAAGCGGAACGCTCTGCCGAAATGGCAGGCTTTGAGATCATCCACAGCCGCTTTGACGATCTGGCGATCTATGACAACAACAAGGAAGCCCGGGACAAGGTAGTCGATGTGATCAAGTCCGTCAATCCCGACTTCATCATCACCCACGACCCCAACGACTATATGCCCGACCATACAGCCGTTTCCCGCCTTGTGTTCGATGCCAGCTTTACCGCCACCCTTCCCAATTACCACACGCAGGTGGAAGGCGCAGCCAAGATGGTACCCATTTACTATATGGATACCCTTGCCGGTGTCAACTTCAACCCCACGGAATATGTGGATGTCACCGACCACATCGACAAGAAGCTCCAGATGCTGGAGTGCCATGAATCCCAGATTGTATGGATGCGGGATCACGATGGCATTGACTTCCCGGACATGGTACGCACCTGCTGCCGCTACAGAGGTTATCAGTGCGGTGCTGACTACGCCGAAGGCTTCCGCCAGTGTCAGGTCTACCTGAAGGGTACGACCAAGCGCCTGCTCCCCTGATATGAATAAACATAAAAAAGTCAACCGGCTCGGTTGACTTTTTTCTTGCCTTTATTGCCAAATTATGGTATAGTTACTGTGTGTAATTGTAGCATTACTATTTTTCAGGAAGGAGTGGTAATATGGACGGCAAATACATCGGCTTGCTGCGTTCACAGCAGGGTCATGTTTCCAAAAAGCTCTATGCAGTCGTTTGCCTTATGCTGATCACCACGCTGCTGCTTACAACCGTATCCTTTGCTTGGATCTCTATTTCCACTGCGCCTGAAGTTACCAACATTTCCACCACCCTCGGTACCAATGGCAACCTGGAAATCGCGCTGAATACCAACGGCAACAATGTCACCGAATTCACCGCGAAAGAAGATATGCCCATCGGTATCAACGATGCTTACAGCAAGAACGACTACTGGGGCAACGTCATTGATTTGCGTGACGAACGCTACGGCTTGCAGCGAGTTTCCCTGAAGCCCGTCGGCATGAACTACACCGCCGGTCCTCCCAAGGTGATTTCCACCTCCGCCCCCTTCTCCGTCGCGCAGTACGCCACTGACGGTCGTATCACTTATGTCAGTTCCTCCTGCTACTTATCCAACTACGATCATACCACCGATCGTTTCCCTTACGGCACCAACTACGGCATCCGTGCAGTGAGTGAGGATCTCCTCCCTGCCGATACTTATGCTTTTGCGATCGACCTGCTGTTCCGAACAAATGCAGAGGATGCAAACCTCCTGCTGCAGACCACCGGCATAGACCGCATCTACAACGGAGACAACGCGCCTGACGATTGGATCTATTCCGATCTCTACGAGGAAGTGCAGGGTCAGGGCAGCCGTATCACCATTGACAACACCGACTTGCTGACAGCCATTCGCGTTGCATTTGTCGACACCGCCACGGGTGAGATCTTCGGCATTGCAAAGGCTGATGAGGACGGCTATTTGCGCTTGGATCGTTCGGATGACTCTGCGATCATCCGCCCCATGGAGCGCAACAGCATCGCCGCCATTACCGCATGGATTTATCTGGACGGCAACATTGTTGCCAATATGCATGCCAGCATCTCCTCCCCTGCAAGCATGAAGGTCAATCTGCAGTTTTCCACCGATGTCACCCTCTATCCCATGGCAGGCGGAAACGGCGAATCCCAGACACCCACAACACCCTCCGCACCTACTGAACCTACTGAACCTACTGAACCTACTGAATCTACTGAACCTACCACGCCCTCCGCACCTACTGCTCCCAATGAGCCCACAAATCCAGACCCCACCACAGTGCCTACGACCCCGGATGAATATAGCGGTATGGACGGCAATCTTCACTGGGAATATACGCCCGAGGATAAGACATTGCGCATCACGGGCTCCGGCGCAATGCTGAATCACTCCAGTTCTTCGCCTGCTCCGTGGTACAATTTGCGCAACAAGATCAACCATATTATCATTGATGACAATGTCACCCACATCGGCAGCTATGCTTTCTACGATCACAATCGTGCGGTGGATATAACCCTGCCGGCACAGCTTAAAACCATTGGGCAGAGAGCATTTATGTATTGTAACGAGCTGACATCTCTGTCGTTCCCTGCCGGTATCACAGACATATCTGATATGGCGTTTTATGATTGCACCAGTCTGACGGACGTATATGTCAATGATCTTACGGCGTGGTGCAACATCTCCTTTGCCCATTATGCCTCTAACCCGCTGTACAGTGCAACGAACTTGTATGTGAACGGTGTTTTGACGACCGATTTGGTTATTCCAAACGATGTCACAACCATTAAAGCGTTCACTTTTTACAATTTCGACCATCTGACGTCTGTGACCATTCCCGCAAGTGTCACATCTATTGAATATCCTGCTTTTACGGATTGTGATGCTCTGAGTGGTATTGAGGTTGCCCCTTCCAACGCACATTTCTGCTCGGTTGACGGTGTGCTGTTCAACAAGGATAAAACTTCTCTGATACAGTATCCGATTGGCAACAGCAGAAGCGCCTACACCATTCCTGACGGCGTCACTACCATTTGTCAGCGTGCATTTGCCAGCTCTTCGCTAACCACGGTGACATTCCCTGCCAGCGTTGCAACTGTGGAAAGTCATGCGTTTGCATTTTCTGACAACCTCACCAATGTCCACATTTCCGATATTGGTGCATGGTGCAATATTGTCTTTGAGGACGCCCCCGCCAACCCCCTTAGCAACGCAGAGAACTTGTACCTGAATGGCGAATTGGTGACGGATCTGGTTATTCCCGAAAGCGTCACCGCCATTAGAGATTATGCATTTAACAACTGTCCTTCCCTGCAATCTGTGACAATCCCCACCAGTGTCACTTCCATTGGCTATAATGCATTCCAGAATTGCGATACACTGACCGCTGTGCGCATTGGCAGTGCCGCGGATTCCACGCAAATGGCTTCCATCGGGGTCAGCGCATTCGAAAACTGCAGTGCTTTGCGGACGGTTACGATTGGAAACAATATTACCACCATCCAGAACAGTGTATTCCGTAGCTGTGAATTTCTATCCTCGTTGACCCTCAGCAATCGTGTCAGCTACATTGGAGAGTATGCGTTTAACGGGTGTACCGACCTGACATCGGTAAGCATCCCCGCCAGTGTCACACAAATCGGTTTCTGCGCATTTTACACTTGTCCCAATTTGACCGATGTGTACATCACGGACATGGCTGCATGGTGTAAGATTTACTTCGACAAGGGTCTTTCCAACAATCTTCTGGATGGGAAGAATCTGTACCTGAACGGCGAATTGGTTACCGATCTGGTCATCCCGGAGGGTGTTACCTCCATTTCGCAATATGCCTTCCGTGCGTTTACCAACCTGAAGTCCGTGACCATCCCCACCAGTGTCACCTCAATTGGACAGCTTGCTTTCCACAATTGTCCTAATTTGACTGACGTGTATTTCGAAGGTTCTCCCTCTCAATGGCTGACCATCGCAATAAGCGATGATAATGAAGGCTTGACGAATGCCACCATTCATTATGCAGTTGAAGAGTAACCGGCGCGCAAGCTTACAGCAAAACAACACCCCGTGCCAACCGGCACGGGGTGTGCTATGTTTATTCATTTGGAAAGTCTTACGACCAGATAGCCATAACCATCAAAGCGGACATGGAGTTTATCTTCTTTAAGGGCAACATCAAACGCGCCCTTGCTGTCCATAAGCTCCATTTTGCGACCTGCCATACAGTCAGGCAAAAGGATATCCTTCTCCACCGCTTTGTGGGTATCGATCATCAAAACGATGTCATCACCGATGTAGTACCAGCAAAGTGCCGTCAGATCAGGATCTCGCTTATTGACGGGAATCCTTGCGGCAAAGCCGTCAACCTGCGTACCGGCTTTCAGCTTGCCGCCGGAGATAAAGGCAGGGTATTGCTTGCGTGTCCGATGGTTGTACCAGCCGGCGTATGTCACATTTGCAAGCCGTGTTTCGTTGCTTCCCCAGCCGTAGCTGCGGTCATAGACCAGTGCCATGCCATCCCTGCAGGCTTCATCCTTGAACTGATAGTAGCGATACGGCACTTTTCCTGTATCGTTCCATGCATCCTTTTCAAAGCGGATGGTTGTGGTCGCCTGCTGCTGAACCGGCGTTTCATACACCGTATCCGGCACGTAGGCATAGGCAAAGGGTACATCATTGACCGTCATCGACTGCACAAGACCCAAGTATCTCAGCTCCACGTCCTTGGCAAACTGATAGGACACATAGACAGAAGTCGAGCCGTTATCGTGGAAGTCATAGCGGACACAGACGCGCACATACCGCTCGCGGATCTGCTCCGCGTGCATGGATGCGTTGTCATTTTTCCCGACACGATCCATCAGCATCTGCAGCATCGCAGGGACATAGATAACATCATATTCCTTTTCCACGCTGACGCACCGGCATTCCTGCACCAGATCCTGATAGGGATCAACTCGCTTGCCATCCACAAACAGACGCATCTGATAATGGTTGTAGCAGGGGCGAAGCTGACCTTCCGCCCACGCCTCGATGATCACATCCTCGGTGTGCATGGCATTTTGCTGATGCCGGAGCATGCCCTGCGGTTCGCCACAGCCCATAATGCCCCTTGCCATGCTTGCATCATCGAACATCACAAACCAAAGTGTATTGGCATTCGGGATCTTGACCAAACAATATGTCCGATCCTTGCTATCCAGCCACACAGAACCAATATCCTCCTTGGTCTTGCCGTGGGCGGGTGCGGTAATGACATCCACGCAATCCATGCCATGGTTGCCGCCCACAAACGTCCCATTGATCGCAAGAGGGCAAATGTCGTCATGCGCCTCTTTCCAAAGGGACAAATGCCCGATAGCGTCCGGCGCATCGGTTTTGGGGCAGGTATAGCCCGCCTCGATATTGAAATAGTGGTTGCCTGCCCACCAGTTGATATTGACGAGGCTGCACCGCCACACAAAGTCCTCAGCCGCAGACCAGTTTTGCGCCCGGAGATACAGTTCAATTCCATTGAGTAGACAAATCATATTCAAACCCTCAGCCAGCCAAATTCACCGGGAGAAATGTCATTTTTACCCAGTAAATGCACCGGCTCGTCATCATAAATCCAAGATTGATCGTTCGCCGCCATCATCACGCGGATGGGACGATGGTCTTCCCATCCGACCGCTTTGCGGGAAATGGCGATCAGGTAATGCCCCGGCTCGTTCAAAAGCAACTGATATTTATCAAGCTCCGCCTGAATTTTCTCTCCAAAAATGGACTGGTGGGTGGTTGCCCACATGGAAAGGCGCTTTTCTCCCCTTTCAAAGATCACGCCGGGCGACGGCCACATAAGCCGATACTCAAAGTGCATACGGAAACGGGTCTCAGCTGCGCCCTTGAGTTCGATGTAAAGGAAATCCTCATCATATGCCCCGCGGAATGCAGCATCCTGATCGGCAATCGGCTCATAGGGTGCTTTTTCGAGGGCAGCTTTCCCCTTCGCCATCTGATAACCGGGACCATCTTCCCCCAGATACCAACGCAGCGGGGTCTCCCCTGCCTTCACGTTTTCCCGCACACGGACAAATTCCGTCTGCTTCAGCACCTTCAGATTTTCCACGCGGACGCGTAGCTTCTTGGGGAAGAATTTGTAGCCCTCTGCCTCAGAGTGATAGCCAAGGCGGCTGTCCTGCTCGCAGAGCGCGATCATCTGCTCGCTGTTTGCGATCTCCGCATCCACGATCCGCTCCATTTCGTCCAGTAATTCCTGCTTGTCCTGTTCGCCATAGACGAGGGCATGCCGCAGCGCGTAAAATCGTAGAATATTGTTGCCGCTGGCATAGAGCGTCGCCAATGCATTTGCCACAGAAGCCTGTTCGGCAGGTGTGTTTTCCGGCAGCAACGCAACGCCGGCGTTCCATTCACGTCGCATAATGCTAGTCAGCTCCACGGCTTCCTCGAGGGTATGACCGCATTGCAGGCACTCACCGATGCGGTCACCGTCAGGCTTGTCCGTCAGCTGCCACGAACGGGGCAGTGCCGCATCCTTCGGCTCCAGCGCCAGATCCCACACGACGCCGTCATGCATCGGACCGTAGTAGCTGAACATGATATTCAGCGGATAATGGATATAGCTTTCCTCAAAATGATCCCATGCAGCGACCAGCTTCTGCGCGTCGCTGCCGCAGAAGGCACCGGCAAGCTGCGTCAGGAAGCCATGCTTATCGGAAAAATCGCTCACAAAAGCCAGCTCACCCGCTGCCTTGCTCATCATGGAAGGATAATTGCCAAAGAGCCAGCACTGCATGACACCCTCCACGCCGTAGCGGTAGGCAGCAGCATATTTGTCAAACAGAATGCCGGGCGCGGGAATGTAAGGAACAGTCGCCAGCTCGTGGGAGCAGCAGACCTGCATCTTGGCAAACATCCGCTTGCGGTTTTCCACCGCAGTCTGAGCTGCAGTGCGGAACATCTGGGACGGTCCTTTATAGGAAAGCCAGTAGTCGATCGCCTGTCGGGTTTTTCCCAGCTGCTCATCAAATCCCGCATCCTCAAAATTCTCCTGCAGGATCACGTCCTCCGGCGCGAGACGGACATATTCACGGATATCCTCCGGCTTTGAGTCCCGGTGACCGTAGGTCCAGCTGACAAACTCCCCATTGGTGCCGCTTCTGCGGATGCCTTCCTTCATCAGGTCGATGGTGCGCGCCATGATCTCACCGTGGGTATGATCCTTACAGCGGGGACACTTGTGGTAATTCGCGCTGGAGCAGTTGGTGGGACGCTCGCCAAAGGTGATGTCAATGATACCCGCAAGATCAGGCACCAACGTCATCAGCTTCTGCGTCGCCTCGATGCAATACTGTGCGCCCCGCTCGCTGTAGGGACAGACGGTGTGATGACCGTTCCATGTATCGACTTCACTGGTGCAATCGGGATAATTCTTTGCCATTTCCGGGCGCAGTGCGATGGGCTCCACGCCAAATACCCACACCTTGATGCCGTAGCGCTTGCACTTCGCCACGACCTTTTTAAGCTTTTCGATCCGGCGGGCAGAATTCTCGCCGTACTCCACAAAAATGTCAGAGGGCAGCAGATTCTCAAACAGCGTATAGATCCACAGACCGTTTGCGCCATCATGCGCCAAGCGGTTCAGGTATTCGTCAGGATAGTAATCTTCATCATCCATCAGCTCATCCGCGCACTTGGGCGGACGGGTGGTGGGGCTGTAGAAGCCACGGGTGATGCGGTGACGGATGACGGGCTTGCGTTCGATAACGCCAAGAGGCAGCACAGGTCCGCTGCGGCGGTGCAGCTCGTCCTCCAAATATACCAAACCTCTGCGGATACCCTCGGTATCTGCCGCCGTAATTCGGCAGCAATCCTCCTGCACCTCGATGGTATACGCCTCAAAGCAGGGTGTTTTGCCATATTGCAGGTAGATGGGATAGCACTCTCCCGCCATCTCATAGACGTGCAGGAAGGTATTGAAATCCGCCACCGCCGTTTCCAGCAGCAGCTCCGGGTCTGTAAATTCATTGACCAAATATGCACCCTGCACGGCAACTTCGCCATCCTGTGGCGCACGCTCGATAAACCATGTCGGTTTTTTCTCATGCAGCGGCTTTTTCAGTTCGTCAACGAACAAAAGCGGCGGCTGGTCATAGTAAAAAGGATCGATTCTGACAGAACCCATACGCAACCTCCTCATCACGCACCGGCGTGGTGCATACAAGGTCATTATATAGGGTCTTTTTTCGAAAGTCCATAGGCGAAATCACTTTTTTGACAAAAGTACAATGCATTCTTCAAAATCCCTTCCTGCTCCCTTGACATCCGCCAAAAGCCTTGATATCCTAGTGTTTGGAAGCAAAAAACGCAAAAAGGAGACAAACATGGAACAAAAGGTCAGTCTGTCTGTTTTTAACCTGCAGTATCACTACGGATGGGAGCGAGCGTTGGAAATCGCCAAGGAGATCGGCTGCGATGCGGTGGATTTCAATCTGTATGATGACGAATATGATGTACGAAACCCGGACTCCATTTACAGCAAATCCGACGAGGAGATCATCGCCTACTTTGAAGCTGTCAAGGCAAAGGCAGATGAACTCGGTATTGTCATCGCCCAGACCCACGGACGTGGCAGCATCTTCCGTTATGACGACGACTTCAATAAAGCAGTCTTGGAAAACGCCCGCCGGGATTGCCTTGCAACCAAGATCTTGGGTGCGCCGGTTACCGTTTTCCATACGGTTTCCAACATCGCCACCGGTCCGGATGCGGACAAGCAATGGATGCGTGACAAGGCTTTTGCGCTTTTCAATTCCTTCCTCGCCTTTGCTAAGCACTATGATGTGATCATTGCCACCGAGACCTTCGGCGACGCACCCGATTTCGGTATCTGCAACCAGTTCGGCTATGCGGATGAGTTTATCGCATCCTACGAGCGCATCGCGTCTCATGGCGACAACGCAGAGCACTTCAAGATCTGCATCGACACCGGTCACTCCAACAAGGCATTCCGCTTCGGCAATCCCTCCGTTGAAGAGGTTATTCGTATGTGCGGCGGCAACATCGTCTGCCTGCACTTGCATGACAATGATACGATCAAAGACCAGCACAAGATCCCCATGACCGGCACCATCAACTGGGATGCCGTCTTTGATGCCTTGGACGAAGTGGGCTACAGCGGCTATTACAACATGGAAGTGAATTTGACAAATTTCGGCTTGAGTATGATGATCGAATCCGCTGCCTTTGCTGTGAAACTGATGAAGGACATCCTGCGCCGCCGTTACAGCAAGTAAAAGGAGAATACATATGGCAAAGAAATTCCCCACACGTCCCTTGATCCGTAAGCTGGGCACCATCCAATGCAACAACATCGTCGAAACCACCCCTATCGTGTGGAAAGATGAGCTGTACCGCTTTGAAGTCGTCCGCAGAAAGAGCTTCTGCGCCGCAAATGCACATATCGGACGTTGGCAGGATCTTGATGACGAGCCTTGTCTGCGCTTTATCCACGTCCGCACCAACACCTCAACTCCCCTGTTTGCCGAGGGACACAGCTTCGGGTTCCCCTTTGCAGAAGACGGTGTGATGTATGTTGTCACTGGCAACAATCCCACTTGGGGCAGCGACGGTCTTGTGTTCTATCGCTCCACCGATCTCGAAAACTGGGAAGAATACGCACGGTTTGATCTGCCCGGCTGGAAAATCTACAACATGAACGTCGCCAAGATGGGCGACACCTACACTCTGATGATTGAGATCAGCGCCCCGGTAGAAGAATGCGGTCCATATCCCTACACCTTCCGCTTCGCCCGATCCAAGGACTTGACCAACTGGGAGCTGATGCCCTCCGAATACGTCTTCCAGAAAGACCGCTATGCCGGCTCTCCTGCGATCTACACCTTCCCGGACGATCCCTATTACTATGTTGGCTATCTGGAAGAGTATCCCGGCTACCGCTTTGCCAATTCCATCGCAAGGTCGAAGGATCTTCTCAACTGGGAGTACAGTCCCATCAATCCCGTGCTGATGTACGACGACGTAGACGACCGCAAAATCGGGTCACCCTTCCTGACCCCTGCAGATCGGGAACGCATCGCGAACGCCCTCAACACCAACAACTCTGACATGGAGCTGTGTGAATATCTCGGACGCACCATTATCTACTACAGCTGGGGCGATCAGAAAGGCACCGAGTTTCTTGCGGAAGCCTGCTACGAAGGCGGTATGCACGAATTTCTCAAAGCATTTTTCGAATAACAAAGCAAAAGGACCTGCCAAAGCAGGTCCTTTTTTGTTATGCATTGGGAAACAGCAGTTCAATCGCCGCCTGAGCAGCTGCCTGCTCGGCGCGCTTTTTACTCTTTCCGGTGCCGGTACCCACAAGCTCACCGTTGAGCCGCAGCTCCACACAGAACTGCTTGTCGTGGTCCGGGCCGCTCTCTCCCACAAGGACGTAGGAGAGGGTCTGATTTTTCTTCTGCTGCACAAGCTCCTGCAACGCCGTCTTGTAGTCGGCATTTTGCAGCTTGCTCACAGGTACATTCACCAGAATGAACTTTCGAATGAACTTCACCGCTGCATCCATGCCGCCATCCAGATAGCACGCAGCGATCACCGATTCCACTGCATCTGCGAGGATGGAGTCGCGGCTTCGTCCGCCGCCCAGCTCCTCACCCTTTCCGAGGAGAAGATGTCCGCCCAAGCCGATGGAATTTGCCACATTTGCCAGCGATCTTTCGCAGACCATATCCGCGCGCATGCGGGTCAGCTCGCCCTCCGGGCGGTCAGGAAATGTTCGGTAAAGATGCTCTGCCACCAGCATACCAAGGATGGAGTCGCCCAAAAATTCCAGTCGCTCATTGCTTTTCAAGGGATCGTGCCACCGCTCGTTGGCATAGGACGAGTGCGCCAGCGCATTCTGAAGCAGCGTAATGTTGCGGAACTGATAGCCGATCGCGTTTTCCAGATCCTTAATCATTGCTTGTCTCCTTCAAAGCTGCCAATCCCTGCTCCAGCTGCTCGCTGATGTCATGAGCCGCAGCCTCCTGCGCCTGCTGGACGGCATTGCAAAATGCCAGCCGGTCAGACGAGCCATGGGCCTTGATGACGGGCTTCTTGATGCCGAGGAACTGGGTGCCGCCGATCTCACGGTAGTCAAGCAGCTTCTTGAACGCCTTGATATCCTTCATCACCAGCAACGCCGCCAGCTTGCTGAACAGATTCTTCTTAAACATGCGGGACATCAGGCTGCCCATAAACATAGCAGTACCCTCGATGGACTTGAGCAGCACATTGCCGGCAAAGCCGTCACAGACCACTACATCCACCTCACCCAACGGCACATCGCGTGCTTCCACATTGCCGACAAAGTTCAAAAGCCCCTGCTCCCCGGCACTCTTCAGCAATCCGTAGGCTTCCTTCTGCAAAGGAGTTCCTTTGGAGTCCTCCGTGCCGATGTTGAGAAGACCCACTCTCGGATTTTCGATACCAAGGCTTGCCTTGGCATGGAGCGAGCCGACCAGACCGAACTGGAGCAGAAACTCCGGGGTACATTCCGCGTTAGCACCGCAGTCCAGAATGACCGTCTTACCGCCTGCCTTGTTGGGCATCGCAGGACCCATCGCCGCACGGCGGATGCCCTTGACACGCTTGACAAGCAAGGTTGCACCCGTCAGAAGTGCGCCGGTGCTGCCTGCGGAGATAAAGGCATCCCCCTGACCGTCAGCAAGCATCCTTAAGCCGACGACCATGGAAGAATTTTTTCTTTTATGGATAACAGATGCCGGATCGTCGTGCATATCCACAACATCCTCTGCATCCGCGATCTCCATTCCCTCGGGAAGGTTGTCAATGCCATGCTGCTTCAGCACCTGCAGGATCGCCTCACCCTGACCCACCAGTGTGATCTGCGTTCCGTAGAGCTTTGCCGCATCGATCGCGCCCAGTACGGGTGCTTCGGGTGCATGGTCACCGCCCATTGCGTCCAGAATGATTCTCATAGCTATACCTCTTTCTTTACAGTCCTCCGGCGATCAGTTCATCGATAACCGCCAGAGAGCGATTGGCAATCGCGAGATTCTTTTCTGCTTTTTTACGGACTCGCTGCTCCAAAGGAGCAACGATGCTGAAATTGATGTTCATCGGCTGGAAATTCTCAACCGTCTCGTCACTGATGTAATAACCCAAAGCACCGATGGCAGTGGTTTTGGGGAAATCCGGGATCTCCCTGCCCTGTACCTTCGCCGCCATCGCCACCGCTGCCAGATAGCCGGATGCTGTGGATTCTACATAGCCCTCCACACCCGTCATCTGACCGGCAAACGCCACCATGGGGTTACGGCGGTCAGCATAATAGCGGTCAAGGAGCTTCGGAGACTTCAAAAATGTATTGCGGTGCATCACGCCGTAGCGCACAAACTCGGCATTGCGCAGCGCAGGGATCATGGAAAACACCCGCTTCTGCTCACCGAATTTCAGGTGTGTCTGGAAGCCGACGAGGTTATAAATACTGCCCTTGGCATTATCCTGACGCAGCTGCACCACCGCATAGGGTTCCTTGCCCGTCTTGGGATCAACGAGACCCACAGGCTTCAGCGGACCGTAACGCAGGGTATCAAAGCCGCGGCGCGCCATGACCTCAACGGGCATGCAGCCTTCAAAGACGTTTTTGTCCTCAAAGCCGTGAACCTCTGCCTCCTCCGCCGCCACCAGTTCATTGATGAAGGCTTCATACTGCTCCTTGTTCATGGCGCAGTTTACATAATCCGGCGTACCCCGGTCATAGCGGCTCTGCCACCATGCAAGCTCCATGTCAACGGACTCTGCCGTCACCAAAGGTGCTGCCGCATCGAAGAAATGCAGATAGTCAGCACCAAAGTAAGCACCGATGGCATCAGACATCTCGTCTGACGTCAGCGGACCGGTGGCAATGATCACAGGAGCTTCCGGCACCTCAGTAACTTCGCCCTCAATGACTGTGATGTGGGGATGACTGCGGATCTTCTCCGTCACCATCCGGGCAAAGCCGCCCCGATCCACCGCAAGACAGCCGCCCGCTTCCACTCGTGTGGCTTCGGCGCACTGCAGGATCAGGCTGCCGCAGCGGCGCAGCTCCTCTTTCAGGAGTCCAACTGCATTTTCCAGTCGGTCACCCCGGAAAGAATTGGAGCAGACCAGCTCCGCGAAATCATTGGTGTGATGGGCAGGAGACTTCTTCTCCGGCTTCATCTCATAAAGCTCCACATCAATACCACGCCGGGCAAGCTGCCAAGCCGCCTCACAACCGGCAAGACCGGCACCGATCACCTTCACCGCGCTCATTTTTTCACCTCTTTCTGAGAGGTTGCCTTCTTCGTGGTTGCTTTTTTCTTACCAGCCGGCTTCTTTTCAGCGGCTTCCTCATCGGTTTTCTTTTTGTAATAGCCCCGCTTGTCCTCCGGCAGGAAGTTTTCGCAGCCTTCGTTGATGCAGAAGGGCTTCATACGACCGCGTCCTGCCTTCTTGAAGAGCGTCTGACCGCAGGACGGACAATCATGCTCCGTCGGCACGTCCCAGCTCATAAAGCCGCACTCTGCACCCTTTTCGCAGGCGTAGTAAGGAAAGCCGCGCTTGGATTTGCGCTTCAGCAGACCGCTGCCGCAGGTGGGGCAGCGACCGGGCATACGCTCCACGATGGGCTTGGTACTCTTACACTCGGGCCAGCCGGGGCATGCGAGGAACTTGCCAAAGCGGCCGGTCTTAACGACCATCTTTCTGCCGCAGAGGTCGCAAACCTCTTCCGTTTCCTCTTCCGGGACCTTCAGTCGCGTGCCTTCCAATGCCTTTTCAGCATCTGCCAGCTCCTGACGGAACTCCTCATAGAATTCAGAGAGCACTTCCTTCCACTTCCGGGCACCGGCTTCCACGTCATCCAGCTTTGTTTCCATGTTGGCGGTAAATTCCACATCGATGATGTCCGTAAAGCGCTCCATCATCAAGCCGTTGACCACCTCGCCAAGGGGCGTGGGTGCCAGACGCTTGTCCACCTTGACCACATATTCACGATCCTGAATGGTGGAAACGATGGATGCATAGGTGGAAGGACGACCGACGCCCTTCTCTTCCATGACCTTGACCAGCATCGCCTCGGTATAGCGTGCCGGGGGCTGGGTGAAATGCTGCTCCTTGTCGATCTTTGCAATATTCGCCTGATCCTGCGGCTGCAGGTCGGGCAGCGGAGAACCCACAACCTCGGCTTCGTCGTCTCTGCCCTCTTCATAGACCGCGATAAAGCCTGCAAAGCGCATGCTCTGATGGTTGCTGCGGAACACATGACCGGCACACTCTGTGTCGATGGTAACGGTGTCATAGACCGCATTTGCCATCTGCGAAGCCAGAAAACGGCTCCAGATCAGCTTGTAGAGCTTGTACTGCTCCTTCGTCAGGCTGCCCTGAATACGCTCGGGATCCAGCTCCACATGGGTCGGACGGATGGCTTCATGGGCATCCTGCGCATTGGACTTGGTCTTGAAGACGTGGAACTTTCCGTAGTAATATTCCTTGCCGTAGCGATCCTTGATGAAGCTGGCTGCCGCAGCCATGGCTTCATCGGAAAGGCGCAGGGAGTCTGTACGCATATAGGTGATCAGACCTGTGGTGCCGATGCCCGCAACATCCACGCCCTCGTAAAGCTGCTGCGCCACCGCCATGGTGCGCTTGGGGGTCATATTCAGCTTGCGGGAAGCCTCCTGCTGCAGAGTCGAGGTGGTAAAGGGAGGCGCGGCAGAACGCTTCTTTTCTGCGCGCTTGACATTAGTGACGGTGAAGATTTTGCCTGTGATGTCGGTGACCACCGCATCCACCTGCTCCTCATTTTCAAGCTCCCGCTTGGTGGGGCTGCCGTAATAGTGCGCAACAAAGGAGCCGGGCTTGCCGATCAGGTCCAGCTTCACGTCCAGTGACCAGTATTCTCTGGGAATAAATGCGCGGATCTCATTTTCTCTGTCCACCACCAGACGGGTGGCAACGCTCTGCACACGACCGGCAGACAGACCCCGGCGAACCTTCTTCCACAGCAGGGGCGAAAGCTGGTAGCCCACAATGCGATCCAAAATACGGCGCGCCTGCTGTGCATCCACCAGATCACTGTCGATGTCCCGGGGGTGGGCGATGGATTCGCGCACAACCTTCTGGGTGATCTCGTTGAAGGTCACGCGGCGGGTCTTCTCGTCAGGCAGCTGCAGCAGCTCCTTCAGATGCCATGAAATGGCTTCGCCCTCGCGATCCGGGTCGGTGGCGAGGTAGACAGTTTCGGCCTTTGCAGCCTCTTTCTTCAGTTCCTTGATCAGGTCTTCCTTGCCGGCGACCGGCAGGTATTTCGGTGTAAAGTCGTGTTCCAAATCTACACCCATGGTACTCTTGGGCAGGTCTCTGAGGTGACCCATACTTGCCTTAACGGTATATTCCGATCCAAGATATTTACCAATGGTCTTAGCCTTGGAAGGCGACTCCACGATCACAAGATTGGCCATTACGTTTCTCCATTCACATTATTTTAGGGCAACACGCTTGCCCGGCAGCAGGCGCACCACACCACGGATCTGCAGCATGGTCAGCATTGCCAGCACCTTGCCGGTGGGCAGACCGCTGGCTGCGATCAGGTCATCAACAGCTGCTTCCCCCTGCTTGAGCGGCTCGAGCAATCCCCGCTCCTGCTCGGAAAGGGAATCGAAAAGCTCTTGCCGGTTACTATAAGACTGCTTTTCGGCATTGTCAACGGGTTTTTCTTCGGTTTTCTTGTCGGACGCTTCCTTTTTCCGGGAAAATGCCGTTTTCTGCGCCACACGAAGGACGGTTTCCCGTTCCTGCGGAATGATCTGCATGGGTACAGTGCCATCACTTCGTACTTTTTCGGGATACAGATGCGCATATTCGCTGACCACATCCCAGCCGGAGCTGACCGCGATCGCGCCGTCACGCAGCAGCGCATTGCTGCCCTGACAGGTTACAACATCGATGTTTCCGGGTACAACAAAAACATCCCGCCCCTGATCCAGTGCCAGACGGGCAGTGATCAACGAACCGCTTTGATAAGGTGCTTCCACGACCAGTATACCATTGCTCAAGCCGCTGATAATGCGGTTTCTTCTGGGAAAGTTCCATGAAAACGGACGTGTACCGGGTGGATACTCGGAAATCAGACAGCCGTTGCGTTCCGTATCGCGATAAAGGGAGCGGTGCATCGCGGGATAGACAATATCTATACCGCAGCCTAGCACACCGATGATGCTGCCACCGGCAGTCAGCGCGCCTTTCATAGCACTGCCATCGATACCTTCCGCCAAACCAGACACCAGAATGCCGCCGCAGCGGGCGATCTGATAACCCATTCTGCTGGCAGTTGTCATGCCGTAGGCAGATGCCTTACGTGTTCCTACCACCCCGATCACCGGCTGTGTATCCAAGCTCATCAGGTTGCCGCGGTAATACAAAAGCAGCGGCGGATCGCTGATATTTTTCAGCCTTGCGGGATACATTGCATCCGTATAGGTGCAGATCTGGATATTTTCACGCACGCAGTCATCCAAAATCTTCTCTGCCTGCGTCAAATCCTTATCCGCAAGGGCTTCGATGCTCTCCTGCGTAATGCCTTCCACATTGCGATAGCTGTCCTGTGCTGCAAAGAAAATATCCTCCGCGTCGGAAAATATTTGAAGCATCGCCAGCTTCTGCCGTTGGGACAGCGCAGGACGTGTTGCCAGCCATATCCAATGTATCAGCATACCAAAAACCTCTGTCTTTATCCGTTTTTCATCTGCCACATCACGATGGTCGCCGCCACCGCTGCATTGAGGGACTCACAGTGGGCATTCATGGGAATGATCAGCTCTGCCCCTGCGTTTTCCAAAATTTCAGATCTGACTCCGCGACCTTCACTGCCGATCGCAACCGCCATCGTGGAAATCGGTGCATTGCGGATGTCCTGCGCTCTTTCCGAAAGTGCTGTCGCCGCTATGGTGATCCCGTTTTCGGCGCAGGCTGTGCGTACAGTCTCCCAGTCAGCCTGAATGGGCTGCACACGGAACACCGCGCCCATAGACGCGCGGACGGTTTTATGGCTGTAAGGATCGGCGCAGCCCTCCAGAAGCACCACCGGCACATCAAGAGCATCTGCTGTGCGAAGGATCGTTCCCAGATTGCCCGGATCCTGAATGCCGTCCAGCAGGAGCATTCCTGCTGCGGGGACAAAGGGCTTCGGTTGAGGCAGACGGCAGAGGAACAGCGCACCTTGGGGTGTTTCCATGGGCGAAATATACGCCATGATCTCCTCCGGCACACGAACCAGCTTCACAGCTTCCGGCAGCTGCACCTGCACACCGTCGGTTAAAATCACCGTATCGAGTCCGTCAAAATGGTTCACAGCCTCCTGCAGAAGCTTTGTGCCGTCAGCAACAAATAATCCCGCCTGCTCCCGCTCTTTTTTCGAGCTGAGCAGCCGGCGCACTTGTTGAATTAAGGGATTTTTGCGGGCTGTGATCCTTGTTTCCATCCTTTTCGCACCCTTTCTGCCGGGCAGACTTTTCTAATCCTTCAAAAGCGCATACTTCTGATTATCATACTATTATAGCAACTTTCGCCTTTTTTTCAAGTACCTATTTCGAAGGGGCAAAAAGCAGCCTGCATATCCACAATACGCAGGCTGCTTTTATTTTCTTGTTACACCGCCACGCAGCGTTCCTTCAGGATCTGCTCGCAGGCAATCAGATCTTCCGGGGTGTTGATGCCCCGCAGGTCGTTTCCGTCGGGCGTGAAGTAGGTTTCCACCTTCATCCCCTGCTTGCGCATCAGCTCAGGAACTTCCGTAACGTAATACTCGTGCTGGGCGTTGTTGCAGCCCATCTGGGGCAAGATGGAAAACAGCGACTTGCTGTTAAACACCATCACGCCGGAAAAGAGTTCCCGGATCTTGGTCTGTTCAGGGGTGCAGTCCTTGCCCTCAACGATGGCTTCAAAGTTGCCGTCTGCATCACGCACGACCCTTGCCCACATGGTAAGTGCCGGGTTTTCCGCTGTCATCAGGGTGCAATCCGCGTCATTTTGCTGATGCTGCAGGCACATTTTCATCATTTCCTCTCTGCGGAACAGGGGCATATCGCCAAAGGTGATCAGCACGCTTCCGTCAAAGCCTTCAAAGGCAGGAGCGCATTCCATTACCGCGTGACCGGTACCCAGCTGCTGCTTCTGCTCCACATAGTGGCAAGTCGAACCGAAATGCTCGATGATCTTGTCCTTGCCGTAGCCGACGACCACATAGACGTCCTGCGGCTGCACAAAGCTGATATTTTCCATCACCAGCTCCAGCATCGGCTTGCCGTTGACACAGAACATTGCCTTCGGCAGGTCTCCGCTGATGGCACGCAGGCGTTTGCCCTGACCCGCCGCAGGAATGATGGCTCTGATTTGATCCATATGATAACACTCCAAATTTCTCTGTAATCTTATGCCTTGAGACCCAAGTCCTTGTAAATACGCTTCAAAATGCGCTTGATCTCAGGCAGCTTTGTCTCCATATCCTCCACCAGCCGCAGCTGTGTACGGGAGCGATCGAGGTTTTGACCAGGATAGTAAATGTTATAGTAGGTATCGCCGTCGATGTGATCCATCAGGAAGCGGATGCCATCCTCAGAGGTGATGATCAGTGCCGCATAAGGCAGCAGCTCCAGCTCCTTTTTGGTGAGCATATCGCCGCAGGCTTCCAGATAGCCCCGGGCATACTGCTCATAAAGGGTCAGATCGCAGGAAACCTTGGAAAGATCCTTCTCGTCATCCTTTGCCGTGTTGGCGCCGATGCGGATGCTGTCACCGAAGTCATAAAGGGGTGAGGACGGCATGACCGTATCCAGATCGATGATCGCCACAGGCAGGTTGGTTTTTTCATCGAACAGCAGATTGTTCAAATTGCAATCATTGTGACAAATACGTGTGGGGATCTCGCCTTTTTCCAATGCAGAGCTGATCATTCCGTAACGGTCAACCCGGGCGCGGACGAACGCGATCTCCGCCATCACCTGACTGACACGCCCCTTCGCATCCCTTGCAATGGCCTTTTCAAGATCCTGATAACGGCTGAGGGTATTGTGGAAGTTGGGAATGACCTCCTTGACCTTGGAGATATCCACGTCCGACATTTCCTTGACGAAGCTGCCGAAAGCGAGACCCGCATGGTAGAAGGTCTCAGGCGAATCCGGAATATCCAAGGAATAAACCCCGTCAAAGAAGGTCACCATACGCCAACAGCCGGTGTCATCTCTCAAATAAGGATGACCGTCCTTTGTGCAACGCAGGCTGTGAACCGAGCCACGGGCATGCTGTCCCGGAAGACGGAGTTTGCCGTACAAATGGTCTGTGGTCAGCCGGAAGTTCTCCATCAGCGCATCCACGTCCGGGAACACGTTTGTGTTGATGCGCTGCAGGGTATATTTATGTACATGACCGCGCTCAGAGAGCGTTTCGATGTAATAGGTTCTGTTGATGTAGCCCTTGTTGATCTGGGTGATCTTGGTGACGTTGCCATGAATGGCAAACTGGTCGATGATCCTTTGCAGCTCATTGATCGGTGCCGTCTCCTTTTTGTGGTCAGAAACCAGCGGAAGTGTCGCACCGGGGGTCTTGGAATCAAAGTCCACACGGGCAAACATCTCGATCGCCGCCCGCAGCGTTTTTGCCAAAGGTCTTTTGCTCTTGGCATACAGGAACATGTGGTAGTAAAGAACTCTGACGCCCACACTGAGGATCATGTACGCCATAACGAACACGATCAGCGATGTAAACGGCACTCTCGGCACAATTTCCTGCTCCTCCAGAAGAAGACACGCCAGAACATACAGCACGGAGCCGAAAATCGTTGCTTTCAGTTCTTTCGAGAATGCACTGATCGCGCCGTAGCGCCAGATCTGCCTGTATGCCTTAAAAAGCATGCGGCACAGGAAGAATAAAACATAGCCTACTACGAAAAAAATACCCGCATCACCGAGGGGGATTTTTGTACCCATGGAGGGCTGGATCACAAACACCGCCCACCAGCAAAGCACATAGAGCAGTGTATCATAAAACAGAAGCATCCATCGAACGGTTGCACGTTCCGTCTTCTGCTTTGTGGGATTCTCTTTTTGCATTGTCATCAGAAATTTCCTCTATCTTCAAATTGGAAGGCTCAGAAAAATACAGACTTTGCCTTTTCCTTGATTTCCTTGGATGCAACAAACGGGATCCTTGTGGTGTAGCCGTTCTTTGCCGCGACGATCTTTTTGGTGGGCCATGCAAAAATATCACGGTTCCACTGATCAACGGTGTCGTTGTACAGTTCCCGTGCCGCAGTGATCTCGCGCTGCAGATACATGTTCTGCTGCATGGCATCTGCGATCTCCCGGTGTGCCTGCAGATCAGGATAGTTTTCCACCGCAACATGGATATCTCTGGAAATCGTTTCGATCTGACCGCCGATGGCATTGCGGGCATCGTCCTCATCGCCGGCGGCGCCGGATCTGAACTTGGCAATATTCTCAAAGGTACTCTTGTCGAGATCGATCGCCTTCTCCAGCAGACGTGCGCAGTTCTGAAGCACCATCACTCTCTGCTCCAGATAGTTGTCGATCTGGGATGCATTTCTCTGGATCTTCTGCTGCAGCTGGTCAAAGTGCTTTTGTGCGTTGACCTTCATGAACTGGAAGATCACGCCGGGGATAATACCGCAGACCCACAGCATAACTTCAAAAACCTTGGAACCCGCACCCACTGTGACGGGGATCTTCTTGACGATCACTTGCGTGTCAAGTCCTTCTTCTCTGGTCTCGGGATTGAGTTCATCCAGTTGAATAGACATAGTTTTTTTCTCCTTTTCTGATTAAAACTGAAAAATGCACAGACCGTTGTGTCGTGCAATGATACCCTTTCCTTGGGCAATTTCCTCCGTGGTTACGCCAAAGCTGCTGGTCATGACCAGCGGCAGGTATTCATCCCACTCCACCGGGACGGCGTGATACCGCCCGTCTCCGCCGTAGACGGAAACAATGTCCACACGCTTTGCAATGTCGTAGGAATACGCAGTGATGCATGCCTCATCCACATCACTTTTCGATGTCACGAAGGATGATTTCAGGATCGCTTCCGTTTTTGTATTGGGATGTACCACATAGCGGCGCTGCACCGCGTTTGCCAGAACCTCATATTCCTTCAGAGAATACTGCTGACTGTAGTCAGGGATCGGTTTCAGCGAATGCACCGGGCGTTCCTGATAGATGGGAATCGCCAGAAGCGGCGCGAAATCAAAATAAACCGCTTTGAAATATTCCGTATTTTTGCCTACAAAGTTTGCTCTTATGATGTCGTAGGAATAGGAGTGGTAATGCCGGGGCAGCAGGTTAAGCGCTCTGCCCTGACTGTGCTTTGAGATGATCTTGTTGGTGCGCTTTCTTTTGATGAAATGGAAATCATCGCCGTAGCCGACCTTCGAAAGCAGCAGATCGACCATATTGGTCTGTGCCAGCGGCGTGAAAAGCGTCCGAAACTGAACCTCGTTGGTTCTGTCCAGCGCATCGAACAGAACCTCAAAGTCCGTGTTGGACATGCTCATGAAGTCGCCGTCCTCGCTGATCGCCCTTTCGGTCTTTTTCTGCAGCTTTTTCTCGCCGCGCTTGACCAGCTTCTCGATCTCCCGCTCGCTTTTTTGCTCCAGATGGGTCGCATCGCGGCTGAAAGACAGCTCAGGTCCGCCCTGTGCGCAGTAGTTAAGCACGATCTGGGTGTTGTAAAAGGGCTTCTGCTTCATGACCGTGGCATGAAGGGTCTGGGATCTTGTGCGAGTCCTTAACTTACCGTTGGAATCCCGGTAGGTCTCAGTCCAATGGATCGTCTTGTAACCGTGATAGGTTTGCATACCCATGGAATGGACAAGCCGGTTTTCAAAGAGGAACGGATTGTCATTATAGTGACCCGACAGCGTATCAACAGTGGACTGCTCATCGCTGTCGCTGACGCAGAAATCGTAATTGATGCGCATGTCCGCTTCCTGCTCCACGGAAAAGAACGGCTCAAAACGGAGCAAAGGTATCGTCGCTTCGATCAGATCGAGCGCATCACGGTCGGTAAACAGCCGGTTCAGCGGTGCCATCTGCTTCTGCGCTTCCACAAGCAGCTCCTGCGCTTTCTGATCCGCGTTGTCCATTTCTTCCTTGAGTGCCCGGATCTTCGGAGTCATTTTCCAGATCACCAGCGGGATCAGCAGGATCGTAATACACATCAGCACTCTGAAAAACCGCAGCCAGTTACGCTTTCTGCGCAGCTTGGCACTGTTTTCTCTACATTGCTCATACTGACGAACCGTTTCCTGATTTTGCGCAATATCAACGCCGGAGTGCTGAACGAGGGTATCGAAGAATTGATTTGTTTTCTCAGAGTGAAGTGCTCTGTATTTGCTTTCAAATTCTTCCAGCGGATTAAAGATCACCGAAGTCATACCCTCACCTCTTTCTCGCCATTATACTACTTTTTTCGCCAAATGTAAAGAGCAACGTATTTCCTGCGCCGGACAGCAAAAAGGCTCTGACCGATTGCGGTCAAAGCCCTTCTCGTATAAAGAAAACGGCGGCAGAGAAAACCTGCCGCCGTTCCTATCAGTCTGCCTCAAATTCCCCTGAATCGGATCCAATGGTAATGTTGTAAGACGCTCCCTTTGTAAGTTCCGGGCTTGACAGAATCACCACAGCAAAATCAAGCTTGGGCGCATATGAGAGCAGCACATTGCCGCTCAAATCCTTCAGCACGATCTGCGTTCCCGCCGTACGGCTGCCCACACTCAGCGCGATCACACCCTGCTCAGAATCGCTGAAGGTCTGTGCCATGCCGGAAGCGCCGGTGCCGATGAACGTGCCGCCGCTGATGGTGGCACTGATATCGTAGTCCAACGTTGCGGTATCGCCCCGGGTCGGACCGACCACGGTGATATGACCGCCAGAGATCTCCAACGTTCCGTTGGCATCGATACCGTCGCCGGAGGAATTGATATACAGTGTACCGCCGGAGATCTTGATGCTGCCGTCAGAATTGGCGGACATTCCGCCACCGAAGCCGCCACCGCCGGGTCTTCCCCCGGGACCGCCGCCACCGAACATGCCGTCGCGTCCCCCTTCTGTTCCGCTTTGATCTGTGCCACCTGCAGCATTCAGACCATCATCACTGGCGGTCAGGGTGATCTCGCCACCCTGAACGTCGATATGCATTGCTTCCAGACCCTCGTAGCTATCGGAAATGTCAACAGTTCCTGCTGTCACAGTCAGCGTGTCCTCTGCATGGAACGCATCGTCACCGGAGGCGATCGTAAATACGCCCCCGTTGATGATCAGGGAAGCATCCGAGTGGATGGCATCGTCGGCAGAATTGACGGTGATATTTCCGCCGGAGATCAGAATGCTGTTCGTTGCTTTCAAACCCTTCATGCTGGTACTGTCAGTTTCTGTTTCCTGAGAATAGCCGGGTCTCATGCCACCGGGACCGCCGCCCATAAAATCGCCAAAGGAATCCGAAGATGCCTTGGAGCCGTTTTCACTGCCACCGCCCGTAAGAAGATTAATCATGCCGCCCTCGATCCGCAAATAGCTGCCGGCAGAGATGCCGTCCCCTTCTGCTTCACCCTTGATCGTTCCAGAAGAAATATAGATGAAGCCCTTGGTCGTATCATCTGTATTTTCGCAATGGATGGTATCCTTGCCCGCATCAATGGTCAGGGTGGCATCGGCAATTCTGACGCTGTCGTTGGCATCCAGACCGTGTGAGGCGCAGTTGATCACATAGCTGCCGCCGGTGATCACCAGATCATCCTTGCACACAATGCCGTGTCCTGCAGGAGAAGTCACCGTCAGAGAGCCGGAGCCGTTCAAGGTCAGGTCCTGCTTGGAAAAAAGCGCCCCATCAATACTGTTGTCGTCGACAGCGACAAAGCTGCCGCCATTCGAAAGAGAATTGCTCGTTCCTTCTGCAAGGGTCAGAAAGACCTTGTCCGCTTCCAGAACATAAAGTGCCGCGGAGGTTTCAGCGGTAATGTCCACGCCCTCAAAAACCAGCTGCAGCTTCGCTGTAGCCGGGGCATCCACAACAATCATCCCCTCAAGAGTCCCCGAAATAACATAGATCGCTTCTTCCTTGATAACTACCGTCGAGCCATTGATCTGCACGCTGTCAGAGCTTGCTGTTGCAGTTGTTCCATTCAGCTGAATCGTAACCGCCTTGTCCGCATCATGCTCTGTTTTATTATCCCGATCAGTGAACATATCCTCGTCTGTTTGAGAGAAATCGGGCTGCGTCGGACTTTCGTTTTTATCGCCGGAAGTATCACCGCCCGGATTCGCTCCGACGGAGGGCGCATTGCTGTCACATCCGGCAAGCGCGCCCAGAAGCACCAGTATCAAAAGGATTGCAATAAGCTTTTTCATACATTCCCTCCGTTACAATTCCGTTCCGACGGTCTCCTGCTTAGATACAGCAATCTCCAGATTGCCGTTTCTGCACCGGATCGCATCGATCATCTCTTTCTCTCGGGAAGCGTTGGAAAGCTCCACATGATAGGTCAGCTTGAACATACTGCCCATATTGGTGGTCTTGACGCGCACTAGCTCATAGGCGCGGGTATATTCCGCGAAAATGTCGTCAAACACCGCTGAATAATCGAGATCCTCCGGGATGGTAATCGTGAAGGTCTTAAAGGTCTCAGCATTCTTTTTTGTACCGAAGTCCAGTCGGTTATAAAGCAGAAACACCGCACACATCACCACCGTAAACAGTACCGCGAAGCCAAGATAGCCCATGCCGGCGATCAAGCCTGCGCCCATAGCAAGAAACAGCGTGCAGATCTCCTTTGCCGTACCGGGAACGCTGCGAAAACGGACAAGGCTGAATGCACCTGCTACTGCAACGCCTGTGCCCACATTACCGTTGACCAGCATGATCACCACGCATACCACCGCAGGCAGCAGTGCCAACGTCACCACAAAGCTCTTGGTATAACGGGTGCGGTACATGTATGCAAATGCCATCACCAGTCCCAGCGCGAGAGAAAAGCCAAGACAAAGCATAAAATCCGTCACACTGATCACCGTGGTCAGATCTGTGTCAAAAAGCCCTTTGAATACATTTTCAAGCATTGGTTGCTACCTCCAGCATTTGATAGGAATTTATTGGGTGTGTTTCAGGGAAAATCAGTATCCGATATGCAGTGCCGTATTTAGAAAAGGAGGTCTTGAATATTCTTTCTCTGGACAGCACCCGGGTCATCCACAGCGGAATGCCGCCGCTGCACTTAATCTCCATCAGCACCTTGCCTTCCGGCAGGATCGGCGTGCCATACACCTCGGAAGTCAAAGACAAATCCTCCTGCCTGCAAAGGATGGTGTCGTCAAAGGTCACACGAAAATCCGCACCATCGCGGCAGTAATATGCCTCCCGCTCATAGGAGAGAAAGACTGTTGGCTTCAGCGATCCGTAAAACTGCAGGAAATAGTCGATTTCCCGGGCAATCTGGGTATCCTGACCGCAACGCCCTTCCCCTGCCAACCACGCCCCGGCATCCCGGTTCGACATAGCGATCCGTCGCTTATAAACCACGGACTTGTATTTTTTCTTCAACTCCACAAAAATGCTGCTGTCCGTTTCAGCCCGGCTGTAGCTGCGGATGCGAAGTTTTTCCTTGTAGGCGGGCTTTTCAATGGAACGGCGGATCAGAAGATAGTTATCCGTGTCGTAATAGAGATTGCGGATGGTGGTTCTGCCGTATCGGTCAAGCTCCATATGCGGCGCCATGGCGGCAAGTACCTTTTCCTTTTGCGAAGGAGTCAGCAGATATTTCAATTCGTATCGTTTGAACACGGTCTGAACTGCCATAAAAATCCTCCTGTACGTTGTTGGCAACATTGTACAGGAGGAAGATTGAAGTTTTATTGAATTCACAAATTCTTTACGTTTCAACAGGAATTGTAATGCGAAACTCCACGAGTCCTTCATAGCAGCACACATTGATCTGCCCCCGATGGGCAGTTACGATCGCCTTGGCAATGGCGAGTCCCAGACCATAGTGCTTGTCTTCACCATTGCGGACAGCATCGACGCGGTAAAACCGCTCGAACAGCAGCTTTTGTTGCTCTTGCGGGATCTCATCGCCTGCGTTAACAACCGACAGCACCGCATGATCCTGTTCTTTCATCAGGGTCATGCGCAGCACGCCCCCCTCCTTGCTGTGACAGATCGCATTATCCAGCAGGATCGATGTCAGCTGCTTGAGCTGCGTGCTGTTGCCTTCCAACGTTATCCCCCTCGCGATCTCACTGTTCAGTGCAAGCCCCTTTTCAAAAGCAACACTCTCAAAGGGCAGCACCTCGCCGGCAACAAGTCGGCTCAGATCCACGTGCTCCATCCGGGGTGTCATATCTTCCGTCCGGGCAAGCTCCAGCAGCTGTCCTACCAGCATTCCCATCCGTTCATTTTCGTATTGGATGTTCGCGAGCCATTGATTGTCGCCGATCTCCCGGGACAGAAGCTCCGCATTGGCACTGACCACTGACACCGGCGTTTTCAGCTCATGTCCTGCGTCGGAAATGAACTGCTTTTGCTTTTGGTAGCTCTCCTCCAGCGGTGCAACGATCTTTCTTGCAAGAAACACAGACAAAAAGAAAAAAACGACCAGCGCCACTGCACCAAAGATCAGCGTATAGCGAAAAAGGGTCATGGCGTTTTCATTGACCACGGTGTTGTCCATAAAGACGATCAGTGTATAGCCACCCTTATCGGTTTTCAGAAACGTCAGGTTCTCTTCCCTGCCGGTCTCTTTTTGATCCGCGATGATACGCTTTGCCAATTTCATTAATTCTTCATTGGTTCGCACCGTGGGCGGATCATTTTTGACTTCCAACACCGTCCCGTCGTCGGAAACCGCAACTGTGTAGAAAGTCGACAATTGAAATTTGGGGGCTTCCGGGTCAAAGTCGGGCTTGAAGTCGGGATCGCCCCCCGGCATCGGTCTGTTTGGCGGCATGAGCTGATCCATCGTTTGAGATAGCGTATACAATTGGGCATGGGTTCTCAGCATCTGCTGATTTTGCTTTTGCATTTCAAAATAGCTCGAAGCATAGATCACGCCCAGCGTGCCAACCCACAGTAAAACAAGTACTGACATTATGGCGGCAACGATCTTTTTTCTCGATTTCTTAAACATCGTCACACCTCAATTCGTAGCCAACGCCCCGCACTGCCTTGATCTCGGTCTTGGCTTCCACAAAGGTCAGCTTCTTGCGGGTGAAAGACATGTAGACCTCCACATTGTTGTACTCCGCTTCGTTGTCATAGCCCCAGATCTTGACAGCCAACTGCTCACGGGTCAGGATCTGTCCGCCGTTTGCGATCATGTACTCGAGAATGCGGTATTCCTTTTCGCTGAGGCGGACACTCTGACCATTTGTGACACAGGTCAGCATGAACGTGCCGGTGTCGAGCGTGATGTCCGAAAAGGACAGGACGCCATCAGTAGTACCCAGTGTTCTTCTGCCCAGCGCACGCAGACGCGCCAAAAGCTCTTTTGTCATAAAGGGCTTGGTCAGGTAATCGTCCGCACCACTGTCAAGACCAGCAACCTTGTCGTCCAGCTCCGCCTTTGCCGTCAGCATCAGAATCGGTGTGGCGATCCCCTTGCTGCGCACGTTTTGGGCGATGTCAAAGCCGTTTATGCCCGGAAGCATCACGTCAAGAATCACGATGTCATAAATCCCCGCTTCAATGGCAGACAAGCCATCCACACCATTGGCGCAGTGATCGACCTCATATTTTTCCTGTCGCAGAAGCTCACACAGCGCCTGCGCCATTCTCTTTTCATCCTCAACCAACAAGATCCGCATCCGAACACCCCCCTTTTGCTTCATTATAGCATAAAAGATTGAAAATGGATTGAAAATATCTTAGAATCGTTGTAAAATGGGATCATTAAATGGAGGTAATTGCTATATATGACAATATTGGTGGAAAAATTAAAAGCTGGGCAAATATGGCAGAAGAATAAAGATTAAAAAAGCAGGTATCAAATCGCTTTGATACCTGCTAAATCTTTAATAAGTTCTCATAAAGTGTCAGGAAAGTTCCTGATGCCGTGGGTAAATCGTGGGTAAAATGCTTTATTTAGCACTTTCAAAACCCCGCAAACCCGCATAAATAAAGGGTTTTATTAGTCCAGGGGCTTCATAGT
>SVMI01000014.1 GCA_015067495.1 Oscillospiraceae bacterium | reverse complement strand
CGTACTGGAAGTAAGCCTGCACGTACTTGCCGGTGTGGTCGCCGATGATCTTGATGGAGTTCTTGTTTGCACCGACAGTGCCGTCGCCGCCCAGACCCCAGAACTTGCACTCGATGGTGCCTTCTGCAGCGGTGTTGGGGGAGACCTTCTCCTCGAGGGAGAGGTTGGTGACGTCGTCAACGATACCGATGGTGAACTCGTGCTTGGGAGCATCCTTAGCCAGCTCCTCGTAAACTGCAAAGACGGATGCGGGGTGGGTATCCTTGGAACCCAGACCGTAACGGCCGCCGATAACGGTGATGTCGTTCTTGCCGGCCTTTGCCAGAGTCATAACCACGTCCTGATACAGAGGCTCACCCTGAGAGCCGGGCTCCTTGGTGCGGTCCAGAACAGCGATCTTCTTAACGGTTGCGGGAATAGCAGCCAGCAGATGCTCAGCACTCCAAGGACGGAACAGGCGAACCTTGATCAGACCGACCTTCTCGCCGTGAGCGTTCAGGTAGTCGATGACTTCCTCAGCGACGTCGCAGAAAGAACCCATGCAGACGATAACGCGGTCAGCGTCAGCAGCACCGTAGTAGTTGAACAGCTGGTAGTTGGTGCCCAGCTTCTCGTTGACCTTTGCCATGTACTTCTCGACCACTGCGGGCAGGGCGGTGTAGTACTTGTTGCATGCCTCACGGTGCTGGAAGAAGATGTCGTCATTTTCATGAGAGCCGCGCATTGCGGGGCGCTCGGGGTTCAGAGAGTGCTTACGGAAAGCGTCAACAGCTTCCATGTTGCACATTTCCTTCAGATCCTCGTAGTCCCAGATAGCGATCTTCTGGATCTCGTGGGAGGTACGGAAACCGTCGAAGAAGTTGATGAAGGGAACGCGGCCCTCGATGGCTGCAAGATGGGCAACAGCACCCAGATCCATAACTTCCTGAACGTTGGTCTCAGCCAGCATAGCGAAGCCGGTCTGACGGCAGGCGTAAACGTCGGAGTGGTCACCGAAGATGTTCAGAGCCTGTGCAGCGACGGTACGTGCGGAGACGTGGAAAACGGAGGGCAGCAGCTCGCCGGCGATCTTGTACATGTTGGGGATCATCAGCAGCAGACCCTGAGAAGCGGTGTAGGTGGTGGTCAGTGCACCGGCGGCGAGAGAGCCGTGAACGGTACCTGCAGCACCTGCTTCGGACTGCATCTCGACGACCTTGACGGTATCGCCGAAGATGTTCTTACGGCCGGCAGCGGACCACTGGTCGACGTTGTCAGCCATGGGGCTGGACGGGGTGATGGGGTAGATGCCGGCTACTTCCGTAAAGGCGTAGCTGACGTGGGCGGCAGCGGTATTGCCGTCCATGGTCTTGAATTTTCTTGCCAAGATGAAATACCTCCTAATAGTATTCAAATTTCTACTCCCATATCATAGCACTTTTCCTTCGATTTGTAAAGCCGAATTATGCCGACTTTCGAGGAAAAAGTGCAGAAAGAATTGGTCAGAAAGACAAAAAAGGGGAGCGCAGCAGCGCTCCCCGGATGACGTTATTCATTATAGGGAAGAAGATCAAGGAAATCTTCAAAATGTGCAAGGATCTCCTGCGCATCAAATTGCGGTTTGCCGGAAACGATCAGATATTGCTCGGGGCTATCCTCCCATACAAAGACCGACCAGTTCTTTTCCTTGTCGTAGGCAAAACGAACCAGCTCAGGCTCGGAGGAGTCTTTGCCCAAGGTATAGCCGGTGGAGGTGTAGTAAGGCAGGACACCGTTGCTTCCGTTGTAGTAGACTTCATCCTCGCTGAAGATGTAAGGGAAATCCTTGGGAAGATCGAAATACAGGCTCAGAACATCGCGCTTATCTTCTTTTTTCTGAACAACGATTTTCAGTTCGAGGTCAACAGGTTCGCTGCTCTTACCATCTGATGTTACCCAACGACCATAGTATTGCCACAGAACAATTTCACTGGGATCAAGAGGCCAAGAGCCGATGATCTTGGGCTGGAAATATTCGTATAGATCTTCGAGGGTGTCTTCAGGATTGGTCGATCCCACATAGAAAACATTTTCTGTACGGAATTCAAGCATCCAGCGGGTATGATCCGGGCTGAACACGATATTGCAGACGGTATAATCGTTCTTGCTTTTTTGGAAAATCTCAGCGTGACATTCCAGCAGAGTCAGGCTCGGAAGCTGTCGTGGCATGGTAATGAGCCCCAATTTCGACATGCCGTCAAAATCGTTGGAGGTAATGTTCAGTCTGTCCTCTTCAAACCAAGGATGGATCCATTCTCCCGTCAGCCGGATCGGCACGGTGTCCAGCTGATTGCAGTTGCGGTCGATCTTCACAGCATCAAATGAGATGGAGATCGGCGTGGTGGGGGGATTGCGATAGATCAGGAATCCAGCCAGCGCGATCAGGAAAAGGATGGGAATGACCAGTAACCACTTCTTTTTCATAACATTTCCTCCTTTTTCGCATGATTAAAAATGGTCTTCCGAATGTATGAAACATCCTTCTATAAATGAACTATAAAAACAGGGGGGAGGGTTACATACTGCGGTAAATTTTTTTCTGAACAAGAAGTCCATTGCAGAATACCTGCAATTCAAATATATCAAAAAAAGCCTTGATTGTCAACTGAAAACGCCGTTTCAGAAAGTACTTGTCAAGTGCTCTGAAATCAGGTATAATGGTCTAAAATGGGAGAAAAGGGGCGCAAATATGATCTGCAGTATCAGGACAATGGGCTTGACCGGCATCCGCGGTGCGGAAGTGGTGGCTGAATGCTATATTTCCAACGGTCTTCCGGGCTTTGACATCGTGGGTCTTCCTGATGCGACAGTCAAGGAAGCCCGTGAACGTGTCCGGGCTGCGGCGAAGAACTCGGGACTGACCTTTCCTGCCAGCCGTATTACCGTCAATCTTGCCCCTGCCAATCTGAAGAAGGCGGGTACCCATTATGACCTGCCGATTTTGCTGAGCGTTCTGTGCGCCGCGGGAAGTGTACGCCGTCCCCGTTCCACCAGCGCCTTTTTGGGCGAGGTGAGCCTTGACGGACAGCTGCGTGCCGTGTCGGGCGTGTTGCCCATGGCACTGGCTGCCAAGCAGGCAGGTGTGCAGGCGTTGTTCGTTCCTTATGAAAATGCCGCGGAAGCCACTTTGGCGCGCGGTCCTGCTGTGTACGGCATCCGTTCCCTGCATGAGCTTGCAGCTGCCCTCAACGGCGAAACGGTTTTGCAGCCGGAGCCTCTGTGGGAGCCGAAGCCGTCAGATGTACCGACCCTTGATTTCAAGGATGTTTTGGGGCAGGAGAATGTGAAGCGCGCCTTGGAGGTTGCCGCAGCAGGCAGCCACAATGTTTTGATGATCGGACCTCCCGGCTCCGGCAAGAGCATGTTAAGTAAACGTCTGCCGTCGATCTTGCCGGATATGACGTGGGATGAGTCCCTTGAGGTCAGTCAGATCTATTCCGTGATGGGTCTGCTGACGGCGCAGGAGCCGCTGGTGACCCGCCGCCCCTTCCGTTCGCCCCACCATACCATCTCCAATGCCGGTCTTGCCGGCGGCGGCACAAATCCCAGACCGGGCGAGATCTCCATGGCGCACAAGGGCGTGCTGTTTTTGGATGAATTGCCGGAGTTCCGTAAGGATACGCTGGACATGATGCGCCAGCCCTTGGAGGATGCGACAGTCACCATCTCCCGTGTGGCGGCAGCGGTGACATATCCTGCCGAATTTATGCTGGTTTGTGCCATGAACCCCTGCAAATGCGGCTGGTACGGCGATCCCTCCGGGCGATGTACCTGCTCCGAAATGTCCGTTCAGAACTATCGCGGACGGATCTCCGGCCCGTTGCTGGATCGTATTGACATCGTGGTGGAAGTGCCTGCGGTGGCATTTGAGGATCTGCGCAGCCGCGCGGAGGCAGAGCCGTCTTGTGAAGTGAAGAAGCGTGTGGATGCGGCACGAAACCGCCAGCATGCGCGCTTCGGCTCAGACGGGAACATGTGCAACGCCCGCATGGGTCCTGACGAGATGCGCAAATTCTGCGCCATCGATGACGCAGGAGAGCAGCTGATGAAGCAGGCGTTTGAAGCCATGGGACTGACCGCCCGCAGCTATGACCGCATCTTAAAGGTCGCAAGAACCGTTGCAGACCTTGACGGCAGCGAGGATATTCAGCCGCAGCACATTGCGGAAGCGATCCAGTACCGCGCCGTGAATATGGGAAATCGAGGATAAAGAGGGAATTGTTATGAACGAGATTTTTTTGATGAAGCTTGGCGAAATCGTGCTGAAGGGCGCGAATAAGCGCCAGTTTGAGAACAAATTGCGCCAGAACATCCGCCGTCGCATGAAGCACTACGGCAATTTTGATGTCTACATTATGCAGTCGACAGTCTACGTCGTGCCGGAGGATGAAATGGCGGATGTGGACGGCGCGTGGGAGGCATGTCACTCCATTTTCGGTGTGGTCAGCCTTTGCCGCTGCCGCCCCTGCGACAAGGATATTGATGCGATCTACAACGCCATCGAGGAGTATCTGGGTGACGATCTGGACTGTGCCAAGTCCTTCAAGGTGGAGTCCAAGCGCTCCGACAAGCGCTTCCCCCTGACCTCCATTGCTATTTCCCAGGAAATAGGCGGTCGCCTTGCGGAAGCCCATCCGACCGTGAAGGTAGATGTTCGCCATCCTGAGTATACGGTTTACGTGGAAGTGCGTGACCTTGCTGCTTATGTCCACGGACCTGCAGAACCCGGCGCGGGCGGTCTGCCTACCGGCGTGGGCGGACGTGCCATGTGTCTGCTTAGCGGCGGTATCGACTCTCCCGTGGCAGCTTATATGATCGCCAAGCGTGGCGTGGAGATCGAGTGCGTCCATTTCTTCTCCTATCCCTACACCTCCCAGCTTGCCAAGGATAAGGTGCTGGAGCTTGCACGCCTTGTGACCAAATATTCCGGCAGAATGACCGTGAATATTGTCGGATTTACGGAGATTCAGGAAGCCATCCGTGACAACTGCCCCGAGGAGTATTTTACCCTGATCATGCGTCGATTCATGATGGAGATCGCCCAGCGCATCGGCAAGGAGCATGGCTGTACCGCGCTGATCACCGGCGAAAACCTCGGTCAGGTGGCAAGCCAGACCATGGAAGCCATGGCGGTCACCGGCGCAGTGGTGGATGTTCCTATTTTCATGCCTCTGATCGGCATGGATAAAGAGGAGATCGTGACGATCTCCCGCAAGATCGGCACCTTTGAAACGTCCATTTTGCCCTATGAGGACTGCTGCACGGTCTTTACCCCCAAGCATCCCAAGACCAAGCCCACCCTCGGTCAGCTGATCCATGCAGAGGAAAAGCTCGACCGGGAAGCCCTGATCCTGAAGGCACTGGAATCGGTGGAGAAGATCACGGTAAAGTATCATGATGATGGGAGCTTCTGAGGTCATTTCCCGCCTGCAGGGAAAAACGCTTGTCACCGCGGAAAGCTGCACCGGCGGCGGGATCGGCGCGGCACTGACGGCAGTTCCGGGTGCGTCCAACGTCTATAAAGGCGGCATCATCAGCTATTGCAATGCGGTCAAACGGGATGCGCTTGGCGTGCCGCAGGAGCTGCTGGAGAAATGCGGCGCAGTTTCCGCACCCGTTGCCGAGGCAATGGCGCAGGGCGCGAGAAAGGCGCTGAAAGGGGATGTTGCGGTGTCCGTAACGGGTCTTGCAGGTCCGACCGGGGACGACTTCGGAAACCCCGTGGGAACGGTCTATATCGGTTACGCAGATTCAAAGCTGTGCATTGCCCGTCACTTTCTTTTTGAAGGGGATCGGGAGAGCATCAGGACAGCTGCGATCGCAGAAGCGCTCCGATTGGTTTTAGAGTATGCAGAAAAAGCTGACACTGTTTGATGCAGTGTCAGCTTTCTTTTGGTCGCACATTGTTGACAACAACATCCGATTGTTGTATAATACTTCCATACTTGGTTAGCCTGCGCTAACAGATAAATCGGCAGGAGGAAATACGATGACGATCAATGATCTGAGGATAGGGCAGAGCGGTACGATCTCCACCGTCGGCGGCGAAGGTCCGCTGCGTCTGCGTTTTTTGGATATGGGTCTGATCCCCGGAACAAAGGTGACCCTTCAGAAGGTAGCACCGATGGGCGATCCCATTCAGATCCGGCTGCGTGGCTATGAGCTGACCATTCGTCGTGAGGATGCAGGTAAAATTGCGCTGAAGGAGGAACAGGTATGATATTTGCCCTTGCCGGCAATCAGAATTGCGGCAAAACGACACTGTTTAATGCCCTTACCGGCTCCAATCAGCATGTGGGCAACTTCCCCGGCGTGACGGTAGACCAGAAGGTCGGCGTCATTCGCGGAACGGAGCATCAGGTGGTGGATCTGCCGGGCATTTATTCCATCCGTCCTTACTCGGAGGAAGAGGTGGTGACCCGGGATTTCATCCTAAAGCAGAAGCCGGATGCGATCCTCAATATTGTGGATGCCACCAATTTGGAACGAAATCTCTACTTGACCCTGCAGCTGCTTGCGCTGCGTGTGCCGACGGTCATCGCACTGAATATGATGGACGAGCTGACCGGCAACGGCGGCAGCGTTGATGTGCAGAAAATGTCGAAGATGCTGGGTGTGCCGGTTGTCCCCATCAGCGCGGTCAGGCACGAGGGCGTATCGGAGCTGCTCGATACCCTTGTGAAGACTGCAAAGGAAAAAACACTGCCGCAGGTCATCGACTTTTGTCCTGACGGCCCGGTTCACCGCTGTATCCATGCAGTCAGTCACCTGATCGAGGATCATGCAAGAAACATTGATATTTCCCGCCGTTTTTGCGCCATCAAGCTGATCGAGGATGACTGTGATTTTCTCAACATGCTGCAGCTGAGCCAGAACGAAAAGGAGCTGCTGGAGCATTCCGTCATCGAGATGGAGGCGGAAACGGGGCTTGACCGCAACGCAGCCCTCGCGGATGTGCGGTATAACTTTATCGAATCTGTCTGCACAGCCTGTGTTGTAAAAGCCCATGAGAGCAAGGAACATCAGCGCAGCATGAGGATCGATAAGATCCTGACCCACCGTATCTGGGCACTGCCGGTGTTTATCGGATTGATGGGTCTGATCTTTTATCTGACCTTCGAGGTCATCGGCGCATTTTTATCGGATGTGCTTGCCTATGCCATCGACGGTCTGACCATATTTGCGGATAATCTGCTGACCGACTACGGCATCAACCCCATTGTACATAGCCTGATCATCGACGGCATTTTCGCCGGTGTGGGAAGTGTGCTGAGCTTCCTGCCGGTGATCGTGGTGCTGTTCTTCTTCCTTTCCATTCTGGAAGACTCCGGCTATATGGCACGCGTTGCGTTTGTGATGGATAAGCTGCTGCGAAAGATCGGTCTTTCCGGCCGCAGCTTCGTGCCGATGCTGATCGGTTTTGGTTGTTCTGTGCCGGCGATCATGGCAACGCGTACGTTGTCGTCTGAGCGTGACCGCAAAATGACCATCGTTCTGACACCTTTCATGAGCTGCTCCGCCAAAATTCCCATCTATTCGGTCTTTGCCGCAGCATTTTTCCCGGGACATGAAGTGGCGGTGATGATTGCGTTGTATTTCGGTGGCATGCTGGTGGGTGTGCTGACGGCACTTCTGATGAAGTCCACAGCCTTCCGGGGCAAGCCCATCCCGTTTGTGATGGAGCTGCCCAACTACCGTTTCCCGTCTATGAGAAGCGTGCTGCTTCTGATGTGGGAGAAGGCAAAGGACTTCCTGCAGCGCGCCTTTGGTGTCATCTTTGTGATCACCATCATCATCTGGTTCCTGCAGAATTTTGACCTTCGACTGAATGTGGTGGCGGACAGTGCCGAGTCCATTCTGGCAAGTGTCGGCAAATTCGTCGCTCCGATCTTTGAGCCGCTGGGCTTTGGCGATTGGCGGATGGTGACGGCACTGGTGTCCGGCTTTACGGCAAAGGAAGCGGTGGTCGGTACATTTGGCGTGATTTTGGGCGTCAGTAACGAGCAGCTGACCACTGCGCTGCATCAGCTGTTTACCCTGCGCAGTGCGGCAAGCTTTTTGACCTTTACACTTTTGTACACACCTTGTGTCGCTGCGGTGGCAACGATCCGCCGTGAGATGAACTCCGGCTGGAAGACCGTCGGGATCGTGTTGATGCAGTGTGTGATCGCATGGCTGGCGGCATGGGTCGTCTACCTGATCGGAGGGTTCCTATGGGCCTGACCGAATGGATCATCCTTGCGCTGATCGCAGCCTACAGCCTATATGTGATCTTCAGAAAAAAGAAAAAGGGCTGCTGCGGTGACTGCTCCAAATGCAGCGAGTGTACGAATAAATGAAGAAAAGACCTGCTGAATTTCAGCAGGTCTTTTAACGTTATGTGGGATCGTAGTTGACGATGATGTTTTGGTCGGTCAGCTTGGAAACATCCCAGACCGGGTTGCCGAAAATGTCAACAAGGATCAGGTTGTGACAGTCCGCCAAGGGATTCACATTGGAAATGTTGTTATAATCCAGATTCACCCGGTTGAGCTGGAACAGTCCCTTCAGCGGCGCAACGGAGGTGAGCTTGTTGTAGGAGGCGTCGATCGTAGTCAGGGCGCAGGAACTTTTCCACTGGGGAAACTGCGAAACACTGTTGCGGGAGAAACGCAAAACGTTGAGCTTATTCAGCGCACTCAGAGGAGAGATGTCTGTCAGCTGATTGCTCGAGATGTCAAGCTCCGTCAGAGAGGTGAACGCAGCCAGATTTTCAACATCTGTCAGCGTGTTGGAGGACAGATCCAGACGCTGCAGCGCGGTGTCGGGCAGCTCTGCCATTTTGTCCAGCTGATTGTTGGAAAGATTCAGCTTGATCAACGCGGTGCAGGTACGAAGTGCCGCAACGGAGGTCAGAGAGTTGTAGGAAACGTCCAGCTCCTGCAGCGTGGTCAAAGCACTGAGAGAATTGAGGTCAGTCAGTGCGTTGTTGCTCACATTCAGGGAGATCAGCTTATCCATGAAGGACAGTGGGGAAATGTCACGCAGAGTGTTCTTGCTCAGATCGAGGGTCACCAGATTTTTCGCATTGGAAAGGGGCTTGATGCTGGAAAGACTGCAATCCGAAAGCACCAGATGCTCCAAATTCGGCAGTGCCGCAATGGCGGTGAGATCCGTGCCGGAAAGGGCGCAGCCCCGGACGGTCAGCTGCTTCAGCTGTGTCAGTGCCGAAAGCATCTGCATCGAGGGGAAATCAATGTTCTCAACGATCAGCGTCTGCAAATAGGGAAGACGGATCAGGTCGGAAAGATCCTTGGTATCCTGCGGGACGGTCAGAGAGGTGATCGACCAAAGGTCGCTGGACATGAGCTGCGTTTCGGCATCCACACCCAGCTGCTCACGCAGCAGCGCGTCCAGTGCGGGATCTTCAATGGTGATTTCCTCAATGACACCGCCGATGGTGTAGCCGAAATGGACGCCGGGACTGACCAGACCGTTTTCACCGACGGAAATGGCATAGAGGATATTTTCACCACCCGTCAGCTGAATGCCCGCGGTGTAGAGGTCGGTTTCCGTGGAGGGGAATGCGCCGTCATGGGAAACATAGAGCTGACTGTCGGTATCCTCAAAGCTGACGGTGATGTACTGGCTGTAAAAACCCTGCGTGGGATTGGCGACCGGGGCAGCAGGACGCAGGGCATCAAGCTCTGCCTTGATCGCAGGATCAGGCACGTTTTCCAGCATGGTCGCAGCGTCGAGGAGCTTGTCCTGCTCCACATAGGTCTTGCACAGCGCGATGTAAAGCTCTACAGAACCACCCTCGGCGATCGCCTTGGAAAGGGTAACCTCTGCCTTTGTGTAATTGTTATTTGCCTTGAAGCGTTCGGCAAGCTCAATGATGACTGCGTCATCACCGCCGCACTGATAATAAGCCTGATTGTATAACCACGTGGCAATGGAATGGTTGCCCTGACTTTCAAAGTGGCGCGCAACACCGACCAGCATATCCTGTGTAAATGCGGGATCATACTGCAAAAGGTACCACGCAATGCTGATGATCACGATCAGGCAAAGAAGAATCGGAAGGATCCGCTTGATAATTCTTTTCATAGATTGCTCCATTATTTGAAGTATTCCCTTAAATTATACGCGTGCAATCGAAAACTGTCAAGAACCCGCGGGAATTTGGAAAAATTTTCGACTGCTTGCGTCAAATGTTTTACGCATCCCTTGCTACAATCTAGAGGGAGGGATCACGAATGAAACGAACATATTTACAGCTGTTGGGTGCTTTTCTCGTGGGATTAATCGTCCCTTGTCTTGTGCTTCAGCTTGGAGCGCGTGTCGCCTCATCTGACGCGCAGGAGACAACCGGGATAACCACGGAAGCCACAGCTCCGTTGCAGACGCAGCCAACAGCTCCGTCACTTCCGCCGGAGCCGGAGCCAATCAGTATTCGTGTGCTGCTGCCATCGGGTCAGACGGAAGAGTGGGTGCTTGAGGAATACTTGGTCGGCGTTATTTTGGCGGAGATGCCCACGAGCTTTGACCACGAAGCACTTTGCGCCCAAGCGGTGGTTGCGAGAACCTATGCATTGCGCCGTCAGCAGGAAAACCGGCATCCGATGGGAGCGATCTGCACCGAAGGCAGCTGCTGTCAGGCGTATGTGTCGCCGGAGGACTATCTGGATGGTCTGGGCTATCAGAAGGATATTGACAGAGCCGTTGATGCAGTCAAAGCGACGGAAGGAGAAGTTCTGCGGTATCAGGGACAGTTGATCGAAGCGACTTACTTTTGCTGCTCCGGCGGAAAAACTGAGGACGCACAGGCTGTTTGGGGGGTGGCATATCCCTATCTGCAGGCACTGTTAAGCCCCGGAGAGGAGCAGATGGATCATCACAGACACGAGGTTTATTTCACGGCGCAGCAGCTTCAGCAGGCGTTGGGAAAATCGTTGTCCGGCTCACCCTACAGCTGGGTCAGTCGTGTGAAACGTACCGAGGGAGGCGGCATCGATACCATCAGCATCGGCGGTACGGTCTACACGGGAGCGCAGCTTCGCAAGCTGCTGAACCTGAACTCCACCGCCTTTGTGATCGAGCCGGACGAGGAAGGGATCTACGTCACTACCTCCGGCAAGGGACACAGAGTCGGAATGAGCCAGTCGGGGGCGCAGGCGATGGCACTGCGCGGTTATACTTATCTTCAGATATTGGGCTACTATTATCCCGGTACGGTAATTGACAAAACGCAGAATTTGGAGTAAAATACTCCAAATGAGCGAAAAGGAGTGAGAAACCGTGCCGATCCGTATCCCCAATGACCTGCCTGCGGCAGGAACACTGCAGCAGGAGAATATCTTTGTCATGACCCAGAACCGGGCGTTGACCCAGGATATCCGTCCGCTGGAGATCGTTCTGCTGAACCTGATGCCCACCAAGATCGTCACGGAAACACAGCTGAGCCGCCTGCTGGGCAATACGCCGCTGCAGGTCAATCTGGAGCTGATGCACACCAGCACCCACCGCTCCAAGAACGTATCGCAGGAGCATCTTCTGTCCTTTTACAAGAGCTTTGACGAGCTGAAGCACCGCAAATTCGATGGTATGGTCATCACCGGCGCGCCGGTGGAGCAGATGCCCTTTGAGCAGGTGGATTACTGGGACGAGCTGTGCCGGATCATGGAGTGGAGCAAGACCAATGTCCAGTCCACCTTCCACATTTGCTGGGGTGCGCAGGCGGGACTTTATTATCACTACGGCATCAACAAGCAGCCCCTCGGGGAAAAGCTGTTCGGCGTGTATCCGCACAATGTGGACTACAAACGCTCGATTTTGCTCCGTGGCTTTGACGATCAGTTCTGGGTGCCTCATTCCCGCTATACTACCGTCACCCGTGAGAGCATTGAGGCTGTTCCTGAGCTGAAGATCTTGGCTTCGTCAGAAAAAGCCGGCGTTTATGCGGTCATGAACAAGGGCGGCAGACAGATCTTCATCACCGGTCACTCCGAGTACGATCCCGAGACCCTGAAGGGGGAATACCTGCGGGATCAGAAGCAGGGACTTGCTACCGCTGTGCCGGAGAACTATTTCCCGGGAGATGATCCCACGGCAGATCCCATCGTTCGCTGGCGGGGACATGCCAATCTGCTGTTCTCAAATTGGCTCAATTACTTTGTCTATCAGACCACCCCTTACGACATCATGACCATCGGTCAGGAAGCAACAGAATAAGCACATCGGCGCAGCGGAGTTGCTGCGCCGATTTTTCTGTGTACGGCAGGATTCTGCGGTCTTTTCACGAGGCATATGCTACAATAGCGAAGGCGCGGAGGATCGGGCAATCCGATGCCGTGGCAATCGCTGCGGATATGGCGACGGTGCGTCCGTGACAGATCCTTCCATATACCGTTTACAGATCAAAGCCCCCAACGCGAATGCGTTGGGGGCAGGTTTTTAGTTTCCTTCCAGCTCTTCATCCAGTGAATGACGCATGGGATTGTCAGTGAAGAAGGCTCTCCCGTAGTCGATCATGGCGATCAGCAGGGCGATGGAAACGACCACGGAAATGATCGTGATGCAGGTCGGATCCAGCTGCGGGAAGACTACCATTGCCACCAGACTGGTAAACAAAAGGGTGGTGGAGATCTTGCCGGTGAGCAGCGCGCCCCGAAGCACAAGACGCTTGCGCAGCATGATCGCTGCGGCGATCAGCTGGAAGATCTCCTTGACGAGGAAGACACAGATCACCGGGATCAGCTGGGGATGCTTGATCAGCAGACAGATGATCATGGTCAGCTGTGTTGCCTTATCTGCAAAGGGATCGAGAACCTTGCCAACGGTGGAGATCATGTTGAAACGGCGTGCGATGAAGCCGTCCAGCATGTCGGTCAGGCAGGAGAGGGCGAAGATGCCCGCCGCTACCAGATGGTTGCCGTTGAAATAGATCCATACATAAACCGGGATCAGCAGCAAACGGAACAAGCTAAGCAGGTTCGGAATGGTCAATATGTCTTTTTTCCAATCTTTTTTGTGCATTCCCAATTTCCTCCGATGACGGGTATCAGTCAAATAGTCTACCCTATATTATAGGCAATTCCTACCTGATAATCAAGAGCCAAAGAGGAAAAATTTGTAGAAAAAAGCGGAAATTACTGTTTCAGCATTACAGTTGCTGTGGGATAATGCAGCGCAAGATGCCGCCATGTGTTGCGGTCGAGTTCGCCGGTGACCGGCAGCAGTGCCAAGGTCTGAAATTGGGAAAGGGCATTGGCGGTGGGAATGTCGAGAATGCCGGTCACAGCCGGCGCGGTAATGCTTCCGTATGCCTGTGACAGGACGATCAAAATCGCCTGAATAAGGTAAAGATTCGGGTTTTCCTCGCCCTGACGGATCACCTGCTTCGGTTCAAGAAGGATATCCAGCGGCACTACCGGCCCGACGGCGATCAGCGCCGGCTCATAGACAGCGACGATCCGCTCCCACGTATCCTGATCGACGCTGCCGGTGATGGGCAGACCGTTTCGTCGCTGAAAGGCGGAAACTGCTGTAGCGGTCTGGGGTCCGTATATGCCGTCCGGGATGACACTTGGCTGCAATTCGTCATGTTCCGCGATGACGCGCAGCATGGTCTGAAGGCTTCGAACCGGCTGTCCTACAAAGGATTCATTGGGTCTCATCGGATCACCTCCCGAGAAATCGGATCTTGTCTGCCCAAACGCAGAGCTTCACCCGGAAATTGTGTCAGCGTTGGTGTTCTTGCGTAGCGCATAGGCTGCGTGCTGCCACCTGCCATGGCAGGCACGGCATTTTGCCGCAGAGGCGGGAAAGCCTCACTGTTTCGCAAAGCGGTGGTTTCTATGCCGGAAAATTGGTCGTAGATCTCATCCCATGTCCGATCATCCACCTGACCCGTTTGCGGCAGACCGAAGCGCAGCTGCGCCGCAACCACCGCGTCCCGTGTGGCGGGACCGAAAATCCCGTCAACCGCAACGGGCGGTATGCTGGGAATAAAGTCGGACAGAATCGACAGCATATATTGCAGATGCCGTACCTTGTCGCCGGTGTCGCCCTGCTGGATGGGGTCGGGATACTCCCAGTTGATGGAATAGAACTGCTGCCCCTGACTTCGCAGTTCGGACAGGGCTGTGACGGCAGTATACAGCCGCACGAGAGCATACCATGTGGCTTTTCCGACGATGCCGTCGGGGGTCAGACCGAAGATCTCCTGAAATCTTCGGACAGAGGCTTCCGTGCGGCTGCCGAAGATGCCGTCGGTAGCTGCGAGCTTCGGAATGGCGGGGTAGTTCTGCGCGATGCGGTTCAGCTCCACCTGCACCACGACCACCGCCGGCCCGGAACTGCCCCGCCGCAGCGGTGTGCCGGGGTAGGAGGATGTAATGCCGCGAATGGGCGCGTCATTGACGATCTCCACGTTACCGTAGTAATTACGCAGGATCTGCACCGAGTTGAAGCCCCGCTGCGCCAGATTCTGACTGCCCCATTGGCTTAAGCCCTCACAGGTTACGGTCGTGCCGTTGCAGAATTTGGCGGCAAGTGGCTCGACAAAGCCGGGGCGGCGCAGATAGTCGTTGAACAGCCGGTCTACGAGACGGGAGATGTTTTCAAAATAGGCGCGTCCGTTGACGAATGCCTGATCAAAGGCGGTGCTGTTGGTGATGTCAAAATCATAACCGCGGCTGCGGTAAAACTCTGTGTATACACGGTTGAGGGCAAAGGAGACGATTGCCAGAATGTTGGCTTCCAGCGCACTTTCGTCCCATGTGGGATAGATCTCGCTGGATGCGACATTCTTGACGTAATCGGCAAAGGGAACAGTCACGTTGGCGGCATACTGGGACGGAGCACCCAGATGCACGGTGATCCTTTGTGGTATGGCGGGCAAAACAATAGGCGGCATGGTTCACTCCTTTCACAGATTCTGCGGCGGTGTATCGAAGGACTCCGACTGACTGCGGCTCGATGGCAGCTCGGAAAGGGGGATCAGCATCAGATTCTGATCCGTCGTCACATCCGCAAAAACCTGAAGACCGGTGATGAAGATCTGCTCATAATCTTTAAGTCTTGCGGTTAAGTTTACTGTTGTAAAGGGAATTTCCGGGGTATCAGGTGTCAGGCTTTCGGATCTGTCCGGCACGGGAATGGGAATCGGATCAATGCGCCCGCTGCGGTCAGTCAGCCGCAGGGCGATCACCGTTCCGTCCGGCGAGGAAACAGTCACAGTCACATTCTGCAGCGGCAGCTGGGCATTGCTCTGATAGGCATGCGTCTGTATGTATCCGGTATCGGGCAAGGGGGGTCACTCCTTTCATGCTTTCTGATCATTCTATGCACGATGTGTTCCGGCGGTGCAAAAAAATGCAGCCTACCGCAAAGGTAAGCTGCGTTTTTCAGAGGTAGCCCTCCATCTGACGGATGTTGTTGTTTTCGCAGTCCAGAAGCTTTTGGGAAAGGGCAGTCACATCGCTGTCGTTTTGGTGATAGCGGTGCATGTTTTTCAGGCTCTTGATCACACCGCGGGTATTGCCCTGCACCATCATGGCGGCAATCTTGGAGTCGTTTTTGCCGTACATCAGCTTGCCCCGGGATGCCATATCTGCCATGGTACGCGCAACGGGATTCAGCTCTGCCAAAACCCATCCACGCCGCTTGGCAAGGTCATAGGTTTCCTTTTCGATCTTGTTGTACTCATCCAGCTGATCGCGCAGTGCTTTCTTGAACTGCGGCGCTTCGGCTGCCTTTACAACGCTGCGGATCCCCACCTGACCCATCTGGGTCGTTTTCAGAAGGGAGGAGAGGATGTCTTTGCTGTCTTTCATGTTCATCACCCACGCTTATTTTGACATGCAGCCATCGCTTTATGTGTGGCAAAATTTGTTTGCAGGTCATAGAATACGCCGTCGAGAGGAGGCGATATGATGTGTGCAATCGCGGGAATGATCGGTCTTTCTGCAACGGAAGCGATTATTGAAAAAATGCTGCAAACCATGACCCGCCGCGGTCCTGATGCCACGGGCGTTGCGTGCATCCCGGATGGATGGCTCTTGCATGCGCGGCTTTCCGTCATTGATCTTTCGGGCGGCGGACAGCCGATGACCGTCAGACACGGTCAAAGCGAGTACACACTCGTCTATAACGGTGAGCTTTACAATGCGCCGGAGCTGCGCGGGAAACTTCAAAAAGCGGGGCATGTTTTTGCCGGTCATTCTGATACGGAGGTGCTGCTGCGAAGCTACATTGAATGGGGCGAAGCCTGCCTTGAGAAATTCAACGGCATCTTTGCCTTCGCAATTTGGGATGGCAGTGAACAGAAGCTTTTTCTTGCCCGGGATCGCATGGGAGTCAAACCGCTGTTTTTCATGGAACACAGGGGCGGTTTGCTGTTTGCCTCTGAGATGAAAACGATCCTGACCTATCCCGGCGTACCTGCAGCTATCGATCAGGAGGGGATCGCTCAGCTGCTGCTGCTCGGGCCGGGACGTATCCCGGGAAGCGGTGTTTTTTACGGTATGCGGGAGCTGGAGCCGGGGCAGTGTGCCACATATCGGGACGGCAGGCTTGCCATCCGCCGCTACTGGAAATTGCGGGACAGAGAGCATACCCAAACCTTTGACGAAACAGCGGAGCAGGTCAGATTTTTGGTGCTTGATGCCATCGAACGGCAGACGGTGTCGGATGTACCTGTTGGCACATTTCTCTCCGGCGGCTTGGATTCCAGTCTGATCACCGCGATCTGCGCAAAAAAGCTGAGCGGAAAACCACTTGCGACTTTTTCCGTGGACTATGTTGACAATGATAAATATTTCACACCCAATAAATTTCAGCCCAATTCCGATGGTGCATATATCCGCCTGATGCAGGAGCGGTTTCAAACCGACCATCACTGGTGCGTTCTTTCGCCGCAGGATCTGATCGATGAATTGGAGAACGCTACATTGGCACGGGATCTTCCCGGAATGGCAGATGTGGATTTTTCCCTGCTTGCTTTTTGCCGGAGGATCAAGCCCCATGTGACGGTGGCGCTGTCAGGGGAGTGCGCAGACGAGATCTTCGGCGGATACCCGTGGTATCGGGATCAGGAGATCCGGGACAGAGAGGGCTTCCCGTGGGCGCAAAATACCGCTTATCGCGGGAATTTGCTGCATCCGTCGCTGCAAGAGAAGCTGCACCCTGATGGGTTTGTGATGGAGCAGTATGAAAAAACCTGTCGGGAGAGTGATATTCTGCCCGGTGCATCACCTTTGGAAAGACGCATGAAGCAGATGGTCAATCTCAATATGCGCTGGTTTATGCAGACCCTTCTCGACCGCAAGGATCGCATGAGCATGTATTCAGGTCTTGAGGTGCGGGTGCCCTTTTGTGATCATCGGATCGCGGAATATCTCTATGGTGTGCCGTGGAAATTTAAGGACTGGCAGGGCAGGGAGAAGGGACTGCTGCGCGTTGCAATGGAGGGAATACTACCCCGCGAGGTGCTGTGGCGGAAGAAAAGTCCCTATCCCAAAACCCATGATCCGAAGTACGGCTTGCTCATCCGGGGACGCATGGAGCAGCTGCTGGAGCAGAAAAATGCACCGCTGTTTGCGCTGGTCTCGCCGGATGCGATCCGAAAAATGCTGGAAGAAGAACCCCTGTGGCCGTGGTACGGTCAGCTGATGCGAAGCCCCCAGACGATCTGTTACCTGCTGCAGATCAATGCTTGGCTGAAGCATTATCAGGTTGATATTTTATTATAAAAAGTTGCCCGTAGTCAAAAGACTGCGGGCATTTTTTGAGCATTTTGCCCACATGAAATCTGGAAAAAACTGTGATATAATAATGCCAAAGCACGAAAGGGGATGCAATCATGTACAAGATCGGAGACTATGTTGTTTACAGCTGTCAGGGCGTTTGCCGTATTGGCGCAATGGAAGAACGCAACGTACAAGGAAATAAACGATTGTTCTATGTACTGCATCCCGTGTACCAGTCGGAAGCAAGCTACATGATTCCTTCGGACAATCCTGCGGCATTGGCAAAGCTCCGTCCCATTATTACGCGGCAGGAGCTGGACAAGATCCTTGCGGATGAAAACATGCGTCAATCCTGCTGGATCGCAGACGAAAATCAGCGTAAGCAGCGCTACCGGGAGCTGATTGTCGGCAGCGATTATGCTGCTCTGGTACAGATGGTCCACACCCTGCATCAGCACAAACAGCAGCAAAGACAAGCAGGTCGGAAGGTACATCTGTGCGATGACAACTTTTTACATGATGCGCAGCGCCTTCTGACGGGCGAATTTGCTGCGGTGCTGGGAATTGCGCCGGAGCAGGTGGAGTCATATGTGCTGAACGCACTAAATCGAGAGTGATTTTTTGCCGTCCTTGGTTTCTAAGGGCGGCTTTTTTCTTGAAACTATCTTTTCATTTTGGGAAAAATGGTGTATAGTAATATCAACGGGTATATACATACATTCCAAAGGAGATTCTATGAATTACAAAGATATTAAAAATGAGCAGACCGTCCGAACCTACATTGAGCAGGCGGACGCATCCCTTGCAGCTCTGGGCTATACAGAGCATAGCTTTGCCCATGTGGGCAGCGTTGCGGAAATGACCGGGTATATTCTGCAGACACTGGGTCATGACGAACGCACGGTGGAACTGGGCAAAATTGCCGGCTACCTGCACGATATCGGCAACCTTGTCAACCGTGTTGACCACAGCCAGAGCGGCGCGCTGATGGCGTTCCGTATGCTGGATAAGTGGGAATTTCCGCCGGAGGAGATCTCCCTGATCGTCACTGCCATCGGCAACCACGACGAGGGTACGGGCGTGCCGGTCAATCCCATTGCGGCGGCACTGATCCTTGCGGATAAATCCGATGTTCGCCGCAGCCGCGTGCGTACCAAGGACGTTGCCGGCTTCGACATCCATGACCGGGTCAACTACTCTGTCACGAAATCGGAGCTGAAGATCAATGAAGCCCATACCATTGTCAAGCTAAAGCTGTCAGTCGATACCCATTTCAGCTCGGTGCTTGACTATTTTGCCATCTTTACAAACCGAATGCTGCTGTGCCGTCAGGCTGCGGAAGCATTGGGACTGCAATTCAAGCTGATCATCAACGAGCAGCAGCTTGGTTGAGCTGCAGCAAATATTTTGTCAAAGGAGTATCGGTATGTCACTGAAAATCATCAAAATGAATCCATGCCTTGTACCCTTTGAGGCGGATCTGAAGCTGCGTATGCAGCGCTATCGTCAAACCAAAAGCGCGCTGCTGGGCGAGAAGAAAAAGCTGTCCGATGTTGCCAACGGTCACCTCTATTTCGGTTTCCATCAGACGAAGGACGGCTGGTATTACCGGGAGTGGGCACCTGCGGCGGAAAAGCTCTGGCTGACGGGTGATTTTTGCGGCTGGGATCGCTATGCCCATCCCATGACGAAGCTGGAAAACGGTGTCTTTGAGCTGTTTTTGCCCGGCACGGATGCGCTGCAGGATGGGCAGCGGGTGATGACAGTTGTCCTGCATGAGGGCAGGGAGCTGGAGCGCATCCCCGTTTATGCCACCCGTGTGGTGCAGGATCCCAATACCTACGCATGGGATGCGGTGATCCACAGCATGAAGCCTTTCCCGTGGACGGATGCGGATTTTCGCCCGGAAAAGAAGCTGTTTGTCTACGAATGCCACATCGGCATGGCGCAGGAGGAGGGCAAGGTCGGGACGTATACGGAGTTTCGTGAAAACATCCTGCCCCGGATCAAAGCCCTTGGCTACAACACCATCCAGATCATGGCGGTGATGGAGCATCCCTACTATGCGTCCTTTGGCTATCAGGTGACGAATTTCTTCGCCGCGTCCTCAAGATTCGGTATGCCTGAGGAGCTGAAAGCACTGATCAATGACGCCCACGGGCTGGGCATTGCGGTGCTGCTGGATGTGGTGCATTCCCATGCCTCTGCCAATACCCGTGAGGGCATCAACGAATTTGACGGAACGTCCTATCAGTTCTTCCACGAGGGCAGCAAGGGCAACCACAGCGCATGGGGTACAAAATGCTTCGATTACGCGAAGCATGAAGTGCTGTCGTTCCTGCTTTCGAACCTGAAGTTCTGGATGGAGGAATACCATTTTGACGGCTTCCGTTTCGACGGCGTGACCTCCATGCTCTACCATGATCACGGCTTGGGTACGGCATTTACCGGTCCTTCTCTCTATTTCTCCATGAACACGGATGTGGATGCGGTGACCTATTTGCAGCTGGCAGCGACCTTGGTAAAGGAGATCAATCCCAATGCGATCCTGATCGCGGAGGATATGTCTGCCATGCCCGGCATGTGCCTGCCTATTAAGGACGGCGGCATCGGCTTCGATTACCGCCTTGCCATGGGTGAGCCGGATCTGTGGATCCGTCTGCTGAAGGAAACGAAGGATGAGGATTGGGATCTCAATCACATCTACTATGAGCTGGCAAACCGCTGGCCGGGTGAAAAGGTCATCGGCTATTGCGAATCCCACGATCAGGCACTGGTGGGGGACAAGACCATCATGTTCCGTCTGTGCGATCAGCAGATGTACTGGTCAATGCACAAGGATGCGCAGGATCTTATCGTTGATCGGGGTATGGCACTGCACAAGATGCTCCGACTTTTGACCATGACCCTTGGCGGAGAGGGATATTTGACCTTTATGGGCAACGAGTTCGGTCACCCTGAGTGGATTGATTTTCCCCGGGAGGGCAACGGCTGGAGCTATCATTACTGCCGCCGCCAGTGGAGTCTTGCTGACAATCCCGATCTGAAATATCAGTATCTTCTGCAGTTTGAAAAAGACATGGTCGCCGCGGCGAAGAAGTACCGCGTCGTGGGCGTACAGGACAAGCAGCTGCTGGTGCAAAATGAAGATCATGTGCTTGCTTATAAGAAGGGAAATGCGCTGTTCCTCTTTAACTTTGATCCGGCGAGATCACATGACGGTTATTTTGTTCCCGTGGAGGAAGAAGGGGATTATCAGGTGGTTCTTTCCTCTGACGATTACTGCTACGGCGGGCAGGGGAGGATCTTCCATCAGAGCTATCAGACCTCACTTCAAGAGGACGGACGTATTGGCTTCAGGATCTATCTGCCCAGCAGAACATGCCTTATTTTGCGAAAAAAACGTATCTCGAAATGAAACAAAGCCCGAAGGACTCCCTTCGGGCTTTGTTTTTGCGCAAAAAAGCCGGAATATGGTGAAATCTATTTGACAATCGGTGGGTAAATTTGGTATACTTACAGCAACTGCAGCGTGCGGAAAGTGCGCCATTTTCAGGAGGTAATTGCCTTATGTTCAAAGTTGCCATTTTGGGTTGCGAAAACTCCCATGCCACGCATTTTATGCGCCATGTACTTACCAATCATGCAATCACCGATATGGAATTTGTCGGTGTTTACAGCTACGACAGAGCAGCCGCAGAAAAGCTCCACGATGAGTTCGGTGTTTATGTTGCAGACTCCTACGACGAGTTTGTCGGCAAGGTCGACGGCATCGTAGTTACTGCCCGCCATGGCGGTAATCACTACAAGTATGCCAAGCCCTACATCGAAAGCGGCATCCCCATGTTTATCGACAAGCCTATTACCAAGACGGAAGAGGAAGCACGGGAATTTATGGCGGATCTGAAGGCGCACAACATCAAGATGTGCGGCGGTACGTCCTGCATCTTCTCCAAGCGCATTCAGGCACTGAAGAAGGCATTCAACGAGCAGACCTTTGGCAAGCCCGTAGGTGGTTATTTGAGAGGACCCGTGTACTTGAACAGTCCCTTTGACGGCTTTTTCTTCTACTCCCAGCATGTGACTCAGTCTGCCATGGAGATCTTTGGTTACTACCCCAAGAGCGTCTACGCAGTACGCAAGGAGAATAACCTGACGGCTATTTTGCATTACGACGGTTTTGATGTCGATCTGAACTTCCGCGGTGATACCAGCCTTTACTATGCGCTGCTCAGCGGAACCGATATGGTGGTCGGCGACCGCTTTGACTGCGGCGCACACTACGGTGACGAGTTTATGGAATTTTACGATCTGCTTAAGGGCGGCGCAATGAAGCGCTCCTATGAGGATATCTTTGCGCCTGTTTACGTTTTGAACGCAATGTACCGCTCCATGGAAAGCGGCAAGGAAGAGGAAATTATTTACGGATATTGATAGCCTGCATCATTTGCAGCGGCAGCAAATTGCTGCCGCTGTGAGTGCAGGCTTGCTTTGTTTTGAAAATTCAAAGGAGCAATTAGAAATGGACATTTTTTATCGTTGGTTGATTGGTGATATGGGTACGCCGGGCGATTATCAGTATCAGGCAATTCACGGTTATTCGGTGCTGGCGGTTGTGCTTGCGCTGGTGGTCGTGTGCATTTTTGCCGTGAGCAAAAAGCTGACGCAGCAGCACAAAAAAGGCATTCTGATCGGTATCTGCATTTTCCAGATTGTGTTTGAAGTGGCGTGGCGGCTGATCTATTTCTTTGTCAAGGGCGATGAGCTTCGCTGGTGGTGGCCCATGTACCCGTGCAATCTGGGCGGCGTGCTGATCCCCATCATTGCGCTGTGTAATTGGAAAACAGGCAAGAAGATGTTTTATCTCTTCGGCTTCATCGGCGGTGTGTTGACCTTTGCCATCCCGGACGGTATTTTCTCCAGCGATGTGATGGTTTTTCCCATTGTCAAGAGCATTCTGCAGCATACAGGCTTGCTGCTGATCCCTGCTTTTGAGTACCTTACCGGCACATTCCGTCCCAGCCTGCGGCATTATGGCTGGGCGGTTGGCGGCATGCTGGTGCATGTGCTTAACTGTGAGGTCGTAGCACGTTGGTTCGGCTTCTATGATGACTACATGTTCTTCCGCAGCGATATGCCTTTTGTGATCCCGGGTGTTCCCCAGTTTATTACGCTGTCTGTTTTCGGACTGCTGGTGGTTGCGCTTCTTTCCTATCTGTGCGACATTAAGGATTCCACACGCTTTTTGAAGAACCTCAAGGGAGAAGAAAAGCATGAATAACATCTATTACCGCCCCTATCTGGAGCAGGGGAAGACAACCTATTTTCCTTATACCCGTGAAAAACTGATGGAAAAGCCGATTTTCCCCAGCTACGTTTTCGATGGCGGTGCGTTTTTCTTCCTGAATGACATTTTCGGTACGGCAAACAGCGATGAATTGCTCAAGATGCTGTTCGACGGAGACCTTTTCAAATACTGGGAGCAGGACGGTAAGTTTAACTGGCGTGCCGTTTGGAACAAATGGACAGACTGGCAGTATTCCAATGAGTGGGAGAGCCACTGCTGGCTGCACAGACTTTATATCCTTCTGCCCCTTGCCCAGCACTATTGCAAGACGAAGAATAAGAAATACGTGGATGTATGGCTGAAGATCCTGAAGGATTGGGATGCCAATAACCCCTACCGCCCTGTCAATGATCCCGATGACCACATCTGGTTTGATATGCAGGTGGCATGGCGCACCATCAATTTGGTGCACAGCATCTTCCTGTTCGGTGACAAGGATGCCATGAGCGAGCAGGATTGGAACTATGTCTACGACCTGCTGCGTCTGCACACCCGCCACCTGTACAAGGAAGGCAAGGAGCACCGCGAGCTTCAGAAGGTTGGTCAGAAACTGGGCAACCACACCCTGCAGATCGGCATGGCGCTGATCATGGTGGGCACGCTTCTGCCGGAGCTGGAGGATGCGGCTGCCATGCAGGAGACCGGCAGCGCCATCGTCGAGGCAATTTTGGAGCGTGCCATCAGCATTGAGGGCGTCAGCCGTGAGAATGCGGTGTCCTATGCCCACTTTATCGCAAGACTTTTTGTGGAAGCAGACCTGCTGCTGCAGTATAACGGCTTCGGCGGTCTGAGTAACCGGGAGCGCATCTGCAAGCAGTACGAGTATTTGTATCAGTTCTCCTCGCCTGCAGGCAAGAGTATGCAGATCGGCGACTCCTATGCCCTCGATGCTGTGACGGATGTGGAGTTCGTGGGTAGCTTCTATCCGCTGGATTTCCCCCGCGTGAAAAAGACCATGGTTATGCACGATGGTGGACTGTCTGTGCTGAGAAATGAACGATTTGATCTGTACATTGATGCCGCACAGCCCAAGGCGAATGGTTATGCGTTTCACCAGCACTACGGCAAGCCCCACTTTGTGCTTTACTGTGACGGCAAGCCTATGGTGGTCGACCGTGGCTGCCCCAACTATGACCGCTCCGATCTGTACACGGAGCTGTACGTTGCATCTGCCCACAATGTGATCACCTGCGATGAGATGCCGCTGGATGTGGAGCTTTACAGCTCCGATGTGAAGGAGAAAGTGACACTTTCCGCGCTTGTTGTGGAAGACGGCGCGCAGAAGATCTCGGTCACGAATTACACCTGCGATCCCAGCGGTCGTGCGTTTACATTGGTACGTGGATTTGCGCTTTATGATGATCGCCTTGAGATCACCGATACCGTCACTGCATCTGAAAAGCTCCACTTTGTCAGCCGTATGAACTTCCCGTCCTGCGTGGCTGGCTATACGGATTTCCCCGCAAAGTTCAAGCCGTTGAGCCCCGACCGTAAGACCCTGATGCTGCGCCGGGATCAAAAGATGCAGTTCGTCACTGTTGACACACCTTATACCTTTGAGTGCAAGCCCTGTGTCAATGAGAATAACCGCATCGATTACGTCGAAGTGCTGACCCGCAAATTCTATACGGACAGCTTTACAGAAAAGACCGTTATTCGACTTGATTCCTTGAAATAAAAGGAGATTGCTTATGAAATTTTCCGAAGATCTAACTGCTTATCGCGCCGTACCCTTCTGGTCGTGGAACGATAAGCTGGAGCCGGAGGAGCTGCGCCGTCAGATCCGCTGGATGAAGGAAATGGGCATGGGCGGCTTTTTCATGCACGCCCGCGGCGGTCTGAAAACAGAGTATTTGTCCGAAGAATGGATGAAGGCTGTGGATGCCTGCGCGGACGAAGCACAGAAGATCGGTATGCACGCATGGGCATATGACGAAAACGGTTGGCCCAGCGGCTTCTGCGGCGGTCTTTTGCTTGAAGAAGAGGAAAACCGCGACCGCTATCTGAGCTACAAGATCGGCGACTTTGATCCCGATGCCTACGCAAGCTATCCCATGGATGGGGAGGCACTGGTTCGTGTCAGTGAGCCTTGCGGAGCAGGGGAGTACCTCAACGTCTATCTGAACGTTTCTATCTCTACGGTCGATATCATGAACCCGGTGGTCGTGCGTAAATTCCTCGACAGCACCCATGAGCTGTACAAGGAGCGCTACGGCGATCGGTTCAGCGAGCTGATCAAGGGCTTCTTTACGGATGAACCCCAGATCTTCCGCTGGGGTACTGCCTTCAGCCTGATGCTGCCGGAGTATTTTGAAAAGCATTACGGACAGGATATCCGGGATTACGTGGGTCTTCTGTTCGTTGAAAAGCAGGGATACCGCCAGTTCCGTCACCGCTATTGGCGCGCCTGCCAACAGCTGATGCTAAAGAGCTTTGGCGAGCAGGTCTATCAGTGGTGCGATGATAACGGTGTCAAGCTCACCGGACATTATATTGAAGAGACCGCACTCGGCTTTCAGGTCTGCTGCTGTGGCGGTATTATGCCTTTCTACAAGCACATGCATATCCCGGGCATTGACTGGCTCGGACGTTTCCATACCAATACGCTGCCTGCCCACCAGATCAACAGCGTTGCCCATCAGTACGGCAAAAAGCAGATCCTGACGGAGTGCTTCGCTGCCTGCGGCTGGGAGGTCAGCCCTATGGAGCTGAAATGCTTGGCAGAGCTGCAGTATGTAGGTGGTCTAAACCTGATGTGCCAGCATCTGCTGCCCTATTCCGAGCATGGTCAGCGCAAGCGGGATTATCCCCACCATTTTTCGGATATTTCCCCGTGGGTGCGGGAATATTTCAAGGTTTTCAATGACCATTTCACTCACCTTGGCTACCTCATCGCTAACAGCGAGGAGCAGATCAACGTGGCGGTGCTGCACCCCGTGCGCAGTGCATATCTTGACTACAAGCGGGATGCCGACGGTCCCGGTTTTGGCGTGGAAACGCTTGATAAGATCTTTGCCGAGCAGGTCAAAATGCTCGCAAACCACCATTTGGGCTATCATTTTCTTGATGAAACGCTTCTTGCGGAGGATGGCTTTGTCCGTGACGGAAAGATCGGCTGCGGTCTTTGCAGCTATGAGTATCTGATCCTCCCTACGGTCTACACCATCGACGAGACCACGGAAAAGCTGCTGCGGGAATATGTAGAGCAGGGCGGCAAGGTGCTGCTGCTGGATGGCAAGCCTTCTTATGTAGAGGGCGAGGTGTTTGATTTTGGCTATCTGCAGAGCAATGTGACAATGGAGGAGATCCTCGATGCCCAGCCGTATCGGGCGGATCGAACGGATCTTCCTGTGCACTCTCATTACCGCACCTACAACGGCGAGCCTTATCTGTGTGTACAGAACTATTCTGCCGATCACGATTGTGAAGTGACCTTTGATTTTGCGGATATTTACACCTCCTTTGAGCAGCTGGATCTGCAGACGCTGGAAAGAACACCTGCACCGTTGACGGTTAAGCTGCGCGCCGGTGAAATGAAGGTGTTGTTCCTCAGCCGTAACATCGCACCGTTGCTGACAGAGCAAAGAAACGTGCATCTTGGCGAGGAATATCAGCTTCTGTCCCACTCAGGTAATTACCTGACGCTGGATACTGTGTGTTATTCCAAGGACGGTGTGGATTACAGCGAGCCGCTGCCCTGTATGGGTGTGCTGCAGCAGCTGTTGGAGGAACGCTATGCGGGCAAGCTCTACCTGAAGTATCAGTTCCATGTCCGCACCAAGCCGCAGAAAATGTCCCTTCTGGCAGAAGTCGGTTCCCTTCTGTCAGCGCAGGTAAACGGTCAGCCGATTACCTTTGACAGACCCTCCGGGCTGGAACGGAATTTCTTTGAGACGGATATTGCGGGATTGGTAAAAAAAGGCAACAATGAGATCGTTATGTGTCTTGATTATTATCAGACGGAGGATGTATACTATGCTCTGTTTGGTGAGAATGTGACGGAGTCACTCCTGAACTGCCTTGTCTATAAGACGGACATCGAGGCTGTGTATCTGTACGGCGATTTTGGCGTTTATGAGCAGGAAGGCTTTACACCCGGTCAGAAACAGCGCGTTTTGCTGGGCAAAGCATTTTATATCGATGCTTTGCCTGAGACGATCACCAATCCCATTACGGACGGCATGCCGTTCTTCGCCGGCACATTGAAGCTGCGGCAGAAGCTGATGCTGGAGGACAGCAACGTCTCCTTGGAGTTCAAGGGCAAGCTGCAGGCGATCAAGGTGTTTGTAAACGGTCAGGAAGCGGGTCTGATGCTGTTGGATAACCGCCTTGACATTTCGAAGTATGCTGTGGTAGGTGAGAACACCATTGAGCTGGAGCTGATCGTCAGCAACAGAAATCTGCTTGGACCGCACCATGCTATGGATGAAGAACCGAATTTCGTCGGTCCGTTCACCTATACAATGAAGGATACATGGAAGAATGGAAAGAGTACCCAGTACAGAGACAGCTATTCCTTTGTGGTGCCGGATCTGTGCTGATTGGAGTGAAGTAAATGATTGTGAATTACATAGAGGAGATCAAAGCTGCCAATGGTTACCGTCAGGACTACCTTGACAGTGTACGCAAGCTGATCAGCAAAAAGCTGGAGGCTTGCGCAGAAGACCGCCAAAACAGAGCACCGTTTATTCTGAATCAGCCGGAAGCTGCCCGGAAAGAACTCATCGACCTGATGGGCTGGCCGCTGACGGAGGAGATCAGAAAGCCCCTTTCTGTGGAGCGTCAGCTCCTGAAGGAGGAGAACGGTGTCAGACTGTACCGAATGAAATTTGAGATCTTTGAGGATTTTTATTTCTACGGCACATTCTTTGAATACGTGGATCAAAAGCTCCCCTTTGTCATGGTTCAGCATGGCTACGGCGGCACGTCAGAGCAATGCAGCGGTCTTTTTGAGATGGGAACGTCCATTTACAACAACATGGTTCAGCGCGTTGCGGCGAAGAAGGTTCATGCATTCGCCCCGCAGCTGCTGATGTGGTTCCCAAATCGCTATGACATCGATCATGAGCGGATCGTTCTCGATGCCAAGCTGAAGCAGATAGGCGGCTCAATCACCGCTCTGGAGATCTACTGCCTGCGCTGCTGCCTAAGCTATTTTGAAGGCTTGGACTGCGTCGATGCCGATAAAATGGCGATGGTGGGACTTTCCTATGGCGGATATTTTACGCTACACACCATGGCACTGGAAACAAGACTGAAGGCGGGGATCTGCTGCTGTTATTTCAATGACCGCACGAAATTCATTTTCCCGGATTGGACGTGGAAAAATGCTGCAAATACCTTCCTCGACAGCGAGGTGGCACTGCTTTCCTATCCCAGACGGCTCTGGATCGCCCTTGGCAGCAAGGACGATACCATCCATGCGGAAACCGGCGCGGAAGAATACCGGCGTCTGAAGCAGGAGCTGACCCTTGCAGGGGTTGACGACAAATGGCTTAGCTTCACGGTTTTTGAAGGCGAGCATGAATTTTGCCCGGATGACACATTGATTGACGAACTGATGTCTGCATTGCAGCAGTAACCACGAGAAAGGATGGATGATATGCAATACATTTCTGCCGGAATCGAACAATTTACACGTGCGACGACTCCGCCTGCACCTTATATCCGCAAAGGATTTGAATTGGGCTCAAAGCCTGAAAAGGCAGTGATCCGTATGACCACCAACGGTTTTTACCGTCTGTTTATCAACGGTACGGAAATTACCAAATGCCCACTGGCACCGTATGTCTGCAATTCCAATCACGTGACCTACTACGATGATTATGAGATCGCCGAGTATCTGACTGCGGGCAAAAATGCCATCGGCGTGATCCTCGGCAACGGTCAGGCAAATCCTTTTTGGCATGCGCTGGGCTTTCAGAATTCCTTCAAGGTTGGCACGCCGGTGAAGATGGCTCTGCAGCTGACAGCCGACGACCTTACACTTGAGAGTGATGCATCCTTTAAGACCCATTCATCTCCGATGGTTTCGGATGTCTACCGCTATGGTGTACATTACGATGCCCGGCTGGAAATTGACGGCTGGAATCTGCCGGACTTCGACGACAGCGATTGGGCAAATGTCTGTGAGGTGGAAGCACCTGCAGGAAAGCTGATGCGTTGCGAGGCTGACCTGATCGTACAGCGCGATGAGCTGAAGCCGGTCAGCATTGAACTGCAGGAGGACTTTTATTTCCTGCATGAGTCCCCGGTGGAGCATTCCACGCCGATTTTTGAATCCTATGTGAAGTCGGGCTATATGTACGATTTCGGTATCAACACGGCGGGACTTGTGCGCCTGAAAATCAAGGGCGAGCGCGGTCAGAAGATCACCATGCGTTTTGGCGAAAAGCTTTTTGCTGACGGCAAGTTCAATCTGAACTCTGTCTACACCGTTAAGGGTGGTGTGGAAGACTATACCCAGATCCTGCACACCGATACCTATATCCTCAAGGGCGGGGAAGAGGAAGTCTATGTTCCCTTCTTTACATACCACGGCTTCCGCTATGTGCTGGTGGAGGGCTTGAAGCCGGAGCAGGCAACGGAAGATCTGCTGACCTTCCTTGTAATGAACTCTGATGTACCCCGCAGATCGGATTTCAAATGCTCTGACGAAACCTTCAATACGCTCTACCGAATGGGTGTCAATTCCGACCTTTCCAACTTCTGGTATTTCCCCACAGATTGCCCCCATCGTGAAAAGGCGGGTTGGACAAATGATATGTCCATGTCCACGGAGCAGTTCCTGCTGACCCTTGACTGCAGCCAGAGCTTCCGTGTCTGGCTGGACGGATATATGGCAAGTCAGCGTGAAGACGGAACGTTGGATGCCATTGTCCCGACCCTCGGCAACTTCTCCCGGAGCTATAACGGCGCAATGTCCGACAGTAATCTGGTCAACATTCCCTATTATTGCTATAAGTTTGACGGTCGTGTCGATATTCTTGAGCAGACTGCGGATACGATCAGAAAGTACATGGACTATTCCATGGCAGCCCGTGACGAGCGCGGTCTGGTTGCCAACGGTCTCAATGACTGGGCGCAGCCGGGTCGCAGCATGGGTGTTACTACTGACTGTGCTTTGGTGGACAGTACGATCCTGATCGATATGTGCAAAAAGTGCATGGTCATTTTCGGCGTTCTCGGCGATGAAGCATGGGTGGCAAAGTGTGATCGCTTTGCCCGGGAACTGCGTACAGCAGTGCGTGAACACCTGATCGATTATGACATCATGGGAACGAAAGATGGCGCACAGACCGGGCAGGCACTTGCCTTGGCAACGGGCATCTTCACGCAGGAAGAATACCCTGCCGCTTATCAGGAGCTGATCAACCGCATCAAGCAGAAGCACGACCATGTTTTCTGCGGCATGGTGGGTCTTCGGTTCATTTTCCATGTTCTTTTGGAAAACGGCGACGGCGATCTGGCACACAAGATGATCACCCGTCCCGATGCACCGTCCTACGGCAATATGATTGTCCGGGGCGCGACCGCGCTGTGCGAATGCATTGAGGACAATCGCTTCAATTCCTCGGAAAATCACCATTTCTTCGGTGATATTCTCAATCTGTTCATTTCGGATTATGCGGGTCTTCGTGTCAATCCCAATATGGATAACATCAATGAGGTGCTCATCAAGCCCACCTTTGTATCGGCATTGAGTTGGGCAGAAGCTTCCTATACCACCAAGTGCGGTACTGTGACTACCAAGTGGGAGAAAACAGATGATGGCTATGCGGTGTCCGTTTCTATCCCGGAGGGTGTAACCGGTCATATTTGCCTCAATGGCGAACTGACAGCCTTGCCGGTGGGCGCAAGCAGCTGGAAAGTCTGTATCTAAAGGAGATTTGGCTATGGAAATCATGAAAATTATTGCGGCAAAGGCTGCGAATTTACACGGAGCGAAAATTCCCACCATTGCATTTTTGGGTGACAGCGTTACCCAAGGGTGCTTTGAATGCTACCGAACCAACGAAGGCGGCATTCAGACAGTTTTCGACAAGGATCATGCCTACCATCGTTATGTCGATCGCATTCTGTCCATGCTCTACACCAATGTTCCCATCAACATCATCAATGCGGGCATCAGCGGTGATACCACGGGCGGCGGTCTGGAGCGGCTGGAGCGGGACGTGCTCTGCCACAAGCCGGATTTGACGGTGGTCTGTTTTGGACTGAATGACTGCATCAGCGGTCTGAAGGGGCTGGAAACCTACAAGGAAAACCTGCGCAAGATCTTCACTGCTTTGAAAGAAAGCGGCAGCGAAGTGATCTTTATGACTGCCAACATGGTCAACACCGCCATCAGCTGCCATCTGAAGGACGAAGATCTGCTGACAACTGCCAACAACAGCATGAACCGCCAGAAGAATGGCATTCCCAGAGCCTACTTTGACGGCGGTATGGAAGTTGCCAAGGCGTGCGGTGTAACGATCTGCGACGTGCATGCCAAGTGGGAACAGCTTGCAAACAACGGCGTGAACGTGACAGAGCTGCTTGCCAACAAGATCAACCACCCCACCCGTGAGATGAACTGGATGTTTGCCTACGAGCTGGTAAATACCATGATGAGTGAATAATAAAAGGTGCATCCGAATTTTCGGATGCACCTTTTTCCATTGCCCTGTAATATTGGCAGGTGGAAACATAGTTTCTGCCGCGTTGCAATTATAAAAACAGTATGGTATAATCATAAAAAGCAGTGTCAAGGAGGAAACAGTATGATCGAGGCGATTGCAAAGCGTAAATCCATCCGTTCCTTTCAGGAACGCAAGGTAGAGCCTGAAAAGGTCGAGAGCCTGCTCCGCGCCGCCATGCGCGCACCCAGTGCCATGAACGGTCAGCCGTGGGAGTTTATTGTCGTGGATGAGCCGGAGCTGATCCGAAAGCTCAAGAGCTTCAGCCCCTTTGCCACGCCCTTGAAGAGCGCACCCCTTGCCATCGTTGTGCTGGAGCGTGAGCAGTTAAGGCGCAAGATCGTGGGTCTCGATAAGATGAGCAAGCATGATCTTGGTGCCTGTACCCAAAATATTCTTTTGCAGGCTGTGGAAGAGGGACTGGGCGCCGTTTGGATGGGCGTACTGGAGGACGACAGAATGCAGCAAAGGCTGCGGTCTATCCTGAATTACCCGAAAAAGGTGTCTGCCTTTTCCGTGATCGCCATCGGTTATCCCGCAGAGGGCGTGGACATGAGCGTTCAGGATCGCTTTGAGCCGGAGCGCATCCATTACAATGGGTATTGATGATGGATAATTATGATCTGCAGGTGGATATCGCCAAGGGGATTTTTCTTGAATATGATCAGTCGCTGTTGATCCGCAAATTCTCGCTGGAGGCAGACGGAGAGTGGATCTATCTGACCTATCTCAATATACCTTGCCGCATCAGCAGAAGAACCGGCGGGGTAGAGGAGTGCGTTGATCATGTTTGGACGGAATGCCGCAATTACGGAACAGTTATGACGATCTACGACCTTTTGTGCTACCACAAGGGCGATTTCGCACCGCGGCTTTTGGGGCAGTGGTGTACGGTCGGAACATTTGTCGTGACCGGCGTGACAAATACAGAGGACTTTACAAAGAAATACGCGAAGTATTTTGATGGCCGGCTGGAGTTGCTGAAGCATTCCTGCGAACTGCTGGGTGGTGCTTTGCAGCCGCAAATGGCAGGCGCGGATCTGACCTGCCGAATCCCGGTAACGCCTTTCTTTCCCGTTTTGCTTCAATTCTGGGAGGGGGACGAGGAATTTCCTCCAAGGCTGTTGCTCCTATGGGACAGAAATGCAGACCAATTTCTGCACTTTGAGACTACCTTTTACCTGCAGGGTGATCTGCTGGGACGACTGAAAAGGATAGGGGAAATTCAATGAATGTGCTGATCACCGGTGCGGCATCCGGCATTGGACGCGCCACGGCGGACTATTTTATTGAGCGTGGACATTGTGTATGGGGGATCGATATTGCCCCGATGGAAGAGCGATCCAATTTCTGTACCTTTACCGCCGATATAACGGATGAGAAATCGCTGCTTCGCGTCCGGGATACATTAAAGGACATCAGACTCCATGCGATCGTGAATATTGCCGGCATCCATCAGATGGCTTCGCTTGTGGAGAGCGATTTTGCGTCCATGAAGAAGCTGATCGAAATCAACCTTTGCGGTACAATGCTGGTCAATCGGGTGTTCCACTCTCTTTTGCAGCCTGACGGACGCATCCTGATCGTCACAAGTGAGGTGGCGACCCTTGACCCTATGCCCTTCAACGGGCTATATAACGTCAGCAAGACAGCACTTGACACCTACGCCCAAGCCCTGCGTCAAGAGCTGAACCTGATCGGGCAAAAGGTCATTACCATCCGTCCCGGTGCGGTGGCAACACCGCTGAGCAACGGCTCGGTCAAAGGGACGGCAGACCTCGCGGCTTCGACAGTGTTATACAGTAAGCAGGCGAAAAAGTTTTCTAAAATAGCTGCACAGCTTATGGGAAAACCCATCGCACCGAAAAAGCTTGCGAAGCTGCTTTACAAAGCAGCGATCGCAAAGCATCCAAGGCTCAGCTATCATAAGAATCGGCACTTGGGCTTGGTGTTACTGAACGTCTTGCCGAAGCGTTGGCAGTGCGCTGTCATCAAACTGCTGCTTGGTTAACTTGTATGTATAGAATTTAGCAACTGTGAAAGCGGGCATTTCAGATGAAAGATAATAAAAAAGAGCTGTTTGAGTCGATGCCGGTGGGAAAAGCACTGCTGACCATGGCGATCCCAACCATTGTCAGCCAGCTGATCACGATGATCTATAATCTCGCCGATACCATGTTCATCGGCATGACCGACGATCCCTATAAGGTCGCGGCGGCAAGTGCGGTTGGCACGCTGTACTTTGTGCTTAATTCGCTGTCGAATCTTTTCGGTGTCGGTGGCGGCAGCCTTGTTTCCCGGCTGCTCGGTCAAAAGCAGGAAGAAAAGGCAAAGCGGGTCAGCGTATTCAGCTTCTACGGTTCCTTTGCTGTTGCAGCGGTCTATGCCACAGTATGTGCGGTCTTTACAGAACCGATTGCCCGACTTTTGGGTGCGTCGGATAACACCGTCGGCTATGCTACCAGCTATATGTTCTGGGTAGTCGTCATCGGCGCGATCCCCGCGACGCTCAGCATGACGATGTCTCATCTGCTCCGAAGTGCCGGCTACTCCAAGGAGGCAGGTGCCGGTCTTGCAATCGGCGGCATTTCCAATATCCTGCTCGATCCGCTATTTATGTTTGTACTGCTTCCGCGGGGGAATGAAGTGACCGGCGCGGCGATTGCGACGCTGCTGTCAAATGTGATCACGCTGATTTATTTTCTCATTACATACTACCGGCTGCGGGGAAGATCCGTGCTGTCTCTTCATCCGAAATGCATTCGACTTGAAAAACGGCTGGTCGGCGAGATATTCTCTACAGGTCTTCCGTCCTCGCTGACATCTCTGCTTGCCAATGTGGCGGCGATCCTGAAGCATAATCTGACCTCCGGCTATGGCGATATTGAACTTGCGGCTTACGGAATCGTCATCAAGATCGATATGCTGCCGCTGAATGTGGGCATGGGCTTGTGTCAGGGCATGATGCCGCTGGTCGCCTATAACTACGCTGCCAAGAATTATGACCGCATGCGCAAGATCACAAGGACAGCCCAAATCTCCGCTATGACTATGGCTGCGATCTGTATTGTACTGTTTGAGATCTTTGCACCCCAGATCATTTGGCTGTTTATCCGGGATGATGCAACCATCGCCTACGGTCAGGTGTTCCTTCGGATTGCCTGCCTTGCAACGCCTTTTATGATCTCGAATTTCCAGAAAATATACTCACTGCAGGCGATGGGAAAGGGAAAGGAGTCCCTGATCCTCGGCGTTTGCCGGCAGGGCTTGTTCGCCATTCCGACCATCCTGATTTTGAATCATTTTGTCGGCCTGTACGGCATCCTTGCTGCGCAGGTGGTCTCGGATGGATGTACGTTCATCCTGTCCACACTGATTTATCGTAGCGTTTACAACAAACTGCAGCAGGAGATCAAGGGATAAATTGCATATGCGCGGGAGCATTTTTTACCGAGCAAAAGAAGGTATAACACGCTATACAAAGAAATAAGCAGAAACGGCATAAAGCCATTTCTGCTTATTTGGTCCGAGTGGCGAGACTCGTTTGCATCTGCGCTATGGCGCAGATAGAGGTTCGCCTCCGTCCAGCCGTCGGCGGCAACGCTCATCCGCGTTGCATTTGATTGTTCGAGCCTCGCATTCAAAGCAAAAAGCCGAGAGAGCAGAAGCTCTTTCGGCTTTTGGTCCGAGTGGCGAGACTCGAACTCGCGGCATCCTGCTCCCAAAGCAGGCGCGCTACCAGCTGCGCTACACCCGGGTGGTTATTAACCGCAAGTCATTATACACGATGTGTCATCAAAAAGCAACCGAAATTTGCGAAAAGAAAATGCCGCAGCTCTCTGCGGCATTTCCCGTTTTTATGAAATTAGTACGCAATGCCCCAGTAGACCATCTTGTCGGCGGGCTTGCCGCAGCAGGCGCAGGTTTCACCCAGCTTTTCCTGCGCGAAGGGGATGCAGCGGGAGGACATACCCGCCTTTTCCTTCATTGCCAGCTCGCATTCCAGATCGCCGCACCACATGGTCTTGATGTAGCCACCGTGGGCATCCTGCAGGGCCTTGGCCTCCTCGATAGAGTGCGCCTCGTAGATATGCTCGTCCAGATTGCGCTTTGCCTTCTCGAACATCTGCTGCTGCACAATTTCCAGCTGCTCGGCAACGGCTGCTTCCAGATTTTCCAGCTTGGTAACGATCTTCTCTCGGTCGGTACGACGAACGATGACGCATTCGCCGTTCTCCAGATCACGGGGACCGCATTCCACGCGGACGGGAACGCCCTTCATTTCGTACTCGGCACACTTCCAACCGATGGAATTATCGGAATCGTCCATCTTGACCCGCAGACCTGCTGCGATCAGGCGGCTGCGCAGCTCAGCAGCGGCCTCCAGAACGCCGGGCTTATGCTGTGCCACGGGCAGGATGACCACCTGAACGGGAGCGACTTTGGGAGGCAGCACCAGACCGTTGTTGTCGCCGTGGGTCATGATGATGCCGCCGATCAGACGGGTGGAGACACCCCAAGAGGTCTCGTGGGGATTGGTCTTCTGGTTGTTCTTGTCGGTGAACTCAATGTCAAATGCCTTGGCGAAGCCGTCACCAAAGTAATGGGAGGTGCCTGCCTGCAGTGCCTTGCGGTCGTGCATCATGCATTCGATGGTGTAGGTGGCTTCTGCGCCGTTGAACTTTTCCTTATCGGTCTTGCGACCGCGGGTAACGGGCATTGCAAGGACGTTCTCACAGAAGTCTGCGTAGACATTCAGCATGGTCTCGGTGAATGCCTGCGCCTCCTCGGCGGTGGCGTGGATGGTGTGACCCTCCTGCCACAAAAACTCTCTGTGACGCAGGAAGGGGCGGGAGGTCTTCTCCCAACGCAGGACACTGCACCACTGGTTATACTTCATGGGCAGGTCTCTGTGGGACTGCAGAACGTGTGCAAAATGCTCACAGAACAGCGTTTCGGAGGTGGGGCGGATGGCATAACGCTCTTCCAGCTGATCCACACCGCCGTGGGTGACCCATGCGCATTCGGGGGCGAAGCCCTCCACGTGATCCTTTTCCTTTTGCAGGAGGCTTTCAGGGATCAGCAGGGGCATATACACGTTCTCAACGCCCTGCGCCTTGAACATCTTGTCCATAATGGACTGGATATTCTCCCAGATGGCATAGCCGTAGGGGCGGTAAATGAAAACACCCTTGATGGAGGAGTAGTCGATCAGCTGTGCCTTGGTACAGACATCTGTAAACCATTGGGCGAAGTCGACCTCCATGTCTGTGATCTGCTCGACTTTTTTATCTTTTGCCATAATATTTCATCCTCTCGGTTTGCATACTCAGATACACTATATTATAGCACCATTGTCAAGACTTGCATAGTATGACTCACAGTTCTTTTTAGGAGGATGTCATGAAGAAGATTACGCTCTTACTGGAACCGTCTTTGGTCCTTTTTTATACACGGGTTGCTGACAGGGCAGGCATTTCCTTGGAGCAGGTACTCTCTGATGCCCTTTTTAAGCTGGCAGGGGAGTTGAGTCTTGAGGCACTGCAGCAGATTAATTGCGAAAAATGATTGTATTTTTCCGCGGAATTTGTTATACTGAAGGCTGAAATACAATACGGAGGTTTTTGCATGAAATCCATCCGCGATATCTATAAAATCGGCAAAGGTCCGTCCTCTTCCCACACCATGGGGCCTGAACGGGCAGCAAAGCTTTTTCGGGAGCGCTATCCGGAGGCGGACAGCTTTCGGGTGATCCTTTACGGCTCTCTCAGCAAGACCGGCGTCGGTCACGGCACAGACCGGGTCGTGCGTGAGGTGCTGTCTCCCGTACCTACGGAAATTGTCTTCTCTCAGGAGGAAATCGAGAACAGCCATCCCAATACCCTTGATTTCATCGCGCTGAAGAACGGTGCAGAGGTTGGAGCACTTCGCGTCGAATCCATCGGCGGCGGCGACATCCGCTATGCCGGTCAGCAGAATGAAAAGAGCGAAGAGGTCTACATCGAGCATTCCTTTGCGGAGATCGCCGATTTCTGCAAGTGGCGCTATATCCACAAGCTGAGCGACTATGTAGAGCTGAACGAGGGTCATGAGATCTGGGACTTCCTGATGGAGGTCTGGCAGGTCATGAAGCAGTCCATTGAGGACGGTCTGAAGGCGGAGGGCATCCTTCCCGGCGGTCTGAATGTTCAGCGCAAGGCAAAGTTCCTCATGGAGCAAAAAGCAGATCCCAACGAGCCGGGACTGTTGGAATTTCAGCGGATCGCTGCCTATGCCTATGCTGTGGCGGAGCAGAATGCGGATAACGGCACGATCGTTACCGCGCCCACCTGCGGCGCGTGCGGCGTGCTGCCTGCGGTGCTGAAATACGCGCAGGACACCAAGGGTTATACGGATGAGCAGATCTGCCGCGGTCTGGCGACTGCCGGCATCATCGGTAATCTGACCAAGCGCAACGCGTCTATTTCCGGCGCGGAAGCCGGCTGTCAGGCAGAGATCGGAACGGCATGCTCCATGGCTGCTGCCGCTTTGGCAGAGCTTTACGGGCAGGACTTGGATCAGGTGGAGTACGCGGCAGAGGTGGCGATGGAGCATCATTTGGGTCTGACCTGTGACCCCATTTGCGGTTTGGTGCAGATCCCCTGCATCGAGCGCAATGCGGTTGCGGCGATGCGCGCCATGAATGCCTGCAATCTGAGTTATTTTCTCACCGGCTCCCGTAATATCAGCTATGACATGGTCTGCCGTGCCATGCACGAAACGGGCATCAACCTGAATAACCGCTTCCGTGAAACCAGCGAAGGCGGTTTGGCAAGACTCTATAACCGAAAGAAAAAATAAACAAAATCCCCGCCATTGGCGGGGATTTCGCCGTATTACAGCGTACTGCTGTGACACGGGGATAGATAGACGTGACCCTCGTCATCTAAGGAGACATTGAATTTCAGGATTTCTGTTGCGCCGTTTGTGTAATGGATCGTAAGGGTAATGGTATCGTGGAGCGTGGAAAGGGGCGTTTCCGGGTGGTTCTCAAGGAGCTTGATTGTTTCTTGAGAAGGGGAGAGGTTCAAATACACCCGATAGCTGCCCCCCGGAATGGTGACTGCCTGCTCGCCGCATTTGATTGTATAGTCCCGATCGAATGTGGCATAGGTGCCATCGCAAATCAACACACCGTCAGAGTCCCTTTCTACCTTGGAGATCTTTGTATAATCCGGGAGAATCACCGATGTAACACCTGCGTTCAGGGAATAGATGATCGTTTTTCTTGAACTGTATATAACTTTGCGGCCCTCATACACAATGCCTGCATATTTCGCTGCCCAAGCATTGCAGAATTCATCCGCTGCAGCTTTGTCTGCCTTGGGGAATACCCGGATTACATGATCCACTCCGTAAGTCATATTCGTTTTCATAGGTTTCAGCATATCTGATTCACTTGTGCTGCTCAGGAAATATACCTGCCCTGTGAAGATTGTGACATCTTCCTGCGTGGGTTCTGTCGGTGATGTGTTGAGCTGTTCGAGCGTAGGATCCGCAGGCTGTTCAGCACCCCACGGAATCATGAACAAGCCGACAATCAGCACCACACTCAGCACCCCAGCCAGAATGCCCGCCGCCCGCTTGCGGATCAGCTTTCGGTGCGCTGTGATCTGCGTTGCTTTTTGAAGGACACTTTCTGCCATTTCTCTATTGGTCTTCATAGGAAAAACCCTCCTTTATCAGTATTTGTTTCAGTGCAAGCCGTGCACGGTATGCCAATGTTTCGATGCTGTGGGTGGACTTTTTCATGATTTTGCTGATCTGCCGATGAGAGAAATCCTCAAAATACGCAAGCCACAGCACTTGCCGGTATTCTGCCTTCAGCTGCTTCATGCATTGATGCAGCCGCATTTTTTCTTCTTGATGGATGTAGGTCTCCTCCAGAGAGACTGCTTCCTCATCGTGATGATATTCTTCCAAGGAGAGCGGCTGACGCTTACGCAGCCGAAGGTGATCTCTTGCGATGTTTCCCGCGATGGCATAAAGCCATGTCTTGAACGCCGACCGACCCGAAAAATGGGGCTTTTTCAGCACAAGCTTGACAAACACATCCTCCGCCAATTCCTCAGCCAGAGACAGATCGTTGAGAAAGCTGTTCAGGTAGAGGATCAGACCGTCCTTGTAGGTGTCAATGATTTCACAAAGCCCCTCGTGGTCGCCATCCAAAAAGCGTTGATAGCTGCGTAGTTCCTGCTTCACAGTCTCCCTCCTTTACTCTTTTCACCTATTAGACGTATGAGAATATGAAAACCTCACACTGTTTTTGGAAAAAACCGTAATAATATTGCGCAAACCAATATTGAATATTTTCCGTTCTTATGCTATAATGACTTTCAAATATCATACATCATAATCGAAGAATTTTCATCAAAGGAGTTACAGATATATGAAATTAGGTATCGTGGGACTTCCCAATGTGGGCAAGTCCACTCTGTTTAATGCCATTACCAATGCAGGTGTGCCTGCTGACAACTATGCGTTCTGTACCATCGACCCTAACGTTGGTGTTGTTTCCGTGCCGGATGAGCGTCTGGATTGGCTGGCGGATTTTTATCAGCCTAAGAAGCACACCCCTGCGGTGATCGAATTTGTGGACATTGCCGGTCTTGTGAAGGGTGCATCCAAGGGCGAGGGTCTGGGCAACAAGTTCCTCAGCAATATCCGCACCACCGATGCCATCGTCCATGTGGTTCGCTGCTTTGAAGACTCCAACGTCACCCATGTGGAGGGCAGCACCGACCCGCTGCGCGACATCGATATCATCAACCTCGAGCTTGTGATGGCGGACATCGAAATGGTGGAGCGCCGCATTGACAAGGCTCAGAAGGCGATGAAGGGCGGCGATAAGAAGTTCGCCCGTGAGGTGGATGTCTTTACCGCACTGCTCGCCCACCTGAACGAAGGCAAGCTGGCGCGTACCTTTACCGATGATGCAGAAGATATGGCACTGATCGGAACATCTGATCTTTTGACCTTGAAGAAGACCATCTATGTTGCCAATCTTGCGGAAAATGAGATCAATGAGCCGGACAATAACCGTCATTACCTCGCCGTCAAGGAGCTTGCGGCGCAGGAGGGCAGCCAGCTGATCCCCATCTGTGCCAAGCTGGAAGCAGACATTGCCGAGCTGGACGATCCTGACGAAAAGGCGATGTTCATGGAGGAGCTGGGTGTCAATGAATCGGGTCTCGACAAGCTGATCCGCAGCTCCTACGCGCTGCTGGGCTTGATCTCCTTCCTGACCGCGGGCAGCGATGAGTGCCGCGCGTGGACGATCAAAAAGGGAACGAAAGCACCGCAGGCTGCCGGCAAGATCCATACCGACTTTGAGCGCGGCTTCATCCGTGCCGAGGTCATCGCCTTTGAGGATCTGAAGGAGTATGGCACTATGGCAAATGCCAAGGCTGTGGGCAAGGTTCGCAGCGAGGGCAAGGAGTACGTCATGAAGGACGGCGACATCGTCAACTTCCTGTTCAATGTGTAATAGAATGTAGAAAAGACCGCTGCTTGGGCAGCGGTCTTTTTGCGGATAATTCTGCCACCTTTGCACAAAATACCGTAGAGGTGAGAGAATGGCAGATTATGCAGGCGCGATCTCGGATCAGAATATAAGTGCGATTTTTGGAGATACAGGTGATTTTATCCGCCGGGAGCTGCGTTGCGGAGAGTGGACGCTGTATGCATATGCCATTGACGGCTTGATCGCAAGCGCATATGCAACGGACTATATTATCAAGCCGATCACGGAGCATCTGGCAGCCAAAAGCATGGACATGCTTTATCAGGAAGCACTCAGGGGCATGATATATAATATCGTTGCAGACCCTTGTAAGGATCTGCGGACGGTTGCCATGAAGCTGGTCAACGGGTTCTGTGTCATTCTGTTCCCCAGTGTGGGCGCTCTTGCATTCGAAGTCAAAACCCCCGAAAAGCGCGGTATTTCACCGCCTGATACGGAGCATACGGCAAAAGGCGCAAAGGACGCTTTTGTGGAAACCTCCCGATCCAATACCAGCCTGATTCGCAGACATTTGCGCACGCCGGATCTGCGGTTCTATGAAACGACTGTCGGGACACAGTCTATTACAAATATTTCAGTTGCGTGGATCGAAGGAATTACGAAACAGGAGTATGTACAACGTATGAAGGAACGGATCGACAGCATCGATACCGACAGCCTTCTTACCCCCGCATCCGTCGAAGAAACCATCACCGGCTCTCGGGCAACGGCGTTTCCACTGCTGCAATACACGGAGCGGACGGACAGATTTTGTCAGGGGCTGCTCTCAGGCAGGGTAGGGGTGCTGGTGGATGGGATTCCCCTTGGTTATTTAGCACCGGTGGATATTGGGTCGCTGATGCAATCGCCTGAGGATTGGGGGAAGGACTATGTGTCTGCTTCCTGCATCCGCATTCTGCGCTATTGCGCAATGCTGCTGAGTCTTCTTTTGCCTGGCTTTTTTATTGCGATGGCGACCTTTCATCAGGAGATGATCCCGCTGCAGCTGCTGCGGGCGATGATCGAAAGCAAAGAGTCAGTTCCGTTTTCGTCGACGATGGAGGTGCTGACCCTGCTGCTGGCATTTGAACTGCTTCAGGAGTCCGGCGTCCATCTGCCGCAGGCGTTTGGACAGTCGGTTTCGATCATTGGTGGCATCGTGGTCGGATCGGCAGCAGTGGAAGCAAAGCTCATTTCACCTGCGGCGCTGATCGCAGTCAGTATCGCAGGTGTCTGCGGATTTGTGCTTCCGAACCGGGATTTCGCTGACGCGATCCGGGTCTGGCGTTTTGTGATCGCCGCGCTGGCGGCGACGGCGGGGCTTTTCGGCTGGACGATAGGGTTTCTGCTTTTGCTCATTCATTTGTCCGGGCTGACCAGCTTGGATGCTCCGTACCTGATGCCTTTTTCGAAAGGTGGTGCGCCATCAGTGCTGCGTACACGACAAAGGAGAGAGACGTTATGAGACATTGGTGGATCTATATTATATTGTATAGCGTCGTGGGACTCTTTGGACTGTCCCCCTTTACAGGTACAGACATCGCAAAGCTCTCGCCGATTGAGGTGATCTGGCTGGAAGAGGAAAAGGGATGGATCAGCATCGTTACTGATGGCGACAATCAAGGATACGGTGCTACGGTTTCGGAAGCGATCGCGAATATGAAGAGTACCGCGCCGGGAACTGTATTTCTGGACACGGCAGACTTTTTGATCGTTAAAAAGGGAGACGAGTCGCTGATCACGCAGATCACAGAGCTGCTGCGGCAATCCTGTTCCGTTTGTACGGCAGAAACCCGACCGAACATGCAGGCTGCTGCAAAATTTCTACGCGCACATGAGCCGTCTGTGAAACTGAAGCATCTGGATGATAACCCAAGCAAGTTGCCGTTGCTGGAATTACAGAGAGGTAGGTTGATCCTGATTGAAAACACAAGTGACGAATATGCAGCATGCGGTGTGGCTGATCGTTGCGTCAAGTGCGCCCATTCTGAGCCTTGTGGGCAGGACTGATTGGCTGAGCGTTGCGGTATGCGCATCGATCAGTATTGTAATTGCTATTGGAGTGGCGGGGACGTCCGTTCCGGGGTGGGTCAATTTTATAAAAGTGGCGGCAGCCGTCTTGTACCTTGGGAATATCGCAGGGGAGAGCGTCACCTGCTGGCAGGATCAGGGGGAACCGTGGATTCTTGCAGCGACGCTGCTGATCGTTTCGGCACTGGCGGTAAGGAATGGGGCGCAGCAGACGTGCCGCATCGGTGTGTCTCTGGCTTGGGTCTTGCTTCCCGGCGTCCTTCTTATTTTATTGTCAGGAATGAGCGATCTGCAGCTGCCGTCATTCCATACGGAACAGTCCGGCGAACGATGGGGCCTGTTGCCGGTGTTTCTGCTGCCGTTGCTCGTCGAACGCAATTCAGCGGCATCAAAGTGGAGTGCTGTAAAAGTAATTTCAATTATTGGACTGCTTGCGGTATTGCTGTCACTCTTGCTCGGCGGAACAACGCCGCAGGGTGCGGTGAATACCTTCTATGAATATTCAAAGGGTGTGAATCTATTCGGAGTTGCAAAGCGACTGGAGTCGGTTGCGGCGTGCATGCTGACGATCGGATGGTTTGCGTTGTTTTCCTATATTCTTGCGGCAATTTGCGGAATTATGGAAGAACGGGGGATCAGGTCAAGGGTGCTTGTCTGGACGGCAACTGCGTTGGCCGCACTGATTCTGTACAATTTGACGATACCGTCGGTAGTAACAGCTCTGTTATGCCTGCTATCTTGGGGTTTGATCCCGTTGGGAACACAAGCATTAGGCGGTGTTAGAAAGTCGAAAAAAAGCGACAAAACTGCTTGACAAGCGCAGGCAGTTTTGCTATTATATGGAAAACTGAGAGGGAGTGATCCCTCTCTTAGCACTTCAAAAAGTTTTTTGTAAAAACTGCAAAAAAGTTGTTGACAAAGGTTGTATGATGTGCTAGAATAAGCAAGCTGACCGCGAGGCGGCGAGCGACTGTACCTTGTAAATTGAATAATGTGAGACGAACTATAAACAC
>SVMI01000013.1 GCA_015067495.1 Oscillospiraceae bacterium | reverse complement strand
ATGTCCTCCTTTCACAATGAGCATACCAGCCAGCGTGGTAGAACACTATACACAGGCGTATGCAATTACGCAACCGACGGTTGCAATTTGATTTTGACACACAAAGTCATGGCAAGGCCGTACTTTCATCGCAACCATTTTACAATGAATCATGCCCAATCGCAACCAGGACTACAAATTTTCTTTTCGGTATAGAGAATATATAAAAGCTTTGTAAAAGCTGTCAATTCCAAGACTTACCAGGCTTCACCACAAGCCCGGTTTTCTTTTACCCAAAAAGTTGTGATCTGCCGCCATTTTTGCCCCAACTGCTAGGAACACTTAGAAAACATTTCCTGCGAAATTGTACACATTGCTATCTTGACATTATCGAACACTTGTTTTACAATATGGACACACGAACATTAGAACACTTGTTCGCAAATATGCAAGCTCCTTTCCGATCACAGCCTACAGGGGCTTCGGGAGGGGATGCAGATGGAGCGCACGATCTTGCACTGTGACATGAATAACTTCTATGCCTCTGTGGAGTGTATGCTCAATCCCTCTCTGAGAGGTCACCCGGTGGCTGTGGGCGGCGATGTAGAAAACCGTCACGGCATCATCTTGGCGAAAAACTATGAAGCAAAGAAATTTGGCATCCAGACAGGCGAAGCCTTATGGCAGGCCAAGCAGAAATGCCCCAAGCTCATCATCGTCCCTCCCCACTATGAGGAATACCTCAAATACTCCCGGCTGGCGCATTCCATCTATGCGGATTACACGGATCTCATAGAGCCATACGGCATGGACGAGGTCTGGATGGATGTGACAGGAAGCACAAAAGCATTCGGCAGTGGCGAGGTGATCGCCAACACCCTGCGTGAGAGGATCAAATATGAACTGGGCTTGACTATCTCGGTCGGTGTTTCTTTCTGCAAAGTGTTTGCCAAGCTAGGCTCGGACATGAAGAAGCCGGATGCTGTTACAGTCATTCCCAAGGACAGCTTCCGGGATATCATCTGGAATCTCCCGGCATCGGATATGCTCGGTGTGGGAAGATCCACGGAGAAGTTTCTATCCTCCTACGGCATCCACACCATCGGACAGCTTGCAAATGCCTACCCGGATCTCATGCAGAGGAAGCTGGGAAAGAACGGAATGGTGCTTCTTGCTTTTGCCAATGGTGAGGATCGAAGCAAAGTAGCTCCCCAGGACTATGAGCCACCGATGAAATCCATCGGGCATGGTATTACCACCATGCAGGATCTGGAAAACAATGCAGAGGTCTGGAACATCATGCTGGCACTGACCCAGGATATCGGTCACAAGCTCCGGGTGTACAACAAAAATGCCGCTGGAGTGGCGATCTACATCCGCTACATCGTGGATAAACAGATCGCAGGCAAGCAATGGCAATGCCAGCTCCCGGTTCGGACCCATAGTGCGGCAATCATAGCCAAGGAAGCCTACCGGCTCTTCGAGCGCTCCTATGGCTGGGAATACCCAATCCGAAGTGTGACTGTCCGTGCCATCAATCTATGCTCCCAGGATCTGCCGGAGCAGCTACAGTTTTTCTCAGACGCCGCCACTGTCGAGCGAAAGGAAAAGCTGGAAACCGCTGTCGAGGATATCCGCAGACGGTTCGGTAAATATTCTATTCAGCCTGCCTGTCTGTGCCAGAATATCAAGATGCCCACTGACCGAGAGGTCGAACTCAGAATGCCAACAGGTATGTTTCAGTAGGAGGTGACCACATATGCGGGAAATTCCCAGGCGAAAAGAATATGTGGAGGTCACCGTCCGGATTGATGAGAACGGCATCAAGCATCCGCTCTCTATCAAGTTTCAGGGTCTGAAAACCTATGAAGTGGAGCGGTTGAAGCATATCATTGACCGCAGGGCTTCCAAAGTTGGCGGTACCGGCAAGTGCTACCGGATCGTCATCTTTGGAGAAGAAACCTCCCTCTATGAAGAAGATGAGGGTAAGTGGTTTGTAGAAGCCAAAGAGAATGTGAGGTGGTAGTATGCCTTACCTTTCCAGAGAACAGCTTGAACAGATCGCAGATGGAGTCATCCATCAGTACAAGACCGCACTGGTGCCGGAAAAGCACCTGTGCTACAATGTTGATCCCACGGAGTTAGCCTCGCTCCTTGGATATACCGTCGACTACCAATACCTGACGAAAGATGGTTCGGTACTCGGCAAAACTGCATCCGGCAAAATGTGGATCACCGTCTATGATTCTGATAAGACAGAGATCCTCTACGAACTGGATAACCGGACAAGAATGACTCGAAAAGTCACTGTTGACTCATAAAGGAATTGAACTTATGGCAAAGAAACCATCGATGCCGCTGCGGTGGGTCCGCTTGGACAACGCAGCAAAAATCTACCCTGCGGCAAGACGAAATAATTGGAGCAACGTGTTCCGGCAGTCTGTCACCTTGGCGGACGATGTGGATACGGATGTCCTGAAGTCCGCGCTGGAGGTAGCTGTCAAGCGTTTCCCCTCCATCGCCGCCCGCCTGCGCAAGGGCGTATTCTGGTACTATTTGGAGCAGATGGCAGCCGCGCCGGACATCCGGGAGGAGTACAGCTATCCCCTCACCCACATGAGCAGGGGCGAAATGCGCAAATGTGCCTTCCGTGTGATCGTTTTCCGAAATCGGATCGCCGTGGAATTTTTCCACTCCCTCACCGACGGCACGGGCGCACTGATCTTCCTGAAAAATCTGGTGGCGGAATATCTGGAGCAGAAATACTCCATTTCGATCCCCCTTGAGGACGGGATCCTTGACCGCAAAGCACCGCCCAAAGAGGAAGAATTGGAGGATTGCTTCCCCAAAAATGCCGGGCCTGTCCCCGCGAGCCGCAAGGATACCGATGCGTGGCATATGTCCGGCGAGCCTCAGCGTGACGGCTTTTTGCACCTGACCTGTTTCAAGGTTTCCGTCGAAGAAGCGTTGGCGATGGCACACAACTATCACGTCACCATGACGGTATTCATGAGTGCCGTGATGATGAAGGCACTGCTGAATCTGCAAAACGAAAAGAATCCGAATGCGCGCCGCCGGAAGCGGATCAAGCTTTTGATCCCCGTCAATTTGCGCCAGCTCTTCCCCTGCAGCACCCTGCGAAACTTCGCCATGTACACCGTCCCGGAGCTGGATCCCCGTCTGGGAGAGTACACTTTTGAAGAGATCTGCGCGGTCATCAAGCACAAGATCGGCGCGGAATTTACCCCGAAGCACATGGGCAGCGTCATTGCCACCAACGTGGGCGATGAACAGAATCCTCTGGTGCGGCTGATCCCCCTGCCCATCAAGAATTTGGTCATGAAGGCGATCTTCGACAGCGTGGGCGAAAAGAAATCCTGCCTGACTCTCTCAAACCTCGGTCAGGTAAAGGTGCCTGAGGCGATGGCTTCCTACATTCGCCGCTTTGACTTTATTCTCGGTGTTCAGGCGGCAGCGCCCTATAACTGCGGCATGCTGTCCTACGGCGATACGATCTATATCAACTTCATCCGCGACATCAAGGACGCGGAGCTGGAACGGCATTTCTTCGCCGTTTTGCAGGAGCTGGGGCTTTCCGTCACGGTGGAAAGCAACGAAAATGAGAGGTGAATCCTATGTACTGTGTAAATTGCGGCGTAAAGCTGGCTGATACGGAAAAGAAATGTCCCCTTTGCAATACGGTGGTTTGCCATCCCGACGTAAAGCAGCCGACAGCACAGCCGCTGTATCCCAGCGACAAGCTGCCCGTGAGCCGTTCCGGCTCACGAGGACTCAACGGCGCGGTGATCTTTTTGTTCGTCATTCCGCTGCTGGTCTGCTTTTTCGCGGACAGGTCGCTGGACGGCGTGCTGGATTGGTTCGGCTACGTCGCCGGTGCGCTGGTGATGCTCTACGTGGCGTTCGCTCTGCCGATGTGGTTTGCACGACCCAATCCTGTCATCTTCGTACCATGTAATTTCGCCACGCTGGCACTTTATTTGCTGTATATCAACTGGGCAAGCGGCGGCAACTGGTTCTGGAGTTTTGCGCTTCCCGTCGTCGGAATTATGTGCCTGATCGTCTCGGCAGTTGTGACCCTTCTTTACTATCTGCGCAGAGGAACATTGTACATTCTCGGTGGCGCATTTATAGCGCTGGGCGCATTTATGCTGCTCGTTGAGTATTTGATGAACCTCACCTTCTCCCTGCCGGCGCTCGGATGGGCTGTCTACCCGCTTTTGGTGCTGGCACTGTTTGGCGGTTTGCTGATTTATCTGGGTATCAACCGCCCTGCCCGTGAGATTTTGGAGCGAAAGCTGTTTTTCTGACTCTCTGACTAACCATCAGCCCACGGGCTGGTGGTTTTCTCTTTGTGTCAGCATCTGTCGAACTGCATAGAATGGCTTACCGGAGTATTTCCGGAAATTCCTTGCAGGAGGCTTTCTTATGGCGATTTTTTCCAATCAGGCAACTCTCACCTACAACGGAAATACCACCAACTCCAACATTGCCTACGGCGAGATCTTGGACGTGCTGACCGCCACCAAAACAGCCGTTGAAAACGGCTACACTCCCGGTCAGCTGGTGACCTATGTGGTAACACTGCGTAACACCGGCACTGCGCCTCTGAACGGTCTGACCGTCACAGACGATCTGGGCGGCTATCCCTTCGGAGGTACAACTGTATACCCCCTGACCTATGAGGCAGGCACAGCCACACTGTTCGTCGGTGGTGTGCTGCAGCCGGCACCTGCGGTGACTGCAGGTCCTCCCCTTGTCGTCACAGGGCTGAATATCCCTGCAGGCAGTGATGCCGTCCTTGTCTATCAGGCACGGGCAAACACCTTCGCCGCGCCCAACGCAGGCGGACAGATCGTCAACACCGTGACCATCACCGGTGACGGACTCAACGCACCTGTCACCGCAACGGAAACAGTCAATGCCAACACAGCACCCAACCTGACCATCACCAAGTCCATTACCCCCACGCAGGTGGTGGACAATGACCGGGTGACCTACACCTTCGTGATTCAGAATTCCGGCAACGAAGCCGTCGTCGCCACGGACAATGCAGCCATCACCGACGTTTTTGACCCCATTCTGACGGCACTCGCCGTCACCTTCAACGGTGCGACATGGACGGAGGGTGTCCAGTACACCTACAACGAAACCACCGGCTTGTTCGCAACCGTCCCCAGTGCCATCACCGTTCCCGCTGCCACCTATACGCAGGATCCCGTCACCGGTGCCTATACCGTCAACCCCGGTATTGCCACGCTGGTGGTCACGGGTACCATCTAAACGCAAGGGTCGCAACTGCGACCCTTACATATTTCCGCAAAGTAGTTGCAAAAGCCGTGAAATTCCTGTATGATAATCTTTGATAACATCTCCAAAGGAGTACCCGCTATGACTTGCAGCGATATCAATATCCGCGACCCCTTCGTTCTTGTGGAGGACGGCAAGTACTATATGTACGGAACCCGCGGCAAGAACTATGGCATTGAAACCGGCGGCTTTGACGTGTACGTTTCTACCGATCTTGTGACATGGTCTGATCCGATCGAATGCTTCAACTCGATCCAATATGGTATGAACGGCCGTGTCAACTGGGCGCCCGAGGTGCACAAATATCAGGGCAAATTCTATATGTTCGCCACCTTTAAGATCGAATCCACCGGTCAATTCGGCACCTACATTCTCCGTGCTGACACCCCCCTCGGTCCATTTGTGCCTCATAGCGACGGTGTCATCACCCCGGAAGACTGGCAAAGTCTGGACGGAACACTCTATGTTTCCAAAACCGGCAAGCCATATATGGTCTTTTGCCACGGGCATTCTCGAACCAGCAACGGCATCATTTGCTATGTGGAATTGAGCGACGATCTGACGCACCCGCTTTCCGATCCGGTGGCGATTTTCGACGCTTCCTCCTGCCCCTATGCGACCGTGCACACCCCCAGCGGTCGTTATATCACCGACGGACCTTTCATGTACCGCACGGACAGCGGTGCGCTGCTGATGATCTGGTCCTCCTTTATCAACGATCAGTATGCCGAAATGCTGGTCCGTTTCGAGGATGGCGAGCTGAATCTGAACTTCACGCACCTGCCACCCCTTGTAGACAACGACAGCGGTCATGGCATGATCTTCAAGGCAGAAGACAAGCTGTACCTGACGGTGCACAACCCCAACACCACGGAATGCGAGCACCCCGTTTTCATTGAGCTTACTGAATGCGGCGACACGCTGCACATCAAAAAATAAACATACGGAGGAAATAATATGAACGAATTATGGAACGGCTTTCGCTGTGAGAAATTTACCTTTGAGGACAGAGATGCCATCGTTGTCTTCCCGGACGCGCCTGCCGAGAACGGCAGAATCGTCCTGAAGACCGAATACTGGGGTGCTTTCCCGGACGTGGAGATCCAGCTGCTGAAAAACGGCTATCATCTCGCTTACGTCAAGAACAGAACCCGCTTCGCCACGAAAGAGGACTGCGACACCAAGGCGGCATTCGTCAAGTTCCTCGCTGCCAAGTATAACCTCAGCGAAAAGTGCATTCCCGTGGGCATGAGCTGCGGTGGCGCACACGCGGTGCGCTTTGCGGGCTGCTATCCCGAGCTGATCGCCTGCATGTACATTGACGCGCCCGTGCTGAACTTCTGCGATTTCCCCGGCAAATGGACCGGCGGCAGCCGTGACAACATTTGGGGCAACGAGTTCGTCAAGGCATACCCCGACATCAAGCACTATCAGCTGATGAACTTCCCCCACCATCCCATCAACATGGCGGACACGCTGGTCGCCAATCAGATCCCCATCGTGATGGTATACGGACTGGAAGATGCAACTGTCATCTACGAAGAAAACGGCAAGCTGCTGGAGGAAGCCTACGGCGGCAGCGAGCTGCTGAAGGTCATCCCCGTGGAGGCAAGAGGTCATCACCCCCACGGCTTGATCAGCTACAGCAGTGTCAACAATAATACGCCCATCGTGCAGTTCCTCCTCGACCACAGCCGGAACTGAAAACACCATGTCACAAACAACAGCGCTCCGAAGCTTCGGAGCGCTTTTGCGTACGGCGGAACGGGAAACCCGTCCCCTACGATTATTTTACAAACAACGTTTTGCATCCGTTTTCCAGCGGTACGGTCTTTGTGCTTTTTGTCATTGTTCAACAATTCTACAATAAATATTTTGTTGTATCTGCTTTCTTGCTTTTACACCTCACGGGGAGTATAATAAAAGAAAATACTAAATGGGAGGAATATCGTCATGCAGGAAACCTCTTTGAAAACCATATCCACTGTCGACGCCGTTTACAACGCCCTGACGAAAGACATCCTTTCCATGGCATTCCCCCCCGGCGCAAAAATCACCGAAACCACGCTCTGTGAACGCTACGGCATCAGCCGCAACACGCTGCGTGAAGGCGTTTCCCTGCTGCTAGCCCACGGACTTTTGGTGAAAGTTCCCAACAAAGGCATATTCGTCCGCTCTCTGGAGCTTGAGGATGTGCAGGAGATCTTCCGCCTGCGGGAGCTTTTGGAGCTGGAGGCAGTGCGCTGCATCATCGACTCCGAAAACATTCCCATCGAGCTGGTGCAGATGGTAGAGCTGCTGGAGAGCAACTGTGCCGACGGGGATTGGGAAAGCTATCTGGAGGCTGACATTCAGTTCCACAGCGCATTGGTTAAGAGCGCAAACTCCCCCCGCCTGCAGCGGCTTTACGACGCGATCTTCGCCGAAGTCAAGCTGTGCATCTACCAATCCCGCTTTGTGGCGAACTTCGACCCTGAAAGTGCCGCCCAGCATCGCAGGCTGCTGTCCGCCATGGAGACCGGCGACCTGCAGGCAGCGCAGAGTGTTCTGACCGCGCACATCGCTTCCGCACTGAACACCTATCAGGCTGCGTTTAAAACACGCTGATTTACGAAAAGGAGAACACTATGAAGAAAATCCGTTGGGGCGTCATCGGTGCCGGCGGCATCGCTGATCGCCGTACCATCCCCGGTATGATGCTGTGCGACAACGCAGAGCTTGTCGCTGTGATGGAGATCAATATGGAGCTGGCGGAAAAATGCCGCGCCAAGTGGGGCTGCAAGCGTGCCTACGACAATGAAGCGGAGCTGCTTGCCGATCCCGAGATCGATGCCGTTTACATCGCCTCCCCCGTTTTTCTCCACGCGAAGCAGGCAATGGCTGCCGCGGATGCAGGCAAGCACATTTTGATTGAAAAACCCCTCGCCATGACCGCCGAGGAAGGTCAGAAGGTCGCTGCGTACTGCAAGGAAAAGGGCGTGAAGCTGGCTGTCGGACTGATGATGCGCTTCGGTGCTTATGTTCAGGCGATGAAGAAGGCGATCGCCGAGGGTAAGATCGGCAAGCCCGTGTCCGCCTATGCACAATTCACCTGCTGGTATCCCGATATGCCCGGCAACTGGCGGCAGAGCAAGCGCAACGGCGGTGGCGGCGCCATGATGGATATGGGTGTCCACTGCATCGACCTGCTGCAGTACATCCTTGGCACAAAGGCAACGCAGGTCGCCGCCTTCCACGACACTCTCTCCTTCCAATACGAGGTCGAGGATTCATCGACGGTCATGCTGCGCATGGAAAACGGCGCACAATGCGTAGTGCAGTCCAACTTCAACATCCCCGATGATGCCGCCAAGTGGCGCATCGAGGTCTTCGGTGATCAGGGTCGCCTGATCGGCGACACCGTCATCGGTCAGGTGGACGGCGGCACACTGGATGCCATGTTCTTGGGCGAGCAGGGCGGTTATGATGCCCAGCAGGACAAGAAGGACGGCAATCAGACCAAGATCGACGTGGAATTTGGCAACATGTACGCCCGGGAGATCGCATCCTTCAGCAATTCTCTCCTGCAGGAGCTTCCCATTGAAGTGCCGGCAGAGGATGCCATCTATGTTCAGCGGATCATGGAAGCCGCTTATCAATCCAACGACACCGCTTCGGTGATCACACTTTAATCGGAGGTAACCCAATGGAACCCAGAGAAGGCTATGTAACAATGAAGCAGTGGGAAGGCTATATGGAGCCCTTCCGCATTTTCGGCAATCTGTATTTTGTGGGCAGCACCCACGTCTGCACCCACATCATCGACACCGGCGACGGTCTGGTAATGCTGGACTCCGGCTATCCCCAGTGTCTTTACATGATCACGGAAGCCATGCACAAGGTGGGTCTTGATCCGAAGGATCTGAAGTACATCCTCCACTCCCACGGTCACTATGATCACATCGGCGGCACAAGAGCGCTGATCGAAATGTACGGTGTCAAAACCGTCATCGGTCGCGGCGACGAGGACTATGTCAACGGCAAGCTGGATCTGACTTGGGCAAAAGAGTTGGGCTTTGAATATTTCGAAACCTTCGAGCCGGACATCATCATGGAAGACGGCGACACCCTTACCATCGGCAAGACCACCTTCCGCGCTGTCAGCACCCCCGGTCACACCCCCGGCACCATCTCCTTTATCTTCAACGTGGACGACGGCGAGCGCACCTACACCGCCGGTATGTTCGGCGGTGCCGGCATGAACTCCCTGAAGCTGAAGTTTTTGGATGCCTACGGTCTGCCCCACAGTCTGCGGGATAACTTCCCTGCTGTCATCGAGAGCTTCCGCAAGGAAAAGATCGACATCCTCATCGGCAACCACCCCAAAAACGTGGACACCGCCGGTAAGTATCTGCGGATCATGGCGGGCGAAAAGGATGCCTTTATCGATCCCACCGCAGTGGATCGCTGGATGGATGAAGTAAAGAAGACCTACGACGACATGGTCGCCGCAGGGGAGTAAACGAGGGTTACCATGAAGAAAATTGTCTGTTTAAGCACCAATCCTGCGGCTTTGAGCTTTGAAACAGCCACCTTTGCCGCAAGATCTGATTCGGAATTCATCATCTCCGGTGCACGCACCAAAGCAGACGTCAAAGCCGCTGTGAGCGACGCGGACGTGGTGCTGTTCTCCGACATCGCCATCGACCGGGAGGTCATCGACTCCCTGAAAAACTGCAAGCTGATCATCCGCTACGGCATCGGCTACGACAACGTAGACGCAAAATATGCCGCTGCAAAGGGCATTTTCGTCTGCAACGCGCCCAATTACGGCGTGACGGATGTCGCAGAGCATGCTCTGTCGCTGCTGCTGTCCTGCGCCAAGCGCTTGACCTACATGAACGACTGTGTCCGTGACGGTATGTGGGACACCTCCAAAATGGGCGCATCCCGCCGCCTTGCCGGCAAGACCATCGGCTTTATCGGCTTCGGCAAGATCGCGAAGTGCGTCTGCGAGCGCACCAACGCTTTCGGCTTGAAGGCGATCGTCTACGATCCCTACGTCACCGAGGAAGCCGCAGCCGCGTACCGCGCCGAAAAGGTGACCTTGGAAGAACTGCTCCCCCGTGCCGACTATGTGACGCTGCATCTGCCCCTGAATGAGCAGACCCGTCACATGATGGGTGCGGCGCAATTTGCGCAGATGAAGCCGGATGCTGTCTTTGTCAACACCAGCCGCGGCGGTCTGGTCAACGAAAAGGAACTGATCGACGCGCTGGAAAACGGTACGATCGCCGGCGCGGGTCTGGACGTTTTCGAGGACGAAAGCGGCAACATCGATCCGCGCATCCTGCACATGAAGCAGGTCACACTGACGCCTCATGTGGCATGGAACACCATTGAAGGTGCTGCTGCCCTGCACGAAGAAGTGACGAACAACGTCCTTCGTTTTCTCGACGGCAACCGCCCCGAAAGCATTGTCAACGGATTATAAAAGAATAGAGCCGGTTTCCGAGGAAACCGGCTCTTCACATTTTTCAGATCACTTTTTCTGGCGGCTTTCGTATGCCTTGCGGACGACCGCGTTGCTGGTCATGTTCTTGGCATAGTCCACGGAGATCTCGTTCTCCAGCTCGGTCTCGCCGTTGAAGAACTTGCGGACATCGTCAATGAGACCCAGCGTGACCAGATGGTGTACGTCGATGGTGGGACCGCCGTCATGGGGAACGATGATCACATTGTCAAGACCGCGGAGCTTGGAGTCCATAGGCAGCGGCTCAACCTCAAATACGTCCAAAATCGCGCTGATCTTGCCGGATTGCACCACCGGCTCAAGGGCAGCCTCGTCGATGACCGCACCGCGGGCAGTGTTGACCAGCAGAGCATCCTGCTTCATCATGCCCAGCAGTCTTTCGTCCACCAAATGGAAGGTCTTTTCGCTCAGACCGGAGTGGACGGAAACCACATCGCAGGTGGAGAACAGCTCTTCAAGGCTGCACTGCTCGATGTTGTACTTTGCCTTATCCTCGTCGGAAATGGTGTGACCGCTCCAGACCTTGACCTTGCAGTCAAAGGGCTGCAGCATTCTTGCCACATGCTTGGAGATCATGCCGAAGCTGACAAGACCCACGATTCTCTTGCGCAGACCGCGGTTGTAGTCGATATGGAACCAGCCCTTCTCCTCGGTAATCTTCAGGGTTCTGTACAGCTTGCGCAGTGCCAGCAGGATGTAGCAAATGGTCGCGGATGCGACGGACTCTGCGTAGTAATTGTTGCCGGAGAGAATGCGGATGTCGCCGCGCTTGATGAAGTTCTCGTCCACCATGTCTGCAACGGTGCCGCCGGTATGTGCAATGATCTTCAGCTCCTTGGCTGCTTCATAGAAATCCTCGCCCAGCTTGGGAACGCCCCAGCCGGTGAACATGACGTCCACGCCGACGATACGCCGCTTCAGCTCCTCATAGCCAGCCTCGGTGCGCTCGTACTTCAGATAGTCCACATTGCCCAGCTGCGCCAGTGCTTCACGGACATCCTCAGCGTAGAAGGTGTTGGTATCGCGATCCGAGCCGAAGGTATTCAAAACCAGAATATTCATAGAAAACGCTCCTTTTCATTATTGATACAACCGAAGAAGATGGTTGCTCACTCTTCGTTCTCATTATAGTGATTCTGCACATCAAAGTCAACCTGTACGGTCAAAAAAAGTGTTGCAAATCAAGCTATTTTTGTGCATTTTTCCTTGCAATTAGAATGCCGCTGTGGTATGATTCCCTTACAAGCACTCCCCCAAAAAACAATCCTTTTCAGATCGGAAGGAGACATTTCATGATGATCGATTTTCAAAAACTGACCGACCTTTACCGCGCACACAACGAAAAGCGTGTTGCTGACAACTACTTCACCGGCAGCATCTGCGGCATTTGGGACAGAGATCAGCTGCTGTGGACCGATACCATCGGCACTGCAGATGTGAAGAAGACCACCCCGCTGAAGCCTGACTCCGTCTTTCGCCTTGCATCCATGACCAAGCCCATCTGCGGCGCAGCACTGATGCAGCAGGTAGAAAAGGGTCTGATCGGATTGGACGATCCCATTTACAAGTGGCTGCCCTCCTTTGAAAAGCTGGAGGTCGCAACCAAAATCGAAAACGGCAGGATCATCGCCACCGAGCCTGCCCGCTTTGCCGTCACCCCAAGACATCTTCTGTACCACGGCAGCGGCATCGGCAGTGGCAGTACCGCCGCCATCCAGTACGAGTACATCCCCCGGGTCAGAAGCCTTGCCGAGTCTGTGGAGAACTACGCCAAGGGCGTTCTGGAGTTCCACCCCGGCACTACCCGTGCCTACAGCCCCTACTGGGGCTTTGACGTCCTTGCCCATTTGGTGGAAGTGATCACCGGCACACCTTATGACGCTTATATTCAGGAGCATTTCCTCGATCCGCTGGGCATGGTGGACACCACCTACTGCCCCAATGAGGATCAGATCGCGCGCACTGTTGATTTTGTCAACAGCTCCACCGGCGAATTTGTCATGACCGATATCTCCCCTCTGACGGGACATCTCAGTGGCGGCGAGGGCTTTGTCGCCGGCGGCGCAGGTCTGTTCTCCACCATGGCGGACTACCATAAATTTGCCCAGATGCTCCTGAACGAGGGTACGTTTAACGGTCACCGTTTCCTTGAGAACGAGACCGTCAAACAGATGCGCACCCATCAGGTGGCAGTTTCCCTCACCGGCGAAAAGCAGGTGCTGGGCTGGGGACTTTCCATGCGCTGCTGTCTGGACGGACAGACCCTTCCCAAGGGTGCTTACGGCTGGAGCGGCTCTTATGGCACCCACTTCTGGGTCGATCCCGTTAACGACATCACCTGCGTTTACATGATGAATCTGGAAAACGGCGGCGGCTCTGGCGAGCCTGCCGCGCTGGAATTTGAAGCCGACGTCATGGCTTCCATGAAGTGAGAGGAAATACTATGTTCAAAAAAGCAGTTCCCGTGTGGGCGGAAGGTCGCGAAAAGGAAATGCACCTGCGCCTGCGGTTCAAGGCGATCATCGATCGCCCTGCGGCAGAAAGCTGCATCGTCAGGCTTGCCACCTCCGGCATTTACAATCTGTATGTCAACGGTCAGTTCGTCGCCTACGGTCCTGCCCGCGCCGGTCGCGGTCACTTCCGCGTGGACGAGTATGATGTGATGCCCCGGCTGCACAATGGCAAGAATATCGTTGTCATTGAGGTTTGCGGCTACTACGTCACCAGCTACTACCTGATCCGCCAGTCCTCCTTCCTTGCCGCCGAGATCGTTGCGGACGAAAACGTACTTTGCTGCACCGGCGACGGCTTCACCGCCCAACAGAATCCCTATTATATCCAAAAGATCCAGCGTTACAGCCCCCAGCGTCCCTTTGTGGAAACCTACCGCATCCAAGAATGCGACACCTATCTGCAGGATGAAACCGTCGGCACGGAAACCATCGTCCCGGTCACCGGCGGCACGTTCCTTCCCCGGGGCAACCGCTATCCCCTCTTTGAATGCACCAAGGCAGAAGCCATTGAAAGCGGAAGCGTTTCTTACTTCGAGCCGGAGGAAATCTGGCGCAGCCATACCTTTACCAGTGCCAAACCGGGTCTGAACAACTTCGACCCCGCAGAATATGAGCTGGTGGTCACCGACTACAGCCAGAAGATGCGTTTTACGCCCGCCGAGGATATTGGCGGCGTACGCTTCGCCGCCGACAGCTACTGCACCTATCGGCTTCCCTACAACGCCACCGGCATGATCGCCATGGATGTCACCTGCGACGAAGATCTTGAGTTTTACGTTTTGTTTGACGAGGTTCTGTCCGACGGCGAACTGAACCCCTACCGCGGCGGCTGCTCCAATTCCATTCGCTACGAGCTGTGCAAGGGCGTACATCACCTGCAATTCTTCGAGGTGTACACCATGCGTTACTTCAAGCTCGTGGCTGCACAGAGCAGCTGCAGGGTCGAGAACCTTCGCATGGTGGAGTTCAAGCATCCTCCCGTCGCCTATGACACCGGCATCTTTAGCCCCGAAATGAAAAAAATCGCCGATGCCGCCATCGAGACCTACCGCCAGAACAGCGTTGACCTGTTCACAGACTGCCCCTCCCGGGAGCGCGCCGGCTGGCTGTGCGACAGCTATTTCCTCGGTAGGACGGAATACTTCCTCACCGGCAGCAGCCTTGTGGAGAAAAACTTCCTCGAAAACTTCCTGCATGAAGAAAGCTACGAGGGTCTGCCGGAGGGCATGCTCCCCATGTGCTACCCCTCTGACCACGTGGTCTCCGGTCACTTCATCCCCCAGTGGACGCTGTGGCTTGTGCTGCAGCTGGAGGAATACCTGCAGCGTTCCGGCGACCGGGATCTGATCGACCGCTTTGAACCCCGCATCGAAAAGCTGCTGGGCTGGTTCAGTGGCTTCGAAAATGCCGACGGACTCCTTGAAAAGCTGCCCGGCTGGAACTTCGTGGAGTGGTCCATGGCAAACAAGCTGGTGCAGGATGTGAATTATCCCACCAATATGCTCTATTCCGGCGCGCTCGCCGCAGTGGCACGACTCTACAATAAGCCGCAGCTTTTGGAAAAGTCCGCTGCCATCAAGGACACTGTCCGCGCTCAATCCCTGCAAAACGGCTTCTTTGTGGACCGCGCTCTGCGTCAGGAGGACGGGACGCTGAAGATCGACAGCGAGACCACCGAGACCTGCCAGTACTATGCCTTCTACTTCGGCATTGCCACGCCGGAAACCCACCCGGAGCTTTGGAATACCATGCTCAACGACTTTGGTCCTCAGCGTGATCCGGAAAAGACTTATCCCCGGATCTATCAGTCCAACGCCTTCATCGGCAACTACCTGCGCCTTGATTTTATGATGCGTGTAGGGGAATACGAGAAGGCACGGGAGAATATTCTCGGCTACTTTGGCTACATGGCGGAGCGCACCGGCACCCTTTGGGAGAATGTCGGCACCACTGCCAGCTGCAACCACGGCTTTGCAGCCTACGTTGTCACGTGGCTGGATCAGCTCAACCGCAATTAAACAAAAGGATCGGTTTCCGAATGGAAACCGATCCTTCTTTATCAGAATTCGCCCGTCCAGCGACCCTTTGGCATCGGCACCGCCTGCCCTGCGGCAAGGCTTGCCGGTACGTTCAAAATTCGCTGGTTGCGGCTGCCCCGATAGCAAAGCTCGAGACTTTTTTCCGCCAGCACAAACGGTCCGTCGATCAGCACATCAATGGACTGAAGCAGCTTGCGCTGATCCTCGCTGCCTTGCAGAAGCTGCTCGAAGGTGTAGCCGGAATAAGATGCCACCTCGTAGCCGTGCTGCTTCAGCATTTTGGCAAGCCGGGCAAAGCCCTCTGGTTGGGCAAATGGCTCGCCGCCGGAAAAGGTCACACCCTTACACAGCGGATTGCTTTGCACAATCGCAAGGAGCTGCTCCTCTTCCATATCCGTGCCGCAGCCGAATGCCCACGTCTCCGGGTTGTGGCAGCCGTGGCAATGGTGGGGGCATCCCTGACTGAAAATGCAGGTACGGATGCCCGGTCCGTCTACGATGCTGTCGGATACGATGCCGGATAAATTAAGCATCCTTGTTCAAGCCGTGCTTCACACGGTCACGCTCCTCAGCGCGCTTGGCATCGTTCCACTTGTCCATGGTACCGACCAGATAGCCGGTGATTCTGCGGATGCGCTCAAAGCCGACACCCTGACCCAGTTTTTCGTTGTAGGTTTGGATTGTCATGGTAATTCCTCCTTAAGTAATTCCCTGAAATGCGGGCATTTCAGGATACATTCTTCTCAGCTCGTCCACTCTCTCCTGAGAGATCTGCTCACCCTCGCGGCGACCGCAGCGGGGGCAAACATCACCGATGATACCCACATAGCCACAGATGGGATCGCGGTCAACGGGGTGGTTGATAGAGCCGTAGCCGATGCCGAAGTCATGCATGCAGCGGACAACGGACTCGAAGGCTTCCACATTGTGTGCGGTATCGCCGTCCAGCTCCACATAGCTGATGTGACCGGCGTTGCACAGTGCGTGGTAAGGTGCTTCCAGACGGATCTTGTCGTAAACGGAAATGGGATACCAGACAGGAACGTGGAAGCTGTTGGTGTAGTACTCCCGGTCGGTAACGCCGGGGATCTTGCCGAAGCGCTTCTGGTCCATGCGGATGAAGCGGCCGGACAGTCCCTCTGCGGGCGTACCCAGCAGGGTGATGTTCATCTGCAGCTCTTGGGAGCGGCGATCACAGTACTTTCTCATGAAGCCGATGATCTCCAGACCCTTTTGCTGCAGCTCCTCGCTCTGACCGTGGTGCTGACCGTAAAGTGCCGTCAGTGCTTCTGCCAGACCGATAAAGCCGATGGACAGCGTGCCGTGCTTCAGCACCTCACGCAGGTCATCCTGCAGATTGAGCTTGTCCGCATCCAGCCACACGCCCTGACCCATCAGGAAGGGGTAGTTGTAGATGTGCTTGCTTGCCTGAATCTCAAAGCGATCCAGCATCTGCTGGGCAACCAGCTCCAGCATAGCATCCAGCTTCTCATAGAACAGCTTCTCGTCGCCCTTGCTTTCGATGGCGATGCGGGGCAGGTTGATAGAGGTGAAGGACAGATTGCCACGGCTGTAGGCGATCTGACGGCTGGGATCATAGACGTTACCCATAACACGGGTACGGCAGCCCATGGTTGCCACCTCGGTCTCAGGACGACCCGGCACATAATACTGCAGGTTGAAGGGGGAATCAAGGAACGTGTAATTGGGGAACAGACGCTTTGCGCTGACCCGCATGCTCAGACGGAACAGATCATAGTTGGGATCGGTCTCGTTGTAGTTGACGCCTTCCTTGACCTTGAAAATATGGATGGGGAAAATGCAGGTCTCGCCGTGACCCAGACCGGCTTCCAGTGCCAGCAGGATGTTGCGGATGACCATGCGACCCTCGGGGGTGGTGTCCGTGCCGTAGTTGATGGAGGAGAAGGGTGTCTGAGCACCGGCACGGGAGTGCATGGTGTTCAGATTGTGGACAAAGCCCTCCATTGCCTGCTTGGTGTCCCGGTCGGTCTTCAGCTCGGAACGCTTTGCGGAGCGCTCGACCATCTTGTGCGCCATCTCAGCGGACATTTCATAATGCTCGCAGAGACCCTTGACCACCGCTTCCACATAGGAGGGCGCGCTTACCAGCTTGGCAGTTTCGCCGGTGGCGGCCTCTGCCCCGGCGATAATGGCACCAATAGCTTCCGCCTCGTCGGGAAGGTCAAAATAATCCTCGATCACATCTCTCAGGCGGCGGGAGAACGCCTTGCGATAGGTCTTGGCAACGCCCTCTGCCATGGCATAGTCGAAGTTGGGAATAGACTGACCGCCGTGCTGGTCATTCTGGTTGGACTGGATGGCGATGGCTGCCAGTGCCGCGTAGCTCTGAATGCTCTGCGGCTCACGCAGATAGCCGTGACCGGTGGAAAAGCCGCCGTGGAACAGCTTCAGAATGTCGATCTGGCAGCAAGTGGTGGTAAGGCTGTAAAAATCAAAATCGTGGATGTGGATGTCGCCCTCCCGGTATGCCTTGGCATGCTCGGGACGGAGCAGGTACATCTCGTTGTACGCCTTTGCACCGGCTGCGCCGATCTGAAGCATGGAACCCATGGCGGTATTGCCGTCAATATTGGCGTTGTCACGCTTCATGTCGCTGATGCGGGCATCGATATTGGTGATCTCATCGATGGTCTTCATCAGGGAGGTGCTTGCCTCTCTGGCGCGGGTACGGTTGGCGCGGTAGAGGATGTATGCCTTGGCAGCGGCGTTGAAGCCGTGGTTCATCAGCTGCTGCTCAACAAGGTCTTGGATCAGCTCAATGTGGGGCGAATCCGACAGGAATTTGCTCTCCAGCTCCCGCTGGACATCGTTGGCAACACGGGCTGCATCGGCAGCGTTGCCCTCGCCGGAAACCTCCATCGCCTTCAAAATAGCAGCGGCGATCTTGTTCTGGTCATAAAGGACCACGCGACCGTCGCGCTTGATAATACTCTGAATCATTTGAAACACCGTCTTTCGCAAATTGTATACAACATCTTGTGTTTTTTTGAATGCCGCTATACAATATATTGCCACAATGTGCTTCATTTGTCAATACGTTTTCCAACAGATTTTAGGAATATTCCTTGACAAACGGTTCGTGTGCGTATATGATTTCATTATTATAATTGTATAAGGAGTTCTATCATGCGTTTTACTTATCGTGGTCTTGAGGCCACTCTTACCCGCCACACCGTCACACCTGAAGAGGTGGATCGCCAGCTGCAGCGTCTGCTGCAGCAAACGCCCCGCATCACCCCCGTGATCGGTCGTCCCACCCAGTCCGGCGACGAAGTGGTTCTGGATTATGCCGGCTTCTGCGACGGTGTGCAGTTCCCCGGCGGTACTGCTGAAAAGCAGACCCTCGTGCTGGGCAGCGGCACCTTTATCCCCGGCTTTGAAGAGCAGCTGCTGGACAAAGATCCCGGCGATCAGGTCATCGTGAAGGTCACCTTCCCCGAGGCTTACCATGCGCCTGAGCTTGCCGGCAAGGAAGCGGAATTCCGCTGTGTGATCCACGAGATCCGCATCAAGGAAGCCTACCAGCTGGACGACACCTTTGCCAAGGAAGTGGGTCAGTGTGACAGCCTTGAGCAGATGCGTCAGAAGATGACCGAAAGCATGCAGGCCTACATCGACGAGCGTGCAGAGATGGATCTGCAGGACCGTCTGCTCCGTCAGGCAGCCGCAACCCTTGACTACACCGTCGATCCCGAGGAGCTGGAAGCCGCCGTGCAGGAGCAGCTGCGCTCGCTGGAGGGTCAGCTGGCACAGCAGGGTCTGAGCCTTGAGATGTACTGCTCCTTCATGAACACCACCGTCGAAGCCCTGCGCAAGGATGCTTACCCCGCTGCGGAGGCAGCACTTCGCAACTTTGCCGCCGTCGACAAGATCGTAGAGCTGGAGCAGCTGAGTGCAACAGAAGAAGAGATCAGTCAGGCAATCGCCCTGATCTGTCAGCAGAACGGCATCAATGCCGAGCAGCTGAAGGAATACTACAGCGAAGAATTTGAAAAAGCACTGATGCGCAGCATTATGACCAGCAAGGTCATGCAGCTGATCCGTGACGCAGCCGTCATCACAATCGCCTGAACGGCAGAAAGGGGCAGATGCTTATGAAATACCGCAAAGACAAATACGGCAACGACATATCCGTTCTCGGCTTCGGCTGCATGCGCTTCCAGCGCAAGAACGGCAGCATCGACCTTGAGGAGGCAGAGCGTGAGCTGCTTGCCGCCATCGATGCCGGTGTCAACTACTTTGACACCGCTTACATCTACCCCGGCAGCGAGGTCGCCGTGGGCGAGATCCTCGCAAAAAACAACGTCCGCGACAAGATCAAGCTGGCAACCAAGCTCCCCCACTACATGATCAAGTCCCGGGAGCAGATGGACAAGATCTTTCAGGAGCATCTGGATCGCCTGCAGACCGATCACATCGACTATTATCTGATGCATATGCTCACCGATGTGAAGACGTGGGAAAAGCTCATTCAGATGGGCATTCTCGATTTTCTGGAGGAGAAGAAAAAATCCGGCGCTGTCCGGCAGGTGGGCTTCTCCTACCACGGCAACACCGAAAATTTCTGCAAGCTGATCGACGTATACGACTGGGATTTCTGCCAGATCCAGTACAACTACATGGATGAACACACGCAAGCCGGTCGCCGGGGTCTGCAGTACGCAGCCGCCAAGGGTCTGCCCGTGATCATCATGGAGCCGCTGCGGGGCGGCAAGCTGGTCAACAATTTGCCTGAACAGGCGCAGGAGGAATTTGCAAAGCACAGTGTTGCCGGCACACCGGCACAGTGGTCACTGCGTTGGCTGTGGGATCAGCCGGAGGTCACCTGTGTGCTGTCCGGCATGAATTCCATGGAAATGGTAATGGAAAACATCCAGACCGCTTCCGAAAGTGAGGTAGGCATGCTGACCGATGAGGATCAGGCGATGATCGCACGGGTTCTGCGTGCCATCAACGCAAAGATGAAAGTCCCCTGCACCGGCTGCAGCTACTGTATGCCCTGCCCCATGGGCGTAGATATCCCCGGCGCCTTCGCCGCCTATAACCGCTGCTATTCCGAGGGAAAATTCGCCGGCTTGAAGGAGCATTTCATGTGCAGTGCCGCCCGCAAGACCGAGACCTCTGCCCGGCTGTGCGTAGAGTGCGGCAAGTGCGAAAAGCACTGCCCCCAGCACATTGAAATTCGCAAGCAGCTGAAGGCTGCCTCCAAGGAGCTGGAGGGTCCCATCTACCGCATTGCACGGAAATTTGTAGAGATTTTCAAGCTGTACGGCTAAATAAGACACAAAAATAAGGACGGATCACTCCGTCCTTATTTTTTATTGTGTCATTACCACCAAGTACGTACGTTCAGAGGTCTGCGATCCTCGGGAATGCGTCTGAGGGTCTTGATGCTCTTGATGATCTGTCCGGCGCAGTAGGCGATGAACTCGAACATATCACGGCGGCGCACCAACGCACCTTCTGCGGGATCGAAGGGCTGACGCTTATCATCCTTGACGGCATCCGCCTCACGGCGTGCATCCTTGATCAGAGCCTCACAGCGGGTGATCAGGTCGTCGCCCTTGGGTGTGTAGTTCTTGAAATCGAGGTAGTTGTGTGCCTCGATGTACAGATCCATGTAGCGGGTCAGCTGGTTGCACAGCTTGCTGCCCATCTTGGCGCAGTCCAGCAGGAACTCCAGATGCTCACGGGTGTCGGCACTCAGGTCGTCAGCTTCGAGGATCTCCTCAAGGATGTCTCTTGCAGCCACGGTGACCATGCCGCACTCGCTGAAGCGTTCACGGAAGGTCTGCTGCTGTGCGGAAGGAACCGGCGTATCCCACAGCATGGGGAAGTTGACCTTGGTGTAGTTGGTCCACAGCTCCACGTTACATGCGGTGAAAATGGGCGTTTCGCCGTTCTTGCCCCGCAGGCGGAAGATATCCGCGATGCGCTTGGCGTGTGCCTTGCCAAAGAGCAATGCACAGCTGGTCTCCAGCAGACCGTCATCGCCGTAGATGCCCTCGGGACGGATGCGGCACTCGCGGAAGTCGGTGTAGTGTGCCATCTGCTCCTGATAAGAGCCGATCAGCTCCAGATTGTAGAATGCGGAGTGGTCGGGATTCCACAGATACTCAGCATTTGCCATCTGGGTGGGCTTCTGCAGAGCACCGCCGTTGGCGCAGATCATCACATCAGAGTCACGCATGGTGACCGTGTAAGCCGCGCTGGGGGTGTAGATCTTGTCGGAGTAGAAGCCGTCGCCGCTGGAGAAGTAGACACAGCCGATGGAGGGCAGAACCTCGCGGATCAGGTCAAAGCGCAGCTCATTGGACTCGTGCTGATAGAACAGCTCACGGAAGGTCGGCACGATGAACTCCCGGTTGCGGCAATACTTGTAAACAGCACCCCAGAACTGGCGGCACTTCTCGAAGTCCTCATCCTCGGAGGAGTCAGCGTAGGCATAGCCGGGGCTGACGGGGCAGATGATCAGGTCGGGGAATTCGGGCAGAAGGGCATCCAGCATCTGGTCGTAGAAGCGGGCAAATGCGCCGGCTGCGCCGTCTTCCGCATAAAGGCTGTCGTTGGGGAATTCCTTGCGGCAGCACTCGCAGCGAGCCAGCCACAGAGGCTCATGGATCTGGTCAGCATCCATGTTGTGCATGTAGATCATGCTGGTGCCGGTGGCGCGCAGATACTGACGGATCTCCTCGATCTTATCGTCGATCAGCTCGCGGTTGGTAAGACACGTGCCGTAGGATGCGCCCTTGATGTCCTTGGGGTCATGGCCCTTGTCATAAGTGCCGATGCAATCGTACAGCTCTCCGTCGGGATAGGGACGGCGGTTGCGGTAGACCTTGCCGTAGTAGCCGTTTTTGTGACCGGAAGCTCCGTAGCTCATGCCGTAAGCACCGAACATCATGCGCACACCGCGCACGCGGCCGTAAGCAGCCAATTCGCTCATCAGCTTGTCATAGCCGGGGAAACGCTCGGTTGCGTAACCGAAGGCGTCGATGTACATCATATTCAGCTTGGAACGGGCGCAGTCATCAATGGCGACCTCCAGACGGTGCTTGGCAGCCTCGATACCATCGCCGAAGTCGTAAGACCACACGCCGGACTCCGCCCACAGCGTATTCATATTGCCGCGGAAACGGATCTGGGGACGGTCATAGATCTCGAAGGTCTCGGGAGCTTCCTCGCACAGCTGGCACAGGGTCATCAGACCGTACATCATACCGATGGAGGTCTGTGCGGTAATGGTAACGCCCTTTGCGTCACGGGTCAGGATATAGCCCTGCTCAGTTGCGTTCTTCTCTTCAAAGAACTTGTCATCACCGCTGCGAAGCGTCAGAACATCGGTACCGTTTCCGCCGGCAACCTCAGCCAGCTTCTTCAGGCTCCACTCGATGGTATCATTTTTTTCCACATTGCAGACGATGCTTGCAAAGCCGCAGATGGGCTTGATGGCTTCTGCATAGCGGTACACCTGAGGAGTAGGGATAAGCTTCATTATCAATACCAGCCTTTCTTAATGAAATCAGTTGTCAATTAAACGCGGACACACTCGAAGTCCATTGCCTGTGCAAAGACCTCGATCTCCTTGGACAGGTCGCCGATGCCCAGAGCGCTGTGGTGGCCGGGGCCGTTGATGCACCAGTCGTTGTAGAACTCGGGAATGGGCTTCTGCATGCGGATGCGGCAGTTGGGGTTACCGATGTTCAGGATGTCGCCGGGGACGATCTCTGCGACGGTATAGATCAGCTTGAAGGTCTTCTCAGTGCCGACTTGGGTCAGGTTCAGGATGGTGATGGGACCCTGCTTCATGTCGAAGTCGATGCCCAGACCCTCACCGATCTTGCCGTGGTGGACAGTCAGGTTCTGCAGCTTGGGCTTGCCGTCTGCCAGATCGACGTTGGAAGGACCGTCGTGACCCATCATGATGAAGTTCTCGTCGAAGTCCTGAGAGAAGAACTCCAGGAACATACCGCCGCCGCCCAGCAGGTTCAGGATCTTCATTGCCATAGCAGCCTTGACGTCACCCTCGGTAACGGTGGGGATACCCATAGCGGTCAGGCGGGAGGCTGCCAGAGCGGACTGGCTGCGCAGCTCGATCAGCTTCTCGGACTGACCCCACCAGTAGAAGCCCAGAGCGTCCAGCTTGTACTTCTTGACGATGTAGTCGAAGGCGACAGCGATCTTTGCGGACTCACGCATATGATCGTCGGTAACGGAATCGTCCACCTCGTAGTACTCGCGGAATTCCTTGTACATCTCCTGCAGCTGCTCGTCGGTAACGGCATCGTATGCCTTCTCCACCTCTTCGATCTCGGGACGGCAGACCAGCTGACCGGTTGCGCGCAGGATACGGTGATCGTCAACGGGCATATCCACCATGTCGGTGTAGGTGTTGCCGATGCAGCCGAAGCGACAGCGGGAATAAGCCTTTGCGGCGGCGGCACCCATGCAGTGACGCTTGATCTCGTTCCAGAAGTGATCCTGACCAAAGTAGCCGGTGATGACCTGGAACTTACGCTTCATCGCTACCAGCGTGCAGGAGTACTCGGGGATGGGGCAAGCACCCTCGTGGTGCAGGTACAGCTCGGTATCCGCATTCTTGTAGTCGTAAGAAGCATCCTCGTGGGCGTTGATCAGACGGATGGGAACATTGGTAGCCTTGACGGTGGGAGCGATCATCATGCCGGTGGTGTAGCCGAAGGGGAAGATCAGCAGGATGTCGATGTCGCTGGTGGACAGCAGCTCGGCTGCCTTTGCGGCAGTATCGTAGGTGTCCACGAGGCCGGGGGAAACGACGTCAGCATACTCCTCCAAGTGAGCGAGCAGCTTGCCGTACATTGCCATGCCCATGGCCTTCAGGTTGGGGTACTGATGGAAGTACATGTTGAGGCCGGTGGGCAGCAGGCCAATTCTGGGTCTGAGCTTGGTTTTCATAGATAATATCCTCCAAAAATATATTTTCTCTTCTTAACCGCTGTCGCGGGGATTTATGCTTTCAGGAACGAAGCCATGGTTTCGATGGACTTCTCCGCAAGAATCTCAGCAGCACCTTCATCGGTGACACGGCAGGTGGCTTCGTAGCTGCCATTGGCAAGGTCTTCCTTGGGGGGCAGATACATGACGGTGCGCCAATGCTCGGTGACGGTGGAGATATTCAGCTCCGGGTAAGCCGCGCGCAGCGCTTCGCCGGTGGTGGAGAAGGTCTCGCCGGGGAACGCGGCAAAGATCACATCATTCAGCCGCAGGAAGCCCAAATGGATCTCGACGGTATCGGTCAGAGGACCTTCCACGCCTTCCTTATACTTTTCGACCAGGAAGTCCATGCTGTCTTTTGTTCTGACTGCTTCCAGATATCTGCGGCGGTTGGGCAGATCCTCGGGGATCTCCTCGGGCAGCTGCACGTCCCCTGCCAGCACTTCCGCGCGGACAGGAAGATCCACCGGCTGCGTCAGATCCGCAAACTTGGTGACCGGCTCGAAGGGAACATCCTGCAGTGCCTTCAATGCGGTATCCGCAAGGTGATTGCCGATCATGGCAGAGGTGCCGTCTCTCTTCTTTGCCATCCAAGGGCAGACATCGCCGCAGGGGCCGGTAAAGAACATGGAATTGCCGCCCAGTGCCGCTTCCATTCTCTGGCGCAGCACATAGGGGAAGTCGCCCTCCAGATAGCCGCCGCCGTTGTCGCAGTTGACATGGGAAGCAAAACGAACCAGAGAGCCGATGGGCGCGTCGTCCTCGATGGCACGGAACTCCACCGCGGTCAGCAGATCGTCCGCCTCGGGCCACGGGGTGTAGGGACGCTTGGTAGGCTCAGTACCGAAATAGGCAAGATGACCCTTGACCACATCGTTGATGGCATGCTCGATATGGGGTGCTGCGTCGAAGGTCTCAAAGCCCTCAAAATCGCCCACACCAAACCAGTAGGTGGTGCAGCCCTCCAGCTCAGGAACGTAGATTCTTCTGAGGTAGTTGACCCGCTTTTCAGGTCTTGCGTTGGCAGTGCGCATCTTGGCTGCCCGGGCAGTTGCCTTTGCTTCGCAGGCGGCATCCGCCACAACATCCGAAAGCACTTCCAGATCAGGCGTACCACCGCCGTGGTTGTGGGTGGACAGAACGTGAACATGCTCGGCTGCGATGCCGGTCTTTGCCACCACCGCATCCCGCACGGTCTTGACCACGTTTAGGTTGAAGTCCATGAAGTCCAGCACGATCCAAACTGCCTCGGCAGCCTCGGATTTGACATAGAGGCAGCATGCCTCCACGCGCTCTTCGCCGATTTCCACGCCAACAGGACGGAGTGCTTTCTCCAGATCCTGACGCTTCATTCCGATCAGAATACTCATTGTTTATCCTCCTTTACAGCTTCAAAAGTCTTGCTGCATTGTCGCGCAGGATCAACCGCTTTTCCGCATCGGTAATGTCCGCGGAGAACACCGCGCCCTGAATGAAGCGGTAGCCCTGCAGGGGCGCATCGGTTGCGTACAGCACCCGGTCAGCACCTGCGCCATCGATCATTTTTTCAATGATGCCGTAGAAGCGGCCGGTGTCACACAAGTCGAGGTAGGCATTCCGATAGGTCTTGGCAAGGTCGATCGCCAGCTCCGTCTGACCCTGAATGGAGTGACCCATGATGAAGTTGATCTTGGGATACTTCTCCAGAATCATTGCAATCTTGTCCGCGGAATTTCTCTGCTCGCCCTGCATGGAAAGACCCCATGTGTGGGACAGCACAAGCAGCTTCTTTTCATCCGCAAATGCCAGCGCATCAGCGTACTTTGCATCAGTGATGTTGGTGCGGTGATAGTCCGGCAGGAACTTCAGACCCACATAGCCGGGATTTTCCGCAAATGCCTTCTCAATTTCCTCCACTGTGGCAGGGTCATTGGGATTGAAGCTGAAATAACCCTTGATGCGGTTGGGATAGCGGCGCATGGCGTCGGTGATATCCTGCCGCTTCGAGCCCTTGGAGTGAAGATCCTCCATGGGCGCGGAAATGATGTACTCGATGTTGCACTCATCCATGTAACGGACCATGCCGTCGGCATCGTTCTCGGGAACATAGATGGGATACTGAGGTCCCATGTGGGTATGTACATCGATGAATTGATAATCAACAGTCCACTGTTTCATTGTTTCACCTCTGTTACAGCTTCAGCAATCTTGCAGCATTGTCGCGGAAAATCATGCGACGCTGCTCCTCGGTAATATCCGCGGAGAACACCGCGCCCTGAATGAAGCGATAGCCCTGCAGCGGTGCATCGGTGGCATACAGGATCCGATCTGCGCCGGCACCGTCCACCATCTTTTCAATGATGCCGTAGAAGCGGCCGGTGTCGCACAGGTCGAGGTAGGCGTTCCGATAGGTCTTGGCAAGGTCGATCGCCAGCTCTGTCTGACCCTGAATGGAGTGACCCATGATGAAGTTGATCTTGGGATACTTCTCCAGAATCATTGCGATCTTGTCGGCGGAATTGCACTGCTCGCCCTGCATGGAAAGACCCCATGTGTGGGACAGCAGGAGCAGTTCATTCTCGTTGGCGAATGCCAGTGCTTCTTCGAATTTGGGATCGGTGATGTTGGTGCGGTGATAGTCCGGCAGGAACTTCAGACCCACATAGCCGGGATTTTCGGCAAATGCCTTTTCCATCTCCATGGCGGAGGCAGGCACGTTGGGATTGAAGCTGAAGTAGCCCTTGACGCGGTTGGGGTAACGGCGCATGGCATCGGTGATGTCCTCACGGCAGAAGCCCGTCACGAACAGATCCTGCATCGGTGCGGAGATGATGTACTCAATGTTGCACTCATCCATGTAGCGCACCATGCTGTCCACGTCGTTTTCCGGCACATAGACGGGATACTGGGGACCCATATGGGTATGGACATCGATAAACTTGTAATCAGCACTCCACTGCATTACAGCTTCACCTCACTCAGGATGCGCTCCATGTTGCGGTAAGCGATGTTTTCTCTGTCGGACTCGCTGAGCTTTGCGGTTGCGAAAGCATGCAGCGCGCAGCCGGGGTAGTTGGAGGGGAAGTTGGAGCCGTATAGCATGCGCTCACTGCCGAAGTACTCGCAGACGCGCTCGTAGCCGTGGCAGACACCCATGTCGCCGGTTTCAAAGTAGACATTGGGATAGCGCTTCAGCAGGGGGTAGATCAGTCTGCCGCTGGGCCAGATGCCGATGTTGCAGATGATGACGGTCAGGTTGGGGAACTCGCTAAGCACGCTGTAGATGTACTCCCAGCCGGGCTGGGGTTCGAGGTACAGAGGGATGTGTGCCTCCTCCATCGCCTTGAGCTGATCGCCCATGGTCACATCGCACAGAATATAACGGTTCTGCTGGGGGAAGGCACGGAGCATCTTAACGCCGTTTTCCTTCATCTTGGGGAAGAACACCTCGGGAGCAAACTCCCGGTCGGTAATGTCAGGCAGGATCGTCCACACAGGCAGCAGGCGGTCTTCATAACCGGGCATCAGCTTGCTGAGGATCTCGTTGCCCTTGTCGGGGTTGTAATCGAACATGGCGCGGTGCCACACGGCAGCCTGAGAAATCTCAAAGCGATCCATCACTTCGATCAGCTCCGCAGGGGTGTCCGCAGTCTTGACGTCATCCATGATGATAAAGCTCTCGTGGTTAACAATGGGGTGCTTGACAAAGTCGCCGCCCATACAGGCATTTGCATCGATCAGTTTCATAATGGTTCACTCCTTCTTAAATTTCGTCGCCCTGTGCCAAAAATTCAACGGGATTGCGTTCGACCAGCATGGTGATGTCTTCCTCAGGGAAGCCCTCCTGCTGCATCATAGGTACGATGTTTTCGAAAATATGGTCATAACCCCAGCCGCCGTACTTGTGCAGGGATGCCTTCAGGCAGAGGTCGACCGCCAGCATCAGCTGCTTGCCGTAGCCATCCTTGATCAGCTTGGCGAGCATCCGCACCCGCTCCACATCCGTTGCAAAGGGGCCGCCGGCAAAGGCGCCGTCAGACGGCGGGAAGTAAAATTCCTTACTGAAATTATCGAAGGTCAAATACGCACCGCGGCTCAGAAGAGCGGTCAGGTATTCGTAGTCGAAGGTAACATCCGTATGGCAGACGCACACGCTGCGGCCGGGAACGCCGTTTTCCATCAGCAGCTCCAGTGCCTCCAGACCTGCCCAAGACCAAGAATAGGTATGGATATAGATAGGAAGTCCCGTCTTCTTGTGGGCGATGGCGGCTGCCAGCAGTGCCTTGCGCTCCACCGGGTAGATGACCTCGCTGATGGCGGTCTTGATGACACCGGCGCGGACGGAAGTTCCGGCGATGCCGTTCTCGATCTCATTGATCATGAAATCAGCCATTTCCTCAACGCTCATTGCCTCAATTTCAGGGCCGAGAACATCGTGGACAAAGAAACCGGTCGCCAGTACCAGATCCGGCTTGATGTGGCGGCTGACATACTGCAGCATATCCATATCCCGCACCAGACCGAAGGCACTCAGATCAAGGACAAGCTCCACATTGTGCTTGTCAAGATAATGCAGCTCGGAAATGGCATCGGACACATTGTCGAGGATCAGGTTGTCCCGGACGATGTAGGGATTTCTGCGCAGAACGCCCAGCAGATCCATGCGGACTTCTCCGTAAAACAGCTTCTTCTCCTCTTCCGTCTTGGGTTCAATCGCCTCGTGGGTCATGTCCATGAAAACATGCTCATGGGGGCAGATCTTGCGGTACTTGGACAGGGGCATAGTACCTCTGAAGGTGTTGATTTCTTTCACTGTGAATGCCTCCTTCTTGCTTCTGCGTCACCGGCGTCCCGATGACAAACTTTGCTTCTTACATTATACTGGCAATCTTACCAAATTTCAATGGACAAATCCTTATTTTTCAAGCATTTTCACATATTGCCACACCTGTATTATACAACATCCAAGCTGTAAAGTCATTGTACGATTCCTGCTTTTACTGTAAAAAAACGGCTTTTTCAAAAAACTCTTGGCAAACAGGACGCAGCGCGCTATAATTGATGAAAGCACAGTCATTTTCGGAAAGGAGGTCACGCCCGTGGAGATCCGTATTCCAAAAGAAGAAGACGTCCCTGTGATTACCGAGCAGGATGTTTTTCGTCCCGGCGAAAATGTCTTTATTCAGGCATCCGGCAAGGAAACCTCCAGTAAGTGCAAAGAGTTTCTCGGTGTGGTGCACAAGCACACCTTCATCGAGCTGGTGTATGTGATCTCCGGCCATGCGACCCACTTGGTGGGTGAGCGCACCTACCCCGCTACCAAGGGTGACCTTTTCATCATCAACTACGATACGCCCCACGCCTTTTTCTGGGATGAAAATGACTCCGAACCCTTCATCAGCTACGACCTGCTGTTTACACCGGGCTTTTTGGACACCTCGCTGCTGGACAGCGTACGCTTCGAGTCCATCAATTCGTCCTTCCTCTTCTATTCCCTTTTCCCCGGAACCCAGACAGGACCGGACGTGCATATTTCCGGCTCCAGCTACAACAGCTTCGGCGATCTGTTCAACAAGATCTATCAGGAATTTACCTACCGGGAAAACGGCTATCTGGATCTCATCCGCGCCTACGTGGTAGAGCTGATCATCAAGATCTTCCGCAAAATGAGCACCGTGTCCCGCCCGGAGGTCTTCAACCGGCAGGCGCAGATCGTGGACATCACACTGGACTATCTGCGGCAGAATTATCATAAGCAGCTGTCGCTGGACGATCTGGCGGCGCAGGTGTTTCTGAGCAAGGACTATTTTGCCCGGCTGTTCCGGGAAACCACCGGCATGCCGGTCAGCGCGCTGCTGCAGCAGATCCGCATCGACGAAGCCTGCAAGCACCTTGTGAACACCGACACCAAGATCGAAGACATTGCTGACATCTGCGGCTTCCACGACATTCAGTATTTCTACCGCATTTTCAAGAAGGTCACCGGCATGACCCCCCGGCAGTACCGCTTTGCCAATGCCAAAGGCGACGAATAAAGCCCGTCCTCCCGGACGGGCTTTTACTTTATTCTTTCCAGCCGGACATTTCTGCAAAGACATCCCATGTAGGCTCTGCATAGAAGCGGTGACCCAGCGGACCGATCACCTGCTTGCAGTTGTCGGGGCAGCCTGCCTTATCGTAGATCTTTTCGATCACGCTGTAGGCATCCCGTGCGCCCTTGATGTAGAAGCCGTCGTCCTGCTCGCCGGAGACTACGATCAGCTTGCGGGGTGCGATACAGGCAGCCAGCTCGCCCATGTCAAAATACTTTGCAATGTTCGGAATATAGTTGCAGGAGCAATGGCGTTTGATGCCGATGGACTCGATGAAGGTACACACGGCGCAGGAGGGAATCGCGATCTTGATGCGCTCGTCCATACAGGCTGCGTAATAGGTTGCCGTACCGCCGCCGGAGTTGCCCATGCAGGCAACGCGGTCAGAATCCAGCTCCGGGATCTGCTCAATGGCATCAATGGCGCGGGAAACATCCCAAACACGCTCGCCGATCAGGGTCCTGCCCAGCAGCAGCGCGTTCAGCGACGGATAGAAGCAGCTGGTACGCAGCTTCATCTGTTCCTTTCTCAGATCGGGAGCATCCTCGGAAACCAGCGACTTTTCGGTATAACGCTCTCCAAAGGCACGCTGCTCCAATACGAGGGCAGCATATCCCTCATTGACGATCTGCACAGCAAAATCCCGGTCGCCGCCGACCGCATCCCCCGGGTAGATCGTTCTGCCCATGGAAATATGCATGCCGCTGCTGTGACCCTGCAGGCAGATGATCACCGGGCAGGGCAGCTTTGCATTCTTGGGGATCCACAGATGGCAAGGCACAGAGGTATCCTCCTCGGAATCGAAGACGATCCTCTTTTCGATAAAGGTATCATGCTCCTTCTCCCACTCGATCTGCAGGTTCAGCGGCACCCGCTGGGGCATATCGCCCAGCAGCTCCGTCAACTTTTCCTTGACCGCCGCACGCCAAGGCTCAAAGGGCGCACTTTCGTCAAATTTCAGCAAAGGCTTCATGTTGCGCAGCGCATTTTCATGACAATTATCAGGTGAAAACTTGTTCATACTCCATATCTCCTTTTTTATTCTTTCCAGCCGGTCAGCCGGTTAAAGATATCCCAAGTGGGGTCAGCGTAGAAGCGGTGTCCGCCCTCGCCGATGACCATTTCGCAATTTTCGGGGCAACCTGCCTTTTTGTATATCTTTTCAATGACACTGTAGGCTTTTTTTGAGCCTTCGATATGGAAAATGGGGTCTTCCCTGCCCGATACCACGATCAGCTTGCGGGGTGCGATGCAGGCAGCCAGCTCGCCCATATCCAAGTATTTCGCCATGCCCGGCAGATAATTGCAACTGCAGTGAGCTGTGATGCCGATGGATTCGATAAAGGTGCAGACACTGCAGGAGGCAACGGCGATCTTGATCCGCTCATCCATGCAGGCAGCGTAGTAAGTAGTCGTACCGCCGCCGGAATTGCCGAGACAGGCGACGCGCTCTGTATCGATCTCCTCAAATTCCGCAAGCGCATCGATGGCGCGGGAAACCTCCCACACCCGTTCGCCCAGAAGGGTTCTGCCCTGCAAAAGAGCTGACATGGCAGGATAAAGGCAGCCCACATGGTTGTATTCCTCCACCGCTCTTGCCGGGGTGTTTTCCGGCATGATGAAGGATTTGGGGCTTAAACGCTCGCCCATGCCCCGCTGCTCCAGCACCAGCGCGGCATAGCCCTGTGCCACCGCCTGCACGGCAAAGTCACGGTCACCGCCGCGACCCATATTGTCAAAATCCTTTTGATGGATCTGTCTTCCCATGGAATTGTGCATGCCGGTGGAGTGACCCTGCAGGCAGATGACCACCGGGCAGGGCTTGCTTGCATTCTTGGGGATCCACAGATGGCAAGGCACGCAGACATCCGCCTCAGAATCAAAGGAAATACGTTTTTCAAGGAAGGTATCATATTCCTTTTCCCATTCGACCCGCAGGTTCAGCGGCACACGCTCGGGCATGTCGCCCAGCAGCTGCGTCAGCTTTTCCCTAACCGCCTTTTTCCACGGCTCAAAGGGAGCGCTTTCATCAAAGGCAAGCTGCGGCTTTTTGTTACGAAGGGCATTTTCATGACCAACATCCGACGAAAATCGATCCACTGTTTTCTCCTCCGTCCTGTTTGCTTTGGTATACTTATAACACCCGAAACCCGGGTTGTCAACCGTGCAAAAACATTTACAGTTTTTTGTTGAATTTTCACAGCAGGGGTGGTAGAATACTATTATACAACGCACATACTCAAAGGAGGTACTTTTATGACCGACCGAAACTCCGACCGCCATGACCGTGGCGGCACCAACCGTCTTCTGCGGCATTACCTGCCGATTCTTGTAACTGTATTGCTCTCTGCCTTTTGCGTATTTATGGCGATCCTCACGATCCAGACTGTGCGCAACGCGCTGGATCCCCAGCCTACTGTGCCGTCGACCGAGCATCTGAGCAGCGAGCCGACAGACCCCACCGAGCTCACCGATCCCACAAGCGAGCCCACCTCCCAGCCCACAGAGCCTACTACCCCCGCAGCGGTGACGGAGCTTTTGGCAAAGGCTGAATTTCAGGCGGCAGGCTACGACTATCAGGGTGCTATCGCTCTGCTGAAGGGTTACACCGGCTACGATGCCTACCCCGAGCTGACCGATGCCATCGCAAGATTTGAAGAAGCAGATAAAAAGCTCGTCACCTTCAAGGATCACGACAAAGTCACCCACATCTTCTTCCACAGCCTGATCGTGGATACTGACCGCGCCTTCGACGGCGACGGCGACTCCAACGGCTACAATATGTATATGTGTACTGTTGCCGAGTTCAACGCCATTATGCAGCAGATGTATGACCGGGGCTTTGTGCTGGTAACTCCCTACGACGTTGCCTACGAGGTCACCGACGAGACCGGCACCCACTTCGTCCGCGGTGAGATCCGCCTGCCCGAGGGCAAGACGCCCTTCATCATGAGCCAGGACGATGTCAACTACTACAGCTATATGATCAGCTCCGGCAACGGCAAAAACGAAACGCCCTACTGGGCTGACCACGCCAACGATGGCTTCGCCAGCAAGATCGTCATCGGCGAGGACGGCTATCCCACTTGTGAATATGTAGACGCGGACGGAAATGTCCTCTATGGCAACTATGACCTCGTTCCCCTGCTGGAGAGCTTCATTCAGGAGCATCCCGATTTTGCCTACCACGGCGCCCGTGCTGTGCTGGGTGTCACCGGCTATGAGGGTGTCCTCGGCTACCGCACCAAGCCCAAATATAAGAACACCATCGGCTTGGAAAAATGGCAGAAGGAAGTGGATGAAGCCAAGAAGGTGGTCGCCTGTCTGAAGGAAAAGGGCTGGATCATGGCAAGTCACTCCTACGGTCACCCCGCTTACGGCAACATTTCTGCCGAACGCGTCGAAGCCGACTCCAGCCTCTGGGAAGATACCTGCCAACCCATCATCGGCGACACCGACATCATCCTCTACCCCCACGGCTCGGACATCGCTGACTGGCACAAGTACGATTTCAGCAACGCCAAATTTAATGCGCTGTATGAAGATGGTTACCGCTATTTCTTCAACGTGGACTCCGCTGTCGCCTGGACCCAGATCACCGAACACAGCTACCGGGGCGGTCGCCGCAACATTGACGGCATCCGCATGATCAAGGACCCCGAAATGCTGGACGATCTGTTTGATGTCGCATCCGTCATCGACCCGGCACGCCCGAAGCTTATCTACTAAAAGCCCAATGCAGCAATACAAACCACCCGAAAGCAATTTCGGGTGGTAGCTTTTGATAAGGAAACTGTTGCAATGAAAACTCTGAATTATCAAAACACGAAACACACGTGTTATTTTACCAACCTTGTTATGGCACCGGCATTCAGCCTGCCGCCGCTGCTGTTCGCCACCTTTCACGAGACCTACGGCATCTCCTACACCCTGCTCGGCACGCTGGTGCTGATCAATTTCTGCACCCAGCTGTGCATTGATCTGATCTTCAGCTTTTTCAGCCGTTTTTTCAATGTCCATAAAGCTCTGCGCACCATGCCCCTGATCACCGCGCTGGGTCTGACCATCTACGCGCTGATCCCCATGCTTTTTCCCCAGTATGCCTACGTGGGTCTTGTGATCGGCACAATCATTTTCTCCATTGCCGCCGGACTCGATGAAGTGCTGATGAGCTCCGCCGTTGCCGCCATCCCCGGCAGCACCGACGCAGATATGAGCATCCTGCACTCCCTCTACGGCTACGGTCTGATCATCGTTGTCAGCATCAGCACGCTGTTTTTGCGGTTCGTAGGCGATGACTACTGGATGTACCTGACCTTCTTCTGGGCGGCACTTCCGGTGATCGCCGCTGTGCTGATGATGCGCGTCCCCCTCCCCGAGATGGACACCGCCCAGCCTTCTGCCGCAGCAGACCGCTCCGGCAAGCGGATGAAAGGTCTTATTTTGTGTATCTGTCTGATCTTTCTGGGGGCATGTGCCGAGGTCACCATGTCCAACTGGATCTCTGCTTATGCAGAAAAAGCACTGTACATTCCGAAGGTCTGGGGCGATCTGCTGGGCATGATGCTCTTTGCCGGTCTGTTTGCGCTGGTGCGGTCGGCATACGCCAAATTCGGCAAAAACATCTTCCGGGTGCTGACCGTCAGCATGGCAGGTGCGGTTGTGTGCTACATTGTTGCAGCCCTTGCTCCCGGCGCGGCGGTGTCGCTGATCGCTTGTGTGGCTCTGGGCATCTGCACTTCTATGCTCTGGCCGGGTACACTCATCGTGATGGAGGAGAACATCCCCGCGGTAGGTGTCGCCGCCTACGCCCTGATGGCTGCGGGCGGAGATCTGGGTGCCGCTGTCTCACCGCAGGCATTCGGTATTATCGTGGATCAGGTGACTGCTGCCCCTTGGGCGCAGACGCTGGCGTCCGGGCTGTCCCTGACAACGGAGCAGCTGGGCTTCCGTGCCGCTTTGTTGATCGTGGCGGTTTTCCCCGGGCTGGGTCTGCTGGTCTTGGCACGGCTCAAAAAGCTCTTCAAATAAGCAAAACCCTCCCAGCCGGGAGGGTTTACTCTTTGCAAAGGGTGACCGCGTTGGAAGACACCGAGCCGTCGATATAGACCGCATGGTCAAGGAGCATCCGAAAGCCGCACTTCTCGTGGGTGCGCAGTGAAGCGGCGTTTTTCTTCCCTACATGGGAATAGATCTTCCGCGTTTCCTGCTCTATGACCGCCTGCATCAGCATGGTCGCATAGCCACGGTGGCGGCAATCAGGTCTTGTTTCCAGCGCCTCAAGGAGAACGCCATCCTGATACGGCTCGATCCGAAGGGCGCTGCAGTACCGACCATTCTCTTCCCAAATGGCATAATACGCCCCCCGGGTGCGGAAGAAATCCCCCTTCAGGTAGCTGTAAAACGACTCCTCCGCACGAAGCAGCAGCTCCGCCTCAGAAAGCTCCTGCCAAAACATCCGGGCATTCTCAAGGTTTCCCTCCTCGTACACTGCCATCAGCTGAGAAAAATTCAGTTCACTGCACTTTTTCGCCAGTATGAGCATCCTGCACTCCCGCCTTTCAAGCTGAGTATAGCATGCCGCTTTTCCGCTGTCAATCGAGCAGCGCAAAATGGGAGAAATCCTGCTTCTATTCGGTCGTATTTTGTGTAAAAATAGAAAAATTTGTGAATAAATCCATCCATTCGGTTACCATAACAGTGGAAATCTTTCATTCAGGGTTTATTTATTCACACTTTCCACAACCTTTTCCACAAGCATCTCACAGTGGAAAATCATGTCGAAACCCGTCGAACGGGGGTTTTCCGAATTTTTCTGCCGGAGTTTTCATAATTCTGTGCGTGTTTATGCAAAACGGTTATACAACGTATGAATACAAAATCAAAATGCAGGAGCAGCACATCCGCTCCTGCATTTTATCATAGGGCTTCGCCTAAAATCGATTTCGTCGCATAGGCATTCAGGCTCATATCCGCCACGTTGCCCGCCAGATATTCATAATAGGCTTGTGCGCCGATCATCGCGCCATTGTCGCCGCACAGGGACAGCGGCGGCATATAGACCGTCGCCCCCAGCTTGTCCGCCGCTGCCATGATGTCCGCGCGGATGCGGGAATTGGCAGCCACTCCGCCGGCAACGGCGATCTTCTTATGTCCCGTCTCCTGAATCGCCTGCACCACGCGGGGTACCAGCGTATCGGAGACCGCCGCGGAAAAGGACGCGCACAGTGCCGGGATGTCCAGCTCCTCTCCTACCTGCTCGGCATGGTGGATCAGGTTCAACGCCGCTGTCTTCAAGCCGGAGAAGCTCATATTGTAGGGGTTCTCGCCGGGCTTCGAGCGAGGCAAAGCGTATTTCGTATCGTCAGCACCCCGGGCTGCTTTATCCAGTGCCGCACCGCCGGGATAGGGCATCCCCAGCACACGGGCAACCTTATCGAAGCACTCACCTGCCGCATCGTCAAGGGTCGTGCCGAGGATGCGCATTTCGGTGTAATCCGTCACCTCAATGATCATCGTGTGACCGCCGGACACCACAAGGCACAAAAAGGGCGGCTTCAAATCAGGATAGGCAATGTAATTTGCCGCGATGTGACCGCGGATGTGATGCACGGGAATCAGGGGCTTCCCCAGTGCCAACGCCGCCGCCTTCGCAAAATTCACGCCCACCAGCACCGCGCCGATCAGACCCGGTGCATAGGTCACCGCCACCGCATCGATATCAGCCCTTGTCAGCTTCGCCTGCTCCAGTGCCTGATCTGCCAGACCGTAGATCGCCTCGATGTGCTTGCGGGACGCGATCTCCGGCACGACACCGCCGTAGATGCGGTGCAGCTCCACCTGAGAGGCGATGCAATCGGTCAGCACCTCCCGTCCGTCACGGACGATGGCAACGGCAGTTTCATCGCAGGAGGATTCTACTGCTAAAATGTTCACGTCTTCCACTCCCCTCAGGCAAAGTCAGAATTTTCGTCGTTGGTCAGATTTCCGTCACCCCAGATGGGGATCACCTCGCCCAGATATGTAGGCTCAGGCAGGAAAACGCAGGTCAGCGCATCCTTACACCGTGCCAGCACCTCCCGAACCTCACGTCCTGTGCTGCCCAGATAGCGGCGGTAGTCAGAGGACACACCGTAGGCATCGATGCCAAGACTTCTTGCGATGTAGACAGCCCGGAACAGATGGTACTGCTGGGTGACGATGATGACCTTCTTCGTCCCGAAGATCTCCTTGGCGCGGTACATGCTCTCGTAAGTGGAAAAGCCCGCGTGATCCATGAAGACATCCTCCGAGGCGATGCCCTCGTCCACAGCGTAGTGCTTCATGGCGTCCACCTCATCATAGCCGTCGCGACCATGGTCGCCGCTCATCAAAAGCTTCGGTGCTGCGCCGTCGGTGTAGAGGGCAACGCCCCGCTTCAGGCGGTCGTTGAGCATATCGCTGGGACTGCCGTCCGAACGCACGCCGCAGCCCAGCACCAGAATGCAGTCAACGTCTGCAAGCTCCGCTGCCTGCTCATGGGACAAAATATAGTCATCTGCCGTGTAAACCACGTAGGCATTGGTGCCGAATACCGCGCCCACGCCTAAAATACCGATGCCAAAGATCGCAACAACGATCCAGATCCATATCTTTTTTTGTTTCAGTTTCATAGTTCTTTTTGTAAAATCAGCGCATCCTCTTTGGGATTGCGGTAGTAATTGGGTCTTCTTCCGATCTGTCGGAACGCCAGCTTTTCATAAAGGGCGATGGCGTTTGCGTTGGACACACGCACTTCAAGGGTCAGGCACGCATTTCCCAACGCCTTCAGCTGTGCTGCCAGCTCTGTCACCAGCTTTTCTCCGATGCCCTGACGGCGGTAGTCGGGATGAACGGCAATGTTCATCATATCCGACTCTCCCTGCACGCTTTGGGAGCCGACGTAGCCCGCCACGGTTTCTCCGTCCAACGCCACCAACCACAGAGAAAAGGGTCCGCGCAGCTCATAGGCGATGCTTTGCTCGCTCCACGGATCGGAAAAGCAGCACTTTTCCAGTTCCGCCACCTGCAGCACGTGGGCTTCGTTCATTCTTTCAATTCTGATCATTTTGCGTCGTACCAGCTCTTTCCGATCTTCGCTTCCGCGGTCAGGGGAACCTTCAGCGTGGCGATGCCCTCCATCTCACGGCTGATAAGCTGTGCAACCTCCCCGGCGATGCTCTCCGGGCATTCCACGATCAGCTCGTCGTGCACCTGCAAAAGAAGCTTCGCTTCGGGATATTGCTCCCGCAGTGCCGCATCCACGCGAATCATCGCCAGACGGATCAAGTCTGCCGCCGTACCCTGAATGGGGGTATTCAGCGCGATGCGCTCCGCGCCCTGACGGATGTTGAAGTTGCTTGCCGTCAGCTCCGGGATATAACGCTTGCGACCGAAAAGGGTCTGGGTATAGCCGCATTCCCGGGCATCTGCGACCACCTGCTTCATATACCTGCGCACGCCGCTGTAGTGGTCGAGGTAGCTTTCAATATAGGACTTTGCCTCCCACCGGGAAACACCGATGTCCTCTGCCAGCGAGAACTCCGAAATACCGTAGACGATGCCGAAGTTGACCGCCTTGGCATGGCGGCGCTGCAAGGGCGTGACCGCCTCGGGCGCAACGCCGAACACCTGAGATGCGGTGACGGTATGAATGTCCTCTCCGTTGATGAACGCGTCCTGCAGCACCTTGTCATCGGCAATGTGCGCCAGCACACGCAGCTCGATCTGGCTGTAGTCCGCATCCACCAGCACGCAGCCTTCCTTCGGCACGAACATCTTGCGAATTTCAGCACCCAGATTGGTGCGCACGGGAATGTTCTGCAGGTTGGGATCAGTGGAAGACAGTCTTCCCGTTGCGGTCACCAGATTCTGGAAGGTGGTGCGGATGCGACCGTCTTCGCCGATCACCTTCATCAAGCCATCGGCATAGGTGGATTTCAGCTTGGTCATCATCCGATAGTCCATGATGGCAGGAATGATGGGATGCTTGTCCTTCAGCTTCTCAAGGACATCCGCGTTGGTGGAGTAGCCGGTCTTGGTCTTCTTCACCGGCGGCAGTGCCAGCTTTTCAAAGAGCAGCTCACCCAGCTGCTTGGTGGAGTTGATGTTGAACGCACCCTCCGCGTAGCCGAAGATCAGCTTTTCGCAGTCATCGATCCGCTGAGCAAGCATCGTGCCGAACCGGGCAAGCTGTTCTCTGTCGATGGCGATGCCCTCCCGCTCCATGCGGTAAAGCACGGGGCAAAGGGGCAGCTCAACGGTTTCGTAAAGGGATCGCATGCCGTTTTTCTCCAGTTCCTGCTCCAGAACGGGCTTCAGCTGCCAGATGGCTTCGGCGCAGGCGGCAGCATCGCCGTCCTCCACGCTGGTGCCAAGGAAGGTGGTGGCAAGCTTCGATATCGGATAATCTGACTGAGACGGATTCAGGTCATAGGCTGCCACCGCCGTATCAAAGGTAAAGGTGCCGTACTGCACTCCCATCTCATCCATGCGGTGCATGGTAGTCTTCATATCATGGCAAATGCAGCCGCTGTAAGATCCGAGGCAATCGCAGCCCATCTGCACCTCCATAGGGGTCAGGGTACAGACGCCCTGCTCCCACGCAACGCCCAGCGTGCCGTCGTCCGCAAGATAGATGGCACAGGGTACATCCTCCTCAGGCAGACAGCCGCAGCGGGGCAGCGGCTTTGCCGCCGCAACCACCGGCTTCGAGACTTCCATTGCCGCGCCGCGAAGCCCATACTTGTCGATCAGCTTCACAAATTCCAGCCGCTGGAAAATGGCATAAAGCTCCGGCTTGTTGTAGGGCTGCACGATGGCATCCTTCGGTTCAAAATCGATGGGTGCTTCCGGCACGATGGTCGCCAGCTCGTAGGAAAGATAGGCATTTTCCTTACCCGAAACCAGCTTCTCCCGCAGCTTGGGGCGGATGGAGTCATCCTCTAAATTCTCATAAATGCCGTCCAAGCTGCCGAATTTCAGCAGCAGCTCCGTTGCGGTCTTTGGACCGACACCGGCAACGCCGGGAATGTTGTCGGAGGAATCTCCCATCAGTGCCTTCAGGTCGATGAGCTTCTTCGGCTCGAAGCCGTATTCTTCGACAAATTTTTCTTGGGTATAAAGGGTCGCGGTGGTCTGACCCATCTTGGAAACGACCAGCTTGACGTGGACATTTTCATCGATCAGCTGCAGGCTGTCCCGGTCGCCAGTGGCGATGACGCACTCCCAACCATTGTTTGAGCAGATCTTGCCCACCGTACCGATGACGTCATCCGCTTCCCAGCCCTGACACTCGTAGATGGGAATGTTCATGGCGCGCAGAACGTCCTTCATCACAGGCATCTGCATGGCAAGCTCCTCGGGCATGCCGTGGCGGGTCGCCTTGTAGCCGTCATAACGCAGATGGCGGAAGGTCGGCCCGTGCAGGTCAAAGGAAACACACACCGCATCCGGCTGCTCTTCCTTTTCCAGCTTGTCGAGGATATTTAGAAAGCCGTAAATGGCATGGGTGTAAAGCCCCTCCCGGTTGGTAAGAGGCTTGACACCGAAATATGCCCGGTTGATGACGGAGTTGCCGTCCAAAATCAGCAGCTTCATGCTTTTCTCCATTTTGTACCCTGAGGTGTATCGATGATCTCGATGCCCCGGGCCTTCAGCTCATCGCGAATGCGGTCAGCTTCCGCAAAATTCTTTTCCTTCTTTGCCGCAGTACGTGCAGCCACCAGCGCGTCGATCTCGGGGTCGGCATTGGCTGCTTCCTCCTCTGCCTGCTTTTGAAGCAGTTTTGCAGCTGCTTCCAGCAGATTCAGGGACAAAACCGTGTCGAAATCACGGAGTGCCGCCAGCTTGGTGGCGTCATTGCATTTTGCCTTCAGTACATCGTAAACAGCGGTCACCGCAAGGCTGGTGTTCAGGTCGCCGTTCAGGGCATTGACAAAGCGCTCCTTCAGCTGCACAAAGGCGGCTTCGTCCACATCGCCGCCGTCCTTTAATGTGGCGATCTTGGCGATCAGCTTGTCATAGGCGACAACCGCATTGTCGAGATTTTCCCAGCTGAAGACCAGATTGCGGCGGTAGTGGCTCTGCAGGCAGAACAGGCGGTACGCCATGGGATCATAGCCCTTCTGCTCCAGCAGGGAGACGGTCAAAAATTCGCCCTTGGACTTGCTCATTTTGCCGCCCTCGGTGTTCAGGTGGTGGACATGGAACCAGTAGTTGCACCACTTGTGACCCAGATAGCTCTCAGACTGGGCGATCTCATTGGTGTGATGGGGGAAGGCATTGTCGATGCCGCCGGCGTGGATGTCCAGATTCTCGCCCAAGTGCTTCATGGAGATGCAGGAGCATTCAATGTGCCAGCCGGGATAGCCGACACCCCAAGGGGAATCCCACTTCAGTGCCTGATCTTCGAATTTCGACTTGGTAAACCACAGGACGAAGTCGTTCTTATTTTTCTTATTCTCGTCTTCCTCAACGCCCTCGCGGACACCCACCTCAAGGTCTTCCTCGTCGTGGTCGCCGAAGACGTAGTACTTATCCAGCGTGGAAGTATCAAAGTAGACGTTGCCGCCCACAAAATATGCCTTGCCGGTATCCAAAAGCTTCTGCACCATTTCAATATAGGCATCGATGCAGTTGGTGGCAGGCTCGACGACATCGGGTCGCTTGATGTTCAGCTTCTCGCAGTCTGCAAAGAAAGCGTCCGTATAAAACCGGGCGATCTCCATGACGGTCTTGTTCTCCCGCTTCGCGCCCTTGAGCATCTTATCCTCGCCGGTGTCGGCATCGGATGCAAGATGCCCCACATCGGTGATGTTCATAACGCGCTTGACATTGTAGCCAACATAGCGCAGTGCCTTTTCCAGCACATCCTCCATGATGTAGGTACGCAGATTGCCGATGTGGGCATAGTGGTACACCGTCGGTCCGCAGGTGTACATCTTCACCAGATTGGGATCATTGGGAACGAACAGCTCCTTTTTGTGGGTTGTGGAATTATACAAATACATAACGCACGCCTCCGTTGCTTATTTTTCCATTAAAAAACGCCTCTTATGCCGTTCAGCACAAGAGGCGGGTCAAACTAACTCGCGGTTCCACTCTCATTTATCACTTTTATGCACTTTCTGCTCCCGGACGCACCTTCACAGCACTCCCCTGCCGATGCTCCCAGCCGTGGCATCGACTCTCTGAAAAGGGTGAAATCTGTTACTCTTTCCGTTCATCACAGCTGCATATATTTTATCATTGCCGGATTGGCTTGTCAAGTTTTCTTCTGTTGACTTTTGAAGCGTCGCAGAATATACTGATTTCAGACATTTTTCGCTGGGAGGCATTATGGCAAGTTCGACAAAAACCAAAAAATTCAGCTTCGGCAAGCTGCTGATCTGGGTCTGCGTCATCTTTTTGGCATTGCAGATCATCTCGGGCGGCGAATTTGGTGAGGATCTGTTCCCCGAAGACACTCGCCCCGAAGTGACCGAACCCGGCAGCACCGATCCCGCACCCTCTACTGAGCCGGTTCATCTGGAGGGCGTTCCCGACGAGCTGCAGAGCCACGTTTACCTCAACACCCGCCGCTGGGAGGTCAAAAAACCCTATTCAGGCGCGCTTCCCATCACCGTGATCTTTGTCAGCGACCCGGAGGGCAGCTGGTCTTCCGACGAGATCGCCGCTTTCAAGGAGCAGCTGAATACGGAAGCAGCGCGCATCACCACCGATGCGGCAAGATACAACGTCAGCATCGACATCAGCTATCATTACAAAACCGTCTCCATCGATGCCGTCATCGTGGACGCGGATACGGTGGATTGGGTGAAAAGCGCACTGGAAAATGTTGGTCTTCCCAAGCGCGAGCAGGTTGGCAGCACTTTGGCGCAGCAGTACGGCTCGGCATCCGCGCCGGTGATTTTCGTTGCCAACCATGCCGGCAGAGCCAATGCCACCCCTGCCTACGGCTATGCGGTACTCTATCAGGAGGCACGTCCCTTCTATCATGAGCTTTCCCATCTTTACGGCGCGCGGGATTTCTATTTCCCCACGGATGTCAAGACCGCTGCGGCGACCCATCTGGAAAACAGCCTGATGGTCAACTCCTCCGAGGGCGTGATGGATCCGCTGAACGCCTATCTGGTGGGCTGGACAGCCACGCCGTCCCAAAAAGCGTTGGATTTTCTCCACGATACCGCCCATATCACGCAGGAATTTCTCAATGAGGAAGGCAAAAAAGAAACCTACACCGGCGCTGTCACAAACTACACCTATGACGGTGTCACCTACACCGGCTATCTGATCGACGGTCAGCTTCACGGGCAAGGCTCTTACAAGTCCGAGACCCGGGACGTGACCGGCACCTTTGACCACGGAAAACTCCTGCAGGGCGAGGGTACGATGCGCTATGATGGCGGCGATGTCTACAACGGTCAATGGAAGAACGATCAGCGGCACGGCTATGGCGTGTACACCTTTGCTGAAGGCGGACGCTACGAAGGAAACTGGGAAAACGGTGTCCGAAACGGCAGCGGCAAGTATACCTCAGCGGAGGGTGCTGTGTGGCAAGGTACCTATGTAGACGGCAAGCTGAACGGTCAGGGTACATTCACCGGCTCTACCGGCAACACCTACGTGGGCATGTTCCAAGACGGAAACTACCATGGTCAGGGTACTTACACCTTTGATAACGGCGCGAAATACTCAGGTAATTTCGTGAACGGTCAGCGTAACGGCTACGGCGTTTACTACTATGTCAACGGCAACCGCTATGAGGGCAACTGGGTCAGCGAGGAAAAGCACGGCTACGGCGTTATGTATTACGCAAGCGGCAACCGCTACGAGGGCGACTGGGCGGACGGTGTCCGTCAGGGACAAGGAAAGCTCTACTATGCAGATGGCAACTACTGCGAAGGCACATGGGCAGATGGCTCGCTAAACGGTCAGGGTACTTTTGTCTGGGCAGACGGCAGCCGCTATGTGGGTCAGTTCCGGGACGGCAAACGCCATGGTCAGGGTACTTATTACTATGGTGAGGGCAAAACCATGTCCGGCTGGTGGGAAAACGGCGATTTTATCGGATAAAGATCCGAGGAGGCAGGAAATCTCTGCCTCCTCATTTTTCTGAAAAATCTTTCAGGAAGTGATTGTACGCCGCCAAAATCTGTGCTATAATATCAGTTACCGACACTTTTCGAGGAATCTGCCATGAACATACAGAATCTGACAATCGAATCCGACGACCTGCGCAAGCTCTTGGCGACCGCCAGCGGCGATGCCGCGCTGCTGTATCTCAGCCTTCGCTGCGGAAATACCGCCGAGGAGGCTGCCGCGCAGCTGCAGTTCACGCCCACCCGCCTGTCCTGCGCCGGTGCTACCTTGCGCCAGCTGGGTCTGTGGGCAGAGCCGGCACGCCCTGCCGTGATCGCCGGTGAGCGTCCCGTGTACTCCGAAAAGGACGTGCTGGAGGCAATGGATACCAGCAACGACTTCCGCCTGCTCTACGGCGAGGTGCAGCGTCTGCTGGGCAGAAGCCTGAACACCGAGGAGCTGAAGATCCTGCTGTCCTTTGTGCATTATCTGGGTCTGCCCACGGAGGTCATCTCCGTCCTCGTTTCCTACTGCAAGGATCGCGCCAAGCAGCGGGGCAGCCTGCGCAACCCCAGCCTTCGTACCATCGAGAAGGAAGCATTCCATTGGGCAGAAGCCGGCATCGATACCCTTGAGGCGGCGGGGGCTTACATACAGTCCCAGAATTTCCGCGCTTCCCGGCTCCACGAGCTGATGAACACGCTGCAGATCCGGGGCAGAAATCTCACCCCCGCGGAGGAGCGTTATGCGCTTTCGTGGCTGGACATGGGCTTTCCGATGGACGTGATCGCCATCGCCTATGAGCGCACCTGCCTCAATACCGGCGGCATGAGCTGGCCCTATATGAACAAAATTCTCCAAAGCTGGAACGAATCCGGCTTCAAGACGCCCGATCAGGTACGCTCTGGCGACCGCAAGTCGGGTACACAAAACGGCTCGCGTCAGCTGGACGCGGATGAGCAGGCGGCAATCGCCAAAATGTTGCAGGGGGTGTAAACCGTGGCATACAGCAGAGAAATCGTCAAACGGGCGCAGGATCGGCTGGCTTCTGCCAAAGCCGACCACGAATCCCAATACCAGCAGTGCCTGCAGGAGACTTACCGTCAAATCCCGGAGCTGCGTCAGATCGACCAGCAGCTGCGCCTGACTGTCGCCAAGGCGGCGCAGGCAGCCTTCTCCGGCGGCGGCGATATGCAGGCAATGATCGAGCAGGCAAAGCAGGAAAATTTGGGTCTGCAGGCAAAGCGTCAAGCCCTTCTGGATGCCACCTTCGGCACCGGCTGGCTGGATGAAACACCCCTTTGCCCCCACTGCGGCGGCTACGGCTACATCGGAAGCCAGATGTGCGACTGCCTTGCTGCCCTCTGCCGTGAGGAGCAGCGCAAGGAGCTGACGTTGCTTGCCGTGGGCGACCATACCTTCGACCAGTTCCGTCTGGACTTCTATCCTGACCGCAACGACCCCCATCTTGGTGTGAACATCCGCGCGCTGATGGAGCGCACCTATCAGGTCTGCCGGGGTTATGGGGAAAACTTCAACGAAAAGACCGGCAATCTGCTCTTCTCCGGCGATACAGGTCTGGGCAAGACCTTCCTCTCCGCTTGCATCGCCCGCACCGTGTCCGACAAGGGCTACTCCGTCATGTACGAAAGCGCGGGTCATCTCTTCTCCACGCTGGAGCGCGCCAAATTCTCCGGCGACGAGGATGCCCGCCGTGCTTCCGAGCGCTACACCGCCTGCGATCTGCTGATCGTGGACGATCTCGGCACAGAAATGCCCGGTCAGTTCACCACCGCGGCACTTTACACCCTGATCAACGACCGATTGCTCAGCGGCAAGGCGATGATCATCTCCACCAACCTCAACACGGAGGATCTTTCCAAGCGCTACAGCCCCCAGATCGCATCCCGTCTGCGGGGCAGCTTCCAGCGGCTCGCCTTTTTGGGCGACGACATCCGTCTGAAGAAAAACTGGGGGCAGCTATGACAAAAACCGGCATTCTTTTTGATCTGGACGGCACGCTGCTGGATACCTTGGGTGACCTGACCGACGCGGTCAACCACACCCTCCAGCAGCACGGTCTGCACACTTGGTCACAAGCGGATATCCGCCGCTTTGTGGGCAGCGGTGCAAGGTGTCTGATCGAACGCTCCTGCGACGGCAAGGGTGATGTGGACACCGTTCTTCGTGACTATAAGGCTTATTACGATGCCCACTGTCAGGTCAAGACCGCACCCTATCCTCACATTCTTGAAGTGCTGGAGATCCTGCGCCGGAAATATCCCATCGCCGTGGTGTCCAACAAGCCGGATGCTGCCGTTAAGCTGCTGTGTGCAGAGTTCTTCCCGGGCATTCTCGCCCTTGGGGAAGCACCTGACTGTCCGCGAAAGCCCGCGCCCGATATGCTCTATAAAACCATGGCGCAGCTGGGTGTTGACCGCTGCATCTATGTGGGCGACAGCGACGTGGACGTGATCACCGCGGGTAACGCGGGCATGCCCTGCCTGAGCGTGCTGTGGGGCTTCCGTGACCGGGAGGAGATCAAAGCCGCCGGCGGCAGGTATTTCTGCGAGGATGGGCGCGATCTTCCCGCAATGATCGAAACAATCATAGGAGAACAGTATGGCAAATGAATTTTACGCGCTGATGGGTCGCATGCGCAACATCAACCGCTGGAGTCTGATGCGAAACAGCTTTTCCGAAAACATTCAGGAGCATAGCCATCAGGTGGCGATTCTGGCGCACGGTCTGGCACTGATCCGCCGGGAGATTTTGCAGCTCCCCTGCCCCGACCCGGATAAATGTGCCGTGGCAGCACTGTATCACGATGCGACAGAGACCCTGACCGGCGATCTGCCGACTCCCATCAAGTATTACAATCCCGACATCAAAGCCGCCTACAAGCAGGTGGAGCATATCGCAGCCCAGCGTCTGCTGGATATGCTGCCGAAGCAGCTTCGCCCGTTCTACGTTTCTCCGATCATGGAGGACGACCCGGAGATCGCTGTCATCGTCAAGGCAGCGGATAAGCTGTCGGCATACATCAAATGCGTGGAAGAGCAAAAGGCAGGCAACTCGGAATTTGAATCCGCAGCCAAGCAGACCATGGACTCCATGCTGGCAATGGAAAGACCTGAGCTTGACTGGTTTATCCGCGAGTGCTTAACGCCGTTTTCGCTGAATCTCGACCAGCTGTAAGGCTTGACGGCAAGGTGAAAATGTGTTACCATAGGCTGACATTGTGAATATGCAGCTATGCGCCGTTGTGGTGGAATAGGTAGACACAAGGGACTTAAAATCCCTCGGAGTAAAATCCGTACCGGTTCGATTCCGGTCAGCGGCACCAAGAAAAGAACGACCCCGGTGGGGTCGTTCTTTTCTTATTGGCAGAGCCAATGCGGGCGGATCATATCCGCCCCTACGATAATGCGCAAAAGTAGGGCGGGTGCTTGCTCCCGCCGCCACACCTCATTTTCGTGCGCGCTCCCTTACCTCGCATAACCATTCTGCAATGATGTACCGCATTTTGACCCTGACGATCACTGGCTTCCGTTGACAGCACTCCTCGCAAAAGTCCGGCTTTCGCGACATCACAAATTTCCCCGGTGGGTCGTTTGTTTCCATGAGTTTGTTCCAACAATCCAAGCAAAATTCTGCCATTTCTATCACCTCACGAAAATACATTAACCTGTTTCAGGTTAAAAGTCAATAATCTGTTTCAGGTTAATATAAAATAACTCCCGAGGTGATGTCATGTACAGACGTATACGGGATCTTCGCGAAGACCGCGACCTGACGCAGAAAGAGATCGCACAAATGTTGGGAATGTCACAGACCGGCTATTCCAAATACGAAACCGGCGAAAATGACATTCCGACTTCCGTCTTGATCAAACTTGCCGATTTTTATCACACCTCTGTTGATTATCTTCTCGGCAGAACGGATAAGAAATAAAAAAATCATCCCCGCTGGGATGATTTTTTGCATTTTGCGGGCGGATCATATCCGCCCCTACGATGGAAAACGTCCCAAATCCATGATTTTCGTTGCAACTCCTTGCCCCGCATGCTACAATAATAAAAACGGAAAGAAGAGAGCTTTATGAAACACATCATTCCCGGTCTTGTTTTCGCTCCTGATGTTCACACTGTCATCGACAACGCCGATTTTTCCATGCTGGATGCACTCTACGCAGGCAGAACCGTCTGCTACGGCGATTATCATGCCCACTCCAACTCCGGCGGCATGAGCGACGGCAAAACCACGCCAAAAGAATGGCTCGTCGCCATGGAAAAGCTGGGCATCGACTTCATCGGTCTGATGGATCATCAGCAGGTGCGCCATATGTATCTGCCCGAGTTTGACCCTGCCCACTTCATCTACGGCACAGAGCCTGCCGCCATTTGGAAAGAACCCCAGACCTTCGCCCACTACCTGATGCTCTTCAAGGAACGGGATCAGCTGGAAAAGGTCGTGCTTGAGAAATTTCCCGAGGTCTACAATTTCACCGGCGGTGTCGAGGGCGTGTTCGACTATTTGGAGATTGAGCGCAGCAAGTTTATCCATATCTGCGACGCAGTGATGGCTGCCGACGGCATGATCGTCCATGCCCACCCCATGCAGCTGACCAAAAGCGATAAGCTCTCCGATTACAGCTTCGGTGACGGCACAGCCATCGAAACCATCTACACCAACAACAAAGAGGATCTGCTGGAAAACGGTACGATCGAAAACTACAAGCTGTGGATGGACATGCTGGAGGGCGGCATGAAGGTCTACAACACCGCCTCCGCGGATGTCCACTTCGCCCCCACCAACAGCGGCATCAACACCCTTTATGTTGCCCAAAAGCACTGCCGGGAGTACGTCACCCGTCTGCAGCGGGGCGATCTCAGTGCCGGTCACATCGGCATCAAAATGTGCATCGACGGTGCGCCCATGGGTTCTACTGTCGCGTTCACCGAAGGTGCAAAGCTTTATATCAAGGTGGGCGATGCACATCCCATCTGCTATAAAAAAGACGAACCCCACCGCCTTGATGTGCTGAGTGATCGGGGTCTTGTCTGCTCCGTCCCCGTCATCGACGGCAAGGCAGAACTCTGCATCGAAGCACAGATGCGCCGATTCTACCGGGCGGTGGTCATCCGGGAATCCGACGGCGCACCTGCCGCCATCGGCAACCCCATCTGGATGGAATAATGTACAAAAAGCGGACAGCCGATCGGCTGCCCGCTTCTTTTGTTTACTGCATGCCCTGCTCGTAAGCCTCGATCATCTTCTTGAACGTGTTACCCGTACGACCTCGCAGGCTTGCAAGATATTTCTGGGTAGTTTCGCCGGTGAAGATCTTGATATCCAGCCGCATGGAGCCGTCTTCTTCCGGGGTGACAAGAATCTTGTCAATATACTTATTGACCCATTCCACCGTGACCATGCCCTGAGCCGCATCCCGGCGGGCAGCCTCCAGTGTTGCACGAACAGTATCCATATGCTTGCGGAATTCTTCCCGGGAGAACATCTGCTGCTCCAGCTCATGGATCTGCGCTTCGGCATCCTTGATCTCCTCGGTGCAAGCCTTGTTCATGGCAAGGAAGTCTGCATCGGAAAGCTGCCCGGTCACATTGTATTCCAGCAGCTTGCTTTTCTTCTTTTGAGCAAGCTCCAACCGTTCCTTCTGTTGGGCAATTTGCTTGGGAATCTGATTGTCCTCGTCCAGAGCGCGATACATTTCCATGTATTCGTCAATCAGTGCCGCCACATTGACTTCCGTTTCCTGGAACACTTCAAAAAGCAAGGGCTTGATCTCATCCTCATAGATAGCAAAGGAATCGCAGGAATCCGCACCGTTCTTGATCTTGCCGGAGCAGACCCACTTGCTGTTGACATTGCCCTGCTTGTCCCTGGAATCCCGGCGATAGTAGGCGGTGCCACAACAAGTGCAGTGGAGCTTGCCGGTGAGCAGATTGGCGTGATTGCAAATGCCCTGACGGCTCTTTACATCGTCGCTGCGCCGCTTTAAAATTTCGTTGGCCCGATCCCACAATTCCTCGGAAACGATGGCAGGAACGATCTCACCGGTCTCGTCCTTGAACATGACCCATTCCTCCGGCGGGAGGAATTTTTGCTTTTTGGAGAACATATCGATGACCCGCACCTTGTTGCCCACATAGTAGCCCTTGTACTTGGGATTGGCGATCATATTGGACATGGTGGTATGGGCAATCTTGTTGCCATTGTGGTTGCGATAGCCCTTATTCCAGAAGATCGTCTCGATCTGTTTCATGCTGTACTGCCCAGTGGCATACAGTTCAAACAGCTCCCGAACCATTTCTGCCTGCTCTTCGTCAATTACCAACCGACCTTTATTCTTGACATAGCCAAAGATACGGTTGTTGCCCAGCACCACCTTGTCCTTGATGGCCTGCTGATGGCCGAACTTGACACGGCTGGAAAGCTTACGAAGCTCGTCTTGCGCAA
>SVMI01000012.1 GCA_015067495.1 Oscillospiraceae bacterium | reverse complement strand
CTGATAGTGTGTCAGTGTGGCGGATTTGGCGACCAAATGGCGACCCAAGTTATAAAACGGTCGCCAAACTTTTGCCACGATACAAAACGGGAAAGCGGAAAAACCGTTGCAATTCAATACTTTTCACAACTGCATATCACGGCTCAACACGGCAAAAATCCCATTGGTAAGGATGAGGTCGCCAGTTCAAATCTGGCTAGCAGCTCCAAAAAATAGCCAACACCAAACGGTGTTGGTCATTTTTTATGCTGCGGCATAGTTGAATAACACAAAATTGGCACACCTATTTTTACAGAAAGAAGGAATGATCATGAAAAAGATAATCTCCCTGCTCTTGGCACTTGTGCTGTGCCTGAGCTTGTGTGCCTGCAGCAAAGACAGTTGGCAGGCTGGCGACTCCGCAAGTAATTGTAATCACAATTATCAAATCACAGAAAACGTTGCATCCACTTGTATCGCCAATGGTTACATCCTCTATACATGCTCATTGTGTCAGCATACCTACCGGTTGGAACAGCCCGCCATTGAACACATCTATAAAGAGGCCACCTGTACCAGTCCCAAAACCTGCAGCACTTGTGGTGCCACCTTCGGCGAGCCGGCAGAGCATCGTTTTGCCAACGCTACCTGTACCTCTCCTCAGACCTGCACAGTCTGTGGCATCACCACAGGTGAACCCACCGGGCACACCTTTGCCAACGCCACCTGCACTACTCCCATGACCTGCACCACCTGTGGCGTGACCAACGGCAGTGCTCCCGGGCATAACTATACCGATGCCACCTGCTCCGCCCCAATGACCTGCACCGTTTGCGGTGCAACCTCTGGAGATACAGGCTCCCATGTGGACAACGGTCAAGCACAATGCCAATACTGCGGCGAGGATATGCTTCTGGATATTCTTCTAAAGACAGTCACCGCCAAGTTGATCGTTTCCCACATTGGCGCGATGAACTGCCAATTCTCCATGCAGATTTCCAATCACTCCGGCTATGATATTTCCTTCACGGATATCGGTACTGGCAACGGAGAGCTGTGCTGGAACAAGAGCAACGACGGAGACATCCTCCAATCCGGCCACAAGGTTACCGTTACATACTACCGCGCCTACGGCTCTGACCGTTATAACGACAGATACTACGATATGTATATGGATCAAAACTCCACCGCGTATGTCCCCGTCAACGTCAATGGCAGAAGAGTTTACATCAAGGCCAATATCAACGGCGATATTTGGATCGGTTATACCCGCGGCGACATTGGCGAAGTAGATTGATACAGCATCAGGGAGCCACGTTTGTGGCTCCCTGTTTCTTATCAACTTGCACAAATATCGGTATTTATGTATCGGTATAATTGTATCGATTATGTATTGCATTACAGGCGCATTTCCGCTATAATATTATCACGAACGATAAGGAGTGATACTATGAACGTTGCTTTTTTTGATGCCAAGCCCTATGACAAGGTCGGCTTTGACCGCTACACCGAAGGCACAGACATCTCCATCAAATACTTCGAGACCCATCTGAACGAGGACACCGTTTCCCTTGCTAAGGGCTACGACTGCGTCTGCGTTTTTGTCAACGACATCGTCAACAAAGCAGTTGTCGACAAGCTCTATGATCAGGGCGTGAAAATGATCGCTCTGCGCTGCGCCGGCTTCAACAATGTGGACACCCGCGCCTGCTTTGGCAAGATCCACGTCTTCCGCGTGCCTGCCTACTCCCCTTACGCGGTGGCAGAGCATGCCATGGCGTTGCTGCTGAGCCTGAACCGCCACATTCCGAGAGCCTACACCCGCACGAGAGATTTCAACTTCACCCTCTCCGGCTTGACCGGCTTTGACCTGCACGGCAAGACCGTCGGTGTTATCGGCACGGGCAAGATCGGCAAGATCTTCTCCGACATCTGCAAGGGCTTCGGTATGAAGGTTCTCGCCTACGACAAGTTCCCCAACCCCAATCTGGGATTGGAGTATGTTGATCTGCCGGAGCTGTTCGCCCAGTCCGACGTGATCTCTCTGCACTGCCCCCTGAACGAGGACACCCACCACATGATCAACGCAGACAGCATCGCCCAGCTCAAGCCCGGCACGATCATCATCAACACCTCCCGCGGCGGTCTGATCGATACGGAAGCGTTGATCGACGGTATCAAGAGCGGTCAGGTCTATGGTGCCGGTCTGGATGTTTACGAGGAAGAGGGCGACCTTTTCTACGAGGACTTCTCCGGCCATGTGATTCAGGACGACACGCTGGTTCGCCTGATCGCGATGCCCAACGTGATCGTCACCTCCCATCAGGCATACCTGACCCGGGAGGCACTGGACAACATTGCAAACACGACCGTCCACAATATTCAAAATTTCTTCGCCGGCGGTCTGAATCCCGAAACAGAGGTCTGCTACCATTGCGCCCGGAAGGAAGCCTGCCGCAAGGAACGCCACAAAAAGTGCTTCTGATCCCAACCCCAAACATCCCGTATTCTTTCAGAATACGGGATGTTTCCATAACTGAAAACTGTACATCTGCAAGTGAAAGATGCACCTTCCCGGGGTTGAATTGCCCTTGCCGATATGCTATAATGCCCGTAAGAATGGGCTTATTGTACAGACCATAACAAAACGAAGGAAGGTTTACGGATCATGCAAACGAAAATCATCAATGCTATTCTCGTTACCGATGTTCTGGACTCCAAAAGCAACCTCTATTTTGAAGACGGCAGGATCGTTGCCGTCACCCCGGAGGATCTCCCCTGCGATCAAGTGATCGATGCTACAGGACTGTACGTCTGCCCCGGCTTTATCGACATTCACACCCACGGCGCAGGTGACCACGACTTTGGCGACGGCACTGCCGACGACATCCGCAAAGCCGCCTATGCCCATGCCAAGCATGGCACCACTACCATCTATCCCACCTGCACCACCACCTCGACGGAAGGCATCCTGCAGTTCATTCTGAACGTCAAAGACGTAATGAAGGAAAACACCCCCGGCATGCCCTACGTTGCCGGCTCTCATCTGGAGGGACCTTACTTCTGCCAAGGCATGCGCGGCGCACAGAATCCCGCTTACATAAAAGCTCCCGTTCCCGAGGAATACCGCCGCTTTATTGAAGCAGGTGAAGGCACAGTCCGCCGCATCAGCTTTGCCCCGGAGCTGGAGGGCAGCTTGGAGCTGTGCGAGTATCTGGTGGAAAACGGTGTTGTTGCCGCATTTGGTCACACCGAAGCAATTTACGAGGAGCTGCTCCCCGTCATCCGCAAGGGCTGCAAATTGGCAACCCATCTTTACTCCGGCATGAATCTGGTCACCCGCAGAGGTCCGTACAGAAAGCTGGGTGCAGTTGAAACCGCATTTCTTGAAGATGATGTGACCGTCGAGATCATCGCCGACGGCGTACATCTGCCCAAGGAGCTGCTGCAGCTGATCTACAAACTCAAGGGTTCTGACAAGATCTGCCTGATCACCGACTCCATGCGTGGCGCGGGAATGCCCGAGGGTCCTACCCTCTTAGGTCCGAAGGCAGATAATTTCCAGTGCATCATCAAAGACGGCGTTGCCATGCTTCCCGACATGACCGCGTTCGCAGGCTCTGTCGCCACCGCTGACCGTCTGATCCGGGTCATGCACAAGGAGGTCGGCATTCCCCTCACCGATTGCATCAAGATGATGTGTCAGATCCCCGCCAAGACCATGGGGCTGCATGACCGCGGCAAGCTGGAAGCCGGCTTCGTTGCCGATCTCGTTTTCTTCGACGAAGACATCAATATCCAAAAAGTTATCCTGCAGGGTCAGGAGCTGCAAGCACAATAAATAACAACTGGAGGAACATCTTATGGAAATCAGAATTTGCACCGATCGCGTTGCCCTCGGTAAGAGTGCTGCCGCATACACTGCGCAAGTCATCAAAAACTGCATTGCTGAAAAAGGCTATGCAAGAATCGCACTGTCCACCGGCGCATCCCAGTTCGATACCATCAGCGCACTGACGCAAGAGTCCGGCATCAAGTGGGACTGTGTTGAAATGTTCCATTTGGATGAGTATGTCGGTCTGCCCATCACCCACGTCGCCAGCTTCCGCAAGTACCTGCAGGAACGCTTTGTGGACAAGGTCGGTCCTCTGAAGGCTGTTCACTTTGTGGATGGCACTGCAGAAGGCATCGCAAAGCTCACCGAAGAGATCCGCAAGGAACCCATTGACATTGGTTTGATCGGCATCGGCGAAAACGGTCACATTGCCTTCAACGATCCTCCCGCAAACTTCGACACAAAGGAAGCCTACATGATCGTCAATCTGGATGACCGCTGCAAGCAGCAGCAGATGGGCGAAGGTTGGTTCGCCACCATCGACGATGTGCCCAAGCAGGCTGTGTCCATGACGGCTTACCAAATCATGCTCTGCAAGGAGATCGTCTCCTGCGTTCCCTATGCTGTCAAGGCTGAGGCTGTCAAGAACACCGTCAAGGCGACCGAAACCACCAACATGATCCCCGCCACCCTCCTGAAGGAGCATCCCAACTTCATTCTGTATGTGGATATGGACAGCGCTGCTGGTATCCTTGCATAAATCAACCATAAGGAGAAAATATGATGAGAAAATTTGACGGACATCTGCACACCTTCCGCTTCAAAGTCCCCGTTCGCGAATCCATTCAGCTCTTCCAGCGCCAGTTTGACCGCTTGGGTGTGGAAAAGGCAACCTTCCTTGCGCTCCCCTGCGACACAATCCCCGGCAAAATCGAATTTGATCAGACAGATTTGATCGACAATCTGCGCGCCATGTACTTCAAGGCGGTGTTCTCCCCCAATGGCTATGCCTATGCCGGTCTGGAGTATCTGGGATTGGATCTTTCCGACGTGCAGGCAATTTCCGCTTCCCTTTTGGAGCAGGTCAAGCGTTACAAGCGCGTTGGATATGACGGCATGAAGATGTACGAGGGTCATCCCAATCATCGGAAATGCCTCGGCTATCCGCTGGAGCATGAGGTGTTTGATGCCTTCTATGACTTCTGCGAAAAAGAAAACTTCCCGATCCTGATGCACCTCGCCAATCCCCCGCACTTCTGGGATGAGAGTCAAGTCAACGAGTACTGGAAAGCCCGCGGCTGCTATTTTGACGAAACCTATCCCACTTTCGAGGAATTGCAGCAGGAAGTCCTCCGTCGGCTGGACAAGAATCCGAAGCTGAATTTCACCCTTGCCCACTGGGGTTTCCTCCCTTGGAGCAAGGAAAATATGGAAAAATTCATGTCTTATCCGAACACAAAGCTGGATGTATGCCCCGGTGGAGAGAATTTCTTCAAAATTCTTGAAGACACCGCCTATTGGATCCCGTTTATCGAAAAGTACAGCGACCGCATCGTTTACGGTACCGACTCCTACAACTTCCCCTACGACAACGAGGAGGCTTGGACAAGAGCGACTGGCAATCGTCCGCTGTTTGTAGAGCGTTTCTTTACGACCACTGAAACCGATGTATATTCCAACAAAGAATACACCGGCATTGGTCTTCGGGAAGAGCTGTGCAATAAGATTTTCTTCGACAACCTCAATGCCATGATGGGCAAGCCCGCACCCATTGATTTCGACTATTTCATCGAAAAGAGCGAGCAGCTTTTGCAGAATGAAGCACCCGACACATTGGAACACTACAATCTGTGGTGCATGGCAAATGACTTCCGTTCCATGAAGAACGGCAACTACTCTTTTAAGTGAGGAAGCATCATGATTAAGAACTTTGAAGAAGTAAAGGGTGTTGTTTATAACCCCTACATTGGCTTCACCAGCTTCCAGCATTTCCGCGGTGAAAAGCTGTACTCCGACTGCATCACCGGTCGAGCCGGCATCGCCAGTACGGAAACAGAAAACTACGAATGCTACCCCGTTCCCGCAGGTGTGGAAGAAAAGGGTCGCGAGCAGGGCTACTACCCGGATACGACGGTTGCCTACATCCGCATCCTGTGGAAGGAATTTGAGCCGGCACAAGGACAATACAACTACGATTTTGTTCAGGGCATCCTTGACAAGGCACGGGAAAAGGGTCAGACCCTTATGTTCCGCCTGATGCCCCACAGCACCTGCGCCCGGGACGATGTTCCCGACTGGCTGAAGGAGCTGATCCCCTGCCCCGAACGTCCTGACGGAATGCGCGTCAAGGATTCCCCCACCGATCCCCTTTATCTGGAGCTGTTCAGCAAGGCAGTTGAAAAGCTGGGCGAACGCTTTGATAAAGATCCCGTGCTTGATGTTGTCGATGTTTCGCTGGGCGGCTGCTGGGGCGAAAGCTGCGGTTTCCCTGATGAAGATCTGAAGAAGCTGATGGACATCTATGTTCGCGTCTTCCCCAACACCAAGCTGCTGGGTCAGGTGGGTAATATCAACATGCTCAATTATATCGGCGCAAAACGTCCCATCGGCTGGCGCGCCGACGGCACCGGCTCTCCGCGCCACATGTATGAAATTTTCCCGCCCCGGATTGCACTTCTCGACCCCGACCATTGGAAGATCGCACCTGTGTCCTTTGAATCCTACTGGTGGGTCAGCGAATGGTATCGTCAGGGCTGGGATATTGATGACATCATCAAATTGACACTTTCGTGGCATATCAGTACGTTTAACACCAAGTCGCTGCCCATTCAGTTCTGCCTGCAGGAAAAGATGGAATACTGGCTGACCAAGATGGGTTACCGCTTCTATCTGAGCCAAATCGAATGTCCTGAAGCAGTATCTGCCGGCGCAGAGCTGCCCATCAGCTTCACCTTGAACAACACCGGTGTCGCGCCCATTTACAACAAGCTCCCCTTCCGCTTTATCCTGAAAAACTCTGATGGTGAACATGAATTTGTCACCGATATCGACATTTGCAAATGGATGCCCGGTGAGAACTACGAGCAGGTTTCCCTCCCCATCCCCAAGGATCTTCCCGCCGGCACTTATCAGCTCTGCTGCAAGATCGGTGGCGGCAATAACCCGGTCGTAAAATTGGCAACAGCTACAGACTGTATCGGTGATCTTCATATCTTAACCGAAATAAGCATTGCTTAAAGATTGACTTTCCTTTGTGAGCGCAGTATAATCCATCTGTATATAACTAGGTAGATGCATTTGGAGGAATACCATGAGAGAAATCACATTCCACGGGAAAATGCCTGATCCGTTTTTGAAAGCGGACGGAACACGAATGACGCCTGAGGAGTGGGCTGCCAATCGTGATCAGATCCGTGATATGATCGTCGACATTGAGTATGGCGGCATGCCCCCTCGCCCGGAATACCTGCGCATTGAGCCGCTGACCGGCTATCGCCGCGGTCATGTGGGTACATGGTATAAGATCTATGCCGGCACAAAGGAGAAGCAGATCAGCTTTACTCTCGAGCTGTCCGTTCCCATGGTCGTTGCGCCTGAAAAGGAGTACGAGCCTTGGACGGAAGCGGAAGTCTTTCCCGTCATTCTCACCGGCGACGGCTGCTACGAGAATATGGAAAGCGACGTCATGGCAGAAGCTCACAAGCACGGCTTTATCGCCGCCAAGTTCAACCGGCTGGAGATGGCAAACGACTGCTACAACAGCCGTGTAGGTGGTCTGTACGACATCTACGAGGGCGATTTCACCGCCATTTCCGCATGGGCATGGGGTTATCTGACCTGCATGGATGTGTTTGAGCAGCTCCCCTTTGTGGACGAAAGCAATGTCGCCATCACAGGACACTCCCGTGGCGGCAAGACGGTCATGCTGGCGGCAGTAATGGATGAGCGCATCAAGTATGTATGTCCCAACAACAGCGGCTGTCACGGTGCTGTGTCCCACCGCTGCGAGGTGCCGATGCAGGAGACCTACCCCCGCCGAACGGAAACACTTTCCGATATGCTGAAAAACGTCCCCACATGGATGGGACCGAAGCTGAAGGAATACGAGCATTGTGTTGAGCAGCTCCCCTACGACATGCACTACTTCGGCGCGCTGATCGCACCCCGCTACTATCTGCAATGCGAAGGCATGCAGGACTACTGGATCAATCCCATCGGTGCATGGCAAAACTTTGCCGCTGTCAAGGAGTGCTACAAATACCTTGGCTGCGAGGAGCATGCCGGTGCGTGGTTCCGCCCCGGCGGACACCGGCACAAGCTGCCGGACTATGCGGAGTTCCTCGATTTTATCGTCCGCTCCCGGGACGGTCAGCCCTTGCGCGACCACCTGAAGGTCAATCCCTTCCCCGATGTTCCGCTCAATTTTGATTGGTAATGACAAAATCCCAACTTGTGCAACTGCACAAGTTGGGATTTCCTTTTATTTTGCAATTTCCTTTTGCTTGAGAATATCCAAACGCACAACAGCAATGATCGTTGATGCCAGCACCAAAGAATCCGTAATGATTCCCGCAACCGATCCCATATAAAGATTATAAACCAACCAACAGGGATTGCTGATCAGGTTCAAAAAGCGGATCGTCCGTGGTGTTTTTATACCCAAAGAAACCGACGAAATCAACTTTGCCAAGATCACAAAGGTGCTGATCGGACCCTGCCATGATAACGCACCCAAAGTCACAAACAATGCTCCGAATAAAATTTGAAAAATCAGCGTACTTTTTCCCTTGGTAATTCTGTACCAGTAAACGCCATTTGTCAGGCAGCTGGCAAAATTGATTACCATGCCGGTATAACCACCGATCAGAAAATAATGAATACTCGCCATAAATTCGTTGATAATTTTGCAGAAGACGATCCTGTTATATTTCTTCTGCTGCATACCAACCATGACTGCAACCGTTCCGAAAACGCCAATCAATTGGGCAATCATGTAGACATTGTCGAACTCCGGCATATAGACGCCTCCCACTTGCAATTTAAAATATCTATGCTAGAATAATAACACAGCAACATTTCAAACGCAATACATGTTCGTTTCAAAGCACTTCGAACATTTCCACGAACATTGGGAGGGCCAGCATGAAACTAAACGAGCGTCAAAAACAGATTGTTGAATTGGTAAATCAGAAGCAGCGTGTTTCTGTTAAAGCCTTGGCAGAGACCTTATACTTCACAGAAATGACCATCCGGCGCGATTTGGTCAAATTAGAAAACGAGGGATATTTACATCGATATCGTGGTGGTGCAATTGCAATGTGCTGCACCGAACAATATCCAATTGATCAGCGCATGTATATGAATGAGCAGGAAAAACGGGAACTGGCACGCCGTGCAGCTGCATATTTGCGTGATGATCAAACAATTTTGCTATGCGGCAACTCCTCCTGCGCCTATTTGCTTCCGTTCCTGAAAGAACACAAAAATCTGCACATCCTGACTGATTCGCTTCAATTTCTAACAACGTTATCCGATATGCAAATCCGCTGCACCATTTGCGGTGGTGAATGTTTTGCGGCAGACAAGATACTCATCGGTCATGCGTCTGAAAATTTCTTCCGCCAGTTTAACTATGACATCGCTTTTATCGGCTGCGATGGTATCGATGACGATGGTACAATTTCCGTTCTGCGGGAACACTCTGCTCAATTATGTAAAATTGCGTTAGCCAATGCCGAAAAATGCATCATTCTCGCCGATCACTCCAAATTGCACACCAGATCACGTTTCAATATTTGCAACGTAACCGAAGACGAGAATGTTATACTGCTTCTAAAGTCTGATATATGATAATAAAAAAGCAGAGATCAAATGCATCTCTGCTTTTTTCATGGAACATCAGCTCAAAAATACGATTGGAACGTAAAGTACTGTGCTTCTTCCCTCCGGGACGATCTCCAGCACGCAGCGATTTATCGGTGCAAGCACATCTCCCGCCTTGATCGTAAAGGAGAATCTTGCCTTGCCGTCGTGATGGGCATTGCCATTACTCAAAAGGATCGCGCTGCGTCCTTCCGTAATCTTGAATCCCTCCGGCAGCCACCAGCGGCAAGTCAGATTGATGCACTCATCTCCCAGCCCTCTTCTTGCCCAAACAACAAACTCCAGTGTTTTCTCTTCTCCTGCACAAATATCAGGCGCACTGTCATAAAACACATCCGCCATCAGTACGGCAGACTCATAATGTGCAGAAAACGGTCGAAAATCCGTCTGTTTATTCAATTGCTGACACTGCTTCAGCAGCTCCGCCTGTGCGTCTTCAGGAATTTCCGATGCGCCCTCTGTCAGCTGGACCGTGCAATGATTTGCAAACAAGACATGGGGTGTCTGCAGCATTACCCGTTCGGTCAGTTCTGTGCAGGTCTCGGGGAGGGATCTACCCACGCGGCGGTCACTGCGATTGATGGAGATCGTCACGATCTCATCGCCGATGTGAGCGCTCCAATCTTCAGGAATTGCGTTCATTCCACCCAAAATTCCCATGGTTGCACCAACGGTTGCGCCCGTGCAATCCGTGTCATCACCGCAGTTGATGGCTGTTATCATGGCTTTTTTGAAGTCTCCCTGCCCCCATAAAAGACCGATTACGGCGTAGGACACGTTGGAAGGCGACTCAAACCATCCGTTGCCAATGTCCGCATTCCGTTCGAGAACGGCATTTCTGGCATCCATAGCATCCATTCCCTGATCGTAGCAACCTAAAGCAAAGCGAATACTGTCTGCCATTCGGGTTTTTTCGGGAATCGCGGCGAGTCCCAATTCAATACAGCTTCTTATGTCTTTGATGACGAATGCCGCTGACTGCATTGCTGCCACAAATGCCGCTGCAACCGATCCTTCTCCAGCGCCATGGTCTACCTTCGCATCCTCCATGGCATATTTCGCTGCCAATGCGGGACAGCCGGGTGCCATACACGCCCAGACTTCCGTGCGGATCCATGCGCCGTTGGAATCCCTCCACGAGTTTTGATAATCACCCGAAATAGGTGGCGTCAAACCCCGACGCATATTGTTTTTGCCGATGCCATACTCATTCCAATTCGGAACAATGACTGTACGCCAAAATTCGCCCAGCATCGCTGCATTGATCGCCAAGGGACCAACCTCTTCCATAGCATGCAGCCAAACAAGCTGCAGATCAAGATCATCATTCGGCATCGGCTTGCCCGCCTCAGTGGTAAAGCCTTGAATGTTCAGCGTTTTGCGCACACCCTCGTAGGGCGCTCCCATCGTGCCGCCAATATTTTTTCCGACCCAGCAGGCATGCACGCAGTCGCGATATTCAGCTTTGTTCAGTTTTGTATTGATTCGAGTGATCATGCAAAAGCCCCCTTGCTCATGATACATCTACTGTACCATAAGTAAGAAGGCTTTGTAAATGCAAATCCTTTACTTCTTTTCCTCCCGTTTTTTTACCTTTTGATATTGGGAGGGTGTTGCATTCAGGTAGCGGGAGAATGCGTGATATAGGCTTTTGCTATCAGGAAAACCCGCTTGCCATGCAATTTCATCCAAGGAAAGGTCTGTATTTTGCAGCAAATCAACAGCCCGATCCAACCGTTTTCTTGCCACATATTCCACAAGGGAAACGCCAAATCTCTCCTTAAACGCCCGGCTGAAATAGGACGGATTGTAAAAACATCTTTGCGCCAGATCGGTCAGCTTGATTTTGGAATTCAAATTCGATTCAATATAGGCAGATAGGCTGCTCCAAACATCGTTAACGTCAAATGTGAGCATTTCCATCTCATATTTGCGAAGCATCTTGATAATAAATGTGTTAAAATAATTTCCTAACACCGTTTCCCACGAGGTTTGGCGTTCTTGGTATTCCCGCAGCATGGTCAGGAGGATGTTTTCGATTTCCTGCCGCTGCGCACCTTCAAACCTGACCCAACCAAAATCGGAATCGCATGTCATTTCGTTAAAGGATGTCAGGCACAAAACAGAAAAAATATTTGCAGGTGTGACAATTTCCTCGCTCATTCGCTCCGGCGAGAAAAGCACATTGACATACGAATATTCAGACTGGGCAGAAAAGCTGTGCGTGCAACCATAGTTCATAAACAACACGTCGCCATGCTTGGCATCATACGACTGTCCGTCGATCACATGGGTCATTTCCCCGGACAAAACATAAACGATCTCAATAAACTCATGGGTATGCGCCACAAACTCCTTGGTATTGGATGCCTTGTTGCTCTTAGAAATGTGCAGCCATTTGCTTTTCTTCATAAATTCTTCGGTTTTATAAACTCGCATAGCGCACCTCCAGAACGTTCTCTATAAACCCACGCCCATTCTATTATCGCACAAACTGAATTCGGTGTCAATCCGCTTGCAAGCCGCCATTTGGCTTCAGCAACAAAAATGGCGTGCCTTGCGGCACGCCATTTTTATATGAAATTAAACCAGTTCGATGATTGCCATCTCAGCGGCATCGCCACGGCGAGCGCCGGTGCGGGTGACGCGAGTGTAACCACCGTTACGCTCTGCATACTTGGGAGCGATCTCGTTGAACAGCTTGTGAGCAACGTCCTCCTTAGTGATGAAAGCCAGTGCTCTGCGGTAGTTGAACAGACCGCCCTTCTTGCCAAGGGTGATCATCTTCTCAACAACAGGCTGAACTTCCTTTGCGCGATAGAAGGTGGTCTCCATCTTGCCGTTTTCCAGCAGATCGGTCACCTGCTGACGCAGCAGAGCTTTTCTCTGAGTGCTGGTCTTACCCAGCTTACGAGTTCCGAACATGAACATTTCCTCCTTCTTTGAAAGGTTGACTTAGGTGCTGCTGCCAGAATCTTCGCTGGCGAGGGAAAGACCCATCATCTCCAGCTTCTTCTGAACCTCGTCCAGGGACTTCTTGCCCATGTTACGAACCTTCATCATGTCCTCACCAGTCTTGCTGATCAGATCAGCAACGGTGTTGATGTTGGCGCGCTTCAGGCAGTTGAAGCTCCGAACAGACAGATCCAGCTCATCGATCGTCATGGACAGCTTTGCATCGGGACGGTCAGAAGTCTTCTCCACGACGGTGGAACCGGTGCTGAGGGTCTCAGACAGGTTCGTGAACACAGTCAGGTGGTCAGACAAGATCTTTGCGCCCAGAGAAACAGCATCCTTGGCGGAAATGGTGGAATCTGTCCAGACCTCAAGGGTCAGTTTGTCGAAGTCGGTCTTATCACCGACACGAGTGGGCTCCACAGTGTAATTCACCTTTTTGACAGGGGAATAAATGGAGTCGATGGGAATCACACCGATAACGGTCTGAGCAGTCTTGTTGCGGTCAGCAGAAACATAGCCGCGACCTTCAGACAGGGTGATCTCCATATTGAAAGTGGCATCTTCACCCAGAGTGCAGATATGCAGCTCGGGGTTCAAAATCTCGACTTCGCCATTCGCCTTAATATCACCTGCGGTCACTTCACAGGGACCGACAGCATCGATATAAACGGTCTTGACACCCTGACCGTGCAGCTTCACGATCATGCGCTTGACGTTCAGAACGATCTCAGTGACATCCTCGGTCACACCGGGGATGGTGGAGAACTCATGCTGAACACCTGCGATCTTTACGGAAGTTGCAGCATAACCGGGCAGGCTGGACAGCAGGATCCGGCGCAGAGAATTGCCCAGAGTCATGCCGTAGCCACGTTCCAGCGGCTCGACCACATACTTGCCGTAGGAGATGTCATTGACGTCATCCATGCAATTAATGCGAGGCTTTTCGATTTCTACCATGAAACATTACCCTCCTTCTCAAGTATGGGGCAAGGATGCCCCATTGGACTAACATTCGTACAACAGGAGGCCGATTACTTGGAGTACAACTCGACGATCAGGTGTACAGCGATGTCGAAGTCGATATCCGCCTGTGTGGGCATAGCAACGACCTTACCCTGGAGGGTAGCCTTGTCACGGTCCAGCCACTTGGGAGCAGCAACAAACACATCGTCCTCCTTCAGCTTCTTGAAGAAGTTGTTGGAAGCACTCTTTTCGGAAACAGCGATGACATCGCCAACCTTAACCAGGTAGCTGGGGATGTTCACGCGCTTGCCGTTCACGGTGAAGTGACCATGGTTCACCAGCTGGCGAGCCTGGCGGCGGGAGTTCGCAAAGCCCAGACGATAAACTACGTTGTCCAGACGGCGCTCCACGAAGGTCAGCAGCTCCTCACCGGTGTTGCCTTCCATACGGGAAGCTCTGTCGTAGTAGTTACGGAACTGCTTTTCCTGAATACCGTAAACGAATTTGACCTTCTGCTTTTCGGTCAGCTGAGTAGCATACTCAGACTTCTTAGCTCTTCTCTGTCCGCCGGGATTCTTGTTGGAAGTCTTAGAATAACCCATTGCGGCAGGAGAAACGCCCAGCGTTCTGCAACGCTTCAAAACGGGCTGCATATTCTTAGCCATAACGCAAAATTCCTCCTATAGCAAAATCAGACACGACGTCTCTTGGGGGGACGGCAGCCATTGTGGGGGATGGGGGTAACATCCTTAATCATAACGACTTCCAGACCTGCGGACTGCAGGGCGCGGATAGCAGCCTCACGTCCCTGACCGGGGCCCTTAACATAGACCTCGACGCTCTTCAGACCACAGTTGTCGATCGCAGCCTTAGCAGCGGTCTCGGCAGCAGTCTGTGCAGCGAAGGGAGTGGACTTACGGGAACCACGGAAGCCCAGACCGCCGGAGGAAGCCCAGCTCAGGGCATTGCCTTCCAGGTCAGTAATGGTGACCATGGTGTTGTTGAAAGAGGAACGGATATGTGCCGCACCCTTTTCAATGTTCTTACGCTCGCGACGGCGCTTGATAACCTTCTTAGCAGCTTTTGCAGCCATTTACATATCCCTCCTTACTTCTTCTTGTTCGCAATGGTCTTCTTGGGACCCTTGCGGGTACGAGCATTGGTCTTGGTGCGCTGACCGCGAACGGGCAGACCACGGCGATGACGCAGGCCACGGTAGCAGCCGATTTCGGAGAGACGCTTGATGTTCATAGCGGTCTCACGACGCAGGTCACCTTCGATGGTGTAGTTATGCTCGATGGCATCACGCAGCTGAGCCTCTTGCTCTTCGGTCAGATCCTTAACGCGGATATCGGCGTCGATGCCGGTGTCAGCCAGGACCTTGGCGGCACGGGCGGGGCCGATGCCGTAGATATAAGTCAGTGCAACTTCGATCCGCTTGTCGCGGGGAAGGTCAATACCAGATATACGTGCCATATTTTGTCAGCACCTCCTATTAGCCTTGTCTCTGCTTATGCTTGGGGTTTTCGCAAATTACCATAACGCGACCCTTGCGCTTGATGATCTTACACTTTTCGCACATGGGTTTAACGGACGGTCTTACTTTCATACTGTTGAACCTCCATATGAGAAATTGAATCTCTAGTCTTTACTTACTTCTCCAGGTGATCCGACCCTGAGTCAGATCATAGGGAGACATTTGTACGGTTACCTTGTCACCGGGCAAGATCTTGATAAAGTTCATTCTGAGCTTGCCGGAAATGTGTGCCAGAATGGTGTGTCCGTTGCCAATGTCAACTGTGAACATTGCATTCGGCAGTGCATCGATTACGATGCCCTCAATCTCGATTACGTCGTCTTTTGCCAAGTCAGAAACCTCCTAGGTCGTTACTTTGCATTTCCCGGCTTAAAAAAGCCAGATCTCTTCGTAATTCGCTGTTGAGCACTTTGTCGCCGTTTCTTAGCTTGTCGGCGACTCTGGTCTCAGAGCGAAGGACCTTTCCTACATGCCTGCGCTTTTTGTGCTTCGGCTTTTCCAGTGTGCGGTCCTTTCCATTCACCAGGTTCAGATAAACCGGGTCAACGTCGATGACGTAGAACAGCTTACCCTTATCCCTACCGGCTGTGGATATCACCACATCCGCAATTTGAATATCCGATAATCGTTCTGGGTCCATAGTTAAAGTCCTTCAGTGACGGTGAGTATTTCCGGCTCGCCGTCGGTGATGAGTACAGTATTTTCATAGTGGGCCGAGAGCTTTCCGTCAGCTGTGACAGTTGTCCAGCCATCTTTCAGCACACGGACGTCATGGACGCCCTCATTCACCATCGGTTCGATGGCTAATGTCATGCCGGGGATCAGCCTTGGTCCACGTCCGGGCGCACCGAAATTCGGTACTTCCGGCTCCTCATGCAGCTGCGCGCCTACGCCGTGACCTACGAAGGATCGCACAACCGAATAACCGTTAGACTCCACATACGTCTGAATGGCGTGGGAGATATCGGACACACGGTGTCCGCGGGTCGCGAAGCGAATGCCCTCGAAAAAGCTTTGCTTCGTGACATTGATCAGCCTTTCGGCCTCGGCACTGACTGTGCCGCAGGGGAAAGTCGCTGCGCAATCGCCATGAAAGCCCAGATAGTGCGCGCCCACGTCAATGGAGACGATGTCACCGTCTTTCAGGACGTAATCGCCCGGAATTCCGTGGATCACCGTGCCGTTGACAGAGATGCAGGCACTTGCCGGATAGCCGTTGTAGTTCAGGAACGACGGTCTCGCGCCCTGACTGACGATATAATCGTGTACGGCCTGATCGATCTGCTTTGTCGTGATGCCGGGTTTTACCATTGCCCCTGCCAAGGCACGGGCCGCCGCGGTAATTTTACAAGCCTGACGCATCCGACTCAGCTCTCGTTCATTTTTGATTGCTATCATACTTCTGCCCCTATTGCCGCAAGGATGTCCCGATTGGCATCTTCGATGGGCTGATTGCCTTCCACCAGACGCAGCTTGCCGCGTGCGCTGTAGAAGTCCTTCAGCACCTCTGTCTGAGCGTGGTAGACATTCAGGCGGTGACGCACCGTTTCAACGGTGTCATCCTTTCTGATAATCAGCTCACTCTGACAAAGATCGCAGATCCCGTCGGCCTTCGGAGGATTGGCAACAACGTGATAGCTGGCTCCGCATTTGCTGCAGACCCGGCGGCCGGTCATACGGCCTTCGATCTCGCTGTCGTCAATCTCAATAGAAACAACATGGTCGATATGGATGTTTCGCGCTTCCAGTGCTTCTGCCTGTGCCAGTGTGCGAGGCACACCATCGAGGATAAAGCCGTTTGCGCAATCATCCCGGGAGACCCGCTCCGCGACGATGTCAAGGATGACATCGTCGGGAACGAGAGAACCTTCGTCCATGATTTTCTTTACTTGCTTGCCCAGAGGAGTGCCGTTTGCGATGGCCTCCCGGAGCATATTACCGGTCGAAATGGCGGGGATGGAGAGCTTTTTAACAAGCAGCTCCGCTTGTGTCCCCTTTCCGGCGCCCGGTGCGCCCAGTAGGATTAAATTCATCCTGCCATCCTCCAAATCAGTCGAGGAAGCCCTTGTAGTGACGCATCAGCATCTGAGCTTCCAATGCCTTCACGGTTTCCAGCGCAACGCTGACAACGATGATGACGGAAGTGCCGCCGATTGCCATCGCATGAACTGCAGCGTAAACCTCGTGAGTAGAGGCAAACAGACCATCAACATAAGCATTGATCAGGTTGCCGGAGATGATGGGCAGCAGTGCAACGATGCCAAGGTAAACAGCACCGAAGATGACGATCTTATTGATGACCTTCTTGATGAAGTCGGAGGTGGGCTTGCCGGGACGGAAGCCGGGAATGAAACCGCCGTTCTTCTTCAGGTTGTTGGAGATCTCAACGGGATCGTACTGAATGGAAGCGTAGAACCAGCTGAAGAAGAAGATCAACAGGAAATAGCAGATCGCGTAGATCCAGCTATCAGCACTGAAGACATTCTCATACCACCAGCCCTTGGTCCATCCGCCGAACGTGCAGATGGTAGCAGGCAGAGAAGCGATGGAGGAAGCAAAGATAACGGGCATAACACCGGTCATGCTCACCTTGATGGGCAGGTTGGTGTTCTGACCGCCGTAAACCTTGCGGCCCACAACGCGCTTTGCATACTGGACGGGAATGCGGCGCTCTGCATCGTTGACGAAAACGATCAGGACGATCAGTGCAGCCGACAGAACAACTTCAATGACACCGATCCACCATGTGGGAGCCTTCTCCGTGTTGAAGAAGATCACAAACAGGTCATTGATGCTTGCAGGGAGACGGGAGATGATATTCGCAAACAGGATCATGGAGATACCGTTGCCAATACCATGCTCGGTGATCTGCTCGCCCAGCCACATAACCACGGCAGAACCTGCGGTGAAGGCAAGGATGATGACCACTGCAGCCAGGAAGCCGTCATCCGTGATGATGCCGGCGCCGGAGTTGATGAGCATCATGTAATATGCCCAGCCCATCAGCAGACCCAGACCAATAGTCGTCAAACGAGTGATCATGTTGAGCTTCTTTTTGCCCTCTTCGCCGCCATCCTTCTGCAGACGCTCCAGTGCAGGAATTGCAATGGTCAGCAGCTGAATGATGATGGATGCGTTAATGTAGGGCTGGATGGACAGTGCCAGAACGGTTGCCTGCGAGAATGCAGAACCGGACATGGCATTGTACAGACCCAGGATCGTGCCGCTCAGAGTCTGGTTGAAGTAGTAAACCAGTGCATCACCGTTGATGTAAGGCACCGGAACAACGTTACCGATGCGGTACAGCAGCATAATCAGAGCGGTGAAGATCAGCTTTTTACGCAGCTCAGGGATGCTCCAAGCGTTTCTAAGAGTGGTAAACACTTAAATCACCTCGGCCTTTCCGCCTGCCTGCTCGATTTTTTCCTTTGCAGACTCAGAGAAAGCCGCTGCCTTAACAGTAATCTTCTTGGTCAGGGTACCGTTGGACAGGACCTTCAGACCATTGGGGCAATTATCGATGATGCCCTTTTCAATCAGAGCAGCAGCATCAACCACTGCACCGTCCTCAAAGCAGTTCAGTACAGCAAGATTGATAGCCGTCAGGGGCTTTGCAAAAATGTTGTTGAAACCGCGCTTGGGGATACGACGGGCCAAAGGCATCTGACCGCCTTCGAAACCGACGCGGACCTTGCCGCCGGAACGGGCCTTCTGACCCTTGTGACCACGACCACCGGTCTTGCCGTTGCCGGAACCGGGACCGCGACCCTTCCGCTTGCCCACCTGGGTGGAACCCAGGACAGGAGAGAGTTCATGCAGATTCATATTCTGTCTCCTCCTTATTCAACTTCGGTGACCTGCAGCAGATAGCCGATCTTAGCGATCTTGCCGCGGGTCTGAGTGTTATCCGGCTGGATGGTAACCTGGCCGATCTTACGCAGACCCAGGGACTCAGCAGTAGCGATATGCTTTACCAGACGGCCGTTCAGGCTCTTAACAAGCTTAATTTTCAGGTTTGCCATGTTAATTGCCCTCCTTGTTAGACGATTTCTTCTACGCTCTTGCCCCGGATCGCAGCAACCTGCTCGGGGGAACGCAGAGAGGTCAGACCAGCCATGGTAGCCTTGACCACATTCTGAGGATTGTTGGAACGCAGGCACTTGGAGCAGATGTTCTTAATACCAACCGCTTCCATGACAGCACGGACTGCGCCACCGGCGATCACGCCGGTACCTTCGGTAGCGGGCTTCAGCAGAACCTTACCTGCACCGAAAATGCCGATGACATCATGAGGAATGGTATTGCCGGACAGAGAAACCTTGACCATGTTCTTCTTTGCATCAGCGATGCCCTTCAGAATAGCCTCAGAAACTTCAGCTGCCTTGCCCAGGCCGTAACCAACAGTGCCCTTGCCGTCGCCGATGACGACGAGAGCGGAGAACTTCATAACGCGGCCGCCCTTAACGGTCTTGCTGACACGGTTCAGGTAAACGACCTTCTCAATGAACTCAGGAGCTTCATTGACAGAAGTCTTATTATAAGCCATTTCTTTTCCTCCTCTACCTTAGAACTTGAGGCCGCCCTCGCGGGCGCCGTCAGCCAGAGCAGCAACACGGCCGTGATAAATATAACCGCCGCGGTCGAAGACGACTTCTTCGATGCCCTTTGCCTTTGCACGCTCAGCAACCATCAGACCGACCTTCTTGGCAGCCTCGATATTGCCGGTAGTGCCCTCAAATCCCTTCTCCAGCGTATTGGCGGAAACCAGAGTGACGCCGTTGACATCGTCAATGATCTGAGCGTAGATGTTCGCATTGCTGCGGAACACGTTCAGACGGGGACACTCAGGAGTGCCGGAGATCTTGCCACGAACGCGGACATGCCGCTTCAGGCGCATTGCATTCTTATTAACCTTGCTGACCATTTCGGCACACCTCCATTACTTCTTACCACCGGTCTTACCAACCTTACGGCGGATGACCTCAGTGGTGTACTTGATGCCCTTGCCCTTGTAAGGCTCGGGGGGACGCTTACCACGAACTTCGGCAGCATACTGGCCAACGACCTGCTTGTCGATGCCGCTGACGATGATTCTGTTGGGGGCAGGAACTTCAACAGTGATGCCGGGGATCTCGTCCATGATGACCTCATGGGAGAAGCCCAGACGCATGACCAGCTGGGTGCCCTTCTTCTCAGCACGGTAGCCAACACCGTTGACTTCCAGCTCCTTGCTGTAACCCTTCTCGACGCCCTCGACCATGTTGTTGATCAGGGTGCGGGTCAGGCCGTGCAGGGCTCTGTGCTGTGCCTCGTCGTCGGGACGGGAGACAGTCAGGACGTTACCTTCGACATTCAGGATCATGTCGGGGTGGAAAGTGTAGGTCAGGGTACCCTTGGGGCCCTTGACGGTCACTACGTTGCCGTCAGCGACGGTCAGAGTGACGGATGCCGGAATAACGACCGGCTTCTTACCAATTCTAGACATTCCGCTATCCTCCTTACCACACGAAGGCCAGAACTTCGCCGCCGATGTGCAGCTCGCGGGCCTTCTTGTCGGTCATAACACCCTTGGAAGTGGAGACGATGGCGATACCCAGACCCTTCAGGACCTTGGGCAGCTCCTCAGCACCGGCGTAAACACGCAGGCCGGGCTTGGAAACGCGGCGCAGACCGGTGATGACCTGCTCCTTCTTGCCCAGATACTTCAGAGTGATGTGGATGATGCCCTGGTTGCCATTATCGACCAGAGTGTAAGATTTGATGTAGCCCTCGTCCAGCAGAATCTGAGCGATTGCCTTCTTCAGGTTGGAAGCAGGAACATCAACGGTTTCATGCTTTGCAGAGTTAGCGTTCCGGATTCGGGTCAGCATATCTGCTACGGGATCAGTGATGTGCATAGTGTAATATCCTCCTTAATGAAGTTACGGGTTTTACCCGTTGAGACCAGGGGGTATCCGGGGAATGCGCTCAGGTATTGAACCAAAGCCATCTTCCCGGGACTTCCCTCGCCTTTGTTACAGTTTGATTACCAGCTGGCCTTGCGGACACCGGGAATCTGACCCTTGTAAGCCAGTTCACGGAAGCAGATACGGCAAACGCCGTAATCGCGCAGGTAAGCATGGGGTCTGCCGCAGATCTTGCAGCGGTTGTAGCGGCGGGTAGAGAACTTAGCCTCAGCCTGCTGCTTCAGGATCATAGACTTCTTAGCCATTTACCATATCCTCCTAATCAAGCGTGGAAGGGAGCGCCGAGCTGGGTCAGCAGCTCTTTTGCTTCCTCGTCGGTGGCAGCGCTGGTGCAGATGCAGATATCCATACCGCGGATCTTGTCCACCTTGTCGTACTCGATCTCAGGGAAGATCAGCTGTTCCTTCAGACCGAAAGCATAGTTGCCACGGCCGTCGAAGGAGTTGGGGTTGATGCCACGGAAGTCACGGACACGGGGCAGCGCAACGCTGAACAGACGGTCCAGGAACTCGTACATCTTGTCGCCGCGCAGGGTGACCTTCACGCCAACGATTTCGCCTTCACGGAGCTTGAAGTTTGCAACGGACTTGCGAGCCTTGCAGGTAACGGGCTTCTGACCGGTGATGGTCGCGATGTCCTTGCAGATGGCTTCGATTTCCTTAGCGTTGTTCTTGCTCTCGCCGCAAGCGACGTTCACAATGATCTTTTCCAGCTTGGGGATCTGCATCACGCTGGTGTAGCCGAACTTCTTGTGCAGAGCGGGAGCGATCTCAGCAATATACTGTTCTTTCATTCTATTAGCCATGATTTACTCTCCTCTCTCAGATTTCAGCACCGCACTTGCGGCAGATGCGGACCTTCTTGTCGCCGTCCACCTTGTGACCGACGCGGACGCCCTTACCGCACTTCTCGCAGTACAGAGCGACCTTGCAGGCACGGATGGGAGTCTCGCGCTTGACGATGCCACCGGTCTCGCCCTGCTTACGGGGCTTGGTGTGGCAGGTAGCGACGTTGACATTCTCAACGACCAGCATGTTCTTTGCGGGCATGGCAACCAGCACCTTGCCCTTGACGCCCTTGTCCTTACCGGACAGGACGATAACGGTATCATTCTTCTTAATGTTCATACCTTGGTTCCCCCTTAGATAACTTCGGGTGCCAGGGAGAGGATCTTCATGTAATCTCTCTCACGCAGCTCACGAGCAACCGGTCCAAAGATACGGGTACCCTTGGGGTTCTTGTCTTCCTTGATGATAACAGCAGCGTTCTCATCAAAGCGGACATAAGTGCCGTCGTCACGACGGATGCCCCGCTTGGTGCGGACGATAACAGCCTTAACGACCTCGCCCTTCTTCACAGTACCGCCGGGAGCAGCCTTGCGAACAGAAGCAACGATGACATCGCCAATGTTGCCAAACTTACGCTTGGAGCCGCCCAGAACGCGGATGCAGTGGATTTCCTTAGCGCCGGTGTTGTCGGCAACCTTCAGGTAGCTTTCCTGTTGAATCATAGTTGTCCGACCTCCTTACTTCGCCTTTTCGATGATTTGAACGAGTCTCCATCTCTTGTCCTTGGACAGGGGACGGGTCTCCATGACCTCAACGGTATCGCCGATGCCACACTCATTGTTCTCGTCGTGTGCCTTCAGCTTGTAGGTCCGCTTCATGGTCTTCTTGTACAAAGGATGCTGATAGCTATCCTTAACCGCTACCACAATGGTCTTGTCCATCTTATCGGAGACAACCTGACCAATCATAGTCTTGCGGAAAGCTCTGGTATTTTCAGCCATAATTGTTTCCCTCCTCAGATGTTGGTCTCTTTCTCACGAATAATGGTCTTGATGCGGGCAATGTCCTTCTTGACAGCTGCGATACGCAGGGGGTTGTCAAGCTGGTTCGTAGCATGCTGCATCCGAAGCATGAACAGATCCTTCTTCAGGTCCTGCAGCTTCTCGTTCAGGTCTTCAACAGACCAGCCACGGATCTCCTTGATTTCCTTTGCCTTCATCATTATTCACCACCATTCTCAGAGACTTCCTTAGCGATGATGCGGGTCTTGATGGGCAGCTTGTGCTGTGCAAGACGCAGAGCCTCGCGGGCGACTTCCTCAGAAACGCCACCGATCTCAAACATCACCTTCTGGTTCTTAACAACTGCGACCCAGCCTTCGGGAGCGCCCTTACCGGAACCCATACGGGTGCCCAGGCCCTTCTTGGAGTAAGGCTTGTCGGGGAAGATCTTGATCCAGACCTTACCGCCACGCTTGGTATAACGGGTCATGGCGATACGAGCGGCCTCGATCTGATTGCCGGTGATCCATGCGGGCTCCAGAGCCTGGATGCCGAAATCACCGTATGCAACCTTATTGCCGCGGGAAGCAGCGCCGGTCATACGACCACGCTGGACCTTGCGGTACTTGACTCTCTTGGGCATCAGCATTAGCGGTTGCCTCCTTCTCTACGGGTATAGGGTCTGTCGCCGTTGTTGCGACGCTCGCCACCCTGACGACGGTCGCCGTTGCGGCGGTCGCCCTGACGGCGCTCGCGACGCTCACCACGAGGAGCAGCCTCGGGAGCAGCAGCGCGCAGAGTGGTATTCAGGACCTCGCCCTTGTAGATCCAGACCTTAACACCGATGCGGCCATAGGTGGTAGCAGCTTCTGCGAAGCCGTACTCGATGTCAGCACGGATGGTCTGAAGGGGGATGGTGCCTTCGTGATAGCTCTCGGAACGAGCGATTTCAGCGCCGCCCAGACGGCCGCCGCAGGTGACCTTGATGCCCTTGGCACCCAGACGGGTTGCGGACTGCATAGCCTTCTTCATTGCACGGCGGAAGGAAATACGCTTCTCCAGCTGCTGAGCGATGTTCTCAGCGACCAGCTGAGCGCTCAGGTCGGGGCTGCGAACCTCAACGATGTTCAGGTTGACGCTCTTGCCCAGACGGGTCTCCATGTCCTTGCGCAGATTCTCGATATCGGCACCAGCCTTACCGATGATCACGCCGGGACGGGAGCAGTTGATGTTGATCTTGACCTTGCCGTTGGAACGCTCGATCTCGATCTTCGCTACGCCAGCGGCGTAGAGCTTGTTTTTCAGATACTTACGGATGTTGTAATCTTCGACGATCAGGTCACCGACCTTATCCTCGCGGGCGTACCAGCGGGAATCCCAATCCTTGATAACGCCTACCCGCAGTCCATGGGGATTAACTTTCTGTCCCATAGCTACCTCCTGATTAAGCCTTCTCGCTCACACCGATGGTGATGTGAGTGGTTCTCTTGTTGATCCGGACGAAACCACGACGGGATGCGATGCGGCCGCGCTTCAGAATGGGACCTGCATTGGCGATCACGGTGGAGACATACAGATTGTCGGCGTTCATGCCGTTGTTGTGCTCGGCGTTGGCCACAGCACTCTTCAGCAGCTTAGCCATGGGCTCACAGGCTGCCTTGGAGGTCTGGCTCAGGTACGCAGCGGCGGTCTTGACGTCCTTGCCGCGGATCATATCGCATACGAGCTTAACCTTACGGGGAGACATGCGGACGTACTTTACATGTGCAAATGCTTCCATTTTCGTACCTCCTTACTTGCTGTTAGCGGTCTTGCTGCCGGAGTGACCACGGAAAGAACGGGTCGGAACGAACTCGCCCAGCTTGTGACCGACCATATCCTCAGTGATATAGACAGGAACGTGCTTGCGGCCGTCGTGGACAGCGATGGTGTGACCGACGAAGGAGGGGAAGATGGTGGAAGCTCTGGACCAGGTCTTCAGAACCTTCTTCTCACCGGCCTTGTTCAGCTCCTCAACGCGCTTATACAGCTCGGGAGCTACGAAAGGGCCCTTTTTGATACTTCTGCTCATTTCATTTCCTCCTTACTTGCTGTTTCTGCGCTTGACGATGAACTTGTTGCTGCGGTTCTTCGTCTTGCGAGTCTTGTAACCCAGAGCGGGCTTGCCCCAAGGAGTCACAGGACCGGGACGGCCGATCGGGGAACGACCCTCACCACCACCGTGGGGGTGGTCATTGGGGTTCATGACAGAACCACGGACGGTGGGACGGACACCCATGTGACGGGTACGACCGGCCTTACCGATGTGGATGTTCTCATGATCCAGGTTACCAACCTGACCGATACATGCGGTGCAGTTGGTGCGGATATAGCGGACTTCGCCGGAGGGCAGACGAACCTGAGCCAGATCGCCTTCCTTTGCCATCAGCTGAGCAGCGGTACCGGCAGAGCGGACCAGCTGTGCGCCGTGGCCGGGCTGCAGCTCCACATTGTGGATAACAGTACCGACGGGAATGTTGGCGATGGGCAGGCAGTTGCCGGGCTTGATGTCGGCATTTGCGGAGGAGACAACCTGATCACCGGCCTTCAGACCGTTGGGTGCCAGGATGTAGCTCAGAGTGCCGTCTTCGTACTTGATCAGTGCGATGAAGGCGCTGCGGTTGGGGTCGTACTCCAGGCGCTCGACAGTAGCGGGCATATCCAGCTTCTGACGCTTGAAGTCGATGATGCGGTACTTACGCTTGTTGCCACCGCCGCGATGACGGACGGTGATGTGACCATAGCTGTTGCGACCTGCGTGCTTCTTGAGGGTCTCAACCAGGCTACGCTCAGGTTTTGCCTGCTTATCCACACCGTCAAAAGCAGAAACAGTCATGTTTCTTCTGGCCGGGGTGTAAGGCTTGAAATTCTTAATAGCCATTTGCGTTTACTCCTTTATTGAGATGGTTTAGACCATACCCTCGAACAGCTCGATGGTCTTGGAATCGGCAGTCAGAGTGACGATTGCCTTCTTGTAAGCAGCGCGGCGGCCGGCGGGATAAGCACCGGTGCGCTTGACCTTACCCTGCATACGGATGGTGTTGACCTTTGCGACCTTGACCTCGAAGATCTCTTCGACAGCGGTCTTGATCTCGGTCTTGTTGGCGTTGATGTCGACCATGAAGACGTACTTCTTGTCGGCAACATCAGCCATGGACTGCTCGGTGAGGACCGGGCGCTTGATAATATCGTAAACGTTCTTCATTATGCGAATACCTCCACGATCTTGGCAAGGGCCGCCTGATCGATGACCAGCTTGTCAGCGTTCACGACGTCGTAAACGTTCAGCAGGTTAGCGAAGGTGACCTCGCAGCCGGGGATGTTGCGGCCGGACTTGACCACGTTCTGGTCAGCGGCAGCAGTGACGACCAGTGCCTTCTTCTCGGCGCCAACGGCAGCCAGGAAAGCGGCGAATTCCTTGGTCTTGGGAGCTTCCATCTTGATGGAGTCGATGACCACGATCTGAGCTGCAGCAGCCTTTGCACTCAGTGCAGACTTCAGAGCCAGACGCTTGGTCTTCTTATTCAGCGCGTAGCTGTAGTCGCGGGGCTTGGGTGCGAACACGATACCACCGTGGGTCCACTGGGGAGCGCGGGTGGAACCCTGACGGGCACGACCGGTGCCCTTCTGTCTCCAGGGCTTGCGGCCGCCGCCGGAAACCTCAGCGCGGGTCAGAGCGCTCTGAGTACCCTGACGGAGGTTTGCCAAGTGGTTCTTGACCATGTCATGAACGACAGACTTGTTGGGCTCGATGCCGAACACAGCTTCGGACAGTTCGATCTCGCCAACCACGTCGCCGGCCATATTATAAACCTTAGTAAGCATGATTTAAGATCTCCTTTCCTTAGCCTCTTGCGGAAGCCTTCTGCGGATTTCTGCCGGAAGCCTTCTGCGGGTTCTTGCTGATGTCTGCACCAGCCTGCTTTGCCTTGTGGGTCTTGACAGTGCTGCGGATATAAACCAGACCGCCCTTGGGGCCGGGGATCGCGCCGCGGATGACGAGCATGTTCAGCTCTGCATCAACCTTAACGACCTCCAGGTTCTGAACAGTGACCTGCTCGTTGCCCATCTGACCGGCGCCGATCTTACCCTTGAAGATGCGGGCTGCGTCCAGAGCACCCATGGAACCTGCGTGACGGTGGACAGGGCCGCCGCCGTGGGTCATGTCGGTACGGTGTGCATTGTGGCGCTTCACGACGCCCTGATAACCGTGACCCTTGCTGATACCGGTGACATCGATCCAGTCGCCGGCTGCGAAGGTGTCAGCCTTGATGACGTCGCCGACGCTCAGGTCAGCAGCGTTATCCAGAGTGAACTCCTTCAGGTGCTTCTTTGCCTCAACGCCGGCCTTCTTCAGGTGGCCAGCCTCAGGCTTGGTCAGCTTGGACTCCTTGACATCCTCAAAGCCCAGCTGGACGGCGGTGTAGCCGTCGGTCTCTTCGACCTTCTTCTGAGTGACGACACAGGGACCTGCTTCCACGACGGTAACAGGAATGACCTTGCCGCTCTCATCGAAGATCTGGGTCATACCCACTTTTTTGCCGATGATTGCTTTTTGCATTTTTGGTTTTCTCCTTTTGTTAGGTTATTGGTTGACTGCCCATTGGGAGGCGGTCAACATGACCCGTGCCCGATGCTTTTCAGTGCGGGCAGCGGTGAATCCTTATATTATAATGTATAAGGATTACAGCTTTATCTCAATTTCAACGCCAGCCGGCAGATCCAGGCTCATCAGAGCCTCAACGGTCTTCTGGTTGGGGTTGAGAATATCGATCAGTCTCTTATGGGTTCTGCGCTCGAACTGCTCACGGCTGTCCTTGTACTTATGGACTGCACGAAGGATGGTAACGATCTCCTTCTTGGTGGGCAGCGGAATGGGGCCGGACACGGTTGCGCCGTTGCGCTTTGCGGTCTCGACGATCTTTGCCGCACTGGAGTCGATGAGCTGATGGTCATACGCCTTCAGTCTGATGCGGATCATTTGGTTTGCCATGGTTTGTTTCCTCCTTGATGTTAACGTACTCAGTTTCTGTTGTGTCTGGGTACGGTCGAACTGTTCATCCGCGCCGCCGTGCGTATCATTCTTCCCCATGAAAAATGGCCGACGCAAGCCGACCCTTTTCCAGGCGCAGCGATATACGCAAGCGCAAGCTGGACAGTTCAGCCGCCCGATGACCGGACATACTCCGCAGAAGTTACCGCCTTTCGACGCAATCTCCTGCATCATCGCAGTGCGCGCATAATATCCCTACACGCGCTCGATTATCATACCACCCTATTCGCCATTTGTCAAGCATCTTTTTAGTAAAATTTCTGAATTTTTGAATATTTTTTCGTTCAATTTGACATGCCCGGTTTTCAAATGTAGGGATCGTTGTCCCCTACAGTCCGCAGCAAAAACGCTCTCCGATTGGAGAGCGTTTTTTACTTCAATTCCCAAAGCTTGATCTGGCTGGCTTTTTCATAGAGCCGCAGGTAGCTGTCGTAGCGGGTGGGTTCGATCTGACCTGCCGCTACTGCTGCCGTTACGGCGCAGCCCGGTTCCTTGCGATGGGTACAGTCCCGGAACTGGCAGGCACCGATGCAATCACCGAAGTCCGGGAATGCATACTGCAGATTCTCCTTCAGAATGATCTCCATCTGATCAGTATCGAAGGAGGAAAAGCCGGGCGTATCCGCAACATACGTAGCTTCCCCCAGCTGATACAGCTCCACATGACGGGTCGTATGGCGACCGCGTCCCAGCTTTTCGGAGACCTCGCCGGTGGACAGTGACAACTGCGGCGCGAGGCAGTTGAGAACGCTGCTCTTGCCTACGCCGGAATTGCCCGTAAAGGCGGTCACTTTGCCTTCGATCAGGCAGCGCAGCTCCTCGATCCCCTCCCCTGTTTGGGCGCTGGTGCAGATCACGTCAAAGCCCGCATGGCAGTAGATCCGTTCCAGATCCACCGCGGGGTCGAGGTCACATTTGTTGATGCATAGGATCACCGGCACCTGCTGATCGCCTGCGATGGCAGCAACGCGGTCAATGAGGAACGGCTCTGTGACCGGATTGACATTGGCGGCAAACACCACCAACGCATCGATATTGGCAACCGCCGGACGGACAAAGCTGTTGCGCCGGGGCAGGATGCGCTCGACCATGCCCTTGCCCCGCTCCACCGATACCTCCACAATATCGCCGGTCAAAGGACTGTTGCCCTCTTTGCGGAGAATGCCGCGGGCGCGGCAGGTGATCAGCGCATCCTCTGTCTGCACATCGTAAAAGCCGCTGATAGATCGAATAATTCGACCAATTTGTTTTTCAGTCATGTGCCGTTATTCATCCTTAGGCTTCAAGTCTGTGAAATCCACTTCAAAGGTCCATGCGGTGGTAGGATTGTTATCCAGCATTGCGGTGAATACCATCACATTTTCACCCTTGAGCTTCAGCTCAATGCCCAACGTGCCGGCGAATACGTCCCGCTCCTCCAGCAGCTGTGTGCCGTACCAAATGCTCAGGACGCCGTCCTTTTTCACTTCCTCGGGGAACTTCAGATCCACAGTCTTTTCTACGTAATCCTTGGGTTCTGTGGGTTCGGTGGGGTCGCTGGGGTCAGTAGGTGTGGAAGTCTGATTTCCCTTGGACACCTGAAGGATGATGGTCGTATTGACATCCACCTCAATGTTTGCCAGCACAGACTGGTGAACGACAGTCCCTTCCTCCTCGGAGCTATCCACAGGAACAGCCTCCACATTTTGGAAACCGGAGCCGGACAACAGCTTCGTCGCCAGATCCACGCTGTAGCCCACAACAGCAGGCACTCTTGCGGTCTTGCGCACCGGGCCGGTGCTGATCCAAAGATGCACCGTTTGACCATTCTGCAGCACTTCACCCTCGGCGGGATCGGTTCTGGTCACACAGCCAACGGCAACCGTTGCGCTGTTTTCCGTATGCACCAGAATTTTCAGACCGAGCTGCATATCGTCAAGGAATTCCTTTGCCTGCTGCTCGGGAACATCCTGCATGGCTTCCATTTTCTTCTCCTGCGGCTCAGGTCCGAGGCTGATAACGATGGTAACCGTGCCGCCCTTGGTGATCTTCTTGTCCGCAGCGGGCGACTGATCCATGATCGTACCCTTGGGGTACTCATCGCTGTGCTTTCTGTTGCCCACACGGATCAGGATTTCACCGTAGTCGCCATCCTGATCATAAATCTCACCGATCAGATTCGGCACAACGGTCAGCTGATCGTTGGATTGCAGCACATCACTTCCGAAGATCGCAATGCCGAACAGCACGATCGCCGCAAACGCAACCACCGCGCAGGCGATAATGGCGATCGTTGCCACCTTGCTGCGCTCCTCTTTTTCCTCCACGATCACCTCACGGCGACGGGCGGGCTTCTTCGTGGGCGGATGGGGCTTATCAGAGCGGGGTCTGGGCGGATTGCTCTTGCGCTCCTCTGCAATAGGCTTCCGGGGGGCAGGCTCTTCCTCCTCCCGGGGAGGGGGCTGCATCCGGGTCGCCGCGTCCATATCCGTATCCGGGTTGTTATAGTCGAACAAAATCGCCGGATTTTTGCGGAATTCGTCCATATCCACCAACATCGCAGCCGCTGTGGGATAGCGGTCAGAGGGCTGACGCGACATCGTACGCATAATGATCTGCTCCAAGCCGCCGGGGATGTTGGGATTGATCACAGAGGGCATCGTGGGCTTGCCGCTGATGTGCTGAATGGCGACCGCAACAGGAGATTCGCCGTCATAGGGCGGTCTGCCGGTCATCATTTCATACATCACGACACCCAAAGAGTACAGATCAGAACGGTTATCTACCCGACCGCCCTTCGCCTGCTCGGGGGAGATGTAATGCACCGAGCCAAGGGCTTCCTTGGTCAGGGTGTTGCTCTCGGACATCACCCGCGCGATGCCGAAGTCCGTCACCTTGACAGAGCCGTTGCGCAGCACCATCACGTTATGGGGCTTGATGTCCCGGTGGATGATGCCACGGCTGTGGGCGTGATCCAGTGCCTTTGCGATCTGAATGGCGAAGTGCAGGGTCTCCTTCCAGTTCAGGACGCCCTTCTTCTCCATATATTGCTTCAACGTGATGCCGTCGATCAGCTCCATCACGATATAATCTGCATCATCAGACGTGGAAACGTCATAAACCGACACGATGTTCGGATGGCTGAGCATCGCAACAGCCTGACTCTCCGCATGGAAGCGCCGGCGGAAATCTTCATCCTGCGTATACTCGGTACGGAGGATCTTGATTGCAACCAGACGGTTCAGCCGATGGCAGCGGGCTTTGTAAACCACTGCCATGCCGCCGGTTCCCAACAATTCCAATATTTCATATCGATCGTCAAGAACGCGGCCAATATATCTGTCCATATCCATAAATGAATCTCCTCTCACGCCGGTCAAAGCTGAACCAGCACGCTGGTCACGTTGTCAGGTGCGCCGCGACCCTTTGCAATATCCAGCAGATGCTGACAGCATTCCTGCTTTTTCACGCCGTGGACGACCTCAAAAAGGATCTCCTGATCGTCAACGGTGTTGGTCAGTCCATCGGTACACAGCAGCAGATAGCTTCCCTTGGGCGAATCCACGTGGTAAATATCGCCCTCGACCATGCTTTCTGTGCCGACAGCACGGGTAATGTAATTTTTGCCCGGATAAGTCTTTGCCTCCTCAGGAGTCAGCTCGCCCCGCTGAACCATCACCTCGACCAGAGAATGATCAATGGTAATGCGGCGGATGCCGCTGTCACTGACAGCATATGTACGGCTGTCGCCCACATTGATGACAGTCACCTCTTCGCCTTTAATTAGGGCGGCGACCAGCGTCGTTCCCATGCCGGAATACTCCTCAAATTGCTTGGCCTGGTCAAATATTGCGAAGTTTGCCTGCTTCAGTGCCTGCTGCAGCATCTGTTCGATCTGCACCTGCTCCAAGCCGGAGTTCCACGCATTGCGAACCTCCTCGACAAATACATCGACTGCCAGGGCACTGGCGACATTGCCTGCCTTTGCGCCACCCATACCGTCACAAACGATACAAAGAACGCTGTTCTTATCCAGCTGTTCAATTTTGAACACGTCCTGATTTTGAGCGCGGACACAGCCGGCATCTGTCAATCCCCAACATTGCATTTGACTTCACTCCTTCCCGGGTTTTGGAACACATTCGTTATTCTCCGATGTGTTCCTGCTCCTTTGTATACTTTCTTCTCAGCTGACCGCAGGAGGCATCGATGTCACTTCCGAGGGTTCTGCGGACAGTTGCGGGGATGCCTGCGTCCTCCAGTGTTTTTTGGAAGCGGGCAACCGCGTTTTTTGAACTGGGCTTCAGCGGACTCTCCTCAACATGATTCAACGGGATCAGGTTGAAGTGTGCCGGCAGACCCTTTAACCGGCGGATCAGCTCTTTGGCATCCTCCACCGAATCATTCACGCCGTCGATCATGGCATACTCAAAGGAAATGCGCCGCGAGGTCGCCTGATAGTAGCGACGGCACGCCTGCAAAAGTGCTTCCGTGGGGTATGCCTTGTTCACGGGCATGATGGTGTTTCTTGTTTGATCATTTGGTGCGTGCAGGGATACCGACAGCGTGATCTGCAGCTTTCGCTTTGCCAGCTCGTCGATCTTCGGTACCAGACCGCAGGTGGACAAGCTGATGTGACGCATGGAAATATTCATGCCCTCCGGGCTGTTGACCAGCTCCAGAAAACGCATCACATTGTCAAAGTTATCCAGTGGCTCGCCGATGCCCATCAGCACAATGTGGGAGATGGGCAGTCCCGAATCGATCTGGGTAAACAGCACCTGATCGAGCATTTCATGGGCTTCCAGCCGCCGCACCAGACCACCCAGTGTGGACGCGCAAAAGGCGCAGCCCATCAGGCAGCCCACTTCCGAGGAAATGCAGACGGTGTTGCCGTAGTGATAACGCATCAGCACCGTTTCCACGCAGTTGCCGTCGGCAAGTTGCCAGAGATACTTGATCGTTCCGTCCTTTTTGGACTCCTGCTTGCGCACGACATTGGGTGCGTAAATAGGGTACTGCTCCGCCATGCGCTGACGCAGCTCACGGGGCAGATTGGACATTTCCTCGTAACTGCGGACACCCTTGTGCAGCCATGTATAGATTTGCTTCGCCCGAAATGCCGGCTGACCCATTTCCTTCAGGATCGCGCCGATCTCAGGTATCGTCATGGACTTCAGATTCATGCTTTCCTCCGCAGTTTGGCAATGAAGAAGCCGTCAGTGTCGTACTGACCCGGCACCAGCGTCAGCATGCCGGTGGTATTCTCAGGAAATACAGCCGGAAGCTGCAGCGGTTCTAAGTAAAAGTCCGGGTGGTGCGCCAAAAACGCACGCACGACCTCTTCATTTTCCTCCCTGAGCAGTGTGCAGGTAGAATAGAGCAGCGTACCGCCCTTTTTCACATATTCCGCCTGCCGGTTCAGGATCCGCAGCTGAAGCTGGGGCAGCTGGAGCATATCATCGGGATCCTTGTAGCGGATGTCCGGCTTTTTGCGGATGATGCCATAGCCGGAGCAAGGCACATCCGCCAGCACCACATCCATCTTATCGATCCAATGGGGATGTGCTTCGGTGGCATCCTGCTCCCGTACCAGAATACAGTCAAGACCCAGTCGGTCAGCACCGTGCTGGATCAGGGTCGTTTTGTGGCGGTGAATGTCGCAGGAACGAAGCTTTCCTGTATTTTCCATTGCAATGGCAGCAGCGAAGCTTTTTCCGCCGGGTGCGGCACAGCAGTCAAGCACGCATACACTCTCCCCTTTCGGGATCTGCGCGCACATGACACTGAGCTTGCCCGCAGCATCCTGCACGTAAAACAGACCCCTACGGAAGGTATCCAGTTTCTCAATGCTGCCGGTGTTTCCAAGGATCAGGCAATCCGGCATCCACGGATGGGGCAGTGCCGTCACATCCTCGGCTTTCAGCTGCTCGATCAGCTGCTCAGTGGTCGTGCGCAGGGTGTTGACCTGCACCACTGTCTGGGGGGTATCGTTATTAGCAGCCAGCATCGGCTCGAGAAGCTCCTCACCCACACAGGTACGGAGCAGATCAATGAGCTTTTGCGGATGGCTGTAGCGATCTTCCAAGGAGGACGGCTGCTTCAGCGTACCCTTTGTGCGCACTGCATTTCGCAGCACCCCATTCACAAGCCCCGGCGCAAAGCGCTGCATCCGGCAATACTTCTTCGCCAACAGCACCGATTCATTGACCGCGGCGGATTCCGGGATCTTGTCCAGCTCGTAGATCTGATAAAGACCTATGTGCAGGATATCCCGCAGTACAGGGTGCAGATCCTTGACCTTTCCCGTCAGCAGCTGCTGCAGGAAGAAATCCAGCATACCCCGATGCTGCAGCACGCCGTAACAAAGGCGCGTTGCCAGTGCCGCATCCCGACGATCCAGTCGGTCACGGGCAATATAATCCTTGAGGATACCGTTTGACCATGCCGCCTGCTTGCGGCATGCGATCAATGCATCCAGTGCTGTTTTTCTTGCAGACATGCTTATCCCTCCAACGGGTGTCCTCTGAAGTAATCCGGTGCGGACATACGCTTGCCGCCCTCCGCCTGCAGGGATCGGATCTCGATCACGCCCTCGCCGCAAGCGACTTTGAGCCCCGTTTTTGTCAGTTCCAGAATTGCACCCGGCGTGCCGGTGCCTTCCATCGGAACGGTTTCGTGAATTTTGAATTTTGTACCGGCAAGCTCAGCCGTCGCCACAGGCCACGGATGCAGGCCACGCACCTGATTGTGGATCTGCTGTGCCGATCTGGTCCAATCGATGGGACACATCGTCTTATCCAGCATCGGCGCATAGCTGACCAACGCCGGATCCTGCGGTGTACCCTCGACTCCCCCCTCCTGCAAACGGGAAAGGGTCTTGCTCAACAGCTTCGCACCCAGCTCTGCCAGCCGGTCAAGAAGCTCCCCTGCGGTCTCATTGGGGCCGATGGGGGTTTTGGATACGTCGATCACATCGCCGGCATCCATCTCACGGCACAGATACATCGCCGTAACACCCGTTTCCGCTAAGCCATCCAGCACCGCCCACTGATAGGGCGCAGAGCCGCGATACCGGGGCAGTACGCTTGCGTGGATGTTAATAAAGCCCTTCGGCGCAAGATCCAGTACTCGCTGGGGCAGGATGCGACCATACGCCACTACCGCCACCACATCGGGCTTCAGTTGCTTCAGCTGTTCCACCGTTTCATCCTCCCGGAAGTTCTCCGGCTGGAACACCGGCAGACCATGTGCCAGCGCAACCTCCTTGACGGGAGACGCCACCAGCTTCATACCTCTGCCCTTCGGGCGATCCGGCTGGGTGTAAACACCCACCACATCAAAGCCATCGGCGAGAATTTCCTTCAGGCAGGTGGCTGCGATATCCGGCGTACCCATAAATACAACTCTCATAAAATCCCTCCGGGAAAATCAGTCGTCGCTGCTCATTTCATCCAGTTCTTCTTCTGTCAGGAAGCGCTCCATCACCTGCGTGTAGAGGATGCCGTCCAGATGATCCAGCTCATGGCAGAAGCAGCGACCGATCAATTCCTCGCCCTCCGCCTCGAACCAGTTGCCGTCACGATCCTGCGCCCGAACCTTTGCATAGTAGGGGCGCTTCACCAAACCGTAGCGACCGGGGACGCTCAGGCAGCCCTCAGGACCTTCCTGCTCGCCGTCGGTTTCCAGCAGCTCGGGATTGACCAGTTCAAGGATACCTTCGCCGGTATCCACGATCACAACACGGCGCAAAATACCGATCTGCGGTGCGGCAAGACCGACACCATTGGCTTCCTCCAGTGTCTGCGCCATATCATCCAGCAGCTTGTGCAGCTTCGCGTCAAATTTTTCCACCGGTCTGCACACCTTATGCAGTGCCGGATCTTTATCGTCAAGAATTTTTCTGATTCCCATGTTTTCCTCTCTATTCATCCAAGCCGTTCACATCCACAAAGGCACTGACACCTCTGTTTTCCTTGTCCTGCGTGAACTGCCGCAGCAAATGCGCCAAAAGCTGGCGAAGCTGCTTCGTCATACGACAGCGCAGGGTCAGACGGTAACGGAAATTATAGTTGATTTTCGGTACTGCACAGGGTGCGGGACCCAGACAGCTGCATTTTTCGGATGCGTAAGCCGGCATTTTCATGCACGCCTGCAGCGCATCCCGGAACTTTGCAGCACCGCGCAGCACGTGGGCTTCCTCCTGCCCGATGAAGGTGACCGATGCCAGATCCCCAAAGGGCGGGCATTCCTGCAAGCGGCGCATCTGCGATTCCAGCTCGTAAAAACCATCATAATCCTGCTTTGCCGCCAGCTCGATCACCCGATGTCCCGGCACAAGGGTCTGAATGACCGCTTCACCCGGTGCATCACCACGTCCCGCGCGACCGACCACCTGCGTCAGCATATTAAAGGTCGTCTCCGCGGCGCGGTAAGAGCCGGAATAGAGTTCACGATCCGCATCGAGGACGCCGACCAGCGTCACATCCGGCAGGTTCAAACCCTTTGCCACCATTTGCGTTCCGATCAGGACATCGATGTGTTCCTCTTTGAACCGATCTAGGATCTTTTCGTGGGTATTGACCGCACTGACCGTATCCGTGTCCATGCGGATGGTCCGCAGGTCGGGATACATGTTCTGCAGCTCCTGCTGGGCTTTTTGCGTGCCTGTTCCGACCGTCTTCAGCGGACCGTCGCAGCTGGGGCAGCGCTTCGGCACGGGAATGGAATAACCGCAGTAGTGACACATCATGCGCATATTGGCGCTGTGATAGGTCAATCGTTCGCTGCAGCGGGGACATTGGGGCGCGGCAGTGCATTCCACACAAACCAGCGCGCGGCTGTTGCCACGGCGGTTGAGAAACAGAATGCTCTGCTTCCCTGCGTCCTTTGTACGAAGGATCGCTTCCCGCAGCGGCAGGCTGAAGGACGTATCATTTCCGTACTGCAGCTCCTCCCGCATATCCACGATCTCTACCTTCGGAAGCGGTCTGCCGCCAAAGCGTTTTTTCAGCGTATACAGTTGATAATCTCCACTTTTGGCGCGGAACATACTTTCAACAGACGGTGTTGCCGAGCCAAGAAGTACCAGCGCATTTTGTCTGTTGCCGCGCCAGATGGCAACTTCCTTCGCCCCGTAGCGGGGAGAATTTTCGGATTTATAGGAGTGTTCCTGCTCCTCATCCATAATGATAAGACCAAATTGTGAACTGGGTGCGAACACGGCACTTCGTGTTCCGACGATCACGCGGGCTTCGCCTGCGGCGATCCGCTTCCACTGATCGTTCCGTTCGCCGACGGACAGACTGCTGTGCAGCACCGCCACGCGATCCGCAAAATGGGCAGCCATCAGGCTCAGCAGCTGGGGTGTCAAGCCGATCTCCGGCACAAGCAGCAGCGCGCTTTTGCCCATCTCGAGACAATGCTCGATCAGCTTCAGATAGACGGCGGTCTTGCCCGAACCCGTTACGCCGTGAAGCAGCGCCACCCCGGGTCTTTCCGAGCAGAGCTGCGTCCGCAGACCCTCGTAAACATTCTGCTGCTCGGCACTCAGAACCAACGGTCCATCCAGCTTCGCAGGGCGAATCTCACGGCAGCGAAGCACCGGCTTGTCCGTCAGCACCAGATAGCCAAGCTCTGCAAGGCGGTTGACCGTCGCAGTGGTTGCACCGGTGTAATAGCAAAGCTCCTTGACAGAAACGCTGCCGATGCTGCACATCAGCTCCAGCACCGAACGCTGCATCGCAGCTGATCGGGGTCGGTTGGAAGCAAACTCCATGGCTTCCTCCGCAGAGGACGCCAGCGTCGCGATCTTTTCCGTTTTGTCCTTTGTCCGGCGCAGAAGGCTGGTGTCGCCCGTGATCCACTTCTTTTTCAGAAGATATCCAAGTGCCTTGCGGAAGGCTTCATCATCAGCTACCGCATCCCGCAGTACCTGCTCCTCCGCCCGACCGCCCAAATCACGCAAAACCATCAGGATGCTCTGCGCATCAGGCTGACGCAGCTGCCCATTCTGCCAGCTGCGATCCTCTGTCAGTTCGTAGGTGTTTTTCTCCTTGAACCACAGACCTGCCGGCAGCATGATACGGATCGCCTCGTAGAAGGTACAGAAGCAGCGCTCCCGCAGAAACGCCGCAAGGCGCAGCATTTCATCGCTCAAAAGCGGCTGGGCATCCAGCAGCTCCTCCACCGTTTTCAGACCCGAAGGATCTTCCTCCGCAACAGTCAGCACGACGCCCTCGCAGCGGCGGTTTCCTCTGCCAAAGGGCACCACGACCCGCTGACCGGGCTGCAGCTCCATCCCGCTGGGAATGTTGTAGGAATAGGGCTTGTCGATGGCAAAATTGGCAGCAGAAACAGCAATTTTCGCAACCATAGCCCTACCCTCCTTGTCTTATTTTGCGTATTCTTCCTTCAGCTTTGCGCTGAGCTTGCCCTCTGCGACCTCACGGATCGCCAGCGTAACGGGCTTCTCCGTCAGCTCTTCGTGGTATTCCTCCGCTTCCTGAGCGATCTGGCGCGCACGCTGCGCCACCACATTCACCAGAAGATAACGGCTCTTAACATCTTTCAAAAGATCTGCTACAGGGGGATACAACATAGTCCCAATTCCTCCATTACTCCATATCTGCCTTTTCGGCAATGATATGTAAAATTTTATCGGCACAGGCATCTGCCTGGTCGTTTACAACAACATAGTGGTACTTTTCTTTTTGCTCCATTTCCCATTTCGCCCGTTCCAGACGAATGGCGATCTGCTCCTCGGAGGTATCGCCGCGGCCGCGCAGACGACGCTCCAGCTCCTCCCACGAGGGAGCTTCGATGAAGATCAGCGTCGCATCCGGGCGCTTACGCTGGACGTTGAATGCGCCAACCGGCTCAATATCCAGAATCACGTGACCGTGCTGCAGCTTTTCCTCCACCTGTGCTGCCGGCGTACCGTACCAGCATTGATTGTGGGCATCGTATTCAAGGAAGGCATCCTCACGGATCATCTGCTCAAACGCTTCGTTGGTCACGAAGTAGTAGTTGACACCGTCCTGCTCACCCGGTCTGGGCGGGCGGGTCGTTGCGGATACCGAGAACTGCAGGTCGCTGCGGCCATCCATCACCTTTGACAGCACCGTGCTTTTTCCCACGCCGGAAGCGCCGGAAATGATAAACAGCTTCCCCTTCTTCATTGCTCTTCCTCCTGATGCTCACATTTTTCTGTCCATCTGGCGGAAAGTGTTTCCGTCGGAAGGGCAGACAAGATCACGTGGTCTGTATCCATCAGCAGCACCGACTGGGTTTTGTGACCGTAGGATGCGTCGATCAGCATGCCTCTCTCCTTTGCCTCTTGGACAAGGCGTTTGATGGGTGCTGAATCCGGCGCAACGATCGCCAGCAGCCGTGATGCTGCGATCATACTGCTGAATCCAATGTTAATTAGCTTCATGCCGTCACCTTACTCAATATTCTGGGTCTGCTCGCGGATCTTTTCAAGCTCCGCCTTGATATCGACAACGATCCGTGCAAGCCGCACATCCGTGCATTTCGAGCCGATGGTGTTTGCTTCACGGTTCATCTCCTGCAGGAGGAAATCCAGCTTGCGACCCACTGCGCCGCCGCCCGTGAGCATGGTGTTCATCTGATCCAGATGGCTGCGCAGGCGGACGGTTTCCTCGTCCACTGCGACCTTGTCCGCAAAAATGGCAGCTTCTGTCAGGATGCGGCTCTGGTCGATGGTGGTGGATGCCAGTACCTCCTGCAGCTTTGCCTCCAGACGGGCGCGGTAATCGATCACCGTCTGCGCGTTACCCGCTTCCACCTGAGCAACCAGCTCCAGAATGGTATTGCCGCGGGTGCGAAGGTCATTTTCAAGAGCCTTGCCCTCGGTGCAGCGCATGGCATCGTAGCCTTCCAGTGCCTTGGCAACCACGCTCATCAGATCGTTCAGCAGCTGCTCCTCGTCCACCTCCGGCTTCTCGATCAGGAAGACCTCAGGGAGTCTGGAGAGTGTGGATACGCTGATGTCATCGTGGACATTGAACTCCGTCACCATCTGGCGCATCGCACCCAGATAACCCTCGACAACAGCATTGTTCAGCGTGATCTTGGTATCATCGGATGCTTCGGAGCGCATGGTGATGAATACATCCACCTTGCCGCGGGAAACCGCAGCCTTCACCGCCTGCTTGACCGCATCCTCTGCAAAGGAAACGGCTCTCGGCAGCTTTACCGAGCAATCCAGATAGCGGTTATTGACAGAACGGATCTCAACCGTAAATTCTCTGCCGTTGACAGTTTCAACGGCACGGCCGTAGCCGGTCATGCTTTTAATCAAGCTCTTCTTCCCCTTTTGTATAGGCACCCTGCGTGTCAGGGTATCCCGTAATCGTATAGACAGTTTTTTGCTTGCGCAGCACCAGACGGTCATACAGAACCGCACCGGCAATACCAAGCACAAAGCCAACACCGCCCATCAGCGTCCCCTGCTTCCATGCTGTTTCACCCAGCAGGAAAAATCCGATAAACAGAACCACCGGCACAAGGTAGAGGATCGCCGCTGCCTTCAGCACCGAAGCACTCTCCGAGCTGATGATCACCAGCTCCCCTTCCTTGGCATGGATGGGATTTTCTGCCTGAAACACGATGGTTTCCCGGGCGGCACCGCAGCCGGCGCACTTGTGGCAGTCGCCTGAGCAGGCACTTTCACGAATGCGGACGACCTCGGCGGTATTTTCATCAAGCCATCTGAGGACTCGGACCTTCTGCTGCATCCGGGGCCTCCTTCAGGGTGACTTTAACATCATAGCTGCCCACAGCACCGACAGATCCCTTGAACTGATCGTTTACCACGACCACCGTTGCCTTGTAGGACGCTGTGCCCGGCTCTGCGCCGATCAGATCCACACGGATCTGCAGATCTTTTTCCGTCATCTGCTTCAGCAGTGCTTCAGGACCGCGCACCGTGACGCTTTTTTCCTTGGTGATGACCTCAGCCTGCATTCCCACCGGGATGCTGTGTGCCAAAATGTCCGTCACCGCAAATTGCATTGTCGCAAGCTCAGGAATATCCACCGTCACCGTTACCGCACTCTGCTCGGACAGATTGGTGATACCCTCCGGCATGACGATCTCATACACCTTTGTGAAATCCGCAAGCAGCTCGCTGAGCATGATCTCGTCCAACACCAGATAGTTCAGTGCATCCAGTGCCTGTTCATTGCCGGAGACTCGGATCGTCGGCGTGGAGATCGTAATCTTGCAATCGCTCTGCTTGATGCCGCCACCGTCAACGATATCCAGCTTCAGCTCAATTTCCTTCCAACGCTGGATCTTCAGGGTGTACTGGATCTCCTCTGTGTTGGTCTTGATCTGCTTCAGCTCTGCCGCCTCAAGGGGATTGCCCTCTGCATCACAAAGCGTATAGGTAAACTTCTGGCTGATGGTATCGGTCAGACCGTTCAGGTCAACATTGATCTTCGCCGACGCGATCTTGTCAACGATCTCGGCAGGGCCGGTCACGGTGATCTTCTCATATTCCAGCGTTGCGTTCTCCTTGAAGGCAATATACTGCTCCGGCACAGCACCGGTAAAGGCGACCTGTACATCAACGTCCTTGGACTTCCAACGGGCGATGGAGAGTGTGATCTGCTTCGGCGTCTGGCTGACGATCTCGAAGGCATTGTTGGGAAGGTCGCCGGGGTAAATGATGGTGTAGGCGATGGTCTGCTCACCGGCACTGTAGATTCTCGACAGATCCGCGATCAGCGTAATGTTGCCGGAGTTGAGCTTCATCATATCGGTACGGTTTCCGGAAAGACGCAGCGTGACCTTCGGATCTTCGTCCTGGGTCAGCATAAAGCCGCGATCGATCAGGATCTCTTCATTTTCAAGCACAACGGGGATGTTGTAAAAGGTCTCCTCCCATTCGGGATTGACCGCCGTGATGACATACAGCCAAAGACCGAAGGCGATCACGACTGCCAGCAAGAGGTACAGTATCTTCTTGTTCATTTCTGCTCCTCCTTGCCCTTCTTTTGAATTTTCTGACGCAGACGAACCATCAGATTCTCCTGCTTCGGCTGCTCTGCGGGGCAAAGCTCTTGGGTCAGCAGACGCTCCAGCGTCTTAGCTGCCAGATGGCGCTTAAGCATACCGCCCACCGCCACAGAGATCGTACCCGTCTCTTCCGAAATAATGACGACCACCGCATCAGAAATCTCACTCATACCCACACCGGCACGATGGCGGGTACCGAGGTCTGCACTCAGGCGAACGCTGTCGGACAGCGGCAGCACGCAGCCAGCCGCGGCAATCCTGCCGTCACGGACGATCACCGCACCGTCATGCAGCGATGCCTTGGGGAAGAAAATATTGCGGAACAGCTGCTCGGACACCTGGCCGTCGATCTTCGTGCCGGTCTTGAAATATTCGTCCAGTCTGTTGTCACGGGCAAACACGATCAGAGCACCCACGCGCTCGCGGCTCATAACCTCGCAGGCGGCAACCGTCTGGGCAATGATGGGCTCCATCTCCTGCTCCGTTTTGTCAGTGCCGAAGATCTTGCGCAGCTTCATGTTACCGATGTGATCCAGCATACGGCGCAGCTCCGGCTGGAACAAAACCACCAGCGCGATCAAGCCGACCTGCAAAAACTGCTCCATGATGAAGCTGAAGGTATACAAATTCAGCGCATCCGCCAACCACGCAACCGCCAGAATGCCGATGATCGTCTTGGCGATACGGCTGGTGCCGGTGGTTCTGATCAGCGGGAATAATTTGTACAGCAGAAATGCCACAATGATAATATCCAGAAAATCTGACCACTGCATTTTGGTCAGCTGCTGGAGCAATTCTTTCACGGTTTCCATCATGTCGCATCAACCTCTTTTCTATCGTCACGGATCGTATTTCTGAAAATCCGTATAACAAGCCTATTATCCGTACTATTATAGCGGATTTTGCCCACGATAGCAAGACTGTTTCACAAATAATTTTCGATTTGTTCAAACTTTCCTTCCCGCAGCACCTGCTCCAACAGAGTAATTTGGAAGCTGCCCGCATCGTGACCGAAGCTGACACGTACTGTGCCGGTCTCGACCGTTCCCGCACTCTCATGGGCAAGGGGCGCGCAGTGAAGTCCCGCCCGGACGGCGATTCCCTTTTGGGCAAGCCTTTGTGCCATCGCTTCGCAGTCACAGGTTGGCACAAAGGAGACCGTTCCGCTTTGATCCTCCCCCGCAAAAACACGAAAACCTTTTCTTTCCAGCATCCGCACACATTCCCGTGCTGCCCGCTGTTCCCGGGACAAAAGGTTTCCGATGCCCATGCGGCGAACACACTGAATGCCGGCACAGAGTCCTGCGATCCCCGGTACATTCAATGTCCCCGCCTCTGCCCTGTCAGGCAACTCCGACGGCATTGCCTGCTGCAGCGATACGCTGCCCGTACCCCCTGCGATCAACGGATCAGGGCTTCTGCCGCAGAGCAAAATACCCGTCCCTTGCGGTCCGAGCAGCCCCTTGTGTCCCGGCATGGCAATAAAATCCGCGCCCCACTTCTCAAGGGATACCGGCAGCATTCCCGCCGATTGCGCCGCATCCACAGCAAACGGTACACCATAGCGTCTGCACAGCTTTGCCATTTCCTCCACGGGCAGGATATAGCCGAACACGTTGGATACGTGGGTGAACACCGCCGCATCTGCCCCCTTGGACAGTGCCTTCTCGAACTCCGCCAGTGTATCCGTCGGATCAAAAAGCTTTCGCCCCGCCACCGTCACCCTTGCGCCCAGCAAATGCAGCGGACGGGTCACCGCGTTATGCTCGAAGCCGGAGATCACCACCCGGGATCCCGGCTTCACGAGGGTACGGATGGCGATGTTTAAGCCGTGGGTGCAATTAGAAGTGAATACCTCCTGCTCCGGCTTGCAGTCAAAGAGCGCACTTGCCTGCTCCCGGCAGCGGTAGACGGTTTCCATCGCCTGCAGGGCGGCGCGGTGCCCGCCCCGCCCCGGATTGGCGCAGGTTTCCAGCGCCCGCAGCATTGCTTTTGAAACTGCCGGCGGCTTTGGAAAGGAAGTCGCACCATGGTCAAGGTAGATCATAGTGCCTGCTCCCGGGGTGTGCCGCTCTCATCCAATGCGTAGAGCTTTTCGTATTTGATCTGTTCGTCCTGCAGGATCGCCACCGCCGGAAGCGCATCCACCCCACGCAGGCGCAGACAGTAGCCGCAGCCCCGGCTCGTCAGCATTTTGGGCGTGCGCTGCAGCTGACAGAGAATCCCCTCCCGCTGCAGTTCTTTCTGCGCGTGCTGCGCAAAGGTCACAGACCGAAAGGTGATCAGCCAATGGTTTCTCATGTTTCATCCCTCCCTCTACAATCTATGCAAATTTCGGCAAAATGCCACAAAATAACGGGGAGCGCAAATGCGCTCCCCGTGACAGTAATGTATGAATCGGGATATTTATTCTAAAAGATGCAGCCGGGAGGAGAAAATGCTCCCACCCGTACCCAGAACAACCGAGCCTTCCGGGTTGAAGCCGCATTTCAAGCACTTCGTTCTCATGCTGTTCCATTGATGCAATTCATAGATACGATCCGATTGTCTGCAAAATCATCCCTTGTCATCTCTGCAATTGCAATAATTATTTGTAGTCTTATGATGCTCCGCCATAGATGCAACCTGTTCCTTTGTCAACCAACCATCCTCATACGCCACAGTAATTAACTTAAATTCACCATCTCGGTAAATGTAAAGCATTGGTGCATTAAGCGAGCTGTGAAAACAGGAATCAGCGACCAAAATATCATATAGCATTTCAGCATCAGCATCTCGAGATCCATAAAAAAGCGCGATGCAATCTCCATGCGTACCGTAATAATGATCGGGAGAAGTAAAGTCCAACCGATAATGATAATCTCGGCTACCAAAAGGCGGATTAGTCGCAGTTTCCCACGCTGTTCTAATTTCCTTTATTTTTTCTTCGGTCAGCGGTTCATAGGATGACTCAGTCTGACAACCTGCCAGCATAGAAGCCAGCAGCCCAAGAGCCAGCAAAAGCAAGATCAACTTCCGAAACAACATTGATTTTTGAAATCTTCGCATGTCAAACTCTCCTTTCATGACGGCATTCAGAGGCATACGGACGGATATAACAGGCACGATCTTCACCTATCGGTACTATTATACAATAAATCAAAATAAAAATCAACGGTTTCTCGTCACAATAAACATGCACAGCACAAAAACGACCTGCCGCCAAGGCGACAGGTCGTGATTATTAAAGAACTTTCGACAGAAATTCCTGCAGACGGGGATGCTTGGGATGATCGAAGATCTGCTCCGGCGTGCCCATTTCCAGGATCTTGCCCTCATCCATGAACATGACGCGGCTGGCAACCTCCTTTGCAAAGCCCATCTCGTGGGTCACGACTACCATGGTCATGCCGGACTTTGCCAGCTCCTTCATGACCTCCAGAACTTCACCGACCATCTCGGGATCGAGCGCCGAGGTCGGCTCGTCAAAGAGCATCACCTCCGGCTCCATCATCAGCGCACGCACGATGGCAACACGCTGCTTCTGTCCGCCGGAGAGCTGGATGGGATAAGCACCCGCGCGATCCTCCAGACCGACACGCTTCAGCAGCATCAGAGCCTTCTCAACAGCTTCCGCCTTGGGCATTTTCAAAACCTTCACAGGGGAAAGGATCATGTTATCCAGAATGGTCTTGTGGGGGAAGAGGTTAAAGTGCTGAAACACCATTCCCATCTTCTGCCGATGGAAGTTGATGTCAACCTTCTCCACCTTACCATGCTTATTGAGGAATTTCTTCTTGGTAATGTCGATGTCGTGGAAAATGATCTCGCCGTTAGTGGGAACTTCCAGCAGGTTCAGGCTGCGCAGGAAGGTGGACTTGCCGGAGCCGGAGGGTCCGATGACCACCAAAACCTCGCCCTTTTCGACGTCCACGGAAACATCGTCCAAAGCGCGGATGGCGCCTTTGTTGTAATGCTTTTTCAGGTTCTTGACCTGGATCAGCTTAACGCTTGTCTCCACGGCTCATCCTCCTTTCGAAATATGCAATGATCTTGGAGGTGGGGAAGCACAGGCAGAAATAGATCGCTGTAGCAACCAGCAGAGGCTCCATGATAATAAAGTTGGCACCGCGGATGGCATCCACGGCAAACATCAGCTCCTGAACACCAATGGTGTAGCAAATGGAGGATTCCTTGATAATGACCACAAACTCATTGGCAATGGCAGGCAGGATGTTCTTGATAGCCTGAGGCAAAATAATGTTGCTCAGGGTCTGCCCCTGGGTCATGCCCAGACTCCGGGCGGCTTCCGTCTGACCTCCGTCGATGGACTGGATGCCGGAGCGGATGATCTCACACAGGTAAGCGCCGGAGTTCATGCCCAAAGCCACAACACCGGGAATAAAGCGGTTGAATTTCAAAAATCCGAAGATGGTGAAGTTGGGCAGGTCGATCAGCTTGCCAAAAACGCCGTGGTAAATGATCATGATCTGCACCAGCACGGGGGTGGAACGCAGGATCTCGACATAGGCTGCGGCAAAAAAGGAAACGGGGTTGACCTTGCTCAGGGAGATGAGGAACTTGTTATTACGCACATGACCCTTCCGATCATAAGCAAGGAAGCGCAGTGGGCGGACATCGCTCATGCGCATGAGGGCAAGGATAATGCCCAAAATAAAACCGATAACTACCGTGCAGGCAGCCAGCATCACAGTAACCAGCAGACCCTGCTCGATCAGCTTGATATAGCGGAAAGTTTTTTCAAAACCTGCCGATGTAACGAAACTATCCATGAAATAATCCTTTCAAGAACACATCAAATTCCTCCCCGGAGACCGGGGAGGAATCCAATTTCAACTTAGCCCGCGTCGGTGGGAACCTTGCCGTCGGGATCCAGCATACCCTGGTAGTTGTCACCGGAAGCCAGATTGTTGGCCTCTTCCAGGAACTTGGCGAAGGTGCCTTCATCGACACACTTGTTCAGTGCCTCGTTGACATACTTCATCAGGTCGGTGTTGCCCTTCTTGACGCCGATGACATTGCCCTCAGCTTCGTAGGGAACTTCGCAGACGATCTGCAGATCGGAGTAGTTCTTCTGATAGGAAGCTGCCACATCCCATTCCACATAAGCACCGTCGATCTTGCCGGACAACAGTTCAGTGATGATGTCAGTTGCTTTGGTCAGGTTGATGACATTGGCATTGGGGCTGAATTCAGCTGCCAGATCGACCTGAATGGTGCCGGACTGAACAGCGATGGTGTAATCGGCATTGTTGGTGGAAGCCAGGTCGGTGAATTTACCGGCATTGGCCTTGGTGGTGATGAAAGCCTGCTTGCCTTCGTAGTAAGTATCGGAGAAGTCCATAGCCAGCGCACGCTCAGGCTTGGGGGACAGACCTGCCATAGCCAGATCGGCCTTGCCGTTCTGCATCTCACCGATGATACCATTAAAGTCCATGGGTACGACTTCCAGAGTCAGATCCAGATAGTCGGCAATGTACTGAGCCAGAGCCATGTCAAAACCGGCAAGGCTGGGGTTGCCGTCCTTGTCCAGAGCGTAGAACTCATAGGGTGCATAGTCGGGGGAAGTAATAACAGTCAGGTAACCTTCCTTCACGGTGGTCAGATTGTACTTGTTCTTACCGGGGCCGTCGTCGGCGGCGGTACAGCCTGCCAACATACCGACCAACATAAGAGCTGCCATAACCAGTGCGATAATCTTTTTCATTTTTCATTTCTCCTTTTCGTTTGGGTGTTTTTAGGATGACTGAATGATATCACGAATATTATGCAACGTCAACTGGTAGACTACACAAAGAAACAGCTATTTTTCCTGCTTCATATGGCACTTTTGCGAAAAATTAGAGTTTTCTAATGAATATTTGAATAAATATTCCTGTATATTTCGATATTTTAACGTTCTTCTCCCGCATACATATGCGCATATGGGACAATATTTTTACTTTGTCAACCCATTTCAGCAAAGAAAAGCCTGCCGCGTATGCGGCAGGCAATTTTATTCCTCCAGCAGGCATACCGCATGGCAGGCAATGCCCTCCAATGCGCCGGTAAAGCCCAGCCCCTCTTCCGTTGTCGCCTTGACATTGACCCGGGATGCGTCAAGCCCCAGTGCGGAAGCGATATTATGTACCATTTCCGGGATGACCTTCCCCACCTTCGGCTTCTGTGCCACCAGTGTCACATCAATATTGCTGATGCGGCAGCCGGCAGCGGTGACCTTTTCACCAACGATCTGCAGCAGCTTCAAAGAATCCGCGCCCTTGTACTGCGGATCGGTGTCCGGGAAGTGATAGCCGATGTCCCGCAGCCCCGCTGCGCCCAGCAGCGCGTCCGACACCGCGTGCAGAAGAACATCCGCATCGCTGTGACCCAGCAAGCCCTTCTCGTAGGGGATGTTGACGCCGCCGAGGATCAACGCCCGACCTTCGGCAAATTTATGCACATCGTAACCATGTCCGATTCTCATTGCATTTCCTCCATCAGCAGCTGCGCGATCTTCAGGTCCATCGGGGTGGTCACCTTGATATTGCGCTCGTCACCCTCCACGATCTTGACAGACATTCCCAGCCGCTCCACCGCGGAGCAATCGTCTGTGACCGCTGCTTCGTCCTCTTTCGCCTTTTCCAGCGCGCCGCGGAGCAGATCTACGTCAAACACCTGCGGCGTCTGTACGGCTTGTAGAGTGCTTCTAACAGGCGTTTCCTTGACGACACCGCCCTGCACTACCTTGATGGTATCCTTGACGGGGATCGCCGGTGCAGCCGCGCCATAGCTGTTTGCAGCGCGAACCGTTCTGTCGATGACCTGCCATGTGATCAGCGGACGGGCGCCGTCCTGCACAGCAACCAGCTTCATGCTGCCGGAAAGGGCGCTGATGCCCCGCTCCACCGACTCCTGACGGGTGTTGCCGCCTACGATAACGGCACGCAGCTTGTCAAATTCGTGGCACAGATCCATGATCGGTACGATCAGATCCTGCCGGGTCACCACGATGATCTCACGGATGGCATCGCAATTTTGAAACGCACGAACGGTATGCACGATCATCGGCTCTCCCATCAGGGGTGCCATGACCTTATCGATGCCGCCCATGCGGGATGCCGTTCCCGCCGCCACGATCACCGCGCCGCAGGGCTTCAGCGGCAGTGCCTTGCGGGCGAGCTTTGTAAACTTGCTGATATTCATTCTTACAGCTCCATTACCAGTTTTTTGTAATATTCACCCCGAACCATAAAGTTCTTGAACTGATCAAACGCCGCCGAGGCAGGACTCATCAGCACCACATCTCCCGGCTGGGCAGCACCGGCTGCTGCCAACACAGCAGCCGTAAAGTCACCACAGTCCACGATCTCCGGCTTCTCCCCTTCCGCAGCTTCCACAGCCGCACGGATCAGCGGTCCGGTGGCTCCGCCCAAAAAGAGCTTTTTCACATGGGCGCAAATCTCCGGGCCGAGGACATCATAGGGAATATGCTTGTCGTAGCCGCCGGCGATCAGGATCACCTTTTCAGAAAAGCTGCGCAGACCCGCAATGGTACGACTGGGCGAGGATGCGATGGAATCGTTATAAAACCGCACGCCGTCCTTGATGCGCACCAGCTCAATGCGATGCTCCACACCGCCAAAGGTCGTGGCGACGTGACGGATCACCTCATCCGGCACCATCCCCTCCACCGCCAGCATGGCAGCCATATAGTTTTCGATGTTATGCACGCCGGGGATCAGAATATCTTTGGTTTCCAGCACCTTCTGACCGTTGCGGCAGATCGTGCCGTTCTCCAGCTGCGCCGTCCCCGCACCGACACGGGAGAAGGTTTTTGTCGTGCCGGTACCCCGAAGCTCCTTGGTAATTGCATTGTCCCCGTTGACGATCAGCACGCCCTTGTCATCCTGAAAGCGGTAAATGTTTTTCTTCGCCCAGACATATTCGTCCATATCCTTATGCACGTCCAGATGGTTCGGCGCAAGGTTGGTGATCACTGCAACTGAGGGGCTGTGGGTCATGTCGATCAGCTGGAAGGAGCTGAGTTCCACCACCGCCACATCTGTTTCAGACATCTTCCGGGTCAGAGGCAGCAGCGGCACACCGATGTTACCGCCCAGCCAGACGGTTTTTCCCGCGGCTTTCAGCATTTCTGAAATCAGGGTCGTGGTGGTGGTCTTTCCGTCCGAGCCGGTGACCGCAATGATCCTGCAGGGGCAAACCTCAAAGAACACCTCCATCTCCGAGGTGATCTTCGCGCCTTTTTTCCGAAGCGCAGTAACTGCAGGACTATCAGGATGCATACCGGGGGTACGGAAAGCGATCTCCGCGCTCATTTCCTCATAGAAGGTATCGCCAAGAAAAAGCTGACACCCCAGCTTTTCCAGCTCCAGCACTTCCCCATCCAGCTTTTCCCGGGGCGTGCGGTCGCCGCCGGAAACCCGGCAGCCAAATTCCAAAAGAAGGCGCACCAACGGACGGTTGCTGACACCCAGTCCCAGCACCGCAACGGATCTCCCTCTTAATTTTTCAAAGAAAGCATCAAAACGTGTCATGTTCTCATCTTCTCCCAATCTTGTTCCAATATAAGTGTTTGGCATTGAAAGGTATGTTTCTTTTATTATATATTCCCCGAATGCAATTTGCAAGACATTTGACAATCCTGCGGATTTGCGTTACAATAATCGGGCGACGGGGTTGGACAGCCGCGGCTGCAAGCCGAAAGGCTGCAGGTGAGGAAAGTCCGGGCTCCATAGGGCAAGGATAACGGGTAACGCCCGCCGAGGGTGACCTCAGGACAAGTGCAACAGAGAGATACCGCCCTGCATTCCGGCGGAACGCAGGGTAAGGCTGAAAAGGTGGGGTAAGAGCCCACCCGGCCTGTGGTAACACAGGTTTTACGCTGTAAACTCTATCCCGGAGCAACGCCGTGGAGAAGCAATAGGTCTGCCCGACCGCTTCGAGGAGGCGGCTTGATCCCGCGAGTAATTGCGGGACTAGATAGATGGCTGTCAAGACAGAACCCGGCTTATAGACCCGTGTCGCATCAAAAAGCACCGCTCTTTGTGGGTGCAAATTAGGGATTTTTATTCCCTGGGAAAATGGCATAGTCGTTAATTCGGCTATGCCGTTTTCTCGTTTACAGGCGTTGTCGGTATTTCACCGATGCCGTTGTATATGATTTTTATGCGTTGAACCCTGTGTCCGTCAACCTTTTCAGCCTTGTAGACTAGGATTTTTTCAACAAAAACACGAATAATCTCCGCATCGAGTTCCTTGATGTCCGTATACCTTCTAACCATTGAAAGGAAGGTATCAACGCCAAGGGACTCGTTTTTTGTGTTTGCCATAAAGCTCTGAAGTTCCGCAATGCGATGTTCCAACTGTCTCTGTTCGGCTTCGTAGGTAGCGGTCAACTTTGCAAAACGCTCATCTGAAACCTTGCCCTCAATGTTGTCTTCATAAAGCCTTTGGATAATGCCATCGAGTTTGGTAACACGAGCCTTACCTCCTTTCTTGATTATTCGGTTTGTGCCTTTCTGCCTTCTAATGGAAACGAGAGTGGCATTTCGGAAAAAATCTACTAAATTTCTTATGAAAAATTTTTCTCCTCACTCTAAAGCCTTGGGAGAGGCTAAAATTCAAGGGTTTTCAAAATAATTCACACAAATTTCATAATTGATTTCTTTACCCCACTCTAAACTCACGGG
>SVMI01000003.1 GCA_015067495.1 Oscillospiraceae bacterium | reverse complement strand
ACAGCCACTAATCGATTGACGGTGGCTCACCACCACACACTAAATTAGAAAGCTCAAGATGTTTTGTGAGAGTTCGAAGTCATACGCAAAACGGCCGAAAATATCTTTTTTATAGTCCTTACACAACAAATAAAGACCGCCATTCGGCGGTCTTTATTTATTAAGATGATAAAAGGGATTTGAACCGTTCTAAATGCAACAGTCCGGGGGACTGTTGCCGCCGACGGCTTGACGGAGGCGAACCTTAGTTTTGCCAACGGCAAAATGCAAATCAAATCCCTCTCACTCCGCCAACGAATAAAGACCGCCATTCGGCGGTCTTTATTTGTTAAGATGATAAAAGGGATTTGAACCGTTCTAAATGCAACAGTCCGGGGGACTGTTGCCGCCGACGGCTTGACGGAGGCGAACCTTAGTTTTGCCAACGGCAAAATGCAAATCAAATCCCTCTCACTCCGCCAAGAGCCGGTGCTTTATAGGCACCGGCTTTTCTTTTATCGTTTACTCCAATCCAAAATCGCCTGAATACCATTCAGGAGCTGTGCGATCTCCTCCTCCGTCGTTTCCCGGCTGAGGGAAATGCGGAACGAGCCGTCCATCACCTCGGGCGGCAGCTTCATTGCCTCCAGCACATGGCTGCGGTGACCCTTGGCGCAGGCAGAGCCTGCAGAAACGCAGATGCCCGCATCCTGCAGAATGTTGATGGAATTTTGAGTCGGCACGCCCGGGATCGACAGCGACAGAATGTGCGGCGCGTCATGTGCGCCGTTGATCTGCACGCCCTCCATGGCGGAAAGACGTTCGATCAAGAGCTCCAGCAGCTGCTTCTCGCGCTGAATGTCCCCCCGGAAGGTGGGCTGCAGCGCGACGCAGGCTGCCGCAAAACCGAGAATGGCAGGCGTTGCCTCTGTGCCGCTGCGGAAGCCCCCCTCCTGCCCTCCGCCGATCATCAGCGGCGGGAAGGAACGAAGCCGCGGGCTGATGTAGAGCGCACCGCAGCCCTTTGGCCCGTGTACCTTGTGGGAAGACACCGAGATCAGGTCAGCACCAAGGGTTTTGGCTGCAAAGGGAACCTTCATGAACCCCTGCACCGCATCGGTATGGAAGATCGCCTCTGGGCACAGCTTGTGTGTCAGCTTCGCCATCTGGGAAATAGGCATCACAGAACCGACCTCGTTGTTGACCATCATCACAGAAACGAGGCTCGTATCCGCCCGCAGTGCTGCCTTCAACGCATCGAGGGTGATCCTGCCCATTTCATCAGGCTGAAGATAGGTGATCTCGAAGCCCTCATTTTGCAGCTGCTTCATCACATTGAGTACCGCATGATGCTCGATAGCAGTGGTGACGACGTGCTTGCCGCGCTTTCCCATGCGTTTGATCGAGCCGAGGATCGCCCAGTTGTCCGCCTCCGTGCCACCTGAGGTAAAGAACACCCGGTCATTTTCCGCGCCCATGGCAGATGCTACTTGGGTACGCGCCGTACGGAGCGTTCTGGATGCGTCTATGCCGAATTGGTACAGCGCGCTGGGATTTCCCCACCCCTGCGTCAACGCCTTGTTCACAGCCTCCACAGCGGCGTCGCACGGCTTTGTGGTGGCAGAATTATCAAAATAGATCATACTTTACTTTCCTACACAAAATCGTTCAAAAATACGGGCAGTGATGTCCTCGCGCACCGTTGCGCCGGTCACCTCTCCCATCGCTTCCATGGCTTCCTCCACATCGATCAGCACCGCATCAGGTGTCAAGCCCAGCTTCAGCCCCTGCAGCGCCCGCAGCATGGCTTCATAAGCACGTCGGCAGGCATCGCACTGGCGGGCGTTTGTCAGGATCGAGCCATCGCAAGGCATATTGCCCTCAAACATCAGATCCACCACATCCGCCAGCTGCTCAAGACCCTCGCCGGTGCTGGCGCAGATCTCGATCACGTATAGGAAGGGAAGGTCGGAAGGCTGCACCTTCTTACCAAGATCGCTCTTATTGATCAGCGCAACCGCATGCTCGTGGTCAGCACACAGCTCCATGATCGCCCGGTCATCTTCTGTCAGAGCTTCGCTTCCGTCGCAGACGAAGATCACAAGATCCGCATCCTTCATCGCCGCCTTGGATCGCTCCACGCCCATGGCTTCGATGCGGTCATCCGTGTCACGGATGCCGGCGGTGTCGATCAGACGAAGGCGGGTATTGCCCAGCATAACCGTCTCTTCTACTGTGTCACGTGTTGTTCCGGCGACCTCTGTGACGATCACCCGCTCATAACCAGCCAGTGCGTTCAGAAGGCTGCTCTTGCCTACATTCGGACGACCGACGATCGCAGCCGCAACGCCGTGCTTCAGGATGCGTCCCTGCCCATAGGTGGAAAGAAGACTGTAAAGCGCCTTGGCATCGCTGCGTAGTGGTGCTTCGTAGTTGGCAAGTCCGAAATCCTCAATATCCTCATCGGGATAGTCCAGCACTGCATGGAAATGGCTGCAAAGGTCGGTCAGGCGGTCATAGATGGGCGAGAGCTTTTTTTGTAAAACGCCGCCCACTTGTCCGGCTGCATTCGCCGCCGCATCCGCGCTCTCCGCTTCGATCAGGTCGATCACCGCCTCCGCTTGGGTCAGATCCAGCTTGCCGTTCAAAAATGCCCGTTTGGTAAACTCGCCCCGCTTGGCAGGTCTTGCGCCGGCTGCGTAAAGACTTTCCAGCCCCGCTGCCAGCACGGCAGGCGATCCATGGCAGTGAAATTCCACCGTATCCTCTCCCGTATAGGTATGGGGCGCACGGGAGTAGATGGCGCAGCATTGGTCGATCACACGTCCCTGCTGATCGTGCAGCGTACCCAGCACCAGCTGTCGGTTCTTCGCCTGCGGCAAAGACTGTCCGTTATTCAATTCGAATACCTTCCCGGCAACATTGGCGCAATCATCGCCCGTCAGGCGAATGATGCCGATCGCGGAAACGGAAAGCCCGGTAGATACGGCAGCGATGGTGTCAAACATACGCAATTCTCCTTGTTTTTCTTTTCATTATACCACCAAACGTGCAAATTGCAACCACTTCAGCATGTCTCGCCGCTTGACTTTTCCCCTGCCCGATCTTATGATATAGAAAAAGAACGGAGGGGCAAGATGAAACGGTTTCGCAAGGTATATCTGGAAATTTCAAATATCTGCAATCTGAAATGCAGCTTCTGCCCCGGCACAAGGCGCACGAAGCAGGCAATGGAGGAAGCAGATTTTTCAATTCTTCTCGAAAAGCTTCGCCCTTGGACGGATTTTCTCTACTTCCACCTGATGGGTGAACCTCTTTGTCACCCGCAGCTGCATCATTTTTTGGAACTGGCTGCGCAGGCTGGTTTTCGGGTCATCCTGACTACGAATGGCATCGCCCTCCCCGCTCACGGGGAGCGTCTTTGCGGCGCAAAGGGGCTTCACAAGGTCAACATTTCCCTCCATGCCTATGAAGCCAACAATCTGACGATCCCCCTTGCTGACTATCTGGACGGCTGTTTCCGCTTTGGCGTACAGGCGCAGGGCAAGGTGATTGTATCCTATCGACTTTGGAATCAGGGCGGCGCAGACGCGGAAAATCAAAAAATCATTGAGATCCTCCACCGCTATTTCCCCGAGCCGTGGGTCACGGAGCCTCGGGGTATCCGTATTGGGCAAAAGGTCTATCTGGAACACGCGGACAAATTCGAATGGCCGGATCTGCAGGCATCTCAGAAAAGCCAGCGGGTTTTCTGTTATGGCATGCGCGACCACATCGGCGTTCTGTGCGACGGTACAGTCGTCCCCTGCTGCCTCGATCACGAGGGCGACATTGCCCTCGGCAACCTTTTGCACGAGGAATTGTCTGACATTTTGGAAACCCACCGCGCCAGAGCCATTTTTGACGGCTTCCGCACCGGCAATGCCCCGGAAGAGCTTTGCCGCCGTTGTGGATATGCCACCCGTTTTACAAAAGAAACGCCGTGAGAGCAATGCTCTCACGGCATATTTTTATGCTTTGCGGGAGATCTTCGACCATGCCTTGCGCAATTTATCATTGCACCACACACGGTGATCCCAATAGAGAATACCAAGGAATGCCAACAGGCAGACGATGGAGATCACTAGACCCACATTAAACGCCTTGTTTTCATAGACGAAAACGATCTCATGCTCACCCTCGCTGAGCTCCAATGCAACCATCACGTCCGCAACCAGAGAGATCTCCGCCTCCTTACCGTCCACCATTGCCTTCCAGTTTCCGTCGTAAGGAATGGAGGTGTAGAGCAAACCGTCACGATCACAGGTGATGTTGCCGACAATCTTCGTGTTGGTAAACTCCGTCAGCTTCAGCGTGGAGGCAGACAGAACATCGTAGCCGTCGCGGAAGATCGCATCGTCCATAATCGCAGGGCGGATGGTCATGTTGTTGCTTTCATTGGCTTTGCAGGTAATTCTGACCTCCACGACATCACCGGGAACAACCTCACAGACTGCCAGCGTCTGCGGCAGAGTCAAGGATTCGCTGTAAAGGTGTGCGCCGTTGAGGTAGACGTTGAAGCTGTTTCGCGCCGGCATCGTCAGGTCAAGACACATCAAGCCCGATGTCTTGATCTCATAGCGATAGGTCAGCTTGCCGCTGCCGTTCTTGGCTTCATAATTGCAGTAGCCGGTTTCGGTGCTGCTGGTGATCGTCACATTTTGAGGAACAATGGTCAGCTTCGCAGCGGTGCCGGTATTCCAAACATTCTCCTCCACACCCGTTGCCGCAGTAAAGATCTGATTCTGCCGGACAAAGGCGGGCATGTCAGTCACGAAGAAATCATACTCGCCAAGTGCGGGTTCCGCAAGGAAACCGAGGGGCAGATACGCCTTATTCTCAAGCAGAAACACGTTTCCGTAGCTGTGCACTGACTCAAAGTAGGAGTTTTTCTCCACCTTGCCATCCCGCTCGAGCATATATTTCAGGTTCAAAAACAGATTGGCAACCGGCGAGCTTTCCTCGAAGCAGTAGCGGTTATAGGTGTTTTTTGCGCTATAGCCCATCACTCTCATAAACTCTGTGACCTTGACGTTTGCGGAGCTTGTAAAAGTGGAAACGCCGTGGTAGTTATTCAGCGCACCGTCATTAAGGGTCTGCGCATGGGTGACCTCGGTGCGGTAGAAAAGCTCGTCCTCCCGCTCCTTCATATAACGGATCATGGATTCCGTGTAGGTCGTACCCCGGGGATAGCCCTGCAGGTTGGTGTAGGAGAAGTTGACGCCGAAATTGACCACATTCATGGTCAGCTCCAGTACCATGACAAGACCGAGAATTGCTGTTGCGACCTTGGCGGGAGCAGCGGGCTGCGGCTTCTCCTCTTCCCGCTCAGCTTTTTTATCCTTCTTATTCTTTTTCTTGGATTGCTGCGGTGCAGGGGTTGTCTTGTTCAGGATCGGATACAGCAGCAGGATCAGATACAGCAGCAGGAACACCACGTTGAACACCAGAAATACATAGGCATCGCCGTGGGTGTTGTAAAGAGTCTCAAGGGACTGCGCCGCCGTCTGCTGCACAGCAGGGTCAGGAGACATGGACTGGAACAGAAGACTGAACATCTCCCCCGTCGCTGCCAGTGCCTTGGACACACCGGCAGTCAGGCTGGACTGGAAGATCACGATCACCGCCAGCGCGCCGGATACGATCACCTGCCAGACCTTAAAGCTCTCGCGCATGGTATAAGCCCGGTACGCCATATAAAGCATCACAAAGGAGAACAGGAAGCTAAAGCGATACGGGATCATGTTGGTAAAATGGAAGCCGTGCCAGATATAATCCAGCTGGCGGATCACAAAGCTCGCCATGATAAACAGCAGCAGACCAAGGGCGCAGTAGCGTTCACGGCGCTTGACATCCTTCGAACTCAGGAATAAAAATGCCAGAACCACTGTACCGACACCGCTGTAGACATTGGGCAGACCTTCCTTGAAGGTAGGGCTGATACCGCCGCCGATATTACCTGCAACCTGTACAATACCGTCGAAAACAGGCGGGATAGATACAAGAATCGCACGGATCCACTGCATGACAGCAATATCTCCTGCTTCGACCGCCTGCTTGTAAACATTCCAAGCCTCACGTGCCGCGGCGCAGTCCGCGTACTGGACGATGTTCAAAGAGAAGCTGTCCGGGAATTTGTTGACGCCGGACTGGGTATTGCCCAACGCCGCAAGGGTCGGGATCTCCAAAACAGCGGTCATACCGATGGCAAGAACCGTAAAGATTGCAATGCGCAGGAAATCCTCAAAAAAGCGCTTGGCAGTCGTCCAGTTGGTGATCTGATAGCAAATAAAGATCAGCAGTACAAAAATACAGACAAAGAAGCCGATATAATAGTTGACCAAAACCGCCAGACACAGCGTAATGGTGTAAAGCACGTACTTCTTGTCCCGCAGCAGCAGGATCGTTCCCAATGCCACCAAGGGCAGCAGCGCAAAGGAATCCAGCCACATGATGTTCCACTGGTAACCCAGTGCCCATGCGCACAGTGCGTAGAAAGAACCAAACAGCGCAATGGACAGATCGTCCTTGTTGAAGATCTTTTTCAGGAAGATGGCGAAAAACAGCGAGGCAAGACCCAGCTTGATGGGTGTCAGCAGCTGAAAATACGGCAGCACCCAGCTATCCGGCAGCAGCACGCTCAAAAGGTTCAGCGGTGATGCCAGATAGTAGGACATCAGACCGAGATAGTCAAGTCCCATGCCAATGTCCCAGTTGAACAGCAGACTGTCGCCGTTTCGCAGGGCTTCACGGAAGGCCTTGAAGAATGGGAAATACTGATGCCAGCAATCGGAATACAACATAGATTTTGTACCGAAGGGCGTGCAGCCCACGGCGATCATCAGGCACAGAACCGCCAGCGCCGGAATCGCAAAGGCGACAGCGAGATAGTTCCATTTTTTGCCACGGATCAAGGGTAAATTCATAGTAGCCTCCCGGAAGTGAAGTTTTTCTTAGTTTACCACAAAAAAACAGCATGGTAAAGGGAAAAACAAAATATTTACAATTAAATTGTTCACTTTTCTGTATGTACTTCAATTCTTACGTTTTATCCCGCTTGCGACCGAGATAATTGTCCAGCTTCTCCTTCATATTGCCGGGCATTTCGCGGGCAACGGGGCATCGCTTCGCGTTGACCATACGCTCCGTAAAGGCGATGATGAACTGCACATCCTGCTCCATCTGTTCCCCCTTCATGACCGCGATCGTATCGTAGCTGTTGTGAATGGTGGCGGTGCTGCGGGGTGCTACCCGGGCAAAGGAGACCGCAGGAATGCCTTTATCCGCAAAGGGCGTGGAGTCACTGGAGTAGACATCCTGATAGGCAGAAACGCCGAAGCCAGTTTCGGAGCTGAAATACTTCAGGTACTGCACCATCGCCTCTTCCGCGGTGGCGCAGGCGATGAATTTGCCCATGATGCAGCCGATCATGTCAAGGTTAATATTCATGACCACATTTTTCAGTTCTTCTTCATGAGCAGCGCAGTAGGCCTTTGCGCCCAGCAGTCCCCGCTCTTCGCTGCCGCACCAGATAAAGCGCATGCCGTAGCGGTGTGGGTTCTTCGCAAAATGCTCCGCGATCGCCAGAATGCCCACAGAGCCGGACATATTGTCATATGCGCCATTGGAAAGTGATGTAGAATCATAATGGGCTGTCAGCACAATGTACTCCGGGATCTCGCCGGGCAGATCCAGTACCACGTTATGGGATTTTCCCATATATTCCCGCTGGGAAAGGGAGATCCTTGCGGTCTTGGCATCGGTGCGGATCAGCTCGATGGCGGATTTTGCGTTGATGTTCACGCCCAGCAGCTTGTTGCCTTTGCTGACATAGGTACGCAGCTCCCGCTGGTCGATGTCGCAGTCGGCATAGTTGGCATCGCCGTCATAGGTGATAAAGCCCACCGCGCCGTTCTGCAAAATATCCTGATACAGCCAGTAACCCATGTAGCCGTCCACCATAACGATCTTGCCCTTGCACAGCGAAAGGCTGTAAGCATCGGTGCTGCGCAGGTAATAAAAGGGTGCTTCCACTTCCCCGCTGCCGGCGCAGAAATAGCCCTTGCAGGGGATTTCCCTGCCATCCACAGTCAAGGTCGCCCTTTCCATGGTCGCCATGTCCACGTCGAAGGCTTCGATGGTTGCATCCATACCCAGCTGCTTGCAGTAGCCTTGCAGATATTCCGCCGCGCGCAGCTCCTCCGCCGAGCCGCCCATGCGGACGTATGCGGTATCTTCAAATATTTTCATCATTTCTTTTGCGTTCATTTTTCTTTCTCCTTTTGCGAAAAAGAGGTCGGTTTGCCCGACCTCTTTTATTTTGATCATTTCATGACCTGAATGCGAAATACACAGGGAACATTCCCGGTGATCTTGTCGATGCGAATCCGGGTCACGTCGCTGCCGGCACTTTCAGTGTAGAGAAGCTCGATCTCCTTCTTGCCCGCCGCGGCTTCGGAGATCACATATTCCTGATCGCCGATGGTCACCTTGGCATCGATCTGATCGTTCATGCCCTCGATGACCAGCTTGATGCGGTTGACCGCGTTGGGGGTCACCTTGACTTCGTAGCTGAACCAGCCATGGGCGGTGATGCGACTCCACTGCATGCCGCGCATATTGCCCGGGATGCGGAAGGGTTCGCCGCCGCGCATCAGCGTATCGCTGAAATTGACTTCTTTTTGGATCTTGTGACCCTCCATGGCGCTGCCGCAGAGGATGAAGTCCAGCACAGCAGGGTCATTTTCGAGCAGCGCTCTTTGCTCCTTTTCGAAGAGGAAGCCGGCGCGCACGCTCTCAACGAAGGTGTCGATATTCGTCTTCTCGTGTTGGATGGTGGAGTATTTGCAGTAGAAATCATCGCCCAGCTTGTCAAAGCCCTCACAGTTATATGCAAGAAGCGCATTCAGCGCGTTCTCCAGCGCCGCTTCATCCGCAGGATCTCTCGTTTCAAAGAAGCGGGCGTAGTAAATGAAGGTCTTGATCAGCTCCAGCCAGATTGCCGTGACCAGCTTCAGATTATAGAACTTCAGCCACAGCTTCTGATACTCCCCTGCTTCCAGTTTGCCCTCCAGCTTCAGCAGCTGTTCATAAAGCGTCTCGGCTTCCTTGGCAGCTGTCTCCTTTTCCGCGATCAAGTCTGCGATTGAACCGCGATTCCAGCCCCGGGGAATGAACCACTCATTGGATGCAAGGGCGCAATCCTTGGTCATCATCTCAAAATAGAAATGATTTTTGGAATGATTAAGAGCCGGGAAATAGCTCAGCTCAGAGAAGTAGTACCCGGAGGTATAGATGGTCTTCTTGAGGATCTCCTCCGTCGGCTCCATCAGTGCCTTGACTTCAGCGGCATATGTGCCATACTTCTCCGCAAAGAACTTCTCGATCGCCTCATCCACGTCGCCGCCACGCAGTGCGGCAGCATAGATATTCAGGTTGACCTCGTTGACACTATCAAAGGGAATTTCACCGGCACGGTCGATGCGGGCGACATAGCCGTTGGGCGCGAACTGAGCGCAGTAACGGAATTTCTCCTTGATATGCTCCTTGAGCATCAGGGGCAATCTGCCCTTGCCGAAAAATTCGCCGAAAATGTCAGCCTCCACCAACAGAGGATTGTTCTTGATCTTGCTGTAGAAACGGTTGCTGGGCATGGTCAGACTCCAGTCAAACTGCGTCCACTTGTCCATGATGACCAGATCCTTGGAGATCTGCTCATAAGCCGCGGTCATCATCACGTAATCTTCCTCGATACTGGCGAAGGGACGGACGATCAGCTCCTTGCCCAGTGCCTTGCAGGAATCATAGAGGATCTTCGTGACGTACTGCACCCGCTCGATCTTGTCAAGCTTCTGATTTTTCAGCTTCAGAAGGGGGATCTGGGTTTCGTGCAAAGTCAGGATAATTCCGTCGAAATAGGGGTAAAAATGGAAGAAATCCTTGATTTTTTCCTCTAAAAAGTCCTTGATCAGGGGATGTGTGATCTCCACGTCGCCGTAGCTGTTGCGGATCTCGGGATAGACCTCCTGAAAACGGGCAGGTACTGCCAGCTCGTGATGCCACATGTAGGTTCTGATGCCGTAGTCATGTGCCTTTTTGCAGGCTTCGTTCACCACGTCGAGATTCATCGCAACGTACGCATCGTCCTTCTCGTCGTTGAACTGTGCGTACTTGCGGTAAGGGGTCATGCCCTCGATATTGCCCTTTACGTAGTCGTGGATCGGGCCGATCACCTGCAGGTGGTCAAAGCCCATTTTGTGTGCGTATTCCACAGTGTACAACAGATAATCGCGATCAATGTCCACCGGGTTGCACACGGAAATGCCGTGCATTTTCATTCCATCACCGTTCTTTCAATCTTTTAAGTGGAATGCCACCTTCAGGTCGTCAACTTCTTCGTCCGTAATATGCACGATCGGACCGACCTCCTTGGACAAAATGATAGACGTTGCAGTGGATTCCATGACCTCCAAACGGTCAAACGCCTGCAGCAGGCTTTCGCCGGTGACGACGACGCAGCTGTTTTCAACCATCATGGCAGGACGGGAGGGGCTGAACTCATCCGCAGTCGCATCTGCATCGATGTAGATGTTCTCATAGGGCAGCTTCTTCACATCCCGCAGCAGGATGTAGCTTTCCGGAATGGTGCGGGGATCAAATTCCGCATCCGTCACGGCAAATGCCATGGAGTGGACGGGATGTGCCTGCAGGATCGCCTTGATCTCAGGCTGCTTCTGGTAGATTTTCTCATGGAAGTTGACCGCACGGGAGGGGGTCTTGCCCTGCTCCTTCATGCCGCCCTTGACGCGGACAAGATCATCCTCCTGCAGATACGCTCTGTCATAGCCGAAGGGCGTGATCAGGAAGCTGCCGTCAGCCAGACGGACGGAGTAAGTGCCATGGTTGGCGGTAAACAGACCCATCTTGTAGGAACGCTTGATCAGGGTGATCATGTCACGGCGGGCAGCCAGTTCCTCAGAGGTACGGGTGCGGGGAATGAAATCGTCCATCTTGGTGTGGAACTGGGTGCTGCTGATGCGGTAGGCATCGGTGGGCAGCGGGCGCACCTTGCCGATCTTCTTTGCAAGCCCCTCAAGCGTCGCGGTGTAGTTCAGCGTTTCAAACCGCTGGAATGCGGTAAACATATCCTTTGCACCGATGCAGACACCGTGGTTTTCCAAGATTGCAATGTCGCAGCCCCGGGCAAAAACCTCACCGATCTTCTCGCCCAGTGCATCGCTGCCGGGGACATCGTACTTCGCGATCTGCACGTCGGTGCAGACCTTGCGCACCGAGGGGATCAGATCCAGATTCGGGCAGCAGCGGGCGATGGAGAATGCTACCAGTGCGGAAGGGTGGGCATGCAGAACTGCCTGCAGATCCGGGCGCATTTTGTAAACAGACGCATGGAAGGGCAGCTCGGAAGAGGGTCTGTGCGTACCGACGATGGTTCCGTCAGACTTGACGCAGACGATGTCAGACCGGGTCAGTGTGCCCTTATCCACACCGGCGGGGGTGATCCAGATGTTACCCTCGTCATCTTTGATGGAGAGATTGCCGCCGGAGGTTGTCGTCAGACCTTTGTCATAGATGCGCTGCATAAACATGACCAGTTGGTCGGCGGGATGAATGTATTGAATGTTCATAAAATATCCTCCTTCGGTTTGATAATGTGATTACAGCTTCAGCAGACGCTGATAAGCATCTTCCCAAGCCTGTGTGTGATTGGGCTGATAGGTCTCAACCGCTTCAGAGTTACGCACCACCTGACGCAGCTCGGTAAGATCCTTGATCTCGCCCAAAGCCATTGCCTGCGCCAAGAGGTTACCGATGGCAGCGCCCTCAACGGGGCCGGTGATGACGGGGCGGTTGATGGAGTCTGCCACCATCTGGTTGAGCAGCTTGTTCTGGATGCCGCCGCCAACGATGTTCAGGGTGTCGATGGGCTGACCCTTGATCTCCTCAAGGCGTTCCAGCGCCCAGCGGTACTTCAGTGCCAGAGATTCATAGATGCAGCGTGCGATCTGACCGACAGTTTCGGGAATGGGCTGGTTCGTATCTGCACAGAACTTTCGGATCTTGGCGACCATGTTGCCGCCGGCAAAAAATTCGCCATAATCGGGATCAATGACCGAGCGCAGAGGTTCTGCCTTCTTGGCCTCCTGTACGATCTCGTCCCAGCTGTACTTGGTGCCGGCCTTGATCCAATCTCTGCGGCACTCCTGAATGAGCCACAGACCCATGATATTCTTCAGGGGACGGAAACCGCCCTGAATGGTGCCTTCGTTGGAGAAGTTGGCATCGCGGACATCGTCGCGCAGGATGGGCTTGTCGGTCTCAACACCGAACAGCGACCATGTGCCGGAGGAGCAGAATGCGAAGCTGCCCTCGCCGGGGATGGCTGCCACAGCAGAGGCGGTATCATGGGTGCCGACGGCTGCGAAATTCGCCTGATTCAGACCCAACTCCTCTGCCAGCTCAGGACGCAGCTTGCCACGCAGGCAGCCTGCCCGATCCATCTCGGTAAAGATATGCTCAGGAAGACCCAATGCGCGGATGGTCTCCCAATCCCAGTCCTTGGTGGTGGGGTTATAAAGCATTGCGGTGGTGACATTTGTGTACTCAGACTTCACTTCACCCGTCAGGAAATAACCCAACAGATCGGGCATCAGCAGCAGCTTCTGTGCTTGCTCGAGAGCAACGTCGCCCTCGCGCTTGCGGCGATAGAGCTGATAGACTGTATTGAAATTCATGTTGGCAATGCCGGTGCGCTCGAAAAGGGTCGGAAAATCAACAGTTTTCCACGTCTCCTCGAAATCCTCGTCCACCGCGTAGCGGTAAGCGCGGGGATTGCCCAGCAGATGACCGTTTCTGTCCAGCAGACCGTAGTCAACGCCCCAAGTGTCAATGCCGAAGCAATCAAGATCACCCACATTCGCCTGCTTAAAGGCAAGCAGACCCTGCTTCAGCTGGGCGTACAGATAGGGCAGATCCCAGTAGAACACGCCGTTCATTTCGATGTAGTTGTTTTCAAAGCGGTGCAGCTCGCGCATGGTCAGCTTACCGTTTTCCAGCTGTCCCAAAATCGCACGACCGTTGCTCGCGCCGAGATCAAAAGCGAGTAAATTTTTCATAATATCAACCTTTCTTACCTGCCAAGGACTTGCGGTACTTTTCGCTTTCCCAGTTGGCAATGAAGTTTTTAGCGGCTTCGCCCATGGTGGACAGCGGATGACCCGCTGCCTTGATGTTGGTGATGACAAACACCACAGCGGTCAGGGTCTCTGCAAGAACCTGTGCCTTCTTGGCATCCATACGCATCAGGACGCGGCCTGTCTTGCTGTCAGCGACGCACTGACCTTCCTCGACGGTATCCTTATCCATGGAGAAGGTGCCGATCAGGAAGACCATCTGGTCCGGGTACAGCGGCTGCTCCAACAGGAACTGCTCGGTGTAATCCCCCTTTGCCAAAGCTTCCGTCAGGTAGGGAGTTGCTGCCTCATAAAGCCCCTCCTCCACTTCCCTGATCTCCACCTTGGGGAAGCAATCGCCCGTGATGCCGAACTGCTTTGCCAGACGCTCGTTGGCATCTGCGTGCAAGGCAAGGCAGGCATCGGGGTCGTCGTCATGGGCGATGATGCCGTGGTTCTGCATGATGATGATGGAAGGAACCTTGCCGGTCTCCGCCTCCACGCGGCGCAGCTCGTTACGGATGGCGAAGGTCAGGTTTGCGCCGGGATCCACATAGGGAACCATGCCCCAGCTGTAATCAGCACCTGCAAAGGCAGCCTCGCAGATTTCCTTGCAGTTGACCGCGCAGGCAGCGAGGTTTGCATAAACGCTGTGGGTATGGACAACAAACTTCTTCAAAATGGAATGGAAACCGGCTTCCACAGAGGGACGCAGCTGTGCAAGACCCTCGATGGTCTTGACGGATTCCTTTGCCTTGGTGGAACCGGCAGTTTCCACGTTTTCAAACTGGTCAGGCTCGCTGGTCAGGTAGAACTCACGGACTGCGGCGCCGTCCAGAACGGCGTATGCCTTATCCGGCTCGATGTCGGAAAGGCAGAAGCCGGAGGCCTTGATCGCCATCAGACCGTCAGAGAGCTTGACGGAGGTGTTGCCGCCGCCGCCCTGAACGTAGTCAGCACGGGCACCGGCAGTCTTGGAAACACGGGAAAACTCCTTCAGGAGCGTTGCGTTCTTCTCAAAAAACATCTTTCTTCCTCCTTAGCGCGCAGAAAGAACTTCTGCTTCGTACTTCTTGACGATGGCAAACCATTCGCCGTCAACGGGGGCGTTGCAGCGGCGGCAGTATTCGTTCCAGATCTCGCCGAAGGGCAGGGTCTTCTGCTCTTCCTGACGGACCAGCAGCTCCGTCCAGTTGTCGCTGTCCTGCATTGCCTTCAGCTCCTCGTTGGGGCAAAGCAGCGCATTCAGCAGTGCCTTCTGGAAGTTACGGAAGCCGACAGTCCATGCGGCGATGCGGTTGATGGAGGCATCAAAATAGTCCAGCGCGATCTTGACAGAGCCTTCAAGACCGCCGCAGCGGACGATCTCCTTGGCAATCTCCTTGGTCTCGTCGTCAAACAGAACAACGTGGTCAGAGTCCCAGCGGATGGGACGGGTGACGTGCAGGGCGATCTCGGGGAAGAAGGCAAGCAGCGCGGGGATCTTGTCGGAGACTACTTCAGTGGGGTGGTAGTGACCGTTGTCCATCAGGGGGATGCAGCGATCCTTGTTCATTGCCGCATAGCCCAGCGCAAACTCCGCAGAACCGGCGGTGTAAGCTTCCACGCCGATACCGAAGACCTTGGATTCCACACAGGGCTTGACCTTATTAAAGTCGAAAGGCTCGGAGAGGATCTCGTCAATGGACTCCTTGTAGCGCACTCTCGGTCCAAGGCGGTCAGCAGGAACATCCTTGAAACCGTCGCCGGTCCAGATGTTCATGATGCAGGGCTGACCCAGCTCTTCGGCAAGATACTGGGAAATACGGATACATGCCTTGCCGTGGTCGATCCAGAAGCGGCGAGTCTCCTCATTGGGGGAGGTCAGGGTCAGCGGATCGCACTTGGGATGGGAGAAGAAGGTGGGGTTGAAGTCACAGCCCAGACCGCGCTCCTTGCAGAAATCCACCCACTTCTTGAAGTGCTTGGGCTCCAGCTTGTCCCGGTCTGCCCACTCGCCATCCTCAAAAATGGCATAGCTTGCATGGAGGTTCATCTTCTTGGTGCCGGGGCAGAGCTTCAGAACCATGTCGATATCAGCCATCAGCTCCTCCGGGGTACGTGCGCGGCCGGGGTAGTTGCCGGTGGTCTGGATGCCACCGGTCAGGGGCTTGCTGGGGTCGGTGTCAAAACCGCGGACATCATCGCCCTGCCAGCAGTGCAGCGCAACGGGAACAGCTGCCAGCTTTTCCATTGCAGCTTCCACGTCGATGCCCATAGCGGCATAGACACCCTTTGCGTATTCATAGGCATTTGCGATCTTTGTTTCACTCATGATTCGTAACCTCCTGAAATATGTTTATTTTTAATTATTTTACCATTTGTGCGGACTTGACAGACCAATGCCGTTCCCGCAGTTATCTCACACTATATAATACCGAAAAAAATCCCTTCTGTCAATTTCTTAACGGAAGGGATTTGAACTATTTTTTAGATTTCACAATTGTCAGCCGCCGGAACGCATTCTTGCTTCTTCAACAGAATCTGCTGCAACAGAATACGCGCGTCCGTCGATTACGTTCATATAGGGCTTTCCCGCCGCATTGGGTAGCTGGCATCGCTCCATCAGCTCAATTTTATGCGTGATCGGTGCAGGAATGACATAGGGTTTGATCAACGGCAGCTTCTTAACCGCCTCCATTGCCTTGTCATGAATGAGCCGGTGTGCCTTTTCCGGCGGAAGCAAGACCGCTCCCTGAGTGGACAAGCCTTTCTTGACCTGCGCTGTCACCACATCCGGCAAAAAGCGCTTGGCTTCGGCACAGAGCTTATCGTCACCGCTGACCATGATCACCGGCACACCATGCTCTCCGGCAATTGCCGCATCCACTGCGGTCTCTCCCACCAAAACATCGTTGATGTACATATTTTGGATTCGCTTGGAGGAGTAGGTATGCTCCAACACAGCTCCCGCAGTACCCGCCATCGCATGATAGCCAAGCAGGATCAGACCATCACAGTCATCAATATCCACATACCGTGAATCACCGATAGTGCCGCAGATGTAGCCGTCTGCTTCCGGAGAAACATCCGCCCAGTTCAGCGAATAGCTGCCGCCATGGCAGTCGTGAACGATGATCTCATCCACACCCGCATCGCGAAGACCTGCAACGCAGGCATTGATGTCCTCAGTCATATACTTTCTGCCCTCGGCAAATCTGCCGCTGGCAGGTGTGACCTGCTCACTGCAGTAGACTCCGCTGATGCCTTCAATATCGACCATGACATAAATTTTCATTCTATTGCTCCTTTTCAAGCCTTACGCTTTTTCCGTGTAAGCGAGGCGATCACGGCAATGATACCGATCAAACCAACCACCGCCGCTGCCAGAATGAGGAGCTTCGGATCGATCGGCAGACCTGCATCCCCTGCCGGATCGGCGGGCTTCGTGGGATCTGTTGCCGCAGGTGCAGAAGGTTCCGTCGGATCAGTCGGGTCATCGCCGGAAGGTGTTGTTTCTTCCGTAGAAGGTGTGCTTTCCTCGGTGGGATCGGTTTCGCCCTGTGTCGGTTCGGTGCTTTCCTCGGTGGGATCCGTTACTTCCTCTGTGGGATCCGTAACAACCTCAGTGGGATTGGTGGGATTGGTCGGATTGGTCGGATTGGTCGGATTCGTAGGATTGGTCGGATCGGTGGAATCGTTCGACGGCAGCTGATAGCTGCAGGTATCGCAACGCTGATCACCGTTCTGGTCGACATGAATTGCACTTGTGCCTGCGATCATGGTCTTGCAGCCGTCGGCTGTGCATTCTTTCCAGTGGTTATGGGCATCTGTTTTCCAACTGCCGGGCGTATGTGCCTTCATTGCGATCTTCACAGAGTTCTTATCTGCGATCTCCTGATCGCCGTTGGCATCCTTGAAATACTGATTGCAGGTGGTGCAAACGTAGTACTCCGTATTGCCCTCGCTCCGGCAGGTGGCTGCTTTCGCACTCACCTTACTGATGGTATGGGACTGTACCTGCGTTGTGATGGTAAGCATGTACTCATTTCCGATTGTTTCCCACGATGCCCCTTGAACACCGCCCAACTGACCGCTCAGGCTATTGATCGCATCCTTCAGCCAATCTTCCATATTGGCATCATCGTAGCGGAAATCGCAATAGTAGAAGTTACCTTCCTTTTTCAGGTGGTTATAGAGCGTTGCGGAAGTTGTACTGCTGTTAAACCAACCGATACCGTTACCTTCCCGGGCATCATGCTCAAAGTAATACATATCCTTATGGTCATGCTTCTTAGGCAGCCATTGGGCGTAATCAGCATCCGTCGTGTGATCCTTGCTGATGTCGTCGTAGGACATATTAAAATAATAGTGACCCAGGATCTGATGACCGTCGGGTGTCATAGGGTCATCCCATGTAACATCGGTGTAATAGCATTCGTCGTTCAAAAATACCAGCAGCCATGCATGGGGAATGCCCTTGGACTCACCGGTGATGTAAAAGCTTTCAATGCCCACCTTGCGCAGCAGCAGCTGATAGGCATGGCTGTAACCGGCGCATACCGCCTTACCTTCAATCAGTGCGCCGTAGGCATTCTGATCATTATTGGTGCTCTGATAAATAAGGTTGTTGACGAGATAATCGTGCAGGTACAGTGCCTTCTGATAGTTGTCACCCGTGGCACCCTTGACGATCTCATTGACCTTTTTGTCCAGTGCTGCGCGGGCTGCCTTCAGCTCCGGGCTATTGCCCTGAACCAGCTGACCGTTCAGAATATACTTAAAATAAATCTTCTGTACGATGCCGTCGATATGAGACGCACCATAGGTCTGATAGTAGAAAAACTCCGGGTAATCACGACCGACCATCTGGGAAGCACTCTCAAGTTCAGCAAGGGTGAAGCCCTCAGCAGATACAGCAAGCTCATCCTTACAGTCTTCCACCGCATCGACAAGCATGCCATAAAGCTTCTTTTCTTTCGCGCTTTCCAGTTTTGTATAGCCGTAACGGTCTGTATCGGCAGCAAATGTCACCTGCGGCAGTAGTGTCAGCAGCAACAGCAGCGACAAAGCCATACAAAGAACCTGTTGCAGCATTGATTTCCTGATTCTCTCCATAAAGGCATCCTCCTTCATACGGATATCGGTAATTACAGTATACTCCTCTTTTGCTCCGTTTGCAAGCGTTGACGCAGTTTTTGTCCCAATTTGTTTCAAAATTTGTAAAAACACAGCCTTTTTCCACGAAAAAGACTGTGTTTTTTGATTTTTACAATGTACTCTTGGCAGTGTCCGAGCCGTCGCCCACAAGACCGAGCCGCTTTGCGGCATCCTCGCGCATTTTGTACTTGAGGACTTTGCCGGCAGCGTTCATGGGGAAGCTATCCACAAATTCGATGTACTTCGGTACTTTGTGACGTGCCATACTGGCTTTGATGTAGTCACTCATCTCCGCCTCGGTGATCGCGCCCGGCTCTTTCAGCACGATGCACGCCATGATCTCCTCGCCGTACTTCTTGTCCGGCACGCCGATGACCTGCACATCCTTGACCGCGGGATGGGTATAGATAAACTCCTCGATCTCCTTGGGGTAGATGTTCTCACCGCCGCGGATGATCATATCCTTGAGTCTGCCGGTGATGCGGAAGTTACCCTCACTGTCGCGGCAGGCAAGGTCGCCGGAATGCAACCAGCCGTCGGCATCGATGGTGTCCTTGGTGGCTTGGGGCATTTTGTAATAGCCCTTCATGGTGTTGTAGCCCTTGGCGCAAAATTCGCCGTTGACTCCGTCCGGCACTTCCTCGCCGGTTTCGGGATCGATGATCTTACAACGCACATGGGGGAAGCTGTAGCCTACGGTATTGGTGCGGACATCCAGCGAATCCGTCCAAGAGGACATGGTATTGCCGGGGGCGCATTCGGTCTGACCGTAGACACTGACGATGCCATACATATTCATCTCGTCCGGCTGTGCGGCACGGCGCATCAGCTCCGGGGGACACCCTGCACCCGCCATGATGCCGGTACGCATGTGGCTGAAGTCCGTCTTGCGGTAATCAGGATGATTGAACATGGCGATGAACATGGTCGGAACGCCGTTGAAGCAGGTGATCTTTTCCTGATTGATGCAGGCAAGAGACGCCTTTGCAGAGAAGTAAGGCATCGGACACATGGTAGCACCGTGGGTCATGGAGGATGTCATGGACAGCGTCATGCCAAAGCAGTGGAACATGGGAACTTGGATCATCATGCGGTCTGCCGTGGACAGACCCATGCGGTCGCCGATGCATTTGCCGTTGTTGACCACATTATAGTGGGTCAGCATAACGCCCTTGGGGAAGCCTGTCGTGCCGGAGGTATATTGCATATTGCACACATCGTCAGGGCGAACCGCCGCCGCCATCCTTGCCACCTGCTCGCGACTTACAAGATCATAGCGCGCCATTGCCTCATCGAAGGTCAGGCAGCCGGGCTGCTTGAAGCCGACAGTAATGACATTGCGCAAGAAGGGCAGCTTCTTGCAATGCAGGGGCTGACCGGCTTTGGTGCCTGCGATTTCAGGGCAAAGCGCATTGATGATCTGGGCATAGTTGGAGTCCAGACAGGAATCGATCATCACCAGCGTGTGTGTATCGGACTGGCGCAGCAGATACTCTGCCTCATGGATCTTATAGGCGGTATTGACGGTGACCAACACCGCGCCGATCTTGGTGGTTGCCCAGAAGGTGATATACCATGCCGGCACATTGGTCGCCCAAACTGCCACCTTTGATCCAGCCTTCACGCCCATGGAAACGAGAGCGCGGGCAAAACGATCCACATCCTCGCGGAATTCCGCATAGGTGCGGGTGTAATCGAGGGTGGTGTACTTGAAGCAGTACTGATCGGGAAATTCCTCCGCCACCCGATCCAGCACCTGCGGGAAAGTCAGGTTGATCAGCTCATCCTTCTTCCAGATGTACTGTCCGGTGCCGTCGTGGTTGAAATAGAGGGATTTTTTCATGCCGCGGGTGGAATGGAAGCGGCTCATGTAGTTGACAAAGTACGGGAAGATGACCTCAGGATCCTGCAGATCCTCCAACCATTCCGGCTTCCACTCCAGAGAGATAAAGCCGTCGTAATTGACAGAGGACAACGCCCGCATCACGTCGGCAATGGGCATCGTACCCTCCCCGATCAGCTGATAGACACCTTCGTCATCCGAATCACGCAGATGCACGTGGCAAACATAGGCACCAAGATTTTTGATCGTGGTGTCGCAGCTTTCCGAAAAGTCCCGGTAGGGATGATGCACATCCCACAAAACGCCCAGATAGTCGCTTGCAAAGCCATCCATCATTTCACGCAGACGCTTGGTGTCGGCATAGATGCCGCTGGTTTTGATCAGCAAGCCAACGCCCAGCTGCTCCGCCTTTTGGAGCAGAACAGACAGCCGACGGATCACCACGTCTTCCCGATCCTGCAGCACGCAGGCGACCACATAAGGAACCTGTGCATTGTGGGCAACCTCCATCAGTGCAGAAAGGGTATCCACAGCCGTATCATCGCTGGACAGATCGCAGGGTGTGTCGAAGCAAGGGATCTGGAGCTTTTTGTCTTTTAACTGGCGGGCTGTTGCTGCCGTCTGGTATTTGTGGAACGGGCCGCTTTTATCGATAAAATCGGTCAGCTTGGGCAGATTGTAGACCTCAATGCCGGAAAAACCCATATCCAAAGCGGTCTGCATCATCTCTTCCCAACTCAGGTTGGGCCAGCCACGGGTGGAAAAGGACAGCTTCATACCGTCTCCTCCTCATATGCGATCTTATTCAGTGCGCTCAGGTACGCATGGATGCTGGCACCAACGATATCGGTGGAAATACCTCTGCCGGAGTACACCTTGCCGCCGGCACGGAGCTTGACCACCGTCTGACCCATTGCTTCACGACCCTCGGTCACAGCCTGAATCTGGAAATCATCCAGCTCATAATGCTGACCGGTGATCTGCTCGATGGCAAGGAATGCCGCATCGATCGGTCCATCTCCAAGATAAACACCTTCCAGTGCTGTGCCGTTTTTGACGAGCTTCATATGCGCCGTCGCGGAGACCGTATTGCCGGAAGTGATCACATAAGACTCCAGCACATAGGTCGGCGGCACCTGCATGGCAGCGGACGCAACAATGGCATCCAGCTCGCGGATATTGACCTGCGTTTTCTTTGCCGCGATGCGGCTGAACGCTTCGTATACCTTCAAAACCTCGTCTTCCGACAGATCATAGCCAAGCCGCTCAACCGCCATACGGACTGCCTGAACGTCGTCGTGGGCTGTCAGATAAATGCCGGACTCCTCCTGCACACCAGTGTCGAAGGGAGAGGTCTTGCTTCTGTCGGTGCTGCACATGCGGTTGATCTGCTCAATGCTGCGGCTGAGCTGGGTCACGCGGATGCCGGTCTGCGCGCCGAAGCTGTCACCCTTTGCAGCGATGATTCTCGCAACATTACCAAGATCAGCACTGTCGATGGGATAGGCAGCCGCCTTGACCTCCCCTGCGCCGCATGCCACCGCCGCGATGACGCAGCTGTCAGCCATTGCCAGTGTATTGGCACAGCCGATGCCCAGCGTGACATCTTTGAGCGCGGGAATTATCTGATACAAGCCTGCAACAAACGCGGAAAACTCATTGGGAAGCATTCTGCCGGCAGAGTCCATGACCGTCACGGTCTTTGCGCCGGCTTCGATCGCCGCGCCGATCACCTGACAGAGAAATTCCGGCTCGCTCCGGGTCGCGTCCTGAGCGATAAATTCCGTATCGGTCAATGCGGCGCAGGCTCTGACTGCATCCGCGATGGCTTTAAGCATGGCATCGGGCTTCTTATGGTACAGATATTCCATCTGTACAGAGCTGACCGGCGCGCAAACCTGCAGGCGGGGATGCTTCGCCTGCTGCAACGCTGCCCAAGTGGCGGCGATGCTCTCCTCACTCAGTTCAACAGGAGCGGCAACGACGCTGTCCGTCACCGCCAAGGCGATGGATTTGATACGAAGGGCATCGGAACGGGAACCGCTCAAGCCCTCCACCTCGATCACCGACACACCCAGCTTGTCAAGCAGCTTGGAAAGCTCGATCTTTTCCTTAAAGGTAAGAGAAAAGCCCTCTGCCACCTGTTTCATTGTAATGTCGCTGACTTTCAGCATGTCAAACACTCCTTTCAAACAAAAAGCCCTGAGGCAAGCTGCCTCAGGGACGAATTTCTATCCGTGGTACCACCCTGATTATCCCCCTGACGGGAGATCTCTTCACGCTCCAACAAGCGCTATCCTTTAACGCAGGAATACGGATCCCATTACTAAGCAGCCGTTCACAGGATCGACTCCGGAACCAGATCGTCCAGCCCTTCCGCACCGGCTCACACCAACCGCCGGCTCTCTGAAGCGTCCCGGAAAGGACGAGATTTCCATCAAAGTCTTTCAAACATATATGTGACATTATAATCCCATTTACGCCCCCTTGTCAACTGTAATATTGTACAATTTTCGCCGTTATTCCGTTTTTTGTTTTGGACAGAAAAACATTTGACTTCTCTGCAAATACATGTTATACTGTTTGCAACATGGAAAAAGGCTTTGACGAAGACGGTTGGAGCAGGAAATTTTCAGAGAGTCGGTGGTTGGTGAAAACCGGCAATTTTCGCTCCGCATACCTATCACTTCCGAGCCGGAGGACTGAAAAGTGTCATGAGTAGGCTTCTCCCGTTTGCCCGCGTTAAGGGATAGGACTTGTTGGAGTCTGAAGGTGGCAACAGCTGTTGCAATTTGAGTGGTACCGCGGGTATGTTTTTGCTCGTCTCAAGCTTTTGCTTGAGGCGTTTTTTATTTACGAAAGGAAGGAAAAAGCTATGAGTAATCACAACACAGTCGGCAGTCAGTTAATGGATGTGGCGGCACGAATTCGCGAAATGCGTGCGATCGTGGGTTACAGCATACAGGAAATGGCTGAGAAGACCGAGATTTCTCAGGATCTGTATATGGAATACGAAGCAGGTGCTGCAGATCTGCCTTTTTCCTTTATGCACAAGTGTGCCAAGATCTTCGGTCTGGAGCTGACGGAGCTGCTGGAAGGTCACACCGCCAAGCTCTCTGCTTATACTGTCACACGCCGGGGCAAGGGCATGGTCACGGCCAGTGAGGACGGCATCACCATTCAGGACATGGCTGCCATGTTCCGCCGTAAGCTGGCTACCCCCTACTGGGTCACCTACGAATACTCCGAGGAGCTTCAGAACAAGCCCATCCATACCTCCACCCACGACGGTCAGGAATTTGACCTTGTCATCCGTGGCTCCATGCGCATCCGCATCGGCGAACACGAGGAGGTTCTTCACGAGGGCGACAGCATTTTTTACCAGTCCTCTACTCCCCATGGCATGATCGCCATCGACGGCAGCGACTGTGTGTTCCTGTCCATGATCATGGCAGGCGACAAAACCGACACGGCTCTCCATCATCCCACCGCCAAAGCAAAGCGCGTGCAGGACGAGAAGCTGCTGTGCAATGAGTTCGTCTGGGGCAGCGAGGATGACAGCGGTGTCATGACCGGCATCAACTTCGCCAACACTGAGCGTTACAACTTTGCCTTCGACACCGTCGATGCCATCGCCCGCAAGGATCCCGACAAGCTGGCAATGATCCACATTGCTGACGACATGACCGAGCGCCGTTTCACCTTCAAGGACATGAAGGACGCTTCCAGTCAGAGTGCCAATTACTTCAAATCTCTCGGCATCAAGCGGGGCGACCGGGTGATGCTGGTGCTGAAGCGCCACTATCAATTCTGGTATGCGATCCTCGGTCTGCACAAGCTGGGTGCCATCGCCATCCCCGCCACCAATCAGCTGAAGGAACACGACTTCGTTTACCGCTTTGAAGCCGGCGGCGTTTCCGCGATCCTGTGTACCGCAGACGGCGAGACCGCCCATCAGGTAGAGCTGGCTGAAAAGTCCGCCGGATTGACCCTGACCAAGGTGCTTGTAGGCGGTCAGAGAGAAGGCTGGCACGATTTCAATGAAGAATACTGTCTCTTCAGCCGCCGGTATCTCCGTACTGAAGATGCTCCTTGCGGCGATGATCCCATGCTGATGCTCTTCACCTCCGGCACCACCGGCTATCCCAAGATGGCAATGCATTCTTACAAATACGCGCTGGGTCACTATGTGACCGCCAAGTACTGGCATCTGGTGGAAAAGGACGGTCTGCACTTTACCATCTCCGAAACCGGCTGGGGCAAAGCTCTGTGGGGCAAGCTCTACGGTCAGTGGCTGTGCGAAGGCAGTGTGTTTGTTTATGACTTTGACCGATTTGACGCAGAGAAGATCCTGCCCATGTTTGCAAAGTACAACATCACCACCTTCTGCGCGCCGCCTACCATGTATCGGATGCTGATCAAGCAGGATCTTTCCCGGTTTGATCTTTCCTCTATCCACCATGCCACAACTGCGGGCGAGGCACTGAACCCCGAGGTCTTCTATCAGTTTGAAAAGGCAACGGGTCTTCGCATCCACGAGGGCTTCGGTCAGACAGAAATGACCCTCGGTATCGCAAATCTGTACGGTACAGCCATCAAGCCCGGTGCTATGGGCAAGCCCATTCCCGGCTATGGCATCGATATTGTAGACAGCGACGGAAAGAGCGTGGCTGACGGCGTCAACGGTGAGATCGTCATCCACACCGATCCCGCTCCCACCTGCGGCGTGTATCTGGGCTACTACCGCAATCAGGAAGCCACCGACTCCGTCTGGCACGACGGTATGTATCACACCGGCGATGTTGCATGGCGGGATGAGGACGGCTACTACTGGTATGTGGGCAGAGCCGATGACGTGATCAAGTCCTCCGGCTACCGCATCGGACCCTTCGAGATCGAGAGTACGATCATGGAGCTGCCTTACGTTCTGGAGTGCGGTGTTTCCGCCGCTCCCGACGAGGTCAGAGGTCAGGTGGTCAAGGCGAGCATCGTTCTCGTTCCCGGTACAGAAGGCACCGAGGAACTGAAGAAGGAGATCCAGAACTACGTCAAGACCCACACCGCGCCCTACAAGTACCCCCGTATCGTTGTTTTCCGTGACGAGCTGCCCAAAACCATCAGCGGTAAGATCATGAGAAATAAGCTATAATTTGTTGACAATTACACAATAAAGTGATATGATTTTTGAGAAAAGGCTTTGACGGAGAGGATCTTCTGCAAGACCCACCCAAGAGAAGTGGCGGTTGGTGCAAGCCACGGTGGATGCAGCCGGTCTGTCGCTCCCGAGCCGGAGAGAAGAACGCGAAAGCTATTAGACCTCTCCCGCGCCAGCTGCGTCAGTGCTGCGGGCAAGCTGCCCATGAGTGGTATCTGCGAAAGCAGATGCAATTTGAGTGGTACCGCGGGTTGATACTCAGCTCGTCTCAAAGGATCAATCTTTGAGACGGGCTGTTTTTTAATCCCGTGAAGGAGCATCTATGAGAAACGACAATCTGACCGAAATTACATACAAGATCAAGGAAATGGCGAGCCGCATCCGGGAGCTTCGTGAGGTTTCCGGCTTCTCTGAAGAAGAGGTCGCCGCCCGCACAGGCTTGTCGGTGGAGGAATACCGCCTTTGTGAGGCAGGTCAGAAGGATCTGAACATCGCCTTTCTGTACCGCTGCGCGCTGGTCTTCGGTGTCGATATGTCCGACCTTCTGGAAGGTCACAGCCCGAAGCTGCGCACCTATGCGCTGACGCGTAAGGGCGAGGGTCAAAAGATCGAGGAAGCCCATCACATGATCGGCTACAACCTGGCTGCCGGCTTCCGCAACCGTATTGCCCTGCCCCTTTATATGGAGCTTGGCTATCGTGAGGGTGCTGAAAGCGAGCAGATCGAGCTGACCAGCCACGAGGGTCAGGAATGTGACATCGTCATCCGCGGTCACATGAAGATCCAGATCGGCGGCAAGTCTGAGATCCTGAATCCCGGCGACTGTATTTATTACGACTCCTCTATCCCCCACGGCATGATCGCCGTGCAGGGCGAGGATTGCGCCTTCTACGCCATCGTGCTGAGCAACTCTGCCGCCCGTGAGGACGAACAGGCAGCTACCGTTGCCGTTCCCGATGTCAAGCGCCGCGAGCCGGACAAGAAGAAGCGCATTTACCGCAAGTTTATCGATCGCAAGGTCGAGGACGGTCTTTTGAAGGAGATCTCCTTCAAGGGTGAGGAACAGTTCAACTTTGCATTTGACATTGTGGACGAGCTTGGCAGAACCCAGCCTGAAAAGCTGGCGATGCTCCACCTTGCAGAGGACGGAACAGAACGCCGCTTCACCTTCCAGGATATGAAGAAGGAATCTGCCCGTACCGCCAACTATTTTAAGGCGATGGGCATCAAGCGGGGCGACCGGGTGATGCTGGTGCTGAAGCGCCACTATCAGTACTGGTTCAGTGTTCTGGCGCTGCATAAGCTGGGTGCCGTGGCGATCCCCGCTACCAACCAGCTGTTGGAAAAAGATTTCACCTACCGCTTCCAGTTCGGCAAGATCAGTGCCATCCTCTGCACCGCTGACGGCGATGTTTCCGATGCGGTGGATGCAGCCGCCGCCCAGTGTCCCGATCTGAAACACAAGATCCTCGTGGGCGGCAAAAAGGACGGCTGGCACGACTTCAATGACGAGTACCCCATGTACTCCAGCCACTTTGCCCGCGCTGAGGATGCTCCCTGTGGCTCAGACCCCATGCTGATGTTCTTTACATCCGGCACCTCCGGCTACCCCAAGCTGGCAGCGCACAACTACAAATATCCCTTGGGTCATTTCATCACCGCCAAATACTGGCACCGGGTCAACCCTGACGGTCTGCATCTGACCATCTCCGACACCGGCTGGGCAAAGTCCTCATGGGGCAAGATCTACGGACAATGGCTGTGCGAAGCACCCATCTTTGTCTACGACTTTGACCGCTTTGACGCAGAAAAGATCCTGCCCCTGTTTGCGAAGTATCAGATCACTACCTTCTGCGCACCGCCCACCATGTACCGCATGCTTGCCAAGCAGGATCTTTCCCGCTTTGACCTGAGCAGCATCGAGCATGCCTCCACCGCCGGCGAAGCCCTGAATCCCGAGGTCTACCGCCAGTTCCAGAAGGCGACCGGGCTTGCGATTATGGAAGGCTTCGGTCAATCCGAGTCCACCCTCATCATCGGCAACCTCAACGGCAGCTCCCACAAGCTTGGCTCTATGGGCAAGCCCGTTCCTCTTTACGATGTGCATCTGCTCACCGCCGAAGGGGAAGAAGCAGAACCCGGCGAAACCGGCGAGATCTGTATCAACATCAAGAACGGTCTTCCCTGCGGTCTTGCCTATGCCTACGAGGGCAATGAAGAGGTCACCGCCGAGACTTGGCGCGACGGCTTCTACCACACCGGCGACCTTGCATGGATGGACGAAGACGGCTTCTACTGGTACGTAGGTCGTGCCGATGACGTCATCAAGTCCTCCGGCTACCGCATCGGACCCTTTGAGATCGAAAACGTCATCATGGAGCTGCCTTACGTGCTGGAATGCGGCGTTTCCGCTGCTCCTGACGAGGTTCGCGGTCAGGTGGTCAAGGCAAGCATCGTGCTTGTGAAGGACTTTAAGGGTACAGACGAGCTGAAAAAGCAGATTCAGGACTACGTCAAGAAGCGCACCGCGCCCTACAAGTACCCGAGAATCGTCGAATTCAAGGAAAGCCTGCCCAAGACGATCAGTGGCAAGATCATCCGCAAAAAGCTATAAATGGACAATGTACAATGGACAATTTAGGTATCGGCTTCGCCGATAAATTATAAATCTTTGCCGCAGGCAACACCTTAATTGTCAATTATCAATTATCCATTTCCGACGCAAGAAAGGGCAATATGAATCACAAAAGACTTACATTATTTGCCGGGCATTACGGCAGCGGCAAGACCAATATCGCTGTCAACTATGCCCTGCATCTGGCGGCGGAGGGCAAAAAGGTCTGCATCGCAGACCTTGACATCGTCAATCCCTACTTCCGCACCAAAGACAGTGCCGCCGTGCTGGAAAATGCCGGTGTGGAGCTTGTCTCACCCCAATTTGCCAACACCAATGTCGATCTCCCTGCCCTTCCGGCGGAGGCATACCGGCTGGTGCAGGACAAATCGATCTATGGCATCATGGACATCGGCGGCGATGACCGGGGTGCTTATGCACTGGGGCGTTATACCCCCTTTATCAAGGAGGAAAACGACTACCGCATGGCATTCGTTGCCAACCCCTACCGTCCCCTGACCCGTACCCCTGAGGAAGCACTGGAAGTGATGCGTGAAATTGAAGCAGCTTGCTCGCTTGCTTTCACCTGCATCGTCAACAACGCCAACCTCGGCACGGAAACCACCGCCGAAGCCGTGCTGGAAACGGGTGAATACATGAAAAAGCTCAGCGACCTTTCCGGGCTGCCCCTTTGGCTGACCACTGCGGAAGAAGCGGTCGCAGAGCAACTTGCAGGCAAGGTGGAAAATCTGCTTCCCATGCGCCTGCAGGAGAAATATTTTGATTTGCCGGAGCAGAAGGCTCGCCCGCTGTTCGGCTAATAGACAACTTCTAAGGAGGAACTCAATATGGCAAAAGTAACGTTCCTGACGGATCTGTGCAAGGGCTGCGGTCTTTGCGTCAACGCCTGCCCCAAGGGCTGCTTGGCGATCGACACAGAGCAGATCAACAAGAAAGGCTATTCCCCTGCGGTCATGGTCCAGCAGGACAAGTGCATTGCTTGCGCATTTTGCGCCACCATGTGTCCTGACTGCATCATCACCGTAGAAAAGTAAGGAGGATCGATATGGCTCAGAAAGTACTTATGAAGGGCAACGAAGCCATCGCCGAAGCCGCCATCCGTGCCGGCTGCCGCCACTACTTCGGTTACCCCATCACCCCCCAGACCGAGATCGCTGCCTACATGGCAAAGAAGATGCCCAAGATCGGCGGTGTCTTCCTGCAGGCGGAAAGCGAGATCGCATCCATTAACATGGTTTATGGCGCTGCTGCTGCCGGCATGCGTGTCATGACCTCCTCCAGCAGCCCCGGAATCAGCCTGAAATCCGAGGGTCTGAGCTACATTGCCGGTTCTGATGTTCCCGCATTGGTGGTCAACGTCCAGCGTGGCGGCCCGGGTCTGGGCGGCATCCAGCCCTCCCAGTCCGACTACTTTCAGGCGACTAAGGGCGGCGGTCACGGTGACTACCGTATGATCGTTCTCGCCCCTGCATCCGTGCAGGAAATGGCATCTCTGACCATCAAGGGCTTCAATCTTGCCGACAAATACCTGATGACTGCCATGATCCTTGCTGACGGCACCATCGGTCAGATGATGGAGCCGATCTCCTTTGAGGATGCCGAGGTGGAGACCTATGAAAAGCCTTGGGCACTGACCGGCACGGAGTGTAAGCGCAAGCACAACATTGTCAACTCTCTGTACCTGAAGCCCGATGAGCTGGAGCAGAAGAATTTCGAGCGCTACGAGCGCTATAAAATCGTCGAAGAGAACGAGCCCATGTGGGAAGAGTACATGATGGAAGATGCCGAGTATTGCGTGGTTGCCTTCGGTATTGCCTCCCGCGTTGCCAAAAATGCCGTCGTTGCCGCAAGAGCCGAGGGCATCAAGGTTGGCTTGATCCGTCCCATCACCCTTTGGCCCTTCCCCACCAAGGCACTGCGCGCTGCGGCAGACAAGGTCAAGAGCTTCATCTCTGTGGAGCTGAACATGGGTCAGATGATCGAGGACATCCGCCTTGCAACGGAGTGCAAGCGTCCCGTTTCTCTTTGCAACCGCGCCGGCGGCATGATCCCCAGCCCCGATCAGGTGCTGGATGCCATCCGCAATGCCCAGAAAGGAGTGTAAACTATGGCTGTCGTATTTGAAAAACCCAAAGCCCTGACCGATGCCGTGCTGCACTACTGCCCCGGCTGCCCCCACGGTATCATTCACCGTCTGGTCGCCGAAGCCATTGACGAGCTGGGCATCGAGGGCAAGACCATCGGTGTCGCTCCCGTCGGCTGTGCCGTTATGGCATATGATTACTTCGCCTGCGACATGATCGAGGCTGCCCACGGACGCGCTCCCGCCACCGCAACCGGCATCAAGCGCTGCCGTCCCGAGAACATCGTCTTTACCTATCAGGGCGATGGCGACCTCGCCTCCATCGGCATGGCTGAAACTGTCCACGCCGCGGCAAGAAACGAAAATATCACCGTCATCTTCGTCAACAATGCCATCTACGGCATGACCGGCGGTCAGATGGCACCCACCAGCCTTCCCGGTCAGGTCACCCAGACCTCCCCTTACGGACGTGATGTCAACCACTGCGGCTGGCCCATCCGTGTTTGCGAAATGCTGGCAACGCTGGAGGGTCCCGAGTATGTGACCCGTGTGGCTGTCAACAACGTCAAGAACGTCAAGAACGCCAAGAAGGCGATCAAAAAGGCATTCCAGAACCAGATGGAGGGCAAGGGCTTCAGCCTTGTGGAAGTTGTTTCTGCCTGCCCCACCAACTGGGGTATGACGCCTCAGCAGGCACTGGAGTGGGTGGAAAGCGATATGCTCCCCTACTACCCCATCGGCGTTTATAAGGACAGAACCGCTGCAAAGGAGGCTGCAAAATGAAAACCACTCAGATCCTGATTGCAGGCTTCGGCGGACAGGGCGTTCTGTTTGCCGGTAAGTTCCTCGCCTACAAGGGTATGCTGGAGGAGCAGAATGTCTCTTGGCTGCCCTCTTACGGCCCTGAAATGCGCGGCGGCACGGCGAACTGCTCCGTCATTCTCTCGGATATGCCCGTTGGCAGCCCCATCATCACTGAGCCTGATGTGCTGGTCGCTATGAATTTGCCCAGCCTTCAGAAGTTTGTCGATTCCGTCGTTCCCGGCGGTAAGATCTTCATCGACTCCACTTTGATCGATGCCAAGGTCGAGCGTACCGATGTGGATGTGTTCTACATCCCCGCGACCCAGCTTGCCAAGGATGCGGGCTTTGCCACCCTTTCCAATATGGTTCTGACCGGCAAGGTCATCAAGGAGACCGGCGCTGTCGCATTCGAGAATAACAAAGAGACCTTCGAGGCATTTATCCCCGCCAAGAAGGTAAACCTGATCGACATCAACTGCAAGGCTCTGCAAATCGGCTACGATTACGTTTGAAAGGATGTTTCCTATGCTGGATATTAAGATTATCAAGACGACCGAACCCAAGGAAAAGCCCGCAAAGGGTCAGAAGCTGGGCTTCGGCAAGATCTTTACAGACCACATGTTCGTCATGAACTACACCGAGGGCAAGGGCTGGCACGATCCCCGGGTCGAGCCGTTCCACAACATCAGCCTCTCCCCTGCCGCCATGGTCTACCACTACGGTCAGGAGATGTTCGAAGGTCTGAAGGCTTACAAAAATGAGGATGGCGAGGTTTATCTGTTCCGTCCCGACATGAACGCCAAGCGCACCAATTCCACCAACGACCGTTTGGTGATTCCCCAGATTCCCGTTGAAGATTTCGTGCAGGCTGTCAGCACCGTTGTGGATGTGGATCGGGACTGGATCCCCACCGAGCCGGGTACATCCTTGTACATCCGCCCCTTCATCATCGCAACCGATGAGTTTTTGGGCGTTGCTCCGTCTAAAACCTATCTCTTTATGATCATCCTTGCTCCCAGCGGCGCTTACTATGAAAGCGGTCTTGCCCCCGTGGGCATCTGGATCGAGGATGAATATGTCCGCGCTGTCCGCGGCGGCATTGGCTTTGCCAAGACCGGCGGCAACTACGCCGCTTCCCTGATCGCACAGAAGAAGGCGCATGATGCCGGCTTCTCTCAGGTTCTGTGGCTGGACGGCGTTGACCGCAAGTACATCGAGGAAGTGGGTGCCATGAACATCTTCTTCAAGATCGCCGGCAAAGTGGTCACTCCCGCACTCAGCGGCTCGATCCTGCCCGGCATCACCCGTAACTCCGTCATCCAGCTGTGCAAGAGCTGGGGCTATGAGGTGGAAGAACGGAAGATCTCCGTCGATGAGCTGCTGCAGGCGCAGGCGGACGGCACACTGGAAGAGTGCTTCGGCACCGGCACAGCCGCTGTCATCTCCCCTGTCGGCAAGCTGCGCTACAAGGACGATGTGATGACCATTCAGGACGGCGAGACCGGCGAATTGAGCCTCAAGCTGTACGATACCATCACCGGCATCCAGCTGGGCAGACTCCCCGACGAATTTGGCTGGAGATTGAAGGTCGGAAAATAATCAAAAACAAAGCACGACCCGGTAGATTTGATCTACCGGGTCGGTTTTTTATGTACTTTTTGCTTCTTATTTCAGCTCTACCAGCTTTGCGTCCGCAACTTCCTTGCCGGTGCGGATGACGAACCAGTAAACGCCCAACGCGGCGAACAGTAATCCCATGCCGATGTTGCCAAGCAGTGCGCTGCGGTAACCCTCATCCTCGGCGAGGAGTGCAATCAGCAGCATGGGAATATCTGCATAGGTGGCAGTTGCACCGGGAGTTTCATTGATCATTTGCGCAAGGGTGATGGCATCTGCGCCCAACGTGCCGATCACGACACCCAAAATAACCGCAACGATCAGGATCGCGATCTTGCCCTTACCGTTTCTGCCGCCCAGCAGGCGATAGCCCTTGTCAGACAGCCAACCGATCAGCAGACCAATAATCGAAGCCACGTAACCGGCGATCAGCACAACCGCCCAGACAACAGCACCGATCAGCGCACCAAGCAGCGCGCCGATTGTACCCTTCAGGTAAGAGCCGTTATCCTGCTGCTTACGCTGTTCATTCTGATCCTCTACCTCACGCAGAGCCTTCTGAGCACAGGCATCGTGGTAGTAGCGGGCAACATTGCCGTCGGAGAGCATCCACTTGCCATCCGTGATCTGATAGCCGCACTCGGGGCAGACATCCCATGCGGATGCGCCGTATTCCTGCAGCAGCGGCAAAAACCATGCCAAAAACTCACGGATCTTGCCCATAGTGCCGGGATTATCCACAAAATTGATCTGAACGCCATCAGCTGCGATACCAAGCCCACTTACCCGGTAAGTCTTTTGTACATCCACAGCCTGAACCGCATCCATAAACGCTGTCTTCTGCACAGGATCAGAAAAGGTGGTGGAAAATGCGATGCGTTTCCAGCCGCTTCCCTCACACATGGTGGCAGCAAAACCCTGAAGGCTGCCGTAGGCAACGCCGCGATCTACCTTCATGCCGTATTCGGCAGCAAGCTTTTTCAATCCGGAACCAATCATGAATAGCACCTCTCTTTTTTAATTTGGCTTCTTCATTATAGCATACAATGGATTCAGCCGCAAGTTACAACTCCAAAAATTCCTCTGCGGTCTTATGGGCAATTCTCTCAAACTGCTCATCCGTCAGCTTCAGGCTGAAAAAGCGTTTTGTTTCCACAACGGGATCCCAAAGGGGATAGTCCGTTCCGAAGACCATTCGTTCCGCGCCAAAGGCATTGATGTACTTCTCTGCCACTCCCTCCGGCATGAACATCAGAGAGCTGGAAACATCAAAAATGCTGTTCTCCTTGTCGTGCAGGATTTCGTACGCCGTTTCATACATGCTGTAGCCGCCGAAATGGGCAGCCACCGTCTGCAGCTTCGGAAACAGCTCCATCACCCGGCGCAGCTTGGCAGGATGGGAATAGTCGTACCGCTTGTCGCCCATGTGGTACATCACAGGCATTCTCCCCTGCACCGTCTCATACAGCGGGAACAGCCGCGGATCGTCAATGTCGAATTTCTGAAAATCCGGGTGCATTTTGATGCCGTGAAGACCGGCGCGGATGATGTACTCCGCTTCCCCGGCAATATCCTCCATGCCCGCATGGACAGTGCCAAAGCCGATAAACCGCGGCTCTTTGGCAGCCTCAGCAAGGATAAAATCATTCACATGACGCACCTTGTCCGGGCGCATGCCCACGGGCAGGACAACAAAACGGTCAATGCCTGCAGCATTGCCCTGACGGAGCAGCGTTTCCACTGTTCCGTCCATGTGTCCGCCTTCCAGCTCGTAAAACTCGCAGATGCTCTGCGCTGCCTTTTGGGCAACTGCCACGGGATAAATATGGCAGTGAAAATCGATGATTTGCATATGGGATTCTTCTTTCTTGCGGTGTAGTTTGCTAGGTTTATTATACTACCGCACACAGCGAAAGGCAAGTAGCAGCAACAAAAAAGCCACACACCTGAAGGTGTGCGACTTTTGGGGCAAATGCACAATAAGTTAAAATATCACTTATCACTCATAAAATACGGACCACACATACTCTCATGGGTTTTAATGTACGTCCATTCAAAATTCTTTCCAACAACATATATTTCAACAAAGTCATCTAACGCGGCGGCGATATTCAAATCAGCAACGATATCCTTGGTATGCTCATCCTCAAACCACGCAATGCAAATAGCACCTTCTTTATCAATCTGATCGTAAGCAGCCTTCGCTTTTTCCCCGATGAAATATCGTCCTTCGTCTAACAATTCCCATGAAAAAATGTGCCAAATTAAATTACCAGTAGACTTTACATACTTTTGTATGTCCTGTTCAGGAATATCTGCTGCAAATGTTTCGATCCACTTATCATAGAATTCTTTTTTTGTCATTCAAAATCACCCTCCTTTTTGTAAATAATAACATAAAAGTGTCGAGGGTGCAAGGCGAAGTGATATCATTTGACACAAGGCAAAAATAATTATTGCTTCGGATTCTGAATGATATATTACTAACGCAATATGATATACGGCATTCGCCGCATGATATACTTGCTTCGCAAGCACGATATAATATCCGTTCCTTCATATGCCGAAGGTATATATCACCGCTCGAAGAGCGATATCACATCAAAGATATATCACCCGTTCCGAAAGGAACGGATATCATTGAAAAACGACAAGTTTCTTTTGAAACTTGTCGTTTTTCACGGAGGTACCGGCCAGATTTGTTTGCATTTTTGCCGAAGGCAAAAATTAAGGTTCGCCTCCGTCCAGCCGTCGGCGGCAACAGTCCCCCGGACTGTTGCATTCAGATCTTCAAATCTGTCCGTCCTGTTTTTCTCCAAAACAAAACGCACACCTTATGGTGTGCGTTTTGTTTTGGAGGTACCGGCCAGATTTGAACTGGCGAATAACGGTTTTGCAGACCGGGGCCTTACCACTTGGCTACGGTACCATATGAAATTAGGAACGCAACGCGTTCCTAATTTTTGGAGCGGGTGACGAGGCTCGAACTCGCTACCTCCACCTTGGCAAGGTGGCGCTCTACCGGATGAGCTACACCCGCATCTTGGTTCCCAAAGGGAACCATGGTGCCTCCGGTCGGAATCGAACCAACGACACGTGGATTTTCAGTCCACTGCTCTACCGACTGAGCTACAGAGGCATATGAGGAGAATATTTCCTCCCCCATGCACCAAGATGCATTATTGATAAATGGCGACCCGGAACGGACTCGAACCGTCGACCTCCAGCGTGACAGGCTGGCGTGCTAACCGACTGCACCACCGGGCCATATAAATGGTGGGAACAACAGGGCTCGAACCTGTGACCTCCTGCTTGTAAGGCAGATGCTCTCCCAGCTGAGCTATGCTCCCATACCTTGTCGGCAGAGCTCTCACCTCAGCGACGTTGACTATTATACACAGAATGGGCGCATTTGTCAAGCTTTTTTCCTGCAAATTTTTAACAAATTTTCAGGGGATGAAAAGCCCTCAGGAACCACCATTTTGCCATTCAGATCAGATTTTTTTCAGCAGCCGCTGAACCTCTTCCGGGGTAAATTCATAGACCGTATCGCAGAACTGACATTCGACGGGAAATGCCTTTCCCTCCTGCGCGATCTGCGTCAGCTCTTCCCTGCCAAGGCTGATCAAGGCAGACGTCACACGCTCGCGGGAGCAGTAGCAGCGATAGGAAACCTCGGTAGTCTCCATGAACACAACGCCCAGATCACCGCATACCTGACCGAGGATCTCCTCAGGAGTCAGACCCGCTTCCAGCATCTTGGTCACTGCGCCGGCTCTCTGAATGCCCTTTTCGACGGCATCGATCACCTCATCCGGCGCACCCGGCAGCAGCTGCACCAGATAGCCGCCGGCAACCTTCACCGAACAATCCGTATCCACCAGCACACCAAGGGCGCAGGCTGTGGGTGTCTGTTCACTCTGGGCAAAATAGGCGGTCACATCGTCGCCGATCTCGCCGGAAACCAGTGGCACCTGACCGATATAAGGCTCTTTCATCTGCAGGTCACGGATGACCGTCAGCGCGCCGTCCGTACCGACCGTTGCGCCCACGTCCAGCTTGCCGGGGAATTTCTCCACCAGCGGCACATTCGGCTCAGTCACACAGCCACGGACGTTGCCCTCGGGATCGGACACCACCGTGATCGTGCCGATAGGTCCGCCGCCCCGGATCTGCAGCGTCATAGAGCCATTGTCCACCTTCTGCATATTGCCCATCATGGAAGCTGCCGTCAGAGACCGCCCAAATGCCGCTGTGGCGTTGGGAGTGGTCTTCTGTATCTCAGCGCCTCTGCGCACTAAATTCGTAGAGCGGATCGCCACGACCTTCACAAAGCCATCCATGGTCATTCCGCGTACCAAGTAATCGTTCATTTGCGTTTTCCCTTTCTTGCCTTGAAGTAGATGCGCTGCTCGCCCTCGGCGGGCGCTTCAAATCTGCGGTCACCATAGACCTCAATGTGAGAGAAGCCCGCTTCACAAAGATATTGCAGCAGTTGCTCTTGCGTGTAAGCATATTCGCAGTGTTCCTCGAAAGAGCGCTGCCAACCATTGCCGACCCGCTGGAACAAGTCCATTCCGTAGGAGCAGATATTGGTTTGCTCATCAAATTCGCCTCGCCAGACGCAATAGACGTCGTCGTCCTCGTCGAGAAAGACCTGACCGTCCATCGCCCGGAGTTTCTCCGGCGTATTTACATCAAAGATGAAGACACCGCCCGGATTCAGCACCTTATAGACCCGTCTGATCGCCTCAGCGCAGTCTGCAGGGTCTGTAATATAATCAAGACTATCCAGCGCACATACCGCCAGATCGACTCCTCTGGGCAGACGCAGTGCCTGCAGCGGCTGGCAGACAAACACAGGCGGATTGAAAAGAGACTGCGCTTTTTCACTGGCGACAGTCAGCATGTCCTCTGACAGATCGACGCAGGTCACCTGCAGTCCCCGCTTTGCCAACAGGATACCCACAGAACCCGTTCCGCATGCCAGATCCACTGCCGTGCGGGGTTTCAGTCCTTCCCGCTGCAGGATCTGCATATAAAAGTCAACAACTGCCTGATAGTCCACATCATTGGTCAGGCGGTCATAGCTTGCCGCCAATGCTTTGTATGCGTCCATGTGTCCTCCTAAAAAACATCCCGGGCAACAGCCCGGGATGTATCAAGTCAGTTTCTCAGCGCTTGAAGATATCGAAGATATCGTCAATATCGCTGACATCAGCAGACTTTGCAGCTGCACCGCCAGCCTCGCCAGCTTCACCCTTGGACTGTGCTGCGTCCTTCTTCTGCTCAAAGCCGGTAGCGATAACGGTAACGCGCATCTCATCTTCATACTCATCGGAGCAGGTAGCGCCGAAGATGATGTTTGCATCGGGGTTTGCGTTCTCCTGAACGATGCCGGCAGCGGTCTCAACGTCATCCAGAGTCAGCTCAGCAGAGCCGGTCACGTTGACCAGAACGCCGGTAGCGCCGTTGATGGAGGTCTCCAGCAGGGGGCTGTTGATGGCAGCCAGAGCAGCCTGCTCAGCCTTCTCGCGGCCGGAAGCGACGCCGACACCCATGTGTGCGCGACCCGCATCCTTCATGACAGCGGAAACGTCAGCGAAGTCCAGGTTGATGATGACGCGGGTGGAAGAACCAACCAGCTCGGAGATGGAGGTCACAGCCTGCTTCAGCACATCGTCAGCGATGCCGAATGCGTTGGCGAAGGTGATCTTCTGATCGGTAACATACTTCAGACGATCGTTGGGGATCACGATCAGGGAGTCAACCTTTTCTGCCAGTTCAGCAATGCCTTCTTCCGCCTGACGCATGCGGTTTGCACCCTCGAACTTGAAGGGCTTGGTGACGACACCAACGGTCAGAATGCCTGCCTCGTGTGCCAGATCAGCAACGATGGGAGCTGCACCGGTACCGGTACCGCCGCCCATACCAGCAGTAATGAACACCATGTCCGCACCTTCCAGAATCTTGGCAATGGCTGCACGGCTCTCCTCTGCGGACTTCTTGCCGATCTCGGGCTTTGCACCTGCACCCAGACCGCCGGTGAGCTTCTCACCGATCTGCACCTTGTTTCTGCAGCTGGACTTGTTCAGATCCTGCTTATCGGTATTCAGAATAACAAAGTCAACATCCTGGACACCGGCTTCGATCATACGGTTGATAACGTTGTTACCGGCACCGCCGACGCCAATTACCTTAATTTTTACTACGCGATCTTGAAACATATCAGACATATGCTCTTCCTCCTATGTATCGTTTTGCAGTCTGGAATATGCCCATACTGCTACAAATTACAAATGTACTCCTATATTCTATCGTGAAAATTCTGTTTGGTCAATATCCTTTTTGGTTTTTTCGCAACTTTTTTAGAAAAAATTTTGGTTTTACTGGAAAGAAGTGTAGTAAAGCTTCAGATCGCCGTCAACAACTTTGATTTCCATGACACCGCTGTCATAGGTTTCACGCTGCTCGATCGCTTGCTTCATGAAGCTGATCTTGTAAGACAGCTGGCTGGTATCGCCCAGCTTGACCTGATACTGAGATCCATACCAGATCTGAATATCCCCCAGATCGTTGACATCGATGCTTTGGGCATCGCCAATGATGCCGTTGTTTTCCAGATACTCCGTAATATCCAGCGCAACAGAAAGCTGCTGTGCCGAGGTCACCACAGGCGGGACTGTTGTTCCGTCGGGCATCGTGGACTGCTCATGTGTCTCCTGCGCTACGGCACTTTGACCGGCCACCGGGTTCAAAACATGCACACCCAAAATCTTCGTATGCTGCTCCTGCTCCCCTTCTTCTGCCTTCTCGACGATCTGTCCCTTGGAACTGAGCAGCCACCACGCATCATCCTGCGCCTTGACGGCATAGGTCACCTCCACCTCTGTCACTTCGATCAAAACCCTATTGGGCAGTTTGATGGCGATGCGTACGTCCTTGACATAGGGCAGCTCCATGATCTTCGCTGCCGCGCCGGCAATGCCGAAGGACATCAGATGGTCGCCTTCCCGAATGCCGGATGCCTCAGAGATATCCCACGGAGTGTACTGATTGACGCCGGAGACCTCAATATACTCCACCTTAAAAAACACAGACATCGCCAATACGATCGCAATGACAATCGCGGCAACGGTTGCAAGTCGCAGCAGAAGCTTTCCGCGAGCCAACGGCTTGGGCGGAAGATACACCACGTCCTGCGGTGTTTTTTGCGGCTGTGCCGGCTTCTTTTCCGATGCAGCTGCAACACGGCGATTTGCCGGCGGACGGTTGGGCGAAGGTGTTCGCCTCGTCTTTTCTTTTGTATCCATATTCGGTTCCTCCGGGAATTACTGTCTTTATTTCGCTGCCAGATGCTCCAGAACATTGCAGATCCGATCTGTGGAGTCAAGGACAGCCAGCTTTTGCAGGGCGATGCGCATCGTCCGCTGTTGATCCTGATCCGCAAGCAGACGGGTGATCTGCTCGTAGAGCATCTGCGGGGTGCAATCCTTTTCAAGAATCAGAACCGCACCGCCGTTGTCGGAAAGAACGCGGGCGTTCTTTTCCTGATGGTTGTTGGTCACATTGGGCGACGGGATCAGAATGCAGGGTGTACCCGTCGCGGCGATCTCATTGCACGTGCCGGAGCCGGCACGACCGATCACAATATCGGCTGCTGCCAGCACCGTCGGCATATTGTAGATGTACTCACGCATCTCGATGCTGTCACAGGTGTCGAGCTCCACACCTTTTTCCTTCACAAGGTCAGGCATCCACTTCCAGCCGAAGCTGCCGACTGCATGGATGTGGTGGAACGGAAAACCATTTTTCTGCTCAATGGCAAAAAGCTCCGCCACCATTTCATTCATCGCCTTCGCGCCCTGACTGCCGAAAGTGGAGACCAGAAGCGGTTTCTCCCCTATTCCCAGTTCCCGACGGGCTTTTTCACGGTCAGTCGTCCAAAATTCATCACGGATCGGCATGCCGACCACTTCGATCTTTTCGGGATTTTTATAAAACTTTTTGCTCTCCTCAAAACAGACCAGCACCCGATCGGCTAACTTTGCCGCCAGCTTGGTGGTCAGACCCGGCACGGCATTTGCCTCATGGACACAGACGGGAACCTTCAGCTGGCTGCCGGCATAAAGAGCCGGAAAGCTGGCATAGCCGCCTGTGCCGATGATCACATCCGGCTTAAATTCCCGGATGATCCGCTTGCATTGAGAAACTGCATCCAGCACGCATTTGATCGCCTTGACGTTTTTCTTCAGTGCCGCGAAACTCTTGCCGCGGCTCATGCCGGAGCCGGGAAGGGTCTCCAGTCGGTAGCCCGCTTTGGGAACAAGCTCCTCCTCCATATGTCCCTTTGCGCCGATGAAGAGGATGTTGCAGTCGGGATGTCGCTTTTTCATCATATTGGCAACTGCGATGGCGGGGTTGATATGTCCGCCCGTGCCGCCGCAGGTAAAGATCACATTCATAACAGTGCCTCCTGATTCTTTGTCTGATTTCGCTGGCGGGAAATGCTCAAAATGATTCCCATTTCTCCCAAGTTTACCGCCAATGCCGTGCCGCCGTAGGAGAAAAACGGCAGGGCAATTCCTGTAGATGGCAGCAGGTTTGTCACGACGCCAAGATTTAACACCGTCTGCACCGCGATCAAAGCCACCAGTCCCGTCGCGAGGATCGTGGAAAATCGATCCGATGCCCGCAGAGCGATCCAAAAGCCACGCAGGATCAGCGCAGCAAACAGCACCATGATCAAAAGCGCACCGATCAGACCCAACTCCTCACAAACGATCGCGAAGATGTAGTCATTATACTGAAAGGGCAAATAGAGATATTTCTGCCTGCTCTTTCCGAAACCCAAGCCGAACAGTCCGCCTGAGCCGATGGCATAGAGGGACTGCAATATCTGATAGCCGGTATCGGAGGGGTCATTCTCCGGGTGCAGCCACGCCGTGATGCGATCACCGGCATAGCCCATGAAAGACACATAGACCACAACAAAGGCTACTGCCGCACCGGCACCTGCCAGCAGCCATTTGCCGCTGGTTCCCGCTACGAACATGATGACCACTGCCACCATGCCCATCAACAAAATGGCAGACAAGTGCTTCTCCAGTGCCAGCGGGATCAAGATCCCCAGCAGTGCCGCGCCAAAGCCAAGAACACCGTAGCGGAATTTGTGCGTTTCCGTGCCGAAGGCTTTCGTCAGCTTTGCAAACAGCACGATCATTGTAAATTTTGCGATTTCGGACGGCTGAAACTGGAGTCCTGCGATGTTGATCCAGCGTCTTGCGCCGTTGACCGACTCTCCCGCCACCAACACGAGCAGCAGCATCCCAATGCTGATGCCGTATAGGGGCCATGCGGCTTTCAGCCAGAAGGATGCAGGGATGCGGCTGAACAAATACATACAGCCAAGTCCCAAAACCGCGCAAACCGCCTGCTTTTGCAGGTATTTTGTAGAAATCTGATAGCCGGTGTCATACATACTCTGCGCCGCGCTGGCTGACCACAGCATGATCAATCCGATCGCCAGCAGCAACAGCGTCAGTATCAAAAATGTCTTGTCCACCCTTTCGCCGGGAAAATCCCGACGGTCCTCTTTGGCACGCAGTCTTGCTGCTGCCATAAGCTACTCCTTTCGGATATCAGAACAGTCCTGAAATACCAAACCAAGCCAAAACACACATCACTGCGGACACTGCGGTAAAGATCAGCACGATCTTTACTTCCTTCCAGCCGCACATCTCAAAGTGATGATGGATCGGTGCCATTTTGAAAATACGTTTGCCATGGGTCACCTTGAAATAGCCCACCTGCAAAATGACCGACAATGTCTCCACAAGGTAGACAAAGCCTACCAAAATCAAGATCAGGGGCATATTCAGAGCAAAGGACAGGGCGCATACGATACCGCCCAAAAACAGCGAGCCGGTGTCACCCATGAAGACCTTCGCCGGGTGCCAGTTGAAAAACAGGTATGCGATCAGACCGCCGGTCAAGGCAGCGGGCAAAATCGCAAGGTCCAGCTTTTTCAGCATAAAAGCCGCCGCGGTGAAGAAGATCATCACCGGCAGCGTCACGCTGCCGCACAGTCCGTCCACGCCGTCTGTGATATTGACCGCATTGTCGCAGCCGATCATGACAAACATGGAGAAGAAAACATAAAGCAGCGGATGTACGTAAAAATGAGTATTTGCAAAGGGAATGTAGATGTTGCAGCGGGTGGGATCCTGCTTATAAAGCAGATAGACAAAGATGGCAGAGACCGCCATCTGCAACAGTGCCTTTTGGATCGAGGTCAGACCCAGATTGCGCTTGTACTTTGCCTTGCAAAAATCATCCAGAAAGCCCACAAGACCGAAGCACAGACCCAGTGCCAGCACATAAAACACGGTATGATCCACCATGATCGGGATGTTTCCGATCAGACAAAGGATCGTGCCGAGAATGAAGAACAGACCGCCCATCATAGGCGTGCCTGCCTTATTGTTGTGCCAAGTGGGTCCTACCTCGCGGATCGATTGACCCGCTTTCAGCGCACGCAGCACCGGCAAAAGCAGCACGCCGATCAAGCCGGACAAAATGCCGCCTGCCAGAACCGTTACCAGTATTCTTGTCATATCTATCTCCTCCGCTTATGCTTCGTCGCTCAAAAAGGCTTCCAAAGCAAGCTCCATGTGCATTCCGTGACTGCCCTTGAAAAGTACCACATCACCGGGCTTTGCCATCAGCTTCAACGTTGCAACCAATGCCTTTCTGTCTTCAAAGGCACGTACCTTCGCTTCGCTCATACCGCCGGTGACCGCGCCGCTGACAACACGGCTGCCATTCGGACCGTAAGCAAGAACGACATCCGCATGCTCTGCTGCGATGCGGCCGATGCGGTAATGCTCCGCGGGGGAACGCATGCCCAGCTCCAGCATATCTCCGAGAACCGCGATGCGGCGGCTCTTTTTCTTACCCAGCACCGCCAACGCTGCCGCCATGGATTCAGGGCCTGCGTTGTAGCAGTCCTTGATGATGGTATAGCCCTTGGCTTCAAAAATCTCCTGACGGCCTGCCATATTTTGAAAATCTGCCAGTGCCGCCGCAATTTTCTCAGGCTGCACGCCAAGCTTCAGACCCGCGCTGACCGCTGCCAGCGCATCCAGCACATAATGCTCACCCTCAAGGGGCAGCGTGACGGAAAAAACCGTATTCTGTGCCGTTACCTTAAACGACAGCGTGCCATCCTCCATATTCACATCGCAGGCGCAGACCTCACATTTGTCATTGGATGCGCCAAAGTACAGATGAGGTACATCTGCCCGGTCACGGACGCTCCACAGAAGGTCATCGTCGCCATTGAGGATGATCGTTCCGTCGGATGCCAGACCCTCAAGAATCTCAAGCTTTGCTTTGAGAATACCCTCCCGGGAACCAAGATGCTCAATGTGCATCGTGCCGATGTTGGTGATGACAGCCACATCCGGCTTTGCGATATTGGTCAGATAAGAAATTTCGCCGAAGTGATTCATACCCATCTCGAGAATGGCGATCTCCGCCTCCTCAGGGATCGAAAGGATCGCCATGGGCATGCCGATGTCATTGTTGTGATTGGCGGGTGTCTTGCTCACACGGAAGGTCGTGCCAAGCACGGTGCTGATCATTTCCTTCGTGGTGGACTTGCCCACAGAGCCGGTAACGCCAACCACCTTCATGCCGATGCGCTGACGCTCTCCCGCAGCGATCTGACCCAGTGCGATGCGGGTATCTTCCACCACGATGGCAGGAAAATCGCCGTCGCAATGGGTACACAGTACCGCTGCTGCGCCGTTTTGGAGTGCCATAGGGATATAATCATGTCCGTCGCGCGCGCCCTGCAGTGCGACAAACAGCTGACCTTTCTCAATCGAACGGGAGTCGTTGCCCGCCCCGTAGAAGGTCACCTGCGCATATTTGGGATCCACAGTACCGCCGCACCAAAGTGCCGCCTGTTCCAGTGTGATTTTTGCCATACGCTTACCTCATTTCCATCAGGTGTGCTGTTACTTCCTCCCGCTCGTCGAGATGATGCTTCACGCCGTTGATCTCCTGATAGGTTTCATGGCCTTTGCCTGCCAACACAATTATATCATCTTTCGTCGCAATGTCCATAGCATAACGGATCGCTTTTCGTCGGTCGCAGATGACAACGTAGTTTTTCGCGCCCTCCGGCAGACCCTTGACGATGTCCTCAATGATCGCTTCCGGGTCTTCCGTGCGGGGATTATCGGAGGTAATGACCGCCAGATCCGCCATTTCCACGCCGATTTTGCCCATGATGGGACGTTTGATGGGATCCCGGTCACCGCCGCAGCCGAACACCGCGATCAATCTGCCCTTGCAGTAGGTCTGAACCGAGCCAAGGACATTTTCCAAGCCGTCGGGGGTATGGGCATAGTCGATCAGTACAGTATAAGGCTTACCCGGGGTGGGAACGACCTCCACTCTGCCCCGCACGCCCTTTGCTGTTTTAAGTGCAGCTGCCGCCTCCGAAAGCTTGATGCCCAGCTGCAACGCGACGCCTAACGTGGTCAGCGCGTTACTGACCGCAAAGCCGCCGGGAATCGGCAGACTGACCGTTGCTGTCTCCTCGCCGTAATGGGCGATAAAGCTGACACCGTCAGAACGAAGCTCCGCATCCGAAGCATAAAGCTCCGCAGGCTTCTCCATGGAATAGCGGATGCGGCTTTCCGGCGCGCGGGCATTGAAGCGCTCCGCCCACGGGCTGTCAAGATTGATGACCGCCTTGTCACAATGGGCAAACAGCTCTGCTTTGGCATCGCAGTAGGCTTCCATGGTCTTGTGGAAATCCAGATGATCCTCTGTCAGATTGGTGAAGGCAGCCACATCATAGTGAACTCCGCCCACCCGGTGCAGCGCGACGGCGTGGGACGACACCTCCATCACCACATGGGTGCAGCCGGCATCCCGCATTTGGGCAAATAAGCCCTGCAGCTCAAAGCTTTCGGGGGTCGTTCGCTCGGTGGGGATGACACAGTCACCGATCAGGTTTTCCATCGTACCGATCAAGCCGACCTTCGCGCCCAGCGTCACCTCCAAAACGTGCTTCAGAAGCAGGGTCGTGGAGGTCTTGCCGTTGGTGCCGGTGATGCCGATCATGGTCATGCTGCGTGCCGGATGTCCGTAGTAATTCGCGCCGATCTGCGCCAGCGCAAGGCGATCAGACTCAACCAGCACATAGGGGATGTCACTTTCCGGCTTCTTCGCCGTTACAATCACCGCAGCACCCTTTTCCAACGCCATAGGGATATACTTGTTCCCGTCAAAGGCAAAGCCCGTCAATGCCACAAAAAGGCTGCCGGGAGCCATCTGCTTTCTCGTGTCGTGGCAAACGCCTGCAATATCCAGTTCCATGTCTGCGGTGCATTCCAGCACGGAAACACCCGCAAGAAGCTCTTTCAGTTTCATGGTAACTCCTTTCCCGTTCATGTCGGGTCTTTTTCTTCGAAATATACCAGGATCTCACTGCCCGCCGGAACGCTTTGACCGGCTTGCGGTATTTGCTGTGTCGCTGCTTCGCCCGTGCCGACGCACTTGGCGGTCAAGCCAACAGCTTTCAGTTCCTTTGTGACCTGCTCCGGGGACATGCCCATCAGATCTGGAACTGTCACGTCTTTATTCGTGTCCTCCGATGCCGTTCGCTGCACGCCAAGATAAGGCAGGATGTCCGCCATCACCGCACCAACCGTCGGTGCCGCCATCATGCCGCCCGAAATATACAGCCCGGTCTCGCGGGACGGGGTGTCCAGTGCCACCAATACAATATACTGTGGATCGTCCATCGGCGCAATCCCCACAAATGATACGATTTTATCGAGCGTCGGCGATCCATTCTCGTCTAATATGTCTATTTTTTCACTTGTTCCCGTCTTTCCACCTATGGAAAATCCGGCAACAGAGGCATTTTTTGCCGTTCCGACCGCCACGACTGACTCCAAAAGACCGCACATGGTCTTCGATGTTTCCGGGCTGATCACCTGACGGGTCACCGTCGGTTCTTGCTTCAAGACTGTCTGATCGTTGTGATCCAGTACCTCGGACACGATGTACGGCTCCATCAGGTTGCCGCCGTTGACCACTGCCGAGATCGCCCGCACCAGCTGCAGCGGTGTCAGCTTAAAGGTCTGTCCGAAGGAGCCGGAGGTCAGGGATGCTGTTCCCCACTTTTCGGTGTCAACGATCAGCTCTTTTGAGAAGAAGACGCCCTTGCTCTCCCCTGCCAGATCAATGCCGGTCTTTTCCCTGATGCCAAAGCGGCTGATGTAATCATAAAACCGCTCACCGCCCAGCTTCAGGGCGATATGTGCAAAAGCGATGTTGCAGGAATTTTGAAGTGCTTGAGGTGTTTTTTCTGCACCGTGACCGGTGGAGCGCCAGCAGTGCAGTAATTGTGACCGCCCCGGTATTTTCTCCGCGCCGGAGCAGTGAAAGCTTGTATTCAGGTCGATCGCGCCGCAGTCCAGCGCAGCCGCCATGGTCAGCACCTTGAAGGTCGACCCCGGCTCATAGCCGTCAGAGATCACCCTGTTTCGCCATTGCTTGAGCCGCGCGGCGGATACTGCCGTTTCATAGGCAGCCTTGCCGTCACGATATGCCTGTGTGTCCTCAGGATGCATCAGGTAATCCGTCTTAAGCTGCTCTACCTCCAGCAGTGCCTGAGGATCAGCGATCTCAAGGTAGTTGTTCGGGTCATAGCTTCCGAGAGTCGCCATAGCGAGGATCTTCCCGGTTTTGACCTCCATTACGATGCCAAACGCGCCGTTTTGAACATCGTAACGCTCAATAGCGGTCTGCATTTGCTTTTCAAGACATGCCTGCACAGTGGTGTCGAGGGTCAGAACAACGCTGCACCCCGGGATCGCCTGCACGTAATTTTCGTAGGAAAAGGGCATATCCATCTCGTTATTGCCCTTGGTGGTGATCACCTTGCCGGCTTTTCCTTCCAGATAGGAATTATATGCCGCCTCGACGCCCTCAGAGCCGGTGTTGGAAGCATTGGTAAAGCCGATGACCTGCGCCGCCAACGTTCCGTAGGGATAGCTTCGCTTCGAGCTTGGCTCCAGATGGATGCCGGAGATGTGATTTGTATTGATGTAGCTTCGGATCTGCGCTGCCGTGTCCTGCTCTACCCGCGCGGCGATCTGCTGATACCGCTTGGTCAGGTCTTTTCCGCGGGCGGCGATCCATTGGGCATCCAGATCCAGCAGCTGCGCCAGATCGGCGGAAATTTTGTCAAGATCTGCCTTGGACTGCTTCAGCTCATGAGGATCAAGGTAGACATTCTCCACTGTTTCGGAAATCGCAAGAATGTTCATGTTTGCATCGTAGATCGTACCGCGATGTGCTGTGACAGCAGTGGTTCTTGTCTGATTGCGCAGAGCAAGATTGGAAAAATAATCGTAATCCGTGATCATCAGCTGATAAAGCTGCAAGCCCACCGGCAAGAATGCCAGCATGCCCAGCACCGCCATGATGATCAAAATCCTTCTGTGATGCCCCGAATCCGCGCGGATACGGGCGTAGCTTCGCTTTTTTGCCTTTTTCGGCATAGGACACCGGCCTTTCTGATTGGCTTTAGGCTTTCAATGGGCAGCAAGGGAATCCCTCGCCGCCCATTGCAGCTATCTCAATCATATTGGCCTTCCGAAATATTATGCAAACATTCCCAGTATAAATGCCCAAACAGCCGCCCAGCCCTCAGGCTGCTCCTCGACCTGCGGTACGACCACCTGCATCTGAATGTGGGTCGCCTGATCCGCGGGGATCATGCCCATATTCAACGCGATTTCACGAATCTCATCCGGGTCATAGCCGGACTTGTATGTATCCTGAAGGCGGAGATTCTCCTCCTGCAGGGCAGCGACGTAATTCTTCAGTGCCTCTGTTTCCTTTTGTGCCTGATTCCAATGAACCACGGACACGATCATCGTGATCATCAGCACAAAGGCAAGGACGATGCCGATCATCGCCAGCGGATCGACAGGGATCACGATCTTCTGATTGGGCTTCAGCTTCGGCAGCTGAGCATTGCTCTTCCGGCGGGACTTTTCCTCTTGCCGGTAAGCCAGCGAGCCGGACACATAATGATTGATATATCGGACATCAGACTGCTTTGCCACGAAAAGTCCCCTCCTTCGTTAAATCTTCTCGCAGATACGCAGCTTCGCGCTGCGCGCTCTGGGGTTTCGTTCCAATTCATCCTCGCCGGAAACGATCGGCTTGCGGGTAATGATCTTAACCTGCGGCTTTTTGCCACAGACACAGACCGGGAAGCTCGGCGGACAGATGCAGCCCTTCGCCGCATCGTTCATGCCGTTTTTGACAATTCTGTCTTCCAAGGAATGGAAGGTAATGATCGCCAGTCTGCCGCCGGGATTCAGCTTCGGAATGGCGGCATCCATCACCTGACGCACCGCACCCAGCTCATCGTTGACGGCGATGCGGATCGCCTGAAAGCTGCGCTTTGCCGGATGCTGCTTCTCCCGCAGAGCTGCAGCAGGCATCGCGCCGCGGATCACGTCTACCAGTTCAAGAGTGGTAGCGATTTTCTTTTCTTCACGCTTGCGGCAGATGTTTGCCGCGATCTGAGGCGCATAGCGCTCCTCGCCGTAATCGAAGAGGATGCGCCGCAGCTCTTCATAAGACCACGTGTTCACAACAGCTTCCGCTGTGAGAATGTCATCGTTATTCATGCGCATATCCAGCGGCGCATCTGCCATATAGGAAAAACCGCGCTGGGCATCGTCCAGCTGCGGAGAGGACACGCCCAGATCCAACAGGATGCCATCCACGCCGTCGATATCCAAATCCTCCAGTACCTTGTCGATGTTACAGAAATTGGAGTGTACCAACGTCACCCGGTCGCTGTAAGGTGTCAGTCGCTCCCCTGCCGCCTTCAGTGCCACAGGGTCACGGTCAATACCGATCAGTCTGCCGGTGGTCAAACGGGACGCGATCTGAAAAGAATGTCCCGCGCCGCCCAGCGTGCCGTCCACATAGATGCCGTCCGGCTTAATATTCAGTCCCTCAATGCATTCGCCCAGCAGCACGGACACATGATGAAACTCACTCATAGTCCGATCGCCTCCAGCGATGCCAGCAGCTTTTCAGGTGTAAGATTTTCCGCCTCGAAGGCTTCAAATTCGTTCATGTCCCAGATCTCTGCCTGACCTGCACGACCGACGATCATGACTTCCTTGCCGATTCCCGCGTAGCTCAGCAAAAACTGGGAAAGGCTGAAGCGGAACTGCCTGTCGGGTTCGCATTCAACGGCGTTCATGAAGATCAGGCTGGTTGCAGCACCCTTCTGAGAAATGGGCAGGGTGTTGTAGTTATCGCTCAGGGTCTGCCAGTCGGGAGAAGTGTAGATGGTCAGGCATCGATGACCGCAGTTTACGCCCAACGTGACGTAAAAGTCTTCACCCAGCTCTTCGCGCAGCTTTGCAGGGACGATCAAACGGTTCTTGTCGTCCAGTTTTGCGGGATATTTGCCGATCATTGATGCTCACCTCCTCCATTTTGCTCCACTTTGCATCCCTTTTACTCCACTTAATGACAGTATAATACCTTGTTTCTGAAAAATCAATCTTTTTTTCTAAAAAAATGCAAATTTTCTGCAAAAACACCCTGAAATCCCAATTTTCGAACGCTTGTTCTATATTATTTGCTTAAATTTGGAAACAGACCATCCCCTGATCAGTCTCTGCCCGGATGCAGGACGGTTTTTTCGCGCTTTGCAGCAACCTGCTTGCCAGCGGTGCTTCCACCTGCTCCTGCACAAGACGGCGCAAATTCCGCGCGCCGGTTCGCTCTTTGCATTGACCTGCAAGAAATGCAGACAGCTCCTCACTAAATTCCAAACGAATGCCCAGCTTCTGTGTCCGCAGGGCAAGCTGTTTCAGGTATTTCTGTGCGATCTGGACCAGTTCCTCCTTACCCAACGGCTCGAAGGCAACGATCTGATCAAGACGCCCCAGAAACTCCGGCAAGAACGCCTGACGAAGTGCTTCCTCCCGCTGGGTGCCGCTCCCCTCCGGGCGGAAGCCTAATCCGTCACCGCGGATCTCCCCGCCCACATTGGAGGTCATAACCACGATGGTATTTCGGAAGCTGACATGCCGTCCACCGGCATCGGTCAGTATGCCTTCCTCCATGATCTGGAGCAACAGCCCCAATACATCAGGATGTGCCTTTTCCAATTCATCCAGCAGCACCAGCGAGTAAGGACGACGGCGCACCGCTTCGGTCAGCTTGCCGCCCTCCTCATAGCCCACATAGCCGGGAGGTGCGCCGATCAGACGGGCAACAGACTGCTTTTCGATATACTCCGTCATATCGAGCCTGATCATCGCGTCCCGGCTGCCGTACATCTCCTCCGCCAGCGCACGACAAAGCTCCGTCTTACCGACACCCGTCGGACCTGAAAAAAGCAGGCACGCAATCGGTCGGTTCTCGTCGCAGATGCCGGAAAAGCCCCGCCGTACTGCTTCTGCCACCCTCCGCACCGCCTTCTCCTGCCCTATTACCGACGCGCCGAGGATCTGCTCCAGCTCCAAAAGCCGCTGCCGCTGATCCGCAGTCAGCCGCCCAACGGGAATACCCGTTCGGGCGGATACCGCCCAAGCCACATCCGTCGCCGTTACCACCCGTGGACGTCTTTTATCTTCCGAGACTGACATTTTTCGCATTTTGTCACGGATCTCCGCCGCCTTTTCAAACCGGCTCTCCCGCACCGCCTCACTGAGTGCCTGCTCCAGATTCTGCTGGGTGATGATATGTCTGCTCTGCATATCGTCCATACGGGCATGGGATGCACCCTCATCCAGCAGATCGATTGCCTTGTCCGGCAGAAACAAATCAGGAAGATACCGCACCGACAGCTGCAGTGCCGCTTCTACTGCCTCGGGCATGATGCGCATTCTATGGTGACGCTCCAGCCCCGGTCTGATCCCTTCCAGAATGGCAAGGGTCGCCTCCCGATCAGGCTCTTCGATCATAACGGGACGAAAACGCCGCTCCAATGCCGGATCTTTTTCGATATATTTTTTGTATTCCGTCAAAGTGGTCGCACCCAAAAGCTGCAGCTCTCCCCTGCCCAAAGCGGGCTTGAAGATATTTGCCGCATCGATGGCGCCTTCGGCAGCACCCGCACCGACGATGGTGTGCATTTCGTCCACAAACAAAATGATGTCGCCGCAGCGTCTGATCTCCGCCAGAACATCCCGCAGCCGCTCTTCAAATTCGCCGCGGTATTTTGTTCCGGCGACCAGATTTGCCATATTCAGGCTGATGAGCCGTTTGTCCTTCAGCTGCGGCGGCACGTTGCCCACCGACATCCGCTGTGCCAAGCCCTCTGCAATGGCTGTTTTGCCGACGCCCGGCTCGCCGATGAGAGCGGGATTATTCTTGTTTTTTCGGCAAAGAATACCGATCACCGCGTCGATCTCCTGCTCTCTGCCGATCACGGGATCCATCTCCGCTGCCTTCAAAAGCAGATCCTCACTGAATTGTTCCAACAGTTTCGTTTTGACCGCCTCCTTCAAATTCTCCTGCCGCGGCTGCTCCAGCCGTCGGATACAGGTAATGGTTTGGGTAAATAATTCGTTTCGATCTTTACAGAAAAGGGACAGAAGCCGCTGCGCGCCGGACTCCTCACCGCGCAGCAGTGACAAAAACACGTGGCTGCACCGAATCTTTGTGCAGCCTTGCGCCCGCGCTTCTGTGTACGCTCCCCGCAGGGTGTTTTTTGCACCGATTGTCAGTCCCTGCGGCAGTGGTAAGCTGGGTGACCCGCAGCCAAAGCCGGATCGCAGTGCCGCTTCTCCGAAGGGAAAGCTCATGCCGCAGCCCGCAAGCACCTGCGCGATCCAGCCGGGGCTGCTGCTCAGTGCCAGAAGCAGATGCTCGCTGCCCACAAAGCTGTGACCCATCCCCCGTGCGATTTCCGCCGCATCCATGATCAGGCGGACTGTTTTTTCTTCGTATCGCAACTCCCAATCACTCCCTGAATGGAAATTTTTGCCCCTGCTGACAAAAAATATACGGAAGATTTCAAAAAAGGGATTGCGTTTTCTGAAATCCATGCTAGAATAAAGGTGCGCTTGTGCCCTTGCGGCATAAGGCATGAAATACACATAATGGAGGGAAAATCATGGCTTACAATATCACTGATGCTTGTGTCAAGTGCGGTTCCTGCGCTGACAACTGCCCCGTCGAGGCTATCTCCGAGGGCGAAGACAAGTTCGTCATCGATGCTGATGTTTGTGTCAGCTGCGGCGCCTGTGCCGACAACTGCCCCGTTGAGGCTATTGAGGAAGGCTGATTCTTCCGAACGCACACAGTCTGCGCAGGCTGGTTACCCGGCTGCGCAGACTGATTTTTTTGAGGTTTTTATGGAATTTCTGTCGAACGGTTTTACATTGGATATCTGTGCCGGTGCTTTCCCTCTCAGCACCGATTCCATGCTGCTGCAGGATTTCGTCCGTTTGCCTGCCAACGCCCGGGCGCTGGATCTGGGTTCCGGCTGCGGCACGCTGGGCGTTCTGCTCTGCGCGAAGGATACCGCCTGTCACGTCACCGGCATTGAGCTGGACGAGACGGCGCATAACGCAGCATTGGAAAACATCCGTCGTAACGCACTTCAGGAGCGTATGGTAAGTATATGCGCCGACCTGCGTATGATCCCCGGGGATCTGATACCTGGCAGCTTTGACTGCTGCGTTTCCAATCCCCCCTACTATTCCGGCGGACCCGCCAGCAGCACAGCACCGCTGGCGCGGCGTGACGACTGCTGCACCACAGATGCGCTTTTCGCTGCCGCATCGAAAATGCTGAAATACGGCGGCGACTTTTTCTTGGTTCACAAGCCGGAGCGGCTTGCACAGCTTTGTGCCTGCGCCGCTGCCCATTCCCTTGAACCGAAACGCCTCTGCACCGTCCGACACAAGCCGGACGGGCAGGTCAGTCTGATCCTTCTGTCCTGCCGCAAGGGCGGCAAACCCGGACTTACTTGGGAGGAAGCATGTCTGAAAGACGCTGACGGCAACCCTTCACAATACTACCGATCCATTTATCACATTTAGGAGGCAGACCATGGCAGGAATGCTTTATCTGGTACCCACCCCCATCGGCAATCTCGGAGACATCTCCGTGCGCTGCCGCGAAACATTGGAGCAGGCGGATTTCATCGCCGCGGAGGACACCCGTGTCACGCTGAAGCTCCTGAACTATCTGGGCATTAAAAAAAGCCTTGTCAGCTACTTTGAGCATAACAAGGCCGCCAAGGGCGAGAAAATTGTCGAGCGGATTCTGGCAGGCGAAACCTGCGCGCTGGTGTCCGATGCGGGAAGCCCCGCTATCTCCGACCCCGGCGAGGAGCTGGTAAAGCAGTGCGCCGAAGCAGGCATTACCGTCTGCGCCATCCCCGGTCCCTGCGCTGCCATCACCGCGCTGAGCATCTCGGGACAGAGTACGGGAAGATTTTGCTTCGAGGGCTTCCTCTCCACCGCAAAAAAGAGCCGCCGGGAGCATCTGGAAAGCCTGATCGGCGAGACCCGGACTATGATCTTTTATGAAGCCCCTCACAAGCTGACCAACACGCTTGAAGACATGGCTGCCGTTTTCGGTGCTGATCGCCCCCTCAGCTTGTGCCGTGAGCTGACCAAGCTCCACGAGGAGGTCGTCCGCACAACTTTGGGCGAAGCTCTGGAAAAATACACCGAGAACGCTCCCAAGGGCGAATTTGTCCTGATCGTCGCCGGCGCGCCGGCTATAGAAAAAGAGGTCGCTACCACCGCTGATGCCGCCGCACGGGTACAGCAGCTGATGGAGCAGGGACTTTCCCGCAAGGATGCCATCAAGCAGACCGCCAAGGAGCTGGATCTTCCCAAAAACGTCGTTTACGACGCCGCGTTGCGTGAATAAGGAAAGCCGAGCCATCAAGGCTCGGCTTCATTTTATTTATTTGCTAGTTCGTTGGTGTCAATGGATTTGCGATAGACCACAAAGCGCTGGAAGAGGAACTCCGTCACCATGTTCAGCAGCATATTGAGGAAGGTCACCAGATACTCATTCCAGCCCATATCACCTGCCAAAATATGCTCCAGCCAAGTGGACAGCGGTGTGAACGCGCAGTAGTAAAGACCCACCAGTAGCATCGCACGACCGATGTTCTCCGTAGACTGGAAGGTATAGCGGCGGTTGAAGGTGAAGTTCCACAGCACCGACAGCACCAGCGCGATCAGATAGGAAAGCCAATACTCCAAACCCGCCAGCTCATTGAGCAGGGCAAAGCTGCCCATCTGGATCACACCGGCAGAAATGGAAAACAGCACAAATTTGACCGTGCGGAAAAATTCTTTATGTTTCATATTTTCCTCCAAAAACTGCCGCAGCGGGATCGCTGCGGCAGTATCGGTTATTAGAATTACTCCTCGTCTTCGGTGGTGAACTCAAGGGATTCGCCACAGTTGGGGCAGGTCATGCCGCCCTGCTCGAGGGTCTCTTCGTCGAAGTTGATGATCTCGCCGCAGGCGCACTGCACCTCGTAAATGATGCTGTCCTCGTCGCCGAAGTCGAAGCCTTCCTCATCGTAGTCTTCGTCATCTTCGTACTCGTCGTAATCATCATCGTCATCGTCGTAGTCATCGTCGTCATCCTCATCGAGGATGAAGTCTTCGATTGCGTCGAGATCTTCTTCGATCTCATCCAGTTCGTCGGAGATGGCGATCGTGGTATCCTCCACAGCCGTCAGCTTCTTGGTCACATCGCCAAGCAGGTCTACAATGGCTGCGATCATCTTGCCCTCATCCTTTTCGGTGTCGAGGTTCAAGCCATCCATGAGGCCCTTCAAATAGGCAGCTTTTTCGGAAATCGTCATAATGCTTCTCCTTTCGGGGTTGGATAAATATTAAGCCTTGGAGCGGCCCAGATATTCGCCGGTACGGGTATCGATCTGAACCTTGTCGCCCTCGTTGATAAAGAGAGGCACCTTGATCTCAGCGCCGGTCTCAACAGTTGCGGGCTTGGTAACGTTGGTGGCGGTGTTGCCGGCAAAGCCGGGTTCGGTCTTAGTGACGACCAGGTCAACAAAGTTGGGAACTTCAACGCCGAAGACGTTGCCCTTGTAGCTCATGATGGTGCAAACGTCGTTTTCCTTGACGAACTTGAAGCCGTCGCCCAGAACGTCAGCATTCAGGGGAACCATATCGTAGGTCTCGGGGTCCATGAAGTAGTACAGCTCGCCGTCGTTGTAGGAGTACTCCATCTTCTTTCTCTCAACGAAAGCGGTGGGGAACTTTGCAGAGGGGTTCAGGCTGGTTTCAGTCACGCCGCCGGTGATGACGTTGCGCATCTTGACACGAACGAAAGCAGCACCCTTGCCGGGCTTGACGTGCTGGAATTCGATGACCTGCATAACCTTGCCGTCCATCTCGAAGGTAATACCATTTCTAATATCGCCTGCAGAAATCATTTTTATATCCTCCTAATTGTATGACCCTTGCGGGTTTTAAAATGTACGTATTTTAACCAGTATATTTTAACCTATCGATCCGATTTTTTCAAGGGGGTATCGAAAGTTTTTTAGACAATTATCAGATTTTTCGGGCTGAAAGTGATGTTTTCATAGCCATCAGCTGTAAAAATGGTCACATCCTCAATGCGGACGCCGAATTTTCCGGGCAGATAGATGCCGGGTTCGGCGGAGCAGACCGCGTTTTCGGGGATGCCCTCCTGATTTCTGGCATTGGGGCTGGGACTCTCGTGGACCTCAAGACCGAGACTGTGACCGTAGCCGTGACCGAAGTATTCGCCATAGCCTGCATCGGTGATGACCTTGCGGGCAGCAGCATCGATCTCACAGCCGGGTACGCCCGCCTTGGTCGCTGCCAGACCTGCAAGCTGCGCCTGCAGGACAGTCTCATAGACCTTCTTCATCTCGTCAGTTGCATATCCGACCGCCACGGTGCGGGTCATATCGGAGCAGTAGCCCTGATACAGAACACCAAAGTCCATGGTGATGAAGTCCCCTTCCTGAATCACCCGTTCCCCCGCAACGCCGTGGGGCAGGCTGGTATTCGGGCCGGAAACCACGATGGGATCAAAGGACAGACCCTGACCGCCGTTCTTATACAGGCAGTAGATCAGCTCCGCCTGCAGCTCCAGCTCGGTCATGCCGGGCTTGATGCGTGTCAGCACTTCGGTAAATGCCTTATCTGCGATCGCCTGTGCCTTGCGCATCAGGTCAAGCTCCCACGCCTCCTTGACAGCGCGGAAGCCGTTGATCTTGTCGTTCATAGGCACAAGACGGGCGTTGAGCGTTTTTTCATAGGTGAAAAGCTCACGGGCAGTCAGATAGCTCTCCTCGTAGCCGAGAGTCTTGACGCCGAACTCCGCGATGGCTTTGTTCAGGCAGCCGACGTAGCCCTTTTCGGTGACGATGTCGATGACCTCAAAGCCCTTGATGCCGTTCTGCGCGGATTCGATGTAACGGCTGTCGGTGAAATAGCGGCAGCCCTTTTTCGTAACGATGGCAGCACCCTCAGCGATGTCGAACTCCGCGCCGTAGTGGCGGCTGTAGCGGCTGGTCAGCAGCAGACCATCCACTTCCCCATCGAGCAGGGTCAGGTACTTTTCAAGATTTTTCATAGTCTGAGTCTCCTTTTCTTTGCAGCATAGATAAAGGGCTTTTCCAGCACATGACGTGCCTTCAGCCAGAAAGTATGATTGTGGATCGACCGCACAAGGATCGATGTGACACCGCAGCAGTTCGCGCCCAGAACGTCCGTATAGATCTGATCTCCGATCAGCGCGCATTCCCATGGCTCCGCGCCGTAGCGTGCCATGCAGGCGCGGATACCCTTGGAAAAAGGCTTGCGGGCATGGGTGATGCAATCGATGCCGTAGCACTCACAGAACTTTCGCACGCGGCTTTTGTGGGAGTTTGACAGGATGCACAGCGACAGGGAAGAACGCTTGATCTCCTCCAGCCATGTCTGCACCTGCTCCGCCGGTTCATTCGTGGTGTATGGCACAACGGTATTGTCAAAATCCAGCATCACCAGCCGGATGTTCCGTTCTTCAAAAAACGAAACGCTCAGATCGGTAATGCGGTCGGTCAGAACCTTTGGCAGCAGGGAAAATGACATAAAAATTACCGCGCTTTCATATGGTATGCTGGGATTATATCATGAAAGGTGGGTTTTGTCCATGCCAATTCCCATATATCTTGCCATGACGGGCGCTGAATTTCTCACCTGTACGCAGCTACCGACGCGCCTTGGGTGGATGGCGTGTCACTTTTCCCCCAGCGGCGAGGGGCTGTGCAATTTCCCCGCGCAGCTGCCGCCTAACTCCCTGCTGATTTTGGACGACAGCACTCCTTATCAGGATCATGGGTGCGATGTAATCCTCTCACAGCTGTCCGATGCCGTTACAAAGCTCCATCCTGCGGCACTTTTACTGGATTTTCAGCGCCCGGATCATGACGGACTGCGGACATTGACCGAGCGCATTGTATCAACCCTTTCCTGCCCCGTTGTGGTGTCTTCCTGCTATGCAGACACACTTGACTGTCCGATCTTTTTGCCGCCTGAACCCCTCTGGCAGCCGCTCCCGGAATATCTGGAGCCATACCGAAACCGGGAGATTTGGCTGGATGCCGCACCCATATGCGCGCAGGTTCTTGTAGACAAGGATACTTCCCACTATCTTCCCCTTTCGTACACAACCTGCGATGCGTGTCCCCATTATGATGACACGCTGCACTGCCGTTATCACATTAAAATTGAACAGGAGCAGATCGTTTTCAGCCTATGCAGAAGCTGCGCCGAGCTTGCCTCTTGGCTGGCAGAAGCGGAAGCACTGGGTGTCAAGGGAGCTGTCGGGCTTTTTCAGGAATTACGGGACTTTTCTTCTTGACGAACTTTGGAATGATGCTATAATGACAGTACTGCAAAGGAAGGAGAGATAAAATGTTCCGTTATCATTTGCGAATCCAGCTGCCGCCCACCCTCGACTTTGAGGAACGGCTTGAAAATATGCTTGATTTTTGCAAAAAGGCAAAGATCGACGATGTGATTTTCTTCATTGGCTGCGAGGAGCTTGCCATCGGTCACATCACCATTGAAGAAGCGAAGCCCTATGCGCAGGTCATCAACCGCGCAAGCACGTACCTGAAGGAAATGGGCATCACCGTTTCCCTCAACCCTTGGATGACCATTGGACACTACGACGGCGGAAGATCCTTGAAGGACGGTCAGAATTTCCGCACCTTTGTGGGTCACGACGGCGCGACGGCGGAAATGGTCGCCTGCCCCGCTTGCGAAAACTGGCGGAAATACTACGCAGAGCTGCTGAACTTCTATGTAGAAGCCATTCAGCCCGACACAATCTGGCTGGAAGATGACTTCCGCCTGCACGGACATGGCTCTGCAAAAAACATCAAACGGGGCTGCTTCTGTGAGGAACACATGCGCCTTTATAACGAGCGGCTCGGCACTTCCTATGACCGAGAGACCTTTGTCAGGCTGATTGGCACCGATGCCGCCGCCAGAAAAGCATTTGTGGACATCAGCCGCGAGACCATGGAGGACACACTGCAGTATATCGCTGACCACGTGGATCAGCGCTGCTTCGGTCTGATGACCGGCGGTGCCTATCTTGAAGAAGGCAGACGCTATCCCGCATTTTTCAAAACTCTTGCATCCGACGGACGGGAAAAGCCTTTCAACCGCATCACCACCGGTGTTCCCCGTCAGTTCTCCCCCCAGCAAAGCGGCACTCGCCTGCACTGTTGGTCGATGCTCAACCGCTATCTGACCGACAATACCGCCAATTGTGTGACGGAGATCGAGAACAACCCCCACGGCAACTACACCAAGAGCGTCCGTTTCAACAAATTTCAGCAGCTGAACGCGATTCCCCTGCTTCTTTCCGGCTCGACCTTTTCTATTTTCGAGTTCAACGGCAACGGCGCGATCAACTACGAGCGCCTTGCCAAAATGTACGCTTCCATCAAGCCGTATTTGAGCCGGGCTGAGGAATTGAAGCTCTCCCCTGCCGATATGACGGGTGTGGCAGTTCTTGTCAACGAGGACGTGGCGTACACCGCAAAGGCAGACAGCGGCGATTACATCAACGGTTTCACCGACACCACCGGCGAGCTGATGGCATGGCTTGCCCTGCTGGGCGTCAACTGCCACTACAGCGCAGATGCGGATATGACGGGTGGAGTGGTTGCAGTAGACGGACAAGTACTTCGTTCCCTTTCCAAGACGCAGATAGAAAAGCTCTTTGCGAATAACTTCGTCATCCTCAACGGCAATGGTGTGGAAGCGCTGTTTGACATGGGTCTGCAGCAGCTGATCGACGCCGATGGCTACGAATGCTTTGTGGAGCGAAAGAGCATCAAGACCTTTGAACAGCTCTGCACCGGCGAAAAGCTGTACGGCATCACCAAGATGAGGGCAACCAGCTTCTTCGGCACGGGCGATTATGTGCATGTCACCTATGGCAACCGGGAGAAAACAGCCTACACCACCATGATGGATGCTTATGAGCAGCCCTTCGGCGCCGGTATGACTGTCGTTGGAAACGCCTTCATCGAACCGCACAAGTATAACCGTACCGAACCGATTCCCTACGGCATGTACCATCCCCTGCGGGAACACGTGATCAAGCAGGCAATGAACAAAAGCGGATTGCTTGCCGACAAATTCTTCGTCACGGAAGAAAACGTGGCACCCTATTCCTTCCGCAAGGACGGAAAACTGATCCTCATGCTTGTAAACTTCTGCGATGACGATTATGAATCGCTGCACATCGAAACGGATGCGGTCTTTACGCAGCTTGAAATCATCACCCCGTCCCATCCTGATGGATACACACCGAACTATCGCAAAACCGAAACCGGCTATGTGATTGAAGAAACCCTTTGCGGTCTCGAGAGCTGCATTCTCATCTGTAAATAAGCAAAGCCACCGGCTCGCCGGTGGCTTTCTTTTGAACGTAAAAACCGCCCTGCAATGCAGGGCGGTTTTGAGCACATAACGCAAGAGGGATATTAGTAGAACTTTCTCTTGTTCTTACGGGCAGCTTCAGACTTCTGCTTACGCTTCAGGCTGGGGCTGACATAATGCTCGCGCTTCTTAACTTCAGCGATCACGCCTTCCTTGGCGCAGCTACGCTTAAAACGACGCAGGGCGCTTTCCAGGGTCTCGTTTTCCTTGACGCGAATTTCAGACATTGTTTTCCCTCCCTCCGATAGCATCCGGCTAAGTCCTGGATGCGTTCAGGGCTTGATACTCAAGCTAGAGTATTATACAAGCTATTTCTGCAAATGTCAAGAAATAATTCCAATTTTTTCGAAATTACTTCACGATCAGATTGACCAGCTTATTCTTGACCACGATGGTCTTGACGATGCTGCCGCCGTTCTTCTCAAGGAAGGCAGCGATCTTCTCATTTGCCAGCACGTTGGCAACCACAGCATCATTATCAAGGTCTGCTTCCATCTCAACAGTGCCGCGCATCTTGCCGTTAACCTGAACGGCAATCGTCACGACGCTGTCCTTGCACTTTGCCTCGTCGTAGGTGGGCCAGCACTCGTAGGCGATGGTGGTGTCATGACCCAGCAGCTGCCAGATCTCCTCACCCACGTGAGGAATGATGCAGGAGATCATCTTGATAAAGCCCTCTGCGTATTCTCTGGGGCAGGTGCCGTTCTTATAGACCTCGTTGACGAATACCATCATCTGTGCGATGGCGGTATTGAAGCCCAACACCTCAAAGTCCGAGGTGACCTTCTTGACCGTCTGATGGTAGATCTTGGTCAGCTTGCCGTCATCGGTTTCCGTGATATTGGCAGGCTCAGTGAAGAAGTTCCACACGCGGTTGATGAACTTCTTTGCGCCGGCAACGCCGGTCATGCTCCAAGGCTTGGAGACCTCCAGCGGTCCCATGAACATCTCGTAAAGACGCAGGGTATCCGCGCCATACTCCCGGACGATATCGCTGGGATTGACCACAAATTCGGGGAAACGTTTCCCCATCTTGATGCCGTTCTCGCCAAGGATCATTCCCTGATGGACCAGCTTCTTGAAAGGCTCCTTCGTGGGTGCAAGACCGTTGTCATAGAGGAAGCGGTTCCAGATTCTGGAGTAGATCAGGTGACCGACGGCATGTTCAGGTCCGCCGATGTAGAGGTCGACGGGCATCCAGTGCTTCAGAAGCTCGGAATCACAGAATGCCTTGTCGTTGTTGGGATCGATATAGCGCATGTAGTACCAGGAAGAGCCTGCAGAGCCGGGCATGGTAGAGGTCTCACGCTTGCCCTTCAGACCGTCCTGATCATAGAACTTCCACTCCTCGGCGTTCTCCAGCGGTGCCTGACCGCCGCGACCCTTGTAATCCTCAAGGACGGGCAGCACAACAGGCAGCTGCTCATCGGGCAGAAAGACGGTTTCGCCGTCCTCGGTGTAGACGCAGGGAACGGGTTCGCCCCAGTAGCGCTGACGGGCAAAGATCCACTCACGGAAGTGGTAATTGACCTTTCTTCTGGCGACGCCTGCCTTTTCCAGCTTGCAGGTGATGGCTTCCTTGGCTTCCTCAACAGTCAAGCCGGTAAATTCCTCGGAGTTGACCAGCTTGCAGCCCTTGCCGAGGTAATCCTGCTTCTCGAAGGCGCACTCGGAAACATCGCGACCCTCAATCACCTGAATCATGGGGATGTTGTGTGCCACAGCATACTCAAAGTCACGCTGATCGTGGCTGGGAACAGCCATAACCGCGCCGGTGCCGTAATTGCCCAGCACGAAGTCGCCGATGAACACCGGCACTTCCTTGCCGTTGACGGGGTTGATGGCGTAAATGCCCTTCAGGGGACAGCCGGTCTTGGTCTTGGTGGCATCGGTGCGGTCGATATCGCTCTTCTTGGCTGCCTCGTCAATGTAAGCCTGAACCTCCTCGCGGTTTTCTACGCGATCAAGCAGGCTTGCGGTGATCTTGCCGTCAGGGGCAAGAACCATGAAGGTGATGCCGTAGATGGTCTCGATACAGGTGGTATAGATGGAAAATTCGCCGCCGCCAACCAGCTGGAAGTCCACCTCAACGCCGGTAGACTTGCCGATCCAGTTGCGCTGGATCTCCTTGGTGGACTCAGGCCAGTCGATCTCATCCAGACCTTCCAGCAGCTTCTCAGCAAATGCAGGCTGGTCGATGACCCACTGCATCATCATCTTCTTCACAACGGGATAGCCGCCGCGCTCGGACTTGCCATCGATGACCTCATCGTTTGCCAATACCGTGCCCAGTGCCTCACACCAGTTGACAGGCATCTCGATGCGCTTGGCATAGCCTGCTTCCCACAGCTTCTTGAAGATCCACTGAGTCCACTTGTAGAACTCAGGGTCAGAAGTGGCGACCACCTTGGACCAGTCATAGTCGAAGCCCAGCTCCTTCAGCTGCTTGGAGAAGGTCTCGATGTTCTTCTGGGTAAAGCCATTGGGATGATTGCCGGTGTCAACAGCATACTGCTCCGCAGGCAGACCGAAGGAGTCGTAGCCCATGGGGTGCAGCACGTTAAAGCCCTGCATGCGCTTCATGCGGGACATAATATCCGTTGCGGTATAGCCTTCCGGGTGACCTGCATGCAGACCCACGCCGGAGGGATACGGGAACATATCCAGCACGTAGTACTTCGGCTTGGAAAAATCCCACACATCCGTATGGAAGGTCTTATGCTCTTCCCAGTATGCTTGCCATTTCTTCTCAATGGCAGAATAATCATAATTCGGCATGCTTTTCACCTCTATCAATCAGTCAGGCAGCAGAATGCTTGCCAGATCTACTTGCTCCGCGTCTGCCCACAGACGCTCCAGATCATAGAACTTGCGCGCTTCGTCCGTAAAGACATGGACAACGATAGAGCCAAAGTCCAGCAGCTCCCAAGAGTTGCCCCGGTGTCCCTCACGACCCAGCATCGGCTCGCCCAGCTCCTCAAGAACATACTCCGCGTAATCGCAAAGTGTCTTGACGTGGGTGCTGGAGTTGCCGGTACAGATCAGAAAATAATCTGCAAGGCTCGACACCCGGTCAATCTTCAGCAGCTTGATATCGATGCCCTTCTTTTCATCCAACGCCTTGGTTACCGCCAAGGCGACTTCTTTTGCAGTCATCATTCAAATCGTTCCTTTCGTTTCGAGCCATGCAAGTGCCTCCCGTGATCCGGGCGAGACCTCACTGCCCTGCTCTAAAAGTATTTCCAATGTCATCTTCAATCCCAGATGAAGGGCTTGGTCAAGATCGCTGAACGCCAGCTCCCTGAGCTTTTCCACGCCCGGAAAATCCCGGTTTGGCTCCATGTAATCCGCCACATAAATGATCTTTTCCAGAAGGGTCATGTTGGCTCTTCCGGTGGTATGATACCGAATCGCCTGCACTACCGCATCGTTTTCCTCAAAAACGTGCTTTGCAACCAGACTTCCCGTCAGCGCATGGAGTGTCTTGGGGTACTGCTTGGAAAAATCATCCAGAATCATACCATACTCCATAGGCAAAGTCAACTGGCCTTCGGTGCTGAGTGCCTTCGTCACATCGTGCAAAAGTGCCGCTCTTGCCGCGTCCTCCTCATTTGCACCCCAGTGCTTTGCCAGCATAACCGCCGTATCACGGCAGCCACGCACATGGGCAATACGGTTCGGCTTCAGAAGTGCCAGCGCAGCCTTTTCCAGCTCCTCCATGCTCAGGCGGCAAAAACCGCGCTCCGGAAGCGAGCAACCGGCGCTTTGCATATAGGTGATAAAAGTAGGAGCGAAACGCTGATACGAAACATCATCTGTGACGAATTCACACATTGGTCAGTTCCCCTTCCGTATACCCATTGAGGTTATTAGATTTTAGTCCTCACTACGCAGCTGCTTTTCACGGCTGCGTTCGATGGCGCGGTCGATCGCCAGCTGGCGGAAGTATTCGTTGCGCTGCTCGCGCACCTTCTTCTGTGCCTGACGGCGGGCGCGAATACCGCTGCGCACGGGATCCTTCTTGGACACCGGCGTGGGCTTACGTTTAGCACGGCCGGTAGCGTTGCGCTCTGCCTGACACTTTTCGCTGAAGCGGTAGATCACAAATTTATTACCGATGGCAGAAACACCCTCTGCCCCGGTTGCTTCGCAAATGGCATCGCTGACCTCTCTGGCGGTCATCATAGCACCTTCCAGCACCTTGCCCTTGACCAGCTCACGGGCGGTCAAGAGGTTTTCCGCCTCTTCAATGACTGTATCGGTCACGCCGTTTTTGCCAACGATCAGGGTCGTCTCCAGCGCATTTGCCTGGGCACGAAGCTCTGATCTTTCTTTACTTGTCAGCATAACCTGCCTCCTTTAGTTTTTCATACAAGACACGCAGTGCGTTTCCCCGATGGGAAACAGCGTTTTTCTCCTCCGATTCCATTTCCGCCGTGGTCTTTCCATAGGGGGGATAATAGAAGATCGGATCATAGCCGAAGCCGTTTTCGCCCCGGGCTTCTCTCAATAATTCGCCGTGGATCTCGCCCCGGGCCTGAATGACTTTTTCATCCGGCGTGATCATGGTGATCACACACACAAACTGTGCCTGACGCTGACCGTCGGGGACATGCTCTGTGTTTTTCAGCAGCAGAAGCAGCCGCCCCCAATCATCAAGGGTCTCATCAAAGCCATAGCGTGCCGAGTAGACACCCGGCTCTCCGTTCAGCGCGTCCACCGCGATGCCGGAGTCATCCGCCAAAGCCGGAAGACCCGTCGCCTCCATCACCGCCCGTGCCTTGAGAAGAGAATTTTCTTCAAAGGTCGTGCCGGTCTCTTCCACGTCGATGTCGATGCCCAGCTCGGACTGTAACACCAGCTCAAAACCGAATTTTTCGGTGATCTTGCTGATCTCTGCAAGTTTGTGCTTATTTTTACTTGCCAGTACCACTCTCATGCTCGTACCCTCACAGCAGCGCATCCACAAATTCCTGCGCCGCAAAGGGCATCAGGTCGTCCTCCCGTTCGCCGACACCGACGAATTTGACGGGGATCTGCAGGGCATCCGCCACCGCGATGACGATACCGCCCTTGGCAGTGCCGTCCAGCTTGGTCAGTGCCATGGCGGTGACACCGGCAATTTCCTTAAACTGCTTTGCCTGAATCAGACCGTTCTGACCTGTGGTGCCGTCGATGACCAACAGCACTTCCGTTGCGCTGTCAGGCAGCTCCCGATCCACGATGCGGCGGATCTTGTTCAGCTCGTTCATCAGGTTCTGCTTGTTGTGCAGACGTCCTGCGGTGTCAATGAGGATCACATCAGAGCCTCTGGATTTTGCCGCCTGAATGCCGTCAAACACCACCGACGCAGGATCTGCGCCCTCATGCTGGCGCACGATGTCCGCACCGCTGCGACCTGCCCAGATTTCCAGCTGATCGGCAGCAGCCGCGCGGAAGGTATCGCCGGCGACCAGCAAGACCTTTTTACCCTGCTTGCCCAGCTGATTGGCGATCTTGCCGATGGTGGTGGTCTTGCCGACGCCGTTGACGCCGATGACCAGAATGACGGAAGGCTTTGTATCAAGGCACAGCTCACTTGATCCCACGTTCAGCATCTGCACAAGGATCTCCTTGAGAACATCCTTTGCCTCCTGCGCGGTCTTCAGGTGCAGCTCCCGCACCCGCTTGCGCAGCAGCTCTGTCGCCTTGGTGGCAGTTTCCACGCCCAGATCCGCAAGGATCAGGGTTTCCTCCAGCTCGTCATAGAAATCGTCATCGATCTCGCCGAAGCCGGTAAAAATGCTGCCGATGGTGCTGCTCAATGCCTCACGCGTCTTTGCCATACCGACCTTGATCTTGTCAAAAAATCCCATTGTAACTCCTTTATTCCACAATGCCCAGATATTCTTCCATCTGATTCAGATCCAGACGGAGAAGCTTACTGACACCCTGCTCCTGCATCGTCACACCGTAGAGGACATCCGATGCCTCCATGGTGCCGCGGCGATGGGTGATGACAATAAACTGGGTCTTCTTACTAAGGTTGCGTAAGTAGGATGCAAAACGCTCCACGTTGCGGTCGTCCAGTGCCGCATCGATCTCGTCCAGCAGACAGAAGGGCGTGGGACGTACCTTCAGGATCGCAAAATACAGTGCCGTGGCAACAAATGCCTTTTCGCCGCCGGACAGCAGGGTGATGGTCTTCAGCTGCTTTCCGGGGGGCTGAACACGGATCTCAATGCCGCATTCCAGCGGCTCTTCCGGGTTCTCAAGAAGCAGCTGTGCGCTGCCACCGCCGAACATTTCCACAAAGACCTCGCCAAAGTATTGATTGATCTTACGGAATTCCTCCACGAAGATGCCGGTCATTTCCTTGGTGATGTCACGAATGACGCTCTCAAGCTCACGCTTTGCGGTCAGCACGTCATCCCGCTGCTCGCAAAGATAGCTGTAACGCTCGTTGATGCGGGCATACTCCTCGATCGCGCCCAGATTCGGCGTGCCAAGCAGTGTGATCTTGCGCTTCAGCTCCGAAATGCGGCGGGTGCCGGCTGTGACGGATTCGATCTCGCCACGCTGCTCCCCTGCCGTGCCGGGTGTCAGCTCGTAGGTATCCCAGAGCTTGTCGATGATCTGCTTTTCCTCCATGGAGGTTGTGATCTTCTTCTGCTCCAAAAGCGCACAGGCGCGCTCCATGTTCAGGATATCCTTATTCTTCTCCTGACCTTCCCGTTCAATACGGGTCTTGGTGGCTTCCGCTTCGTTGCGGCCAGCGATCACTTCCTGCATCACCTGCTTTTCCGCGGTGATTGCTTCATCGTTTTCCGCCTGACGCTGCAGCAGCAGCTCGATCTGGGCCTCAAGGCGGGCAGTTTCCTGCCGGATAGAGCGGATCAGCGACAGCTTATTCTCCCGATCACCTGCCATGGCAAGGCGCAGGTTCTGCAGATCTTCGATATGCGTCAGCGCAGTGGCAGATTCCGCACGGAGTGCTGCAACCGCAGTTTGCAGCTGATTCAGCTGCTCGGTCAGCGCATTGGTTTTCTCCTCCGCATCGGACTGCGTTCCTTCCAGACCGGCGATGGCTTCCCGGGTCTGTGCCAGCTCGGCGGTATAGACCTGATGCTTTGCCTGATTGGCAGCAAGACGTTCCTTGTCCATTTGGTCTCTGCGCTCGAGGCTTTCCAGCTCACGACTGGCACTCTCAACCGCTTCGGTGATCGCGTTCAGCAGGATCTCATGCTGCTTTTCCTGACCCTGCAGGCGAAGCACCTCATCCTCCGCCTCACGCAGCTGATCCTTTGCGGTGTTCAGCTGGAATTCCACCTGATCCACCTGACGCTGGGCTTCCTGATGCTGCGCTTCTGCCTCAGCGATCTGGGACTGCAGAGCCTTTTCCTGCTCCGCCAGCTTCTGCAGCTCGTTGGCGCGGGAGAGAATACCCGCTTCCTTATTGACACTGCCGCCGGTCATAGAACCGCCGGGGTTCATGACCTGACCGTCCAGTGTAACGATCTTAAAGCTATTCTTAAATTTACCCGCCATAGCAATGGCGCAGTCAAGATCCTGCACGATCACCGTGCGACCCAGCAGATTTTCAACGATCTGGCGGTACCGGGGATCAGACTGCACAAGGTCAGATGCAACGCCCACAAAGCCGCGGGTGCTTTCAATGCCCTTTTCCTGCAGGCGCTTGCCTTGAATTGTGGTCAGGGGCAGGAAGGTGGCACGACCGCTGCCGGTGCGCTTCAGGAAGGAGATGGCAGCCTTGCCGTCCTGCTCCGTACCCACGACGATCTGCTGCATGGCAGCACCCAGCGCGATCTCAATGGCAACTGTGTAATCATCTTCGGTACGGATCAAACGGGATACCGGCCCGTGGATGTTGCGAAGACCACCCCGCTGCGCTTCCTGCATCACCAGCTTGACGGATTTGCTGTAGCTTTCAAAATCCCGCTCCATAGCGCGGAATACCCGCAGCTTGGCACTGACAGCTTCCAGCTTCGTGGTCTGCTCCCGCAGGGTCGCAGCCAGCTCATCACGGCGTTTGATGCGGGTGCTTTGACGCAGCATATAGCCGGAGATGGTGTTATTGGCGGCGGTTACATCCTCCTGTCGACGGCGCAGCTCTGCCTGACACTGATCAAGCTCCTCCTGCGCCTGCGCCTGACGAGTAGTGCCGGAGGAAAGATCGGCACGCAGAACATCCGCACGTTCTTTGGTCTGTGCCATGCTTTCTTCCAGAGCGCGGATATCCGCCTCACGTCCGGCAAGCTCCGCAGAAAGGCTCGTCTCCTTGCCCCGCAGCTCCAAAAATCTGCGGGTGATACCCTGCGCATTGGCAGTCATCACCGCCAGCTCCTGCTGAAGCTGCTCGATGGAGGACTTTTTCTGTGCCAGCTCCTGCTCGATGCCCGCAATGCGCTCCTGCGCCTGCTCGATCTGGGTCAGGATGCCGCCGCTGCGGTCTTCCTCACCCTCCAGTTCTTCTTCAATGCGCCGGATATTGGCGTTGTTATTTTCAATATTGCCCCGCAGGACAGCCATCTGACCGTCCAGCTGTTGATGGGTCGCTTCCAGCATGTTCACCTTCAGGCGAACAGTTTCCAGCTCCTCATCCTTGTGACGCAGCTGAGAGGACAGCTCCTCTGCCCTTTTGTACAGCTTGTCCAGATCGTCATGCGCCTGCTGCAGCACGAAGGATGCGGAGGCATAATCCTCCTCCGCCTTTTTGGCAGCGGCAGAGAGCCGATCCAGTGTATCCAGCCACACGGCAACTTCCACGCCGCGCAGCTCTTCCTTCAATTCCAGATACTTTCTTGCCTTTTCAGACTGCACTCTCAGAGGCTCAAGCTGCATTTCCAACTCCGAAACCTTGTCGCCGATGCGCAGCAGATTATCCTCCGTGTGCGCCAGCTTGCGCTCGGTCTCCTCTTTGCGGTGACGGTACTTGGAAATACCGGCAGCCTCCTCAAAGATCTCGCGGCGATCCGCGCTCTTGAGGGAGAGGATCTCGTCAATGCGACCCTGTCCGATGTTGGAGTAGCCCTCACGTCCCAGACCCGTGTCCATGAACATCTCGTGGATGTCACGCAGACGGGCAGACTGGCGGTTGATGTAGTATTCGCTGTCGCCGGAGCGATAGTAGCGGCGGGTGACCATGACCTCATCCGCATCGTAAAGCAGCGCGCGGTCGGAATTGTCAAGCGTCAGCGTTGCTTCCGCAAAGCCGACAGCTGAACGTTTCTGGGTGCCGCCGAAGATCACGTCCTCCATCTTGGCACCGCGGAGCGTTTTGGTGCTCTGCTCGCCCATGACCCAGAGGATCGCGTCCGAAATATTCGATTTACCTGAGCCGTTGGGGCCGACAATGGCGGTGATGTCATCACCAAAGCGAATCAACGTCTTATCGGGGAAGGACTTAAAGCCCTGCACTTCCAAGCTTTTTAAGTACACGTCAAAACCTCATTCATCAGAGTATAAATTATCACTTTATTCTACCTCAAATTTTGTCAAAAAGCAAGGATTACTTTCCTGTTTTCCGTGTCTGATTCGACGGGTATCCCCCTTTTTCTTGACTTTGAAAATACGAACTGGTATAATATGCGAAGAAAAAACATCAGAAAGGTGCATTCTCATGTATTATTGCCCCAACTGCAAGAAGAAATTCCAGCAGCCGCAGCGCCGCTGTCCCATTTGCGGCGGAGCCTGCCGCCGCGGCAGAGATAACCGATTTATCACTTTGATCGTGCTGATCTGTGTGCTGTCTGCCATTCTGCTGACGCTTTTGCTGCTTTTGCCGACGCTGACCCAAAGCAAGCCAACTGAGCCGCCGATCAGTACCCCCGCTGCCTCCGATCCCGTGACAGATCCCTCTTCCGAGCCGACCACTGATCCGACAACCGAACCGACCACCGAGCCTACCACCGCACCGACGACCGAACCGACCACCGAACCCACAACCGAGCCGACCACCGCGCCCACCACTCCCCCCAACACCGAACCTATTGGCTCCATCTACACCCGGGAAGAGCTGGAAGCACTGGAAACCAAGGTCTACGGCTACGGACCCGGTCCTAACCTTGCCGATCAGAACAACCGTCCGGAGTACGCCATGGGCGAACAAAAGCGGTACGGAAAGTACGGCGCGAACTTCATCGCCCCTGATAACAACTGCGTTTACTTAACCTTTGACTGCGGCTACGAATACCGCATCACCGATGAAAACGGCAACAAAGTGCCGATCACTTCCATGATTCTGGACACCTTGAAGGAAAAGAATGCCAAGGGTGTTTTCTTCATCACCATGGATTACGCCAAGAAAGAGCCGGAGCTTGTCCAACGCATGATCAATGAAGGTCATGCCGTCGGCAATCACACCACCACACACCCCTCTATGCCGACCCTGAGCATCGACAAAATGGTTGAAGAGGTCATGACCCTGCACAACTATGTTCAGGAGCGCTACGGCTACACCATGACCCTCTTCCGTCCCCCGGAAGGCGCATTTTCCGTTCAGTCTCTTGCTGTTGTACATTCTCTCGGCTATAAAACCGTCCACTGGAGCTTTGCCCATGCGGACTGGGATCCGAATAATCAGCCGGATGTTGCTGCAACCTTGCAGAACATTCTGAAAAAATCCCACTCCGGTGCCATCTACCTGCTGCACGCCATGTCGTTGTCCAACGCCACTGTACTGGGCGATGCCATCGACGGCTTCCGTGATAAGGGCTTCTCCGTCGAACTGTTCCAATAAGAGTTTAAGGACCTGTTACTTCTCGTAACAGGTCCTTAATTCTTAGCTTACTTGCTCACATGCAGGGCTGGAGGTGGTCAGAGGCAGGAACGTGTAGCCGTTCTGCAGACCCCAGATGATCACTTCCTCCACCGCGTCCACACTGGTGCCGTAAATATCGTGCTGCAAAACGATCACATTGTCTCTGTTTCCAATGCGTTCGATGATCTTGTTCACAGCCATTTCTGTGTTTTTGTCCTTCCAGTCATCGCTGTCCACGTGCCAGTCGAAATAGCGGAAGCCCAGATCCTTCAGCTTCTTGGTCAGGTTTTCAAGACCGGGTCTATTCGCGTTCAGGCTGCCGCCGGGAAAGCGCATCAGCATGGATTTCACGCCGGTATGCTTCTCGATGATCGCCTGCATGCCGTAAAGATCGTTCAAAAACGCCTCTTCATTGGCATAGATCTCATCGTATTCATGGGTAACCGAATGCATACCGATGCTGTGACCGCCGTCAACGATGTTGTTGAGCAGCGTGTGCATATAGTAGTCCGTATTGACCACAAAGAAGGTCGCCTTGACGTTGTATTTTGCCAGAATGTCCAGCAATCTCTGGGTGTGGACACCGGGGCCGTCGTCAAAGGTCAGATAGATGACCTTGCCGTCCGGCTTTACAATATCTGATTGCTGGATCGGCTTGACGATCACCGTTCTGGTCGCTTCAGCCGTATTGCCAAAGCTGTCAGTCACCTTGTAGACCAGCTTGTAGGTGCCTGCACGGTAGGTGTCGACAGTGCCTTCGATCTGCACCCGCGCGGTGATGTCGCCATCCACATTGTCCGTTGCGGTATAGCCCGGCTCGGTGTAGGTGTTGCCCGCCTTGATGGTGATGCTGCTGTCGCCCTTCAGAACGATTTCGGGGGCAACGATGTCTGCATATTTGATCTGACGAACCACTGTGGTCTCATTTCCTGAGGAGTCCGTAACCTGATAGATGACCTTGCCGTTCTGTTCATATGACTCGACCTTGTCTGTAATGTCACCGTCATAGTCATCCACTGCGGTGAAGCCCTCCTCTTCGTAAGGCTCGCCGGGCTTGGTAAAATGCTCGGGATCTTCGTTCAGAATGATGATGGGTGCTGTGCTGTCCACCACGTGAACCTCACGCTGAACGCTTGCCGACAGCCACAGATACTCCGCCCGGTACGTCAGCTTATAGACGCCCAGCTTCATATGGTCGACCTCGCCTTCGATGGTCACGTCCACGACTTTTCCGTTGACCGTCGCCGTTGCGCCCTGCTCCTGATAAGTGTCCTTGCCGTGTACCACAACGATCGGTGCGTCACCGCCGTTGAGCCGGATGTCCAGCTTCAGGTTCAGGCAATAGATCAGGATGATGATTAATGCCACTGCCACAGCAGCCGCTGCCGCGATCAGGACCGGCTTGCGGGGCTGCATCGGCTTCGGCGATTGCCGTCTTCTTCTTTTGTTTTCCATAGTTCCTCCAACCTGCCTTTGAAACGCGCGTTACAGCAGACCGACAGCATCTGCTGTAGTATAGTTGTTCCCGTATTATAGCGCGGCAAACCTTAAAATGCAAGACACGATCTTAAAATACGGTCGAAATTCGTCATTTGTTTTCCAATTATTTATTATACCATATTTTCGACAGAAAATGCAACCAATATCCTTTTCATTTTTCAGTGTTTTTTATTGGTCAAACTACTGTACTTTTTGCGGCAGATATGCTACAATAGTTTTGATTTTGGCACATAACACAAACGGAGGATGAATATGGAACAATTAAAAGTACTTATTGAAAACTTCGATTTTATCACATGGCAAATGGTCGTCATGTGGGCAATCGGCGGTGTGCTGATCTACCTTGCGATCGCCAAGGAGATGGAACCCACTCTGCTGCTGCCCATGGGCTTCGGTGCGATCCTCGTCAACCTGCCCATCAATCCGGCTGCCATTGAGGAAGCCATTCAGGCAGGTGAGCATCTTCCCGGCGTGCAGGGCGTTCTGCAGACGCTGTTTGACATCGGCATCGCCGGCGCAGAGCTGTTCCCCCTGATGCTCTTCATCGGCATCGGCGCAATGATCGACTTCACCCCCCTGCTGACCAACCCCAAGCTGATGATCTTCGGTGCTGCCGCACAGTTCGGTATCTTCTTCACGCTGGCTCTGGCTTCCCTGCTGGGCTTTGATCTGAAGGACGCAGCTTCCATCGCCATCATCGGCGCTGCTGACGGCCCCACCTCTATCTTCGTTGCGACAAAGCTCGGCTCCAAGTATCTGGGCGCGATCATGGTCGCCGCTTACTCCTATATGGCACTGGTTCCTTTGATCCAGCCGCCCATCATCAAGCTTTGCACCACCAAGGCAGAGCGCAAGATCAAGATGCAGTACGAGGGCAAGCCCGTCTCCAAGCTGACCAAGATCCTCTTCCCCATCGTGGTCACCATGATCGTTGCATTCGTCGCTCCCGACGCAGTGGCTCTGATCGGCTTCCTGATGTTCGGCAACCTGATCCGCGAGTGCGGTGTTATGCAGTCCATCTCCGAGACCGCACAGAACGCGCTGGCAAACCTGATCACCATTTTCCTCGGCATCACCATCGCTTCTCAGATGAAGGCTGCTGACTTCCTGCAGCTGGACACCCTGATCATCATCGGTCTGGGTCTGATCGCATTCATCTTTGATACCTTCGGCGGTATCATGGTCGCAAAGGTCATGAACCTCTTCTCCAAGAAGAAGATCAACCCCATGATCGGCGCAGCCGGCATTTCCGCATTCCCCATGTCCGCCCGTGTCGTTCACAAAATGGGTCTTGAGGAGGACAATCAGAACTTCCTGCTGATGCACTCCATCGGCGTCAACGTTTCCGGTCAGATCGCATCCGTCATTGCAGGCGGTCTGATTCTGGCACTGGTACAAGCTGTGATTTAACGGAGGTCAACTATGAATTTCGAAAAAGGTCTTAATCTGCTGATGGAAGCTCTGCCCATCATGGGCATCGGCTATCTGGGTATCTTCATCGTGACGCTGGTCATCATCGGTGTTGTCGCCCTGCTGAACAAAATCGGTTCCAAGTAAACCTATCGGGACTGCCGCTATGGCAGTCCCGATTCTCATACAAAAAGAGAGCCGCCCGAGGGCGGCTCATTCTTTTTTACTTACTGTACTTACCGTGGGAGTTGTGCTTCTTGCTGCGGATCAGTTCAATGACGAACAGAACGATGCCGGTGAGGAGCAGAACGCCCGCCAGAGCGATCAGGATCCACCATGGGAACTCGTCCTTTTCGGCAGGGTTCGGAGACTGGGGAGTCGTCGGTACGATGGGATCGGTTTCCGTAGGATCGGTCTGGGTGCCGGTTGCAAGGATCAGATCTATGCGCTCCGCACCGCAATCCTTGCAGACGTAACGGATACTACCGTTTTGGGTTTCTGTCGCCTCCACAAGAACCGTGCCTTCATCCCAGTTATGGGGGGCTTCTTCACAATGGGCACTGCACTCGGTGCAGTATTTCCAGTGGTTATTGTCGTCCATGCTCCATACATCGTCAAGGGTATGCTCATGGTTCAGGGGATACTGAATCCAGAAGTTGCATTCGGTACATACCTGCGGTGTATCCGCAGTTGCGGGAGCACCGGGGATGTGTTCCGAAATATCAGAATGGTTGCCGCACAGCAGACAATCCTGCCAGTGTCCGAGGTCGCTGCCCCTCCACTCCATGCCGTACTGGTGCGGTGCAACACGGATATGACCGCAGGTGTTGCAGGTCACATCGCAGGCATCCGTGTAGTCATGGGTGGCGTTATCCATGCGTACATAGCAGCCCTTCTTCAGGCAAATGCGCCAGTGATAGTCCGCATCCTGCTGCCACTCCTCGCTGAAATCGTGGACATGTGTCAGCTTGGGTGCGATTTCATACCCACAGACCTTGCAGGTCTGGGCAGTGGTCTCTGTTGCCGCAGGACCGGGAACGTGCGCAGTCAGGTCGCCCTTGTCACCGCAGACTGTGCATGCGTGCCAGTGCTTATCCGCATCAGAAGAAAACTTCTCCGCATACTTGTGACCGGTTTCTCTGGTCTCACCGCAGCCGTTGTTACAGTTGGGATCGCAATCGTTGTCCCAAGCGTGACCCTTAGGATCGATGCGGACGGTCTTCTGCGTGTGGCAAAGCAGGCACTCCTGCGTCTCAGAGCCGGGCTCTGTGCAGGTTGCGGGAGTGATGTTGAAGCCCTCGCCCCAACCGTGTTTTTCGGTCTTTACATCACCGCAAAGACTGCAGGTGCCGGTGTGGGTCGTATCATCGGTGTTGACCCATGTGTAATTGTGACGGCAGCCGATTGCAATCTGCACGGACTTCTCAACAATCGACAGGGTAATATCCTTATCCTTGTCGCTGACCGTGTCCGTTGCTTCTGCATCGACCTTTATGGTAGACGGGTCAAAAGAAGATCCCTCTTTCACCTTCAGTGTGACTGTTCCGATGGTGCCTGCGTATGCAGTTGGCTCTCTGAAGGTAAGCGCAAAGGACTTCTTATCCTCGTTAAAACGAAAGATTTCCGCAGGAACGTCCGCCGACAAATCGTAGGATACATATTCAAAAACCGCCTCATCAAAGAGGATCTGGCATTTGAGGATCGTATACGGAACATCGCCGGAGATGTTTACTGTCAAAACAACGTTCTCGCCTCTATAGTAAATGTCATTGGGGGTCGAGATCGTGACCTCTGTATCCGTTGCGAACACAGGCATCGCAACAGCGGTCAACAACATCAACACCGCAAGTAATAGGATCGCTTTTTTCATCCGATTATCACCTTTCTTTTGTTACTGTATGCTTGTCTGAGGGGCAGGAAGCGGATAATCCTCAGGGAACAGAATATGGTCAAGTAGATAGAATATATCTCTATCGTTGACTCTTCCGTCAGTATTAAGGTCTGTCGTCCCGCTAAACGGATAATCTTCGGGGAACAGAATATGGTCGAGCAAATAGAACACATCACGGTCATTGACTCTTCCGTCCTTATTGATATCGCCGACGCGCTCCACCAGCTGGAAAACAGCCGTGTAAACCGCGTTGCCGGTGCAGGTCGTCACTTCCTGATCCCAACCGACGAAGAGGAAAACGCCGTCCTTGTTGCCGGGTTTTACGGGTGTTTCAGGAAGCACGATGGTATCACCGATCAGGTACTCCCCTTCGCTGAGGATTGTGCCGTCGTCCATGCGGAATACGACCTTTGCCTTGATGATCTCCACGTCAAACTGTGCCGTCAGGCCCTCATAGGTCACTGTTACGGTATTCTTTCCGGCAACCGTGTTGTCGAAGCCGGAGAGCATGTCCGCGGTGATGCTCTTCACCTGCGTCGTGCCGTCGGAATAAAGGATCTCAAACAGACCGCCCGTGGGATCCAGCTGCTCTGTCCTGTGCAGGTACTGCAGCTTCGTGGGATTTTGGGTGACCTTAATAGAGAGTGCTACCTTTTCAGCGGGATCGATATCCTCCATGGAAACGTAGCTCATGGCGATGTAGCCCTCATCCGTTTCGCCCCACATGCGTTCGCCGTCGGAAACCCAGCGCTTGATCTGCACCAGATCGCCGGTGTTCTTCTTGGACACGATACCATGGCTCAAGCCAGCGCCGGAACGGATGTTGACACCATCACCTGTCACCTTGCCCCAGAACGGGAACAGATTGGCAGTGACGCTGTTGTAATCCGTATAGTCAAGACGGATCCAGCTGTCGCCAAAGCGACCCCAAGGATAGCCGCCTGCTGTCACGATCTCTTCGATCACCAGTCTATCGCCCTTGTTTACCTTGCCCAGCGCCGCAAAATAGGTCTGGGGGCCGGAGCGGATGTTGACGCCGTTGGCGGTCACCGTCAGGTTCAGTGCCACACCGCTGTCAACCTTCGGAATGGTAACCGGCGTGCCGGAAGGCGTTTTCCAGTGGGCATAGAGGATCGTGCCGGAGGTCATCGTGGTATCCAGCACCTCGATCTTCGTGCCGCCTTCGCGGGCGGTGTACCAGCCGTCAAATACGTATGTAACGATGCCGCCCGTCTCGTCCGGGCCGGTAGGCGCAGAGGTAAGCTGAGTTCTGATGGCTGTGGGATCGTATGCGTCAAAGCCGTGGATGTAGTAGTTGACCTTGCCGCCGTTGCCGTTCATGAATACATAGCGGTACTGGGGATCTTCAGGATACCACAGTCCCATTTTATACAGACCCTGCGCATACATGTAGGTCTCGCGGATTCTTCTGGGGATCAGCACATACTGCCCGCCCGCGGTACTCCAAAGGAACATGCCGTAAACAAATTCCGAGCCAAGATCGCCGGATAGCACACCGTTATGGAAATAGCCGGTGGTTTCCGTGGTCCAGTTCGCACCGCAGTTGTAGGAGAACGACACCAGAGCATCGTATTGGCTCTGGGTCACGGTCAGACCATGCTTCTCAATGAACTTGTTGACTTCCTTCTCAAAGTAAGCCAACTCTCCGCGCAAAAGCTCCTCCGCGTATTCCCGGGTGATGGTATGGAACTTACCCGGCTCATGTACCGCTTCCGGGCAGCGGCTTCCGTAACCGATGCTGTACTGCTTATAATCCCAATAGCAGGTAGTATAACAGCCCTCCAATTCCTTAAGGACCGTCATCATATTGTCGGAGACCTTCATGGTTTTGTCTTCCGGCTCTGTGGGAGCAGTGGTCGGTTCTGTCGTTTCCTCCGACGGAGCAGAAGTATCCTCCGTCGCTTCGGGGGTTGCCTCCGTCGGATCTGTTGCTTCTGTCTGCGTCGTGGGTTCTGTTTCGGTCCCGGTGGCAAATACAGCCACCGGCATCGGCACAGCACTTGCAAGAAGCGCCCATGCCAGCAACCAGCAAATCACCTTCGTTTTCATGGTTCTAACCTCCGGGTTCGAATTTGCCTACATTATACCAGAAAATGTCATACATTGCAAGGGTAATTCTGACTGTATGCAAAATGAAAATTTCTACTTTTAAGTTCATATTTTACGGGTTCTGGATGATTTTTGTACATTTTATGACATTTTCATGAACACTTTCGATGGTAAACATAACATTTTCCATTATTTACTTCCTCCGATTTTTCATTGATTTCCGGGCGCAGTTATGATAAACTGTTTTATATTCACGGGAGGAGGGATTTCAATGTCGCACAAAAAGGCTCTGATCGCCATGAGCGGCGGTGTGGACAGCTCAGTTGCTGCTTACCTGACCATGCAGGCAGGCTTCGACTGCATTGGTGCGACCATGCGCCTTTACGAGCCGGAACCCAACTCCTGTCCTCAGCAAGTGCAGGATGCACAAAGTGTTGCAGATCGCCTTGGTATTCCCTTCCATGTATTTGATCTGAAGGATGCTTTTCGTTGTCATGTGATGGATGCCTTTGTTCGTGCCTATGAAGGCGGCGAAACGCCGAACCCCTGCGTCGAATGTAACCGGCACCTGAAATTCGGACTGCTCCTTGACCACGCCCGGGAGCTTGGCTGTGATTACGTCGTCACCGGGCATTATGCACGTATCGCGCGGCATCCCGAAACAGGAAGGTTGGTATTGCAAAAAGCACAGGACGAAGCCAAGGATCAATCCTATTTCCTCTACGCCCTGACGCAGGAGCAGCTATCCCGTATTCTCTTCCCTCTTGGCGAACTGACCAAGGCAGCTGCCCGCGAGATCGCTGAAAAGCAGTGCTTCATCACTGCCCGCAAAAAGGACAGTCAGGACATCTGCTTTATCCCCGACGGCGATTACCCCGCGTTCATGCAGTGCTACACAGGTCACACTTATCCCGCCGGCAATTTCTTGGATTTGAACGGCAATGTGGTGGGGACACACCGTGGCGCATATGCTTACACCCTTGGTCAGCGCAAAGGACTTGGCATCGCCATGGGCGCGCCGGTCTATGTGTGCCGCAAGGATATGGCTGCAAACACCGTCACTGTCGGACCTGAAGAAGCACTGATGCACACAACGCTGCTGGCAGACGACTGGTATTGGCAGGCGTTTGAAACGTTGGATGCGCCCCTTCATGTCAGTGCGAAAGCGCGCTCCCGTATGACGGAGCAGCCGGCGACTGTTTATCCCGAAGAAAACGGTATGATCAGGCTCGTTTTTGACGAGCCGCAGCGTGCCATCACACCCGGGCAGGCTGTGGTTCTCTATGACGGCGACACCGTTATCGGCGGCGGCACGATCCGCACAGTTTTATAAGCAAAAGCCCTGCTGAAGCAATGCTTCAGCAGGGCTTTTTTACGTTGTCAGATAGATTTCCCACGGGAAAACGATCTTCTCATCCTCCAGATCAAAGGCATCGCGGATACCCTTGCAGATGCGGCGCAGCTTCTCCTGAATCACGGGAGATTGGAAAAACTCCTCGTTTCCTGCTTCACATGCGTACTCGAAGATCCTCGCTCTGTCTTCCTTTGCATAGCTCATGGAGAACAGATCGATAAAATAGCGATTTTCGCCTTCAATATATGTGGTGTCCGTGCGTTCTGCGTTGATGATGTAGTTGTTGTCGTAAGTAAATCCTTCAGGATTGAGCGTGTTCCACTCATAGAAGGCAGCGGACTTGCTCAACACCTGCGTGTCGATCAGGTGCGCCATGGCATGGCAGAAATTACCCATTGTGTCATATCCGGCAGCAAGAGCGATCACCGGCTGTTTGCCGTTCCAATACTGCAGATTGGAGGAGGTTGCAAGACTTCCCTGCTCTGTGTCGCCCGTCATGCCGCGAACCACAACGATCTTCAGCTTCTCACCCGGCATCTGTTCAAAGAAGCCCTCCGGGAAGAAAGCGAGCGCCTGCTCCAATTCCGTCAGGAGCTTCTCATAAGCCTGCGTCAAAAACTCGACCTCAAAAACATGATCCGAGGGTGCTTGCTTCGCCGCCTCCTCCCAAATCAGGATCTCAACGCCATAGCGCTCCCCCAGTGCCGTAAAAGCACTTACATATTCCGTAAGTCCTTCCCGATCAGGCTCTTGCAGCGTGTAGCAGGGCGTTTTATAGCAATGATCGTCCTGAAGCGCGCTCTTGGTCGGATCCCAACAGCACAGCAGCTCTTTCCCCTGCATATCCTTCGCGAAGAACCGAACACTTCCGCTGCCGTCGGTGCGAAGATCCCAGACCTCCGAAATGCCGTTCAGCAGTACCGCGCCGATTCGTGCGCCCGTACTCATACGGTAGTAGGTAAGCATCACGCCGTCATCCTGCTTTGTTGCCACGGCAAGTGCCGCATCGGGCAAAAGCGGATAAACATCTCCGTTCTCCGCAGGCCAGATCACCTCCGACGGCTCACTGCCCGTTCCAAAACGCAGCCGCAGAAGTGCACCGACTTGCTCCTTAAAGAAATAATGATTGTTCCACTCGACCAAACTGTCAAGATAGCTTCCTTCTTCCAGCACCGCGCCGGTGGATGCATCGATCAGGATCGTGTGGGTCTTTCCATCCTCCAATTCCTCCGTGCAGCGCAGAACCGTCCCACCTGCCAGCATCCCGGTAATTCGGTTGTTCATCGCCGGATGTTCTCTGAGCAAACGGGAAATACCTGTCTGCAGATCCATGGTGTAGAAACCGTCTGTCTTTGCGTAATAGATCGTCGACCAGTTAGGTGAAGCCCACGCAATACCATTGACATCCTCCGGCATTTGCATTCTTCCGATTTCCCGCATGCTGAGATCCCGAAATGCCATCGCTCCGTCCACAGCATCATAATAAGAAATGCCTTGCTCCGTCACGCAAAAATGCTCCGGCAAAGGAAATACGTTCTCTCCCAAGGATACCGACTTCTGTAAGATCATTCTCTCGTCGGTATAGATCTCCAGAATGCCGTTTCCGTTCTCATTGCGCAGCAGAATTATTTCGCCGTCAGGCATCACAAGGCTGCCATAGCCGCCTTCTTCGACGGCATAGCACTGCACAGCGCCGGAGGTCTGCTGTTCAAGCGCACTCTCCGGCAGATAGATGCCGGGTTCAGTGGGTTGGGTCGCAGGCTCTGACGAAGGCTCTGTGGATGGCTGTGTCGCAGGTAAAGTGGATGCATCGGTAGGGGTCGTGCCATCGGGAGTGTTCTGTGTGCAGCCGCACAAAAGTACGAGAAGCACCATGATCAAGCCCAACAATCGCTTCATATCACTGTCTCCTTGCCAATGTGTAATCATCACCCTGTCTGTAATAAGGGCAACGGCTGTGATCCGATACGAGGAAGCGGTAATACTCATCCTCATCCAGATCCATCATGCAATAGTACTCGTCAAATTCCTCATCGTAATCGTAATACCAGCAGGTATCGCATTCACGTTCCATCTTCGTCCTCCAAGGTGATCACGGTAAATGTGCCGCTTTCATAGAGCAGACAGCTGTGGCTGCCGTCTTTGGGGATAGAGACGCTGCCGGGATTCAGGCAGCGGATGCCATTTCTGATCTCATCCAGCTTCACATGGGTATGCCCCGAAAGGAAAATACTGCCCTCCGGCAGCGAAGGAAGCTGCTCCGGGCTGTCATGATGTCCGTGGGTCAGATGGAAGAGCGTTCCATCCACCTGCAGCTGCACAAAATCAGCCATGCACGGAAAGGGCAGCACCATCTGATCCACCTCTGCCTCGCAGTTGCCGCGCACCGCGACAATGATGTCCTTATAGTCGCTGAGCATGGGGATCACCCGCTTGGGTGCATAATCCCGGGGCAGATCGTTGCGCGGTCCGTGATACAGCAGATCGCCCAAAAGCAGCAGCTTATCAGGGCGGTGCTTTTCCACCTGCTGCATCAGCTTTTCACAATAATATGCCGAGCCGTGGATATCGGATGCGATCAGTAGCTTCATAATCTCACCTGCCGTTTTGCAAATATGCCGTCACATCGAACGGCTTGATCTTTTCGTCCTTGCGTAAGTAAAGGGGATGGTGCGGATGTCCTTTTTTTGTCACCGCGCCGGCACAGTACCAGCTTGCGCCATACTCCTGTCCCGCCATCACCATATCACGCACGCAATCCAAAAGGTAATCTCTTTTCTCAATAATCGAACCCCACGCCGCCCATACCGCAGGCTTTTCCGAAATCGAAAGCACATAGCGGAAAGCTGCAAGATTTTCCTTGTGCAGCTGCAGGTTGCATTGCTTTTCCATCGCATCGGGGTCAGTCGCCCGCTGGGCATATACATTAAACATAATAAAGCTGTCAAAGCCGTTGCCAAGGGCGATCCGCTCCACGGATTTCAAGGTATTATCCAGCGCGTCAGGCGCAGCGGTGGAGGGATTGATGCCAATGCAGATCAGAGGATTCTGCCCTCTCGTGCCGAGAATATAGCGGTACTCCGAGTAAAAATTCGGCGCATAGATCCACTTTTTAATGTCATATGCCTCTGACGGTGTGTTGGCAGCTGCCAACGCTTCCTCAAAGGTTACCAGCTCCAGTGTCAGCGTATCTCCTGTGGGAATGTGCATCACTCCACCTCCGGAAACCAATGGGATACAGACGGATCGTAAAACTCACAAGTGTCACGATCAAGCCCCCTCTGTGCGCACCAGCCCTTGACAGCCGTTTCCAAAAAAGGATCTACGCCGGTCATGGTCGTTTGCAGACCGACTGTTCGACCGTCGTGCAGATGAAGCTCCACAAGGACGCTGCCGCCCGCGATCATATACAGCTTCTGTCCCTGAATATCGCCATAGGAATAGGTCTTGCTTTTTCTGCCGAAGGTGGTCAGAAGAAAGCTGTCATCATCGTAATAAACGCCGAAGCTCATATAATAGACGATCAGTCCAATGCCCGCCAGCAAAACGACACAACCGCCAGCCAACAGCACTGCGCTGCCCTTTGCGCCGTGAAAGATCGCCAGCAACCCCAAAATGCCCAACACCACACCGGCGCCGCCGTAATGCTGGCTCAGGCGGACAGAGCGTCCCGATTTATGCTGTTTTTTGTTGCGGAAAAAACCGTGAAAGCCTTTGTCCAGCAGAAAGCAGACACCGAAGGTCAATGCTCCTACCAGTAAGATCGCCAGAATATCCATTCTATTCTCCTGAATTTACGCCCACAACACACGATCGACGGGGATATCAAACGCCTCCGTCTCCAGATGGGGCAATACTTGAAATGCATAGCACAGTGCCAGCGTCGGATGCTCCGGCTCTGCTGACAGAAACTTATCATAAAAACCGCCGCCGTAGCCGATGCGGTGTCCTTCCCGGTCAAACGCCAAGCCGGGCATAAGCACCAGTGCCGTCGGGTCATCTGCCACCGGCTCGTCGGCAACCGGCTCCGGGATGCCCATGCACCCGGGTGCGACCTGCGTCAGATCGGTCAGATAGATGAATTTCATTTCATCTCCATAGACCTTCGGCACAGCAACCTTCTTGCCATCCGCCAGCGCACGCTCCAGAATCGGTACAGTACGCACCTCCTGATTGTAAGGCAGGTAGCCGTAAAGCGTCGTGGCATGCTTATAAAAATCCGTTGCAAAGAAAAGCTCCGCAAGCTTTGCGCTTGCCTGCTCGATCTGCTCCGGGGTCATGGCACGTTTTTGCTCACGAATTTGTTTTCTCAGTTCCTTTTTGTCCATTGTCCGTCTCCGTTGAAGGTGCAGTTCGGAACATCCGAAACCACAGCAGAATTGCCAGCTGACCGGGAATACCCAGCAGCAGCACACGCCACACATCCAGCCCCAGCACGCGCAGGGTCAGGTAAAGGCTCAGCAATGAACCCCAAACGATTGCGGAAATCAGGAATTGATTGCTGCGGTAATCGTGCCACGCAGATCGTAGGCACACACCCACGATCGCATTGGCAGGAATTGCATAAGAAAACGCCAACCAGCTGTTGGGAATATCCAGCGATGCAAAGATAACATAAAGCAGCAGTGCCACAAACCACACCAACACAGACGATAATCCGAGAATGATCCGTTTGTCCGCCTTGCGCTTGAGTGTCTTCTCCACCACCTGCCCCATTGCCTGCTGCACCGGGCCGGTTTCCTTGGGCAGAGCGTCAGGATCTGACAAAAGCACATCAACCGTCACGCCCAGCTGCTCCGCCAGAGCGACCATAGTCAGCACATCCGGGACGGATTCACCGCGCTCCCATTTAGAGACCGCCTTATCAGAATAGTTGATCTTCTCCGCAAGACCCGCCTGCGTCAGACCGAGCTTTTTTCGAAAAAGCGCGATGTTTTTGCCGATTTGGCGCTTTAACTTTTCGTCTTCCATAAAGGACCTCCAAAACCATACTTATATGCATTATACCAAATTTTATTTCATTTTGCAACTATTTCTGCAAAACGCAAAAAGTCTGCCGCTTTTCAGCGGCAGACCGTTGCTTTTTTATTCCTCTTTGAACAGCTGATGCGCACAATATTGGATAATCTTACGGCGGGTGATAATGCCGATAAATGTATCCTTATCATCCACCACCGGCACAAAATTCTGAATGCTTGCCCGCTCCACAAGGTCGAACATCGATGTGGTCACGCGAACCGGCACATTATCCTTTCGACGGGAAATCTCCATAATACGGTGAGCCTCTGCCTGACGCATATCCATGTAGCACATATTCTTGATTGCCCAGAGAAGGTCACCTTCTGTCAGCGTCCCCCGATATTCACCGCGTTTGTTCAAGATCGGCAGTGCCGCATAACCGGCGGATTCCATTTTTTCCAGTGCCTGACGCATGGTGTAGTCATCATATAAGTAGGCACACATCGCCTTCGGTGTCAGAAAGAATAAGATGTTGTTATTCATGATTGCTCCTTTATTCACTCTGCATTGACGGCGATCCTGCCGCCACTATTATTATAGCATAATTTTCAAAAAGAAGCATCCCTATTTGTTGTAATTCCGCCTTTTCTGTGCCAAAAAACGGCAGTCTTTTTTGTTACTATTGCACAAACAGCCCTTTTAGCGGTCGCCAATGAAGATCTTTTGATCTGGGAAATACTCTTCAACAAAATCCACCTGACGGACAGAAAAACGCTTGCCGTTAAGGTATTCCAGTGCGCCGGCATCCGTGGAAAAACGGAAGGTCAGGCAATATGAATAGAGTGCCTGATAATTGCGGTCAAAACGCTTGTCCAGCTTGCCATACTTGCCATCGCCCAGCAGCGGATGACCCGCATGGGCAAACTGGGCGCGGATCTGGTGCGTGCGTCCCGTGATCAGCTCACATTCCACCAGCGACAGTCCGTTTCTTGATGCAAGAACGCGGTAATTGGTCTGGCAGCTTTTCGCGCCGGACTGGGGCGTATCCGTGACGAACACGCGATTCTGCTTCGCATCCTTGAAAAGATAGCCATGCAAGCTCCCCTTCTGTGGCTTGGGTGTCCCCTCCACCACCGCAAGATACAGCTTTTCCATCTCCCGGTCTTTGATCTTTTGATTCATGATACGCAGCGCTTCTGCGGTCTTTGCTGCAATGACGATGCCGCCGGTGTTGCGGTCAATACGGTTGCACAGCGCCGGTGCGAAGGAATTTTCCTCCCGTGGACGCCACTCCCGCTTTTGGTAAAGATACGCCTGAATGTGGTCGATCAGCGTGCGCCCATACTCTGCGCCGTCATGGGGATGTACCGCAATGCCGGGTCGCTTGTCCACCAGCAGGATATGTTCATCCTCGTAGACGATGGAGAGCTTCGGTGTGCTGACGGTCAGGAAGGCATTGTCCTCCCGGGGCTTATCAAAGAACTCATCATTGATATAAAGCTGCAGAACATCCCCTGCCTGCAGGCGGGTATCCCGCTGAACACGGGCACCGTTGCACTTGATCCGCTTCAGGCGAATGTATTTCTGCGCCAGCGATGCCGGCAGCAGCGGAACAGCCTTGGCAAGAAACCGATCCAGACGCTGTCCTGCATCATTGGGGGCAATGGTTAATTCTTTCATTCCTGATTTCCTGCCTGGGTTGCAAAATAGCTGTTGATCTGTTCCGTAAACTCAATAGCAGCATTATAGCCCATCTTGCGCTGACGATTGTTCATTGCAGCAACCTCGAGGATCACTGCCAGATTTCGACCGGGTGTGATGGGAATAGTATTCATCGGGATATCCACACCAAGGATCTCCATATGATGCTCCTCCAGACCCAGCCGGTCATAGACCGCCTGATTGTTCCACGGAACAATGTTTACGACCAGATTGATCTCATTTTCCGCCTTAACAGCACCCATGCCGAAGAGCTTCGCCACATTGATAATGCCAATACCACGTAGCTCGATATAATTTCGGATATGGTTGGGGGCAGATCCGATCAGTGTATTGCCGGAGATCTTACGAATCTCAACGGCGTCATCGGCAATCAGTCGGTGACCGCGCTTCAGCAGCTCGACTGCTGCCTCACTTTTGCCAATACCGCTGTCACCGATCAGGAGCAGACCTTCACCGTAAACCTCCACCAATACGCCGTGACGCGTGATGCGGGGCGCAAGCTCCGTACGCAGATAGTTGATGATCGCAGAAACGACTGTACTGGTCGCTTCCTTGGAACGCAGGATCGTTACGTTGTGCTTTTTAGCCATCCGCAGACAATCCTTACCCGGCTCAAAGCCACGAGCCAAAAGAAGCGCCGGGAATTTATAAGAAAACAGACGGTCATAGGCAGACAGTCTCTCCGGCTCTGTCATTTTCTCAATGTAACTGATTTCAGCGTTGCCCATGACTTGCAGGCGCATAGGCTCAAAGTGGTCAAAGTAGCCTGCCAGCTGCAAGCCGGGACGCGCGACATCCTCAACCGTCAGCCGAACAGCATCAAAATCTGTGGCGCGGTAAGCCACATCCAGTCCAAATTCCTCGACCAACTGCTTCAGCGGGACACAATAATCATGTACCATAGGATCACCCTCTTCTTGATTCTATTCCTAGTATAATATATTTCGTACTATTACGCAAGCATTTTCCGCTCATAGAGATCCTTCTCTTGATTGACAAGTGAACCACGGATTTGTATAATATAACCGCATGATCAGCAAAGGAGAGATACCACATGTCTAAAACAATTCTATTTCAGGGCGATTCCATCACCGATTGCGGTCGCGACCGTGAAAATGACATGAATGTGGGCACTGGCTACCCTCTTCTTGTCAAGGCAGAGTTGGGTTTTGAGAAGCCGGAGCAGTATGATTTCATCAACCGGGGTATCAGCGGCAACCGCATTGTGGATGTCTATGCGCGCATCAAGCAGGACATCATCAACCTGAAGCCTGACTATATGAGCATTCTCATTGGTATCAATGATGTTTGGCATGAGATCGCTCGCCAGAATGGTGTCGCACCCGCCAAGTTTGAAAAAATCTACGATATGCTGCTGGAAGAGATCAAAGAAGCGCTTCCGGGTATCAAGCTGATGATCCTTGCGCCCTTCGTACTCAAAGGCTCTGCCACCTGCGTTGCCGAAGAACCTGATCGTTGGAGCCGATTCGACGAAGGGACAAAGGCAAACGCTGTGATCGCCCGCAAGCTCGCCGAGAAGCACGGCGCGACCTTTGTCGAGCTGCAGAGCATATTTGACGAGCTGGATGCTGCCCACCCCGGTCTGTGGACGGGAGACGGTGTTCACCCCACCGCTGCCGGTCACGAGGTGATTAAGCGCGAGTGGCTCAAAGCCTTTCGAACGCTGTAAATAAGGAGTCTTTCTATGAAACTTTCTACACACTGCGCTTTGACGATTGTCCTTCCGCAGAATCCGACCCCGCGTGAGGAGTTCGCCTGTGACGAATTAACAAAATACCTCACCCGGATCTTCGCGGGTATCCACATTGCCGCTGTCAGAGATACCGACCCTGTCACCGGATACCGTGTCCTTTTAGGCAATCCAGAGCGCAACCGACAAACCGCCTCTTATATCACGAGCGAAGAATTTGAACGTCTGGTTCCCGGACCCGAGGGTATGCTGATTCAAAGCTTTGAAGGGGATGTGCTGATCTGCGCCGGCAGCAGCAAAGATCCCAACGAGTGTGAACGTGGCACGATCTATGCCGTTTATGAGCTGCTGGAGCGTTTTCTCGGATGCAGCTTGGCTGCCTTTACGAACTCAGATTATGCAGGCGGCGAGTACGTGCCATCGCTCGATGCATTGGAATTGAAAGACATATCCTATGTCAAGCCCTGTGCCGACAATCCCTACAGAACCGCCATCGTTCAATATTCTCATGCAGATGTTTCCCACTCTCATCAACTAACGCTTCCCTTTTTTGATTGGCTCTGCAAAAATCGCTATAACCGTATCATGCTTTGGGTAAGCACATATGAGGCACATAAGAAAACAGGTCTTGTGCAGGAGGCGGAACGACGCGGACTGCGTTTTACCGTCGGACACCACGAGGCGTCCGATCTGTTCATCCCACCCTTTGGAAATGAATACTTTCCCGAACACTATTACGAAACCCACCCGGAATACTATCGGCTGACCGAAGACGGAGAACGGTTCAAATCCGAAGGCATTTGGGGCGCATGGATTTTCTGCAGCCGCAATCAGGAGCTGATCCGTCAGATGGCAAAAAACATCTGCCATTGGATCGAGCTGAACCCTGCGGTAGACTGCATTTCCCTCTGGCAGAAGGACGGTCATGCTCCACAATGCACCTGTCCCGACTGTGCCGCTTACACGATTACCGAAAATTATGCCTATTTTCTCAGCGAAGTGGCTGAGCTTGTCCGTCAGCAGCACCCTGAAGTGCTTATCGATATGCTTGTCTACTCCAGAATGTGGGATTGCCCGCGCAATTTGAAGCTGGCATCGAACATTCTTGTAGAGGTAGCAACATGGTATCGTGGTGGCTTGCGCTCCGTCGGCAAACGAGACGGAAGCTGCTTGAACAACACCCTCTACGAGGATAATCTGCTGCAATGGAAGCAAACCGGCGCTGCGGTCGCCTACTATGAGTACTATATGGGTGTCTACCCCGCACGCAACCGTTACATGCCTGCAGCCGACGAGCAGCAAAGCATCTTCCGGCGCACTGCTGAGCTGGGTATTTTGGGCTCTGGTACGCAAATCGAATGTTTTAACATTTGGAACAATCTGTTCAATTTCTACTGCTTCGGCAGAACCGCCTATGACACCTCTCTTTCCATGCAGGACAATCTGCGTACCTTCACTCCTATTTTCGGAAAAGGCAAAGACCAGATCGCAGAAATCATTCAATTTCTGGAAGATGCCATGGACGGACAGGAAAGCATCATGAACGCATCGCTCCACCTGATGAAGCATACCGACATGACTCCAATTGACGCAAAATTCGAAGAAGCACTGATGCTGGCAGACACACCTGCATCACGCAACAATATCCGACTTCTGCGAATGGTGCTGCGCTATTCCAAGCTGGAAGCGGAAAATACCGTTCTGTTCGAGGATAAGGATTTCGTCAATCTTGAGCCGTGTCCCGATGTCACCGGAGAGCTCACTTACATGAGCAAAAATTTCGACAGCTTTTATTGGAACGATCCCGGCTTCGGCATTATGATCCCCGTCGATTGCAAGCCCGATGCGCAATTCGAGCCTGATCACTGGTATCAGTTTGAAACACTCTGATCTGCAGCAAAAACCGCCCCTTAAAGGGGCGGTTTTCGTATTATTCGCGCTTATTGGTAGCTAAGCCCTTCCTTTTCAAGCAGCGCCTTCAAGGTCGATGCGGCAAAATCAAATGCCTCAGCATTGTCCTTGTAGGTGTACTGGGTTTCCTTCTTGATGCTGACATCATCGCCCAGATCCTTCAGCCCCACAAAGTCCATCAAATGCGGCTCGAGGGTGAGCATTACATTCTGATGATCCTTTGCATAATCCCTCAAAATTCTGCCGATGTTGCCATCACCGCTTCCGGGAGGAACGACCGTGTTATCCGCAGCGGAAGCATCCTTGATATGGAAATAAGACAGTCGATCCTTCAGGGCATTGTAGACCTGCCATGTATCACAGCCGCACTGGACAAAGTTGGCAGGGTCAAAGATAAATCTCATGCGGTCACCAAAGGTATCCATCAGGTCTCGAACCCGGCACTCCACATCGCCGTAAATATCCTTCTCGTTCTCATGATAGAGCGCAATGCCGGTGGGTTCGGCGATGTCCAGCATCTCCTTCATCCAGCCGAACACTTTCTCACGATAAGCGGCGGCATTACCGTCCTGCGGAAGGAAAACAGAGAACATACGGATACGGGTGGCACCAAGGATCTTGGCAACGCCCAGCGTATGCAGGAACATAGCGATATGCTCCTCATAATTGTCATCCAGATTCAGCTTGCCGATGCAGGAGCCAATGGTCGTGACCTTAACACCGGCAGCGTCCAGCTTTTTCTTATATTCTGTAACCTTTTCAAGGGGCGTTTTACAGATATTCAGACCGTCCACCGAGCGGATCTCCATGTATCGGATCCCGTTTCGCTGCAGAGCAGCAATTTGCTCATCCAGCGTAACACCGGCCTCATCAGCAAAGGCACTGAGAACAAAATCACTCATGACTTTCTAATCCTTTCATCCATTAATCAGGAAGCGTTTCCGGCTCTTCCTCTTCGTCATTTTCTTCATCATTCTCTTCGTCATTCTCTTCGTCTGTATTCTTTGGGATATACATATCGAAAATTCTGACAAGGAAAATGCTTTGCAGATACGCAATGCCGGGGATGCCAAAGAAGATATAAAACGCAACCGCGATGGTAAAGCTTGCGGGTGACCAGAAAAGCATCAGAAACGGAGCTGCCGAAATAACACCCATGACAAAAGAAGCGAGAATATGGCGCACCGCAATCGCAAAGGAGGTCTTAAAAAGCTGTTTGGTGGTGTTGTTGAACTTTGCAAGGATCGCCCAAACGTAGTTGACCACCATGATACACACAGCAGCAAAGAAGATCAGCGCGATAAACACAAAGCGGTCAAACAAGCCACCGATTTGGGTCAGCTGGTAGATATAATAAAAATCAAAGGCAAAGAAAACAGCGATGCCAAGAACGATCAGACCCACAACCATGCCCTGCTTCAGATTGACACGGAAGGAATGGAAGAATTCTTGAATAATGCCGCCCTCTTCGTTGCGAACCATCTTCAGTGTAACCCAATACGCCGCCGTGATGGCAGGACCGATGGTCACGATCGGGATGCAGCAAAGGAGGGTGAGCCAGTTCAGGATCATCACATTTGCCAGCTTTTCAAGAAATCTCACGATTGGAGAATCACTATTGAACAAATTCATGAAACATCCTCATTTCAGGAAAAATCGATGCCCAGCGGAAAAGTATTTTCCGCTGGGCAAAAGTTTAGAAACAATTAGCGCGTCATGCGCATTGCCTGCTCCTTGGGAATTTCCAGCACCATGGGTTCGCCCTTCTGGAAACGGGCAAAGTCTTCGCACAGCTCCAGAACACAAACCTCACGCATATCGATGGTCGGACCACCAACATGGGGCATCAGCAGAACATTCTTGCACTGACGGATGGGGTTGTCCGCCTTCGGCGGTTCTTCAGCGTAAACATCGAGGACAGCGCGGAAACGGCCCTCCATGAGCATTTCAAACATCGCAGGCTCGTCGATGACACGACCGCGGGCGGTATTGATCAGCAGAGACTCCGGTCTCAGCTTGCTCATCAGTTCACGGGAAACCAAACCGGCATTCTTGGGATTCATGGAAGAGTGGATGCTTACGACATCACATTCCGTGAAGATCTCCTCAAGAGTTGCCAGACGACCGCCGTACTTTGCCGCCTCTTCTTCGGACAGATAAGAGGAGTAGATACGAACATCGCACTTAAACCAACGGATCAGCTCCAAAAAGTGACGGGCGATGGCGCCGAAGCCGACGATACCGACCTTCTTGTAGAACAGCCCCTTGTTGTTCAGGCTTTCATCCTTCCAGCCGCCGGCACGCATGATATCGGACATCAGCTCGATCTGACGCAGACCGCACAAGGTATATGCCAACGTTGCTTCCGCCACAGAGCGGGCAAAAACATCGTTTGCACCGATGATTTTGATGCCGCAATCATAGATTTCGGGATCAAACTGGTAGGCGATAGAACCGGCGGTATGCGCGATCATTTTCAGATTGGGCATCCTCTTGACGGTAGCGGCATTCATTTTCGGAGTACCCCAGCCGGTCATGATGACATCACAATCCTGCGCCAGCTCGATCAGCTCTTCTTCCGTCAACTGGCGGTCATAGGGATTCCAAATGACATCGCCGACCGCTTCACAAGCGGCGATAGAGCGCTCGGTATAGAACGTATCGCGAACCAAACCAATAGGAAGCGCCATGAAAATCTTCATAATGTATACTCCTTAGCCCTTAACAGAACCAATCATAACGCCGCCGACAAAGAATCTCTGAACGAAGGGATAGATGATCATAACAGGAACCATGGTGATGAAGATGATCGCACCCTTGATACCTTCGGGAGTCAGAGAAACAGCACCGGGGTCTCTTCCGATTGCCTCTTCTTCGATCAGCATGTTACGCAGAACGACCTGCAGAGGCATCTTATCAGAGGTATTCAGATACAGCATGGGGGTGAAGAAGTCATTCCAGTGACCCATGAAGTAGAACAGACCGAGGGACGCGATGGTCGCCTTCGCAAGGGGAAGTGCGATCCGAATGAACACCTGGAAATCGCCTGCGCCGTCCAGATAAGCGGCCTCATAGAGGCTTTCGGGGGTGGCGCGGAAGCCGTTGATCATGATGATGCAGTTGTTCGTGTAAATGATGTTGGGAATAATCAGCGACCACATGGAGTCAAGCATGCCCAGCTTGGAGACCAGCATGTAGGTGGGGATCATACCGCCGTTGAAGTACAGGGTGAAGATCATTGCCCTCATGATGAAGGAGCGACCGATCAGCTTGGTCTTGGACAGAGGGTAAGCCATCAGAACAGTAGCAGCCAGGTTGCAGGTAACGCCGACTGCGGTGTAGAGCAGCGCATTGCCGAAGCTGCGGATAATTCTGGGGTTTTCGAATACATACGCATAGGATTGCAGCGTGAAATCCACAGGGAAGATGGTGACCTTGTTGGCAAGGATCGCGTAGTTACCGCTGAAGGATCTCGCCAGAACGTTCAGAACGGGATACAGGATCAGCAGAGACCAAATGAGATTAAAGGCATGGGCAAAAATGTCAATGCCGTCGATTCTGTTTCTCTTGCTCTTACGAAGGGTCATATTTTTTTTGATAGCCATAATACGAAACCCTCCTTACCAAAGACTGGTCTCAGTCACAACGGACGAGATCTTGTTGAAGGTGACAACCAAAATGCAGGAAATCACAGACTGAACGAAACCGATGGCGGCGGAGTAGGACATGTTGGTACCCTGAACAACACCGACACGGTAAATGTAGGTAGAAATGACGTCAGAAACGTCGTAAGTAGAAGGCTCCATCAGGAGCAGGGACTTGTCAACACCGACGCTGACGATGCCGCCGATGGCCAGCAGGAACATAATAACGATGGTCGGCAGAATGGACGGCAGCGTGATGTGGATAATTCTCTTGAAGCGGCTGCAGCCGTCGATCTCCGCTGCTTCGTACAGCTGGGTATCAACACCTGCCAGTGCGGACAGATAAATGATCGCGCCGGAGCCGAGACCTGCCCACAGGCCGGAGCCAATGTAGATCATGTAATAATACTCAGACTTCAGCATGAAGTCAATGGGTTTCACACCAAACCAACCAAGGATGACATTGACGACACCGGTGGTGGGGGACAGCATCTGACGGAACAGGGAGCAGATGATGACGATGGAGAAGAAGGTGGGCAGATAAGAAATGGTCTGGTATGCCTTCTTCATCTTCGGCTGGCGAACCTCGTTCAGGATCAGTGAGAAGATGATCGTGCAGGGGAAAGTGACCACGAAGCTGAGAACGCCCAACATAACGGTGTTCTCAACCAGATCCCAGAAATCCTTCTGACCAAAGAAGCGCTTGAAGTGCTGGAAACCAACCCATGGACTGGCATCTCCGAGGAAAGGAGAGTATTTCTGGAATGCGACCTTCAAGCCCCAAATGGGACCGTAACGGAAGATAATCCAGAAAAGCACGCCGGGAAGGACCATGAGGAGCAGTTCGCGCTGGGCCCACACCCGAGCCCAAAAACTGGTGCCGCCTTTTTTGTTTCGATTAGGAAGCCGGGTACCCTTGTTTGCTTTTGCGTTCGGGTGTACGTCCTGCTTGGAATTGGTAATTGCCATAAAGTGTATCTCCTTTCGAATGGGGAGGAGCGGCAAGCCGCCCCTCCCGCGGGGAAAAACTGGGGTATATCAGATTAGCTGTTCAGGAAGTCCATAACTTCGCCGTACTGATCCAGGAAGTCAGCAACCCAAGCGTCGAAGTCAGCTCTGGTCCAGTTGTCAGTGATGAACTTCTGGGTCATAGCCTGGATATCCTGCTGGGAAGCCGTGTAGGCATCAGCCATTTCGACATCGGTCCAAGCCAGTGCGGGTGCAGCCTTGAAGTAGCCGATCTTGTCGCCGATCTCCTGAGCCAGCTGCTCTTCAGCGTTGAAGGTGAAGTAGGGGCTCTCGGGAGCGTAACGGACGTTCAGAGAGGTATCGAACATACCGTACAGAGGAGCAACGTAGTTAACGTCGTTGTTGTAGCCGGTGGGGCTGGACTCGTCGATCCAGTTCAGCTTGCCGTTCTCATCGGTTGCAACGATCTCGTCGGGACCAACGGAGGAAGCCCATGCGCCGCCCAGCTTGGAATCGTCGTACATCCAGTTCATGATCGCCATGGCGCACTCAGCTGCCAGAGGATCTTCGGCATTGATGACGGTACCATAGCTGTTAGCAAACTTCTTCAGTTCCAGAGTCATGCCGTTGGGGCCAACAGGAGTGGGGGTGGGGGACTCGTGGTCGGAAACGCCTTCCTTAACGAATGCAGCATTGTGCATGGACATCCAGCCCAGCCAGGAGTGGTAGATGTAGCTTCTGTGATTGATGATGTCTTCCTGAAGCGCGCCGTTGCCCTGAGACAGGGAGGCGGGGTTCATCAGACCCTCGTTGTAGCAGGTGAGCAGCAGGTTCATCATGTCGTAGAATTCATCGGTGGTAGCACCGTAGAACCACTTCTCGTCCTCGTAGTCGTAAGCAGCATACATGCTGTTAACGCCCCAAGTGGAGATCATGCGCTGCAGAGTGTTCTTCCAGTCACCGGCGGTGAGCGGCCAGGAAGAAGGATTGTAAGCCTTCAGATCGCGCAGCATCTTCAGGAAGCCGCCGTTTACGGTGTCGCCGGACCACTCAACGCCAGCCTTCTCGAACTCGGCATCGTTGTAGACCCAGTAGTGGTTGACAGCACGCTCAGAATCCCAAGCGGGCAGGATGTAGTGCGCGCCGGTAGCAGTAGAGGCGGTCATCATGTACTCATCGTAAACCTCAGTCTGGTCAACGAAGAACTTCTTGAAGTGGGGCATCTTAGCCAGATTGTCTTCATCCATCACGTTGACGAATGCGCCCTGATCACCGTACTCAACGATCTGAGCGATGGTGCCGAAGGACTCAAAAATGGTGGGCAGGTTCTTGTCAGCCAGGTAGGCTGCCATCTTGTCCTGATAGGCGCCGTTCGGGATCTCAACGACCTGGATGTCACAGCCGAACTTCTCTTCGATCAGCTTGAAGAACCACAGGTCATCCTGATCTTCGTCAGCAACAACAGCGACGGAAACGACAACGCCCTTGAACTTGTCGCCGTAAACGAACTGACCGTTCTCGTCGACGGGGTAGGGACCAGTCTGAGTGGGGTCAGAAGGATCCGTGGGGTTGCTGGGGGTGCTGGGGGTGCTGGGATCGGTGGGATCGGTGGTGGTGTTGCAGCCTGCAAACAGAGCCACGACCATGATCAGAGCCAGCAATAATGCGAGGGTCTTTTTCATTGAGTTTTCCTCCTTAAAATAGTTTGAAGCTTTCACTTCCAATGGTATGGAATAACCACACCATTTTATGGATTTATTATACACGATGGTTTTCGATTTGGCTAGTGCTATTTTGCACAGAAATCCGCCATTTTTCTGTGGGGAAAAAGCTCCAAATTTGATGTTTTTGACGAACGAATGGCAATATGCACAAAAGCAAAAACGCGTTTTTAGGCACTTTGCCATTGTTTTGGTATCATCTCACGCGCTCACCACCAGGAGCGGATGTTCAGGGGTTTGCGGTCTTCAGGAACGCGGGTATCGGTCTTCAGGCTCTTGACGATCTGCCCTGCGCAGTAGGCAACAAACTCGAACAGCTCCTCCCGGCGAAGCATAATGCCGCCCAGCGGGTCAAATGCGACCTTGCCATCAGCACGCATGACCGCAAGCTGTGCCTTGGCATCCCGGATCAGAGCTTCGCACCGCTCACAGATGTCGGGATTGACGGGCGTGCCGTCTTCAAACCAGCGGTCTGCCTCCATATAAAGATCCATGTAGCGGGTCAGCTGACTGCAGAGCTTTGCGCCCATAACGGCACATTCGTGGAGGAAGCTCAGGTGGGCGCGGACACCGGCTTCCAAATCGTCAGCCGCCAGTACTTCTTCCAGAATATCACGAGCAGAGGCTGTAGCAAGGGCGCATTCGCTGAAGCGCTCCCGGTAGAGCTGCTGATTTGCAGCCGTTGCAGGCGTATCCCACAGCATCGGGAAGTTGACCTTGGTATAATTTGTCCAAAGCTCTACATTGCAGGCGGTGAGAATGGGGCTTTCGCCGTTTTTGCCCGTAACGCGATAGAAGTCCGCGATGCGCTTGCCGTGCTTGTCGCCAAAGAGCAAGCAGCAGGAGGTTTCCAGCAGGCCTCCGTCGCCGTAAATGCCCTCAGGGCGGATAAAGCCCTCCCGCAGCTTGTTATAGTGGTCAAACTGGGGTTCAAAGGAACCCATCAGCTCTACATTATAAAATGCGGAGTTCATGGGATTCCAGAAATATTCCGCATTGGCGATCATGGTGGGCTTGTGCAGGGACATGCCGTTGTATGCGCCGATGATCTCCGCATTTGCCATCAGCTTCGCATAGGCTGCGCTGGCTGTATAGATCTTATCGGAGTAGAAGCCGTCTCCGCTGGAGAAAAAGGCGCAGCAGAACCGGGGAACCTCCTGCCCCAGCAGGTCGAAGCGCAAGACCTGCTCATCGTGCATGTAGAACAGCTCCCGGAAGGAAGGCAGGAATGCATCCTTGTTGCGCACATGGCGGCTGATCGCGCCCCAGAATTTGCGGCACTTTTCAAAGGTCTCGTCGCTGGAAGACTTGGCATAGGCATAGCCGGGGCTGACGGGACAGACGATCATATCCGGAAATTCCGGCAGGAGCGCATCCAAGATGCGGTCATAGAAAGCAGCAAAGGCGCCGGCTGCGCCGTCCGCTGCGTAGAGGTCGTCATTGGGGAACTTCTCACGGCAGCAGGCGCAGCGTCCCTTCCACAGCGGCTCGTGGATCTCATCGGCATCCATGTTGTGGGTCAGCAGGATACGCACGCCGGTGCTGCGCATATAGTCGCGCAGTTCGGAGATCTTATCGTCCGTCAGGTCATCGTTGGTCAGGCATGTGCCATAGGTGCGACCCCGCAGTGCATTGGGATCGGGATTGATGGAAGGATCGTATGTACCGATGCAATCGTACAGCTCGCCGTCCGGGTAGGGTCTGCGGTTATAGAAAACACGACCCTGATAGGAGTTGTTATGACCGGCAGAGCCGTAGCTCATGGTATAACCGCCGCTTTTGAGCAAAATGCCGCGCTTTTTGCCGTACTCCGCAAGGCTGCGCAGGGCATCGTCATAGCCGGGAAAACGCTCCGTACGCCAGCCGAAGCCGTCCACGTACATCATGTTCAGCTTGGCACGCGCCATCTGATCCATGGTCTCCCGGATGCGGGCAAGGGCATTGGGGAGTCCGTCGCCAAAGTCGTAAGACCACACGCCGGTCTCCGCCCAAAGGGTATTTTTGATGCCACGGAAGCGGATCACCGGGCGGTCGTAGATTTCAAAGTGCTCAGGTGCTTCACCCCACAGCTGCAGCAGGGTCATCATGCCGTAAAACGCGCCCTGCGCAGTCTGGGCGAAAATCGTCGTTTCGCCGGAAGCCCTTTTCAGGATATAGCCCTGCTCCCGGGCGTTTTGCTCCGTGAAGAAGGCATCGTCGGAAAATACGATTTTCAGCACATCGCCTTCGCCGCCAAACTGCGCGTTCAGCATCTCAAAACCGCAGTCAAGCTTTTCGTCCGCAGGAAGATCGCAGAGTCGCTTGGCAAAGCCGGTGTAGGTGGTCAGTTTTTCGGAATAAACAAACTTTTGAGGGGTGGGAATCAGTTTTCGCATGGTCATCGTACTCCTTATTGTGATAAAAACAGCCTCCGCTTCCCTATTCATGGTTTGCAGAGGCTGCTTCTATCTTAAATTGTAGCACAGTTTGACCAAAAGTCTATTGTGCGATCGCGGTTATTTTGTGGACAATTACGGTATTCGCAGGATCAATGCTTCATTGCCGCCAAATCCACCTGCACTTCCTCCCAGAAGAGGGTGTCCTCGACCAGTTTGTTGTCGATTTCCCAGAAGTGGTTCATCACATCCTCAGGACGAAGTCCCTTGGCAGCGACCTCTTCGAGGTATGCGCGAAGCTGCTCTGCTTTGATGCTGCAATCCGTCGCAAACAACTCAGGACTGTCCACCAAAGCGCACAGCAGATTGGAGACCACGGGGGAAGCGGGATCGGTCACGTTCAGGGTACAGACAGTCAGAAGACCCTTGCCCACCTTGACAGAGAACAGATGGGAGAATTTACGCAGGGTGTCCTCGTCGATAAAGTCCTTGATACCGCTGACCAGACCCTTCATGCGGTCGCGGACAGGCTTGTCGATGCCGCTGAGGAACTCAGTGACTGCCACGGGGAAGGTATCCAGATTGACCTTAGTGCCTGCCTCCAACAGGGGCTGCAGGTTTTTGTCGAAATAACGGTCAGACGCAAAGACGCTCTGCAGCTTCTCATCGATGATACCGCCCAGATTGCTGCCCCGATCCCAGATGCAGGGCTTGAAACGCTCCAATGCGCCGGGCAGCTGATAAGCGTTGCGTTCCGCCTTGTACTCATAAAACAGCACCACATGCTTGCCGGCTGCCAGATCGGCAAAGACCTCATCATTGAGCTTGTCGGTCACGATCAGCCCGGATGCCTTCTTGCCCTGCTCCAAGTAGGTTTTCAGCGCGCCATTCTCCAGCTTCAGCTGAGGAAGGCTTGCGGGTACTTTGCGGGGATAGAACCACACGTTCCATTCGTTCTTAACGCAGAGGTCGCCGCTTGTAAACTCTGCCCGCAGAGTGCGCATTTGCGCCTTGCCGGTAGGCTTGACGGAGATCTCCAGCTCCGCCAGCTTCTGCAGGCCGCCACCCAAGACAAAATCCTTGCCCTCGTAGAGCAGCTCATCGTCCAGCCACAGCTTGTAATCACCTCGGATCTCCGCCTCAGGCAGGAAATCGGATGCAAAAAGGCTTGCGTGCAGAGTGCCATCCTCATAGGCGATCTCGTCGCTCAGATCCGCCAGCAGCACAAGGTCGTCATTCATCTGACGCAGCCAGCTGCAGTCGATGCCCTTGTCGTCATCGAAGCAGTCAACGATGCCGTTTTTGTTTTCATACTTCAGGCAGTCGGAGAACTGGAGCATCTCATAGCCGCACAGCGGCGAGAGGCGCATTTCCTCCAGATAAGTCTTGATCGCCATCAGCTTCCATTTCATAGAGCCGGCGCGGTAGTCCTCCATGCGCCCGGTCAGACCCTTGCGGGCGATCAGCTTGGGCATTTCGGTCATGAAGCGGGGCTTTGTGATCCCCTTCTCCTGCAGATACGCAGGTCCGACCTTTTCCGCGAATGCGTCAAACTTCCCGTTCAGTGCCACATAGTCGGGGATCTCGATGTAGTGCATCGCCTCATGTGCCAAAACAGGACGGATGGGTGCGCACTCACGGCGGATCTTTGCGCTTGCAGTTGCGGTGTCCGCTTCAGCATCCAGCGGCACATCGTAGACAGAGCCGTTGATGCGCCACGGGGTATCCTCGTTGAACATATTCTTATGATGTTTGAAGGGGAAGAAATAGGCGATATGCTGGCTGTAAATATCTGCCGTGCTGCGGTCATATTCACCCCAGCCGGAGTTGTCGAGGATCAGCTTGCCGGGTGCCAATGCCCTGCCCTGCTCGTAGAGCCGGCGTACCTCGGGATAGTGCCCGGAGTTGTGCATCTCATTGCCGATGCAGAACACTGCCATGGAAGGATGGTTGCGGTACTTGAGAATGGTCTTCTCCCAAGCATCGTTATTCATGGACAGATTTTTCTTGTGACCCTGCTCGTCGTAATCGTAGGCAAAGCCGATCTCCATATGGATGAGCAAGCCCAGCTCGTCTGCCGCGCGGACAAAATCCTCAGAGGGGATTGTGCTGTGGAAACGCACGAAATTGAAGCCGTACTTCTTCGCCTGACGGATGTTCTTCAGGGCAGCCTCGTAGTCGCTCTGCCCTGTCATGTTGGGATGATCGTGAGCAACAATGCCGCGGATGTAGCCACGCAGATAGATAGGCGCATCATTGAAAAGCACCATCTTGTTCTGCACAGTACGCAGAGAGCTGTAACCGAAGCGCTCCACTTCCCCACCCGCCTCGCAGGTGTAAAGCACCGGCTGATCCAGCGTCCACAGCTTCAGATTGGACGCATCCAGTGTATAACGATACCCTTCCTCACAGACTGCGCTTCCCATCAGAGGGCAAATAACCGCCAGTCCCTCGGCATCGAAGATTTTAATATCACTCGGCTCTTTGGTTACCACGAAAAGAAGCTTCGCAGAAGTATTGCTGTAGATGTACATTTCCATTTCCTCCTATACATTATAAATATAATGCAAGTGTACAAATCGCGGGCAGAACGGCAATTCCATCCACGCCCAATTTACTATAACAAACTTTATCGTAAAAGTATATACAAATTTTAGCAAATTTTATAAACTGTAAATGCATCATTTTTTGTGCAAACAGCGTCAAAACACAGCACCCGCAGTGTGGGTGCTGTGTTTTATGAAAGACTCTAATTATCTATTGGAGATTTAAGAACACCATAACCGAATCTCACCGGATGCTTCCTGCTCCGCTTCAATGATGATCGTAATTTTAGTTGTGCTGCTGTCAATATAGTAGCCCCTATCCGTAAAATTATTGCCGGACGATGCTGTAAAAAGCTCGTCAGCATCCCACAACCAGCCTTGGTCGCAAGATACCGTCACGCTGCCGTTCGCAATGTCAGTACTATAACACAAGCTGCCATCACCGGGGCTGTCGTGAACGATCATGACCTCTTTTTTACCCTTGAAGTTTTCAAGCTTGATTACAGTCATTTCGTCTGTCTGCTCAATCTCCACACCTTGCTCGACCCAGCTGCAGCTTGAAAGACAGAACATGCAAATCGCCAAGAAGATTGCCAATCGTTTCTTCATACCTTGCACCTCAACTCTGTAAATCTATGTTTCTCTAGCAGTTAATTTATACCATAATTCTCCCCAAATGTAAATAGGACACTCACTCTTTCAGGTTGAGCCGCCATCTCTTCGTTGGGACAAACGACAAAAAACAGCACCCACTTTCGTGAGTGCTGTAATTTTTGAATTGCTCCAATTATCTCTTGGAGAACTGGGGTGCGCGACGTGCAGCCTTCAAGCCGTACTTCTTTCTTTCCTTCATTCTGGGGTCGCGGGTCATGAAACCGGCAGCCTTCAGAGCGGGACGGAACTCGGGGTTCAGCAGAACCAGAGCACGGGAAATGCCGTGACGGATGGCGCCTGCCTGACCGGAAACACCGCCGCCGGCGACAGTGATCACGATGTCGACCTTACCGACAACGCCGGTGGTGACCAGAGGCTGATTGACGATCAGCTTCAGGGTGTCCAGACCAAAGTAGTCGTTGATGTCGCGACCATTGATGGTGATCGCACCGGTGCCATTTTCGTAAACGCGGACACGGGCAACGGAGGACTTACGACGGCCGGTGCCGTAAAAATACTTCTTCTTGCTCTCGTACATAATTCGTTACCTCCAATTAGTCCAGAGTCCATGCTTCAGGCTTCTGTGCAGCGTGAACATGCTCAGCGCCCTTGTACAGGTGCAGACGGGTCAGAGCGTTACGGCCCAGAGTGTTCTTGGGCAGCATACCCTTGACAGCCAGCTCCATAGCGTAGTCGGAACGCTTTTCCATCATGAAGCGAGCCTTGGTCTCCTTCAGACCGCCGATCCAACCGGAAACACGGTAGTAGGTCTTCTGCTCCAGCTTCTTGCCGGTCAGGATGGCCTTGTCGGTGTTGATGACGATGACGTAATCGCCACAGTCAACGTTCGGGGTGAAATCAGCCTTGTGCTTGCCGCGCAGCAGGTTAGCGACGGTGACAGCGGTACGGCCCAGGGGCTTGCCAGCAGCATCAATGATGTACCACTTGCGCTCCAGGGTCTCTTTCTTCAAAAGAGTGGTGGACATGATACTTCCTCCAATAGGTAAAATATTTTGACATTTTTCTGTACATGTTGTACAATGTCTTCAAATCGCTTGACTTTTATATCACATCAAATTTGAAATGTCAACCGCTTTTTTAAGTATTTTTATGAAATTATATCTAATCTTTCATTTTCTTTTATTTTCTCTCGTTTTCTCTTTAATTCTCACGTTCCATTTTTCGCAAAGAAGGAGGAAAATCCAACAATGCAAAAGATAATGGGTCTTGTGCGCCGATGTATTGAGGACTACCGCATGGTCTCCCCCGGCGAACGCATCGCCGTCGGCATTTCCGGCGGCAAGGATTCGCTGGTTTTGCTGCGGGTACTGGCGGGCTTGCGTGACTATATGGACTTCTCCCTCCACGCCGTTACCATTGATATGGGACTTGGCATGGATTTTTCCCCTATCGCCGCTTTTTGTGAGGAGTTGGATGTCCCCTACACCATCGTCCCCACCCAGATCGGACCGATCATCTTCGACCACCGCAAGGAAAAGAATCCCTGCTCCATGTGCTCCAAAATGCGCCGGGGCGCACTGAATCAGGCAATACTGGATCTGGGCATCCGTAAGATCGCGTTGGGTCACCATTATGACGACGCGGTGGAGACCTTTGTGATGTCCCTATTTTATGAGGGTCGCATCAGCTGCTTCCAGCCCGTGACCGACCTCGACCGCACGGGCGTGATCCAGATCCGTCCCATGCTCTATGTACACGAAAAGACCGCAGAGAATTTCGCCGCCCGTATGGAGCTTCCTGTCCTTCAAAACCGCTGTCCCGTGGATAAAAACACCAAGCGTGAGGAGATCAAGCAGCTGGTCTACACCCTCAGCGGGACGTATCCCGATCTGAAAGAACGCATCTTTGGTGCCATGCAGCGCCTGCCCCTGCCCGAATGGGAGCCGCAGGGTCGCTACAAGCGCCCCAAGGATCAGGAATGACCGCAGATTAAAGACAGTTTTCTTCCAAATCCGCCCCACAAAAACACCTTGTTTTTGTGGGGATTTTTTCTTATAAAAGAGTATTGACTTTTCTTGTTTTTGTGATATAAGGACAGTGAAATCACACCTCATTTTGAGGAGGAACTGTCTATGGATGCCAACGCCTTAAAACGCAGATCCGTATCCCGCATTTCCTATTACGCTCTTTGCGCGCTGAATTATATTTCCGCCCTGCTTCTGTCAGATGTTTTTCTTGTTGACGTGCTTCAATACGTCGGTTTGGATGACGGCGCCATTGGCATTGTGAATTCCGCCATCGGATTTTTGGCGTTCGTTCAGATCCTCCTGCTTTTCATTGGTCACAAGATCCGCAACCCCAAACCGCTCATTTTCCTCGGATACGGCGGTATGGCGGTCATGTTTGTGCTGACACATATCTTTGCGCTGCTGCCGCTGGAAACACAGCTCAAGCAGGCTTTGATCATTGCTTCCCTTATGCTCGGCAGACTGATCGTCAGCTTTGCATCGCCTCTGCTCAGCAGCTACATCTATACATTTATTTCTTATCGGGAGCGTGGCACCGTCGGAGCAACAAACAACGCCGTCTCCCTCGCAACCGCCATTGTTTTTACCATTGCCATCAGCGAGATCCGTGACTACTACCGGGAATCGGGCAACGTAGAACAAGGTTTGTTCATTACCGCTGTTTTTCTTGCCGTTGTAGCAGTTTTTACAATCATATCCGTCATTATGATGCGCGGAACAACGCAGCATTCTTCCGACTCCAAGCCCGCAACCGGCATCCGGGACGTCTTGCGTCACACGCTCGGCAGCAAAAGCTTCCTTTATATGCTGCTGTTTTTCATTATCTGGCAGATTGCCAGCACCATTACCATCAATTTTCAGGGCATCTATAAACTCAATGAATTGGGCTTCAGTCTCAGCACTGTTCAAATCATCGGCACTGTCGGAAATATTACGACCATGCTGTTGGCACGACCCATGGGCAAGCTGGCAGACCGGCGCTCCCATCAGCTATGCCTGAAGCTGGGGCTGGTCGGTGTCATTCTCTCCTTCCTGATCGGTGCATTTACCGCGCCGGAAACAGCATGGCTGATCGTTGTCTACACCATTCTGTTCGGTATCAGTAATCTTGCGCTTTCTTCCTGCGCTCACAATATGCTCCTTGAGTTTGTCGGTCCGACCTACTATATGTACAGCTTATCCCTTGTTGCCTGCATCAGCGGCATTTTCAGCTTCGGGATTTCTTTCCTTGCTGCATGGCTGCTGGAAACGATCCAGTCCATGGGCAACACCCTCTTCGGTATGACGGTCTACGCCCAGCAGATCCTCTCGGCGATTTCCGCTGTTTTATCTCTCGGACTTTTGGCATTTGCACACTTCATTCTCACCAAGCTGCCGAAACAGAAACTTTCTGACCTGCCCAACGAGTAAAAACACCCCGCTTTCGGAGACATAACGGTACTTTTCAACATTTTCCTGATATTTTTCAAAAAAAACGAAAAAAGTACTTGCTTTTTTCGCCAAACTTTGTTATCATATCTAAGTGCCTGTTTAGGGCGATGTTTTGAGACTATCATGGAGATAGGAGGTGCAGTGAATGGCTAAGTGTGATTTTTGTGGTAAGGGCGTGACCTTCGGCATTAAGGTTTCCCACTCCCACAGACGTTCCAACCGTACTTGGAAGCCCAATGTCAAGCGTGTTAAGGCGGTTGTGGGCGGTACTCCGTGCCATGTGTACGCCTGTACCAGATGCCTCCGTTCCAACAAGGTTGAACGTGCGATCTGATCACCATGCGCTGATAACGCCACCGATTTTCGGTGGCGTTTTTTGCTGCCAAAAAACGGCTGACCCGTCGGGTCAGCCGTTTTGCATTTCTTATAACCAGCCGGCATCCTCGGATTCGGCTTTTTTGCTTCGATGCAGAAGTGCTTCGACTACCTTCGCAGCACTGATGCCCTCATAAAGGACGGAGTAAGCCGCATGAACGATCGGCATATCAACGCCAAGTTTGCAGCACAGCTCCCATGCGGATCGGGCTGCATAGTAGCCTTCCACAACAGCACCTACCTCCTGCATGGCTTCCTCAGGTGTCTTACCCTGACCGATCAGAATGCCCGCGCGGCGGTTTCTGGAGTGCATGGACGTGCAGGTGACGATCAGATCGCCCACGCCTGCAAGACCGGCAAAGGTTTCCTTCTTCGCACCCATCGCAACGCCAAGGCGGGCGATCTCCGTCAAGCCGCGGGTCATGAGCATTGCCTTGGTATTGTCACCAAAACCAAGACCGTCGCTGATGCCGGCGCAAAGGGCGATGACATTCTTCAGAGCTGCACCCAGCTCCGCACCCACAGCGTCAGGGCTGGTGTAGATCCGAAAGGCATCGGACATGAATGCATCCTGCACAAGCTCTGCCATTTCCTTACTTTCGCAGGCGGCGAGGCAGGCTGTGGGCAGCTCCAGTGCCACTTCCTCCGCATGGCTTGGGCCGGTAAGCACGACCACCTTGTGACCGGTCTCCTGCTCCACCACCTCGCTCATACGCAGTTGTGTGCCGCTTTCAATGCCCTTGGCGACAGAAACGACCACCGCGTCCTCATCAATATAGGGCGCAACACCCCGGCAGACACTGCGCAGCGGAAAAGAGGGACTGGCAATGACGACCATATTGCACCCCTTGGCGCAGGCATAATCCCCGCTGATGCGCAGTCCTTCCGGCAGCTTCACCTGCGACAGGCGGATATTCACCCGCTCCGTTTCCATCTGGGGGATCAGATCCTTTTCAAAGCTCCACAGGGTTACATCATGTCCGTTTTTATGCAGACGGATTGCAAGGGCTGTACCCCATGCGCCACTGCCGATCACCGCAACTTTCATGACTTCTTCCCCTTCCCGAAAAGGTTCGTTTTCCGTTCCTCGCCCTTGATCAGGCGGACGATATTTCCTCTGTGCATAAACACTGCCAGCATACCCATCGCCGCACCGCTGAGGGCAACGGTCAGATTATCCAAATGAAGCAGCACGAAGCTGACCGCAAAGGCTGTTGCAGCCAGCACGGAGCCGAGGGACACATACTGGGTCAGCAGATAGGCAGCCGCAAAAACGATCAAAATAATCACCGCGATCCGCCAGTCAACCACCAGAGCGATAAACAGACCGCTAAGGATTCCCTTGCCGCCCTTAAAGCCCAGCAGTGCCGGGAAAACGTGACCCAGCATCACAGCCAGACCGCCCAGCGCGGTGCCTTCGGTATAAAGTCCGTAGGGAGCAAGCAGCAAGCCGGTCAGCAGGCAGGCAAGAGCCGCCTTGCCGGCATCGATCAAAATCACATAGATCGCCTGCCCGACACCGTAATTGCGGATAAAGTTGGTAAGACCCGCGTTGCCGCTGCCGTGGCTGCGGACATCATCATGATGCAGTGCAGACATACAAACCGCACCGTTGAGGTTGCCCAGCAGATAGCTCGCCAGCATACCGATCAGGATCGAAAACCACATGCTTAGTCCTCCTTATCACCCTTCTGCCGGATGGTGATCCGAACGGGCGTACCCTGCAAGCCGAAAACTTCACGGATCTGGTTTTCCAGATACCGCTGATAAGAGAAGTGGAACAGTCTTGCATCGTTACAGAAAATGACGAAATGGGGCGGCTTTGTGCCGGCCTGCGTCATGTAGTAGATCTTCAGACGGCGACCCTTATCACTGGGCGGCTGCACACGAGCCGTTGCATCGGCAAGGATGCTGTTCAGCGCGCCGGTGGTGATGCGGCTGGTGTTCTGCTTGTGAACATCCTGAATGACCTGATAGAGCTTGTCCACCCGCTGTCCTGTCATGGCGGAGAGGAACACCACGGGTGCATAGAGCATATAGCTCAGACCGTTGCGGACATCGCCCTCCATGTCGCGCATGGTGTTGGTTTCCTTATCCTCAACGGCATCCCACTTGTTGACGACAATGATAGCCGCCTTGCCCGCCTCATGGACAAGACCGGCAATTTTTGTATCCTGCTCCGTCACGCCCTCGTTGGCATCGATCAGGATCAGGCAGACATCCGCACGCTCAATGGCATTGATGGAGCGCATGTTGGAGTAACGCTCGATGGCATCGTCCACCTTGCTCTTGCGGCGCATGCCGGCGGTGTCGATGAAGCAGTACTTGCCCGTTTCATTTTCAAAATAGGAGTCGATGGCATCACGGGTCGTGCCGGCAACATCGGAAACGATCACACGCTCCTCGCCGAGGATGCGGTTTAAGAGACTGGACTTGCCTACATTGGGCTTGCCCACAATGGCGACCTTGATGATCTCGCTTTCTTCCTCGTCCTCGTCGTAAGCGGGAATATTTTCCAGTACCCAGTCCAGCATATCGCCGGTGCCGTGACCGTGAATGGCAGAGGTCTCAAACAGATCGCCGATGCCAAGGCTGTAAAATTCGTAAACATCGGGATTGACCAGTCCGATGGAGTCGCACTTATTCACCGCCAGACAGACGGGCTTGTTGCTCTTACGGAGCATCGTTGCCACGTCCTGATCCGCAGCCGTAACACCGCTGCGAACATCAACAACCATAATAATAGCATCCGCCAGTTCAATACCGATCTCCGCCTGACGGCGCATGAACCTGAGCATATCGCTGTCTGTACCCGGCTCGATACCGCCGGTATCCACCAGCGAAAAATGACGGCCGCACCACTCACACTCGCCGTAAATTCTGTCACGGGTGACACCGGGCGTATCCTCGACAATGGAGGTGCGCTGACCGGTCAGCTTATTGAACAGCATGGATTTACCCACATTGGGTCTGCCCACGATGGCAACCAACGGCTTTGCCATGGGATCACTTCCTTTCTTTGGAAATACACTTTTTGTATTATCTCACAAACCGAACGCTAAATCAATGTTTTTCCGTCGGTTCATATAAGTTTTACAGATCCGCAACAAGGAAAAAGAGGAAGGCAACAGCCTTCCTCTCATACTTCCTGCCTTAGTCAGCCTTGGCGGCCAGGACCTGACGGCCATTGTAGGTACCGCAAGCCTTGCAAGCTCTGTGGGGCATGACGGGCTCGCCGCACTTGGGGCAAACGGCCACGCTGGGAGCGGACAGCTTCCAGTTGGAGCCACGACGCTTATCACGACGGGCCTTGGATACTTTACACTTAGGGACAGCCATGGATGACACCTCCTTGGTCAAACTGCTTATTTTGCAGCATTCTTATGGTTTTACTTCTCGAGAAGCTGCTTCAAAGCAGCGAAACGGGGATCAAGCTCCTTCCGGCAATTACAAGGACCGGCGTTCAGATTCCTGCCGCAGCGGCAGCAGATACCTTTACAGTCCGGCTTGCACAGCAATTTGGAGTCCATATTCAGCACGAACACCGTGCGAACGATGTCTTCCAGATCGGCGCTGTCTCCCTCCAGAGGGAATACCCACTCATCTTCGTTTTCTTCATTGCTAAGCTCTGTTACCAGCACCACATTGATCGGGATCTGAACCTCCTGATCAAAATCCTCGGCGCAGCGATCGCACACGCCGTGGATGGTGGTCTGCACGCTGCCGGTCATTACCAAAACACCAGCGGTGTTGCGTACTGTGCCGGTTGCCATGACCGGCTCGCTGACCGGATAGCTCTCGCCATATCGAAGATCACTCAAGTCCACGCTGGTGGAAAAGGAAACGGACGCACCCGGGCAGTCTATGATTTTTGACAACCCCAGAAGCATACTATCCCCCTCCTCGCAGTCATGCCTTGATATTATATAGGCTTTTACCCCATTTGTCAAATACTATTTTCACCAAAAAACAATTTTATTTTTGTTCTAAAGCAAATTTTACGGACATACCTTGTTGTAGACCATGGCAGGAGCCTTCCCTCCTGCCGGATGAGGAGGCATGCTATGGAAACGATCTATGCTGACATCGCCGCAAGAACCGGCGGCAATATTTACATCGGAGTAGTCGGACCCGTCAGAACGGGCAAATCCACGCTGATCAAGCGCATCATGGAGGAGCTGGTGATACCCCGCATCGACGACCCCTACCGCAAGGAGCGGGCGCGGGACGAACTTCCCCAAAGCGGCTCCGGGCGCACCATTATGACCGCAGAGCCGAAATTTGTCCCGGAGGAAGCCATCGAGATCTCCCCCGACGGCAAGGTAAAGCTGCGCATTCGGATGATCGATTCGGTGGGCTATATGGTAAACGGTGCCGTGGGTGCTGACGAGGACGGTGTTCCCCGGATGGTCACGACCCCGTGGTTCGATCACGAGATCCCCATGACCGAGGCAGCAGAGCTGGGTACGAAAAAAGTCATGGAGGAGCATTGCTCCATCGGTCTCGTGGTAACCACCGACGGCACCATCACAGACATCCCCCGGGCGGACTATGTGGACGCGGAACGTCGGGCGATCCTTGACATGAAGGCAACGGGAAAGCCCTTCCTTGTGATCATCAACTCCCGTTCCCCCGGTTCTGCGGCTGCGAAAAATGTCAGGGAATACCTGAAAAACGAGTTTGGTATTGATGCAACCGTCGCGGACTGTCAGACATTGGATGCCGACGGCATCGCAGCCCTTCTGCAGGATCTGCTCTACGCCTTCCCCATGCAGGAGCTGCGGGTATGGCTTCCCCGGTGGATGGATGCGCTGGAGACGGATCACCCCGTTAAGGCAGCCCTCTACGAAAAGCTTTTGCAATGTGCCACCCAGATCAACGCCCTCGGTCAGGCAGAGCAGGCACTGACCGCTCTCAAGGAAGTTGAGCAGGTGCAGGAGTACTCTGTGAAATCCATTGATCTGGGCAGCGGTGCGATCTGCTGTACCATCCGCTTGCCGGAAGCACTCTTCTACGAGATCCTCAGCAGCCGGGCGGGCATGACCATCTCCACAGACGCACAGCTTCTGGAGCTTTTGACCAAGCTCAGCGAAACCAAGCGGGAATACGACAAAATCGCTGATGCCTTGGCTGCAGTCAAAGCAACCGGCTACGGCATCGTCATGCCCACCGCAGAGGAGATGACCCTTCAGAAGCCTGAAGTGCTGCGCAAAAACAGTGCCTATGGTGTCAGGCTCAAGGCAGGTGCGCCCTCTATCCACATGATCCGCGTGGACATCGATACCGAGATCAGTCCTATGGTTGGCAGCGAGCAGCAGTCGCAGGATCTGATCGCCTACTTAGGAGGAGAAGACCCGGAGAAGCTCTGGCAGAGCAACATTTTCGGCAAATCCGTCTACGATCTGATTCAGGAAGGCTTGACCGCCAAGGTGATCCGTCTGCCGGATGATGTGCGGGGCAAATTCCGCGGCACGCTGACCCGGGTGGTCAACGAAGGCGCAACGGGACTCATTTGCCTGATCCTCTGATCGACTATCAATCATCCTGCGTTCGGAATTGTTGCAAATTACCATGTCATTGCGAGGAGCAAAGCGACGTGGCAATCTCCTGCAACAATCTACTGATTCGGTGCTTTGTTACGGGAGATCGCCACAGCCCTTGCGGGCTTCGCGATGACAGGGAAACTTGTAAATACTTACCCATGGGTTGACACCCTTTCCCTCCCCATAATATTTCAAGGGCGTGTTGCCGCACTGTGCAACACGCCCTTTCCTTTTATATTTGACCGAGCTGCTTCGCCATGGTCTGCACCACTTCGGCGCAGCGTTTGGCAGCGATCGCCTCGAAGGTGGGATAGTCCATCTCGGCACTGTCGTCCGCCTTGTCGGAGATGGCACGCAGGATCACAAAGGGAACACCGTTTCGGTAAGCCGCCTGCGCGATGGCTGTTCCTTCCATCTCCGCGCAGATGCCTTGGGTATCTGCGATGATCCTCTCCTTCTGCTCCCGGCTGCAGATGAACTGATCGCCGCTGGCAACTCTGCCGATCTTCGTATGACCGGCGTTGACCGCCTCGGCGGCGGCGAAGGCGATCTCGATCATTTTTTCATCGGCAGGAAATGCCGTTACGTCAAAGCCCGGCACCTGACCGATGGGTCTGCCCCAAAAGCGCAGATCAAAATCGTGGTGGATCGCATCGCGGCTGACCACCAGATCTGCAATGTCCAGCTCGTTGCACAGCGAGCCTGCGATGCCGGTATTGACCACATGAGTCACGCCGAAGCAGTCCACAAGCACCTGCACGCACAGTGCCGCATTGACTTTGCCGATGCCGCACTGAACAACAACTGCCGGCAAGCCCTCCAGCTCGCCCTCACAAAACTCCATGCCGGCACGGGTGGTGACGGTCTTATTCTTCATATTCTCCTTCAGGGTCGCCACTTCCACCTGCATGGCACCGATAATTCCCAGTTTCATAAATACTCCTTACTTCGGATAGACCAAACGATCTTCCGTGATGTTATCAAGAAGTGCCGCGTATTTCGCGCCCCAATAGTTTGCCATGGGCAGATTCATATCGAGATAGTTGCCGCAATCCTTTGCAGATGCACCCGGCACCTCGCCCCGAAAATCCGCGATAAAGCGGAAGCAATCCCGCACCAGCGGCAGGATCTCCTTCGATGTCAGGTCACCCTTGAGCAGCAGATAAAAGCCCGTGCGGCAGCCCATCGGTCCAAAATAGAGGACATTTTCCTTCCATTGAGGATGGTTGCGCAGATACGTTGCCGCCAGATGCTCGATGGTATGCATCTCCGCCGTGTTCATCACCGGCTCGCCGTTGGGCTTGGTCAGCCGCAGATCAAAGGTGGTGACCGTTTCCGCACCCACCGCATCCTTACGGGAGACGTACAGTCCCGGCTGCAGCTTGATATGATCGATGGTAAAGCTCGTAATTTTTTCCATAGTTTCTCCTGTTAGTTGTTATCGCAATTCGCTGCATCGATGGCAAGCACCAGCATCAGACCCGGGATCTCATCGGCTGCACCTGCATAATCCAAAACATAGGTGTCACCCCATGTCAGCAGCTCCTTCGACACCGACAGCACTTTCCTTCCGCCACAGTATGCTGTATAATCCCAGCCCAGAAAATCGCCCTCGACCTCCCAGTTTTGGAAATCCACATGGTAGCGGGGTCTGAAGAAGGTAAACTCCCGGCTGATCGTACCGTAAGTCCGTCCGCCGATCACAATTTCAAATTCGGGAAGCCAAGTCAGCAGCTTCTGATGGATCGAGCCGACCTCCTCCCCCGTTTTCTTATTGTAGACATGGATCTGATGCCCGAAGGCGAAGATCTCTGCTTTGACGAAGTACTTCGGCTCTCCGTAGCCGTCATAGACATCATAGGTATCGCCCCACGCAAATACACGCTGCTTGATTCGAAGCTGCATAAGATCACCTCCCCATTATCATAGCGCAACCGCACCTTAAATGCAAGAAAAATACCGCACAACCAGCCGTTGAGTTTCCTTTCAACAGTCGGTTGAAAGGAATTTTCCTCAAATTAACGGATATTTGATAGCAATTTCCCGCAGGTCGTGCTATGATAGGCTCACAAAAAGGAGGTATGATCCATGGAAGAAACATTAGGCAAACGCATCGTCGCCCATCGCAAGCGGCTCGGTCTGACGCAGGATCAGCTGGCAGAACAGCTGGGTGTCACCGCGCAGGCAGTCAGCAAATGGGAAAACGACCAATCCTGCCCCGACATCGCCATGCTGCCCAAGCTGGCGGAGATCTTCGGCATCACCACCGATGCCCTGCTGGGCAGAGAAGACCCGAAGCCCGTTTACGAAGCAGAGGTCGTTAATGAGAACGAAAATGAAGATTCCCGTGAAAGCCGTAACAGCTGGGAATTTCATTGGAATGCCGGAAGAAAGGAAGGTCTGACCTTTGCCATTCTGGTGCTGCTGGTGGGTGCGCTGACCCTTCTTTCCAAGGTTTTGGAATGGGACGCAGACTTTTGGAGCATTCTGTGGCCCTCTGCCCTGCTGGTCTACGGCGTCAGAGGACTGTTTTCCAAATTTTCCTTCTTCAGCATTGGCTGTTCTCTGTTTGGCGGATATTTTCTGATCGACAATCTGGGCTTTTGGAAGTTTGACATCGGTGATGAGCTGATCTTCCCGATCATCATCGTGATCTTCGGTCTGAGCCTGCTGGTGGATGCCCTGCGCAAGCCGAAAAAGCCGAAGATTACGATTTCCCGCAACGGTGTCAAGCTGAACAACAGCGAAAAGACACGCAGCAATTTCGAAACCGACGTTGATTCCTTTGAATCCGATCTCTCTTTCGGACAGAATACCCATCCCGTTGTGCTGCCTCTTTTGAGAAGCGGCGAAGCAAACTGCTCCTTCGGAGAACTCACCGTCGACCTGACCGGCTGCAAGCAGGTTGCGCAGGGCTGTGAGATCGAAGTCAACTGCTCCTTCGGCGAGCTGGAGCTGCTTGTTCCCAAACGCTTTTCCGTCAATCTTGACCGCTCCGCTTCCTTCGGTGCTATCGACGTTTCCGGTCAGCTGGATGATGAGCCGCAGGGTGTGATCGCACTGGAGGCAAACGTCAGCTTCGGTCATATTCAAATCCGTTACATCTGAATTTCAGGCGGTGCGAACTTCGCACCGCCTTTTTATTTGACAAACTGCGCCTGTGGCAGTACAATATTCCCATAAATCTATCACTGAGGTGAACAAAATGGACAAGAAACTCAACATGGAAACTCTGTGCATTCAGGCGGGCTACTCTCCCAAGAACGGTGAACCCCGCCAGATCCCCATCATTCAGAGTACCACCTTCAAATACGCCACCTCCGAGGACATGGGCAAGCTCTTTGATCTGGAGGCAGAGGGTTACTTCTACTCCCGTCTGCAGAACCCCACCTGCGATGCTGTGGCAGCCAAGATCGCTGCCATGGAAGGCGGCACAGCTGCCATGCTGACCTCCTCCGGTCAGGCTGCCAACTTCTTTGCCGTGTTTAACATCGCCGGCTGCGGTGACCATGTGGTCTGCTGTTCCGCGGTCTACGGCGGCACTTTCAATCTGTTCTCCGTGACCATGAAGCGCATGGGCGTTGACTTCACCTTCATCAGCCCTGACGCAACGGAGGAGGAGATTCAGGCAGCCTTCCGTCCCAATACCAAGGCAGTCTTCGGTGAGACCATCGCCAACCCCGCCCTGAACGTGCTGGACATCGAGCGTTTTGCCAAGGTCGCTCATGCCAACGGCGTTCCGCTGATCATCGACAACACCTTTGCAACTCCCGTCAACTGCCGTCCCTTCGAGTGGGGTGCTGACATCGTCACCCACTCCACCACCAAGTATATGGACGGTCATGCTTCCGCCGTGGGCGGCTGCATCGTGGACAGCGGCAAGTTCGACTGGACGAAATATCCCGACAAGTTCCCGGGTCTTTGCACCCCTGACGACAGCTACCACGGTGTCACCTACACCGAGCGCTTCGGTCTTGCAGGCGCGTTCATCACCAAGTGTACTGCCCAGCTGATGCGTGACTTTGGCTGCTGCCAGAGTCCCCAGAGTGCCTACCTGCTGAACCTCGGCTTGGAAAGCCTTCCCTTCCGTATGCGTCAGCACTGCAGCAACGCACAGCAAATCGCCGAGTTCCTGCAGAATAACGAGAAGGTCGCATGGGTCAAGTACTGCGGTCTAAAGAGTGACAAGTATTACGAGCTGGCGCAGAAGTATCTGCCGAACGGCTCCTGCGGTGTCATCTCCTTCGGTCTGAAAGGCGGCAGAAAAGCAGCGGAGGTCTTCATGAAGCATCTGCAGCTGGGTTCGATCGAGACCCACGTTGCTGACAGCCGTACCTGCTGCCTGCACCCCGCCTCCGCCACTCACCGCCAGATGACCGACGAGCAGCTCACCGCTGCCGGTGTGGGCGCAGACCTGATCCGTCTTTCCTGCGGTCTTGAAAATGCCGAGGATCTGATCGCCGATCTGAAGCAGGCGATCGAAAAGGTGTAAATTATGCCCGATCAGTATTCCCGTACCCGTCTTCTTCTGGGTCAGGAGGGACTCCACAAGCTGCGTGCTTCCCGGGTGATCCTCTTCGGCTTGGGCGGTGTAGGCGGCTATACCGCGGAAGCACTTGCCCGTGCCGGTATCGGTGCCATCGATCTTGTGGATGACGACACCATCAATCCTACCAACCTGAACCGCCAGCTGCTGGCACTGCATTCCACCGTCGGTCTTTCCAAGGTGGAGGCGGCAAGGGCGCGCATCGCAGACATTGATCCCGGCATCGTTGTAACCACCCACGAAACCTTTTATCTGCCGGAAACAGCTGATCAGTTTGATTTCACCCAGTACGACTATGTGATCGACGCCATCGACACGGTTACCGGCAAGCTCCAGCTGATCGCCCGGGCGAAGGAAACCGGCGTTCCCGTCATCAGTTGCATGGGAACGGGCAACAAGCTGGATGCTACCGCATTCCGTGTTGCCGACATTTCCAAAACCTCCGGCTGCGCGCTGGCGCGCATCATGCGCAAAGAATGTAGCAAGCGGGGTATCAAGGGTGTGAAGGTGGTCTATTCGCCGGAGCTGCCGACGGATGCCCAATCGGATGAGACGCTTGAACCTCAGCGGGAAGGCTCTTCCCGCCGTTCCACTCCCGGCTCTGTATCCTTTGTACCGGCTGTGGCAGGTCTGATCATGGCGGGTGAGGTGATCAAGGATCTGTGTCAGGTGGAGGGAAAGTATGATTAACTATCTGCGTCAGGGTCTTCTGATCTTCGGCTTTACCCTGCTGGGCGAGGCGCTGCAGATGCTGCTGCCGCTGCCCATCCCCGCCGCGATCTACGGTTTGGTTTTTCTGTTTTTGGCACTGTGCCTGAAGCTGGTAAAAGTCGAGCATGTCAAGGAGTTCAGTGGCTTTTTGCTGACGATCATGCCCCTTCTTTTTGTTGCGCCGACAGTCAATCTGCTGGAAAGCTGGGGACTGCTGCTGCCGAATATCGGCTGGATCTTGCTTCTGATCGCCGCATCCACCATTCTGGTCTTTGGGGTGTCCGGCATCGTGTGCCAAGCCGTGTGCAAAAAGGAGGATGACCATGAGTAACCTCACCTTTTTGCCCCTTGTGATCACCATTGCCGCTTATCAGATCGGCTTGTTTGTGTCAAAAAAGGTCAAATTTCCCTTGTGTAATGCCCTGCTGATCGCCATCGTGCTGGTCATCGGAACACTCCTGCTGACCGGCTACCCCATTGATGCCTATCAGACGGGCATGAAGACCATCTCGTGGCTGCTGACCCCCGCCACCATCTGCCTTGCTGTGCCACTTTACGAGCAGCTGCAGGTTCTCAAAAAGGACATGAAAGCGATCCTGATCGGCATCTGCGCCGGTACGCTTGCGAGCCTGCTGTTTGTGTTCGGCTTCTGCCGACTGGTGGGCATGGACAGCGTAATGCTGGCGTCCCTGCTTCCCAAGAGCGTCACCACCGCTGTGGGGCTTGCCCTGAGTGAGCAGGGCGGCGGAAATTCCGCCATTGCTGCCGCTGCCATCATCATCACCGGCATTTTGGGCAGCATCATCGGCCCGCTCCTTTGCAAGCTGTTTCGGATCAAGCACCCGGTTGCACAGGGTGTTGCCTTCGGCACGGCATCCCACGTCATAGGCACCTCCAAAGCCCACGAGCTATCCCCGCTGACCGGCGCGGTCAGCAGCTTATCGCTGACGGTCGCAGGCGTTCTGACCGCGGTGCTTTTCCCCCTATTTGTTGGATAATGTACAAATGTAGGGCGTGTTGCAATCACTGCAACACGCCCAAAAATTATGCAGATTTCTACATCCTGCGGATGTAGGGGCGGATATTATCCGCCCGCGGGCGATTGATAATCGCCCCTACAATAGGATCGGTATTACTTTTGGTAAAGGAGTTCATCACTGACCGGGATCGCGCCGTTGGCTGCTTCAAATTCCTTAACACAGATCTGTGCAAGATATTCCAACTGGGCATTCAATGACCGCTTATTATCCTTGGCAACATATGTTATTTTGTAAAGCAATTCCGGCTCAAATCGGATTCCGGTTTGGATTTTGTTTGTCGCCATGATAACACCTCGCTAAAATTTTGATAACAGTATAACAAGAATACTATTGAATTTATACAAACAATGTGTTATCATTTAGTGTGTATTTTTAGGCAAGGAGAGATAATCCAATGCGTGATCTGGTTGAAGAAATTGCATATGCAAACGAAGTAGAAATTGAGGAACTTCTGACTGCGGTACTGGATCGTTATGCAGAATTGTTTCCTAATTGGGAGATCAGTACAATTTCCCTGAAGAAAAGCTCTGACCGCACCGAACAGCTTGACCGAATGATCCAGCTGCTGCAAGAAATGAAAACGTCACCATAAAGAGACCGCCCCAATTTGTGCCATACACAAATTGGGGCAATCCAATATTTTAGGGTTTCTCATTTCAGCCGCGCTGCAATCGCATTGGCAAGCTTTGCAAATTCCGGGATGCCCAGTGTCTCGCCCCGGACATTTTCATCAAAGCCGCATTCGGCAATCACTTCCGCTGCCCCGACCTTGCCCAGCTGGGAGAAGCCGGATGCCAAGCCGTTGCTCAGCTTCTTGCGGCGCATAGCGAAGCTGGCGCGCACCGTGCGGAAGAAAATATCCTGATCATCGATCTGCCACGGACGCTCCTTGCGCACCCGCAGGGTAATGACCGCCGAGGTCACCTTCGGCTGGGGCAAAAAGCAATGGGCAGGCACATCAAAAAGCAGCTCCGGCTCGGCATAGTACTGGCAGAAGATGGTAAAAGCGCTGTAATCGGCACTTCCCGGCTGGGCGGCGATACGCACAGCAACCTCCTTTTGCACCATGACTGTCACCTGATCAAAGCACTCCGCTTCCAGCAACGCCGAAAGGATCGGTGAAGTGATGTAGTATGGCAAATTGGCACATGCCGCAGGACGAAGTCCTGCGAACTTCTCCTTAACCAATGCAGCCACATCCTGCTTCAGCACATCGTCCCAAATGATCTCCAGATTGTCAAACTCTCCTACCGTCTTTTCGAGGATCGGCTTCAGGCGATGATCCAGCTCCACGGCGCAGACCTTCCCCGCGTGCAGACACAGCTGCTGGGTCAGCGGACCGATACCGGGACCGATCTCCAGCACGCCGGTCTGCTCATCCACGCCGGATTCAATGGCGATGTTCTCCGGCACCCATGACGCGATCAGGAAATTCTGACCCTTTGCTTTTGAAAAATGAAAGCCATGCTCCGCAAGCAGCGGCTTCATCACTTGAATATCGCAGACATTGAGCATAAAAATACCGCCTTTCTTTCGGCTAGTATACCAAAAGAAAGGCGGATTTGCAACTATTTATCCGAGGAAATAGACGGTGCAGTTACGGATACCGAAATCCCAGCACTCGTCGGTGGTGTCAAAATACAGGTCGATGCGGTCGCCCTTGATGGACTTGCCGCAATCCTCTGCAACAGCGATGCCGTAGATGTACTTGCCATCGTTGGAAACGATGTACATCCGGGTGCCGTAGGGAATGACCGTCGGGTCGACTGCGATTGCACCCACGCGGCACAGGGTGCCGATCGCGGTGTAGATGGTGCAGCCGGGGTCCTGATTGTTGTAGGCGGTTGCCTTCATCACCTTGGAGTGGGTGTAGGTCAGCACTTCGCCATCAGGAGTGATGATCATGCCGTCTTCAATGATGGGCTTGCCGGTGAATTCCGGCTTGGGCTGGGTAGGAGCCTGAGTCGGTGCCTGCGTGGGAGGCTCCGTGGGAGGCTCAGTAGGCTCGGTTTCAGGAGCTTCCTGCTCCATGTAAGTACCCACTGCAACCACTGCGTTGACAGGCTGGCGGACGACGTTCTGAGAAAGAACGATGCGGTTAACCTCCACGCCGTCAAGATAAGTAACTGTAGCGGTGCACTGCAGCTGACCGTCAACACCTTCGGTCAGAACCTTTTCCTCACCGTCGGCAAGGGAAGGATCGTAGCAATAGACGGTTTCAAAGGGGATCAGGGTGGTGTAGGTCTCCTCCATCTGCACGCTGCGGGAAATGGTAATGGACATGCCGTCATAAGTGTGGGTATCCAGTGCAACGGAAACCTGATCTTCAGGTGTCAGGATGAGAGAAAGACGCTCCAGCAGGGACTCGACAGACTCGCCGTAGCTGGTAACCTCCAGAGTCTGACCGGCGTGCAGGATGGTAATGACCTGCTTGCGCTGGATCGTGATCTCGGAAACGCCAATGCCGGGCTGGGTGACGAAGGTATCGTCAGCCTCCAGAGTCAAGCCTGCCTCATCAAGCACCTCAGCAGGGTCAGTTGCATAAGTGGTATGGATCACCACACGGCCGCCATCGTTAATCAGATATGTATTCTTTGCGAATGCAGTTTGCGTCAGCAGAAGAACGATGCACACCAGCGGCAACAGCAGCAGTGCGATCCGCATGGGAAGTGTTATCTTCTTGCCGGCAAAACGGTTGTATTCAAGCATAGACCGTGTCCTCCTTTCGGGAAAATGATGTGTATCTTTGTTGTAAAAACAAGTGGTATCAAATAGTTACATTTTGATTCTATGTTGAGCAACTCGGGTGTATTATAACATTTTTTTTGCAAAAGTCAAGCATTTTCGTTCATTTTACCCTAACGGACAACTTTTTTCAAAAAACGCTCCGTAAATTTTATGTCAACCACAGAACAAAATATAGATCGTTTCCCCTGATTTTACCACAATATCTTGTGAATTGATGACATTTTGTTAATAAATAAAGTATCATTTCGTAACCATAAGTTACGGACATTATTTTTCTGTTTTGCAGGTAAAAATCATCGCAGAACACCCTTTTTTCCTCGTCAGGGATTGACAAAAGTCACTTCCTGTGTTAAATTTTTGGTGTATGCAAAGGCTATGACGAAGACATAACTGCCTGAAAACCGCTCAGAGAGGGATCCGTTTGCTGTGAGGATCCTGCGTGCTTTTCCCGCATGTCACCACTTCCGAGCCACCGATTGGAAATAATCGGTCGGGTGCGCCCGTTAAAGCGCCAATGAGTGGCGGATACGTCCGCAACCAGGGTGGAACCGTGGAGTACGTTTGTATCCCACCCCTGAGCTTTCAGGGGTGGGATTATTTTTATACCCTCCCCTCGGCGGGGGCAAGCACCCGCCCTACATTCAACCAAGGAGGAAAATATCATGTCTGAAGAAAATCTGTATACCTTTGAAAACCCCGAGTACCGCAAAACCTTCTGGCACACCTGCTCCCACATCATGGCGCAGGCTGTCAAGCGTCTGTGGCCCGAAGTGCAGCTTGCCATCGGCCCTGCCATCGACGAGGGCTGGTACTACGACTTTGACGCTCCCTTCTCCTTCACCCCCGAGCATCTGGAGAAGATCGAAGGGGAAATGAAGAAGATCTGCAAGGAGCGCATCCGTCTGGAGCGCAGCGAAAAGCCCCGCGCCGAAGCCATCGCCTACATGCAGGAAAAGAACGAGCCTTATAAGGTAGAGCTGATCGAGGATCTGCCCGAGGATGCCGTCATCTCCTTCTACACCCAGGGCGAATTCACGGATCTGTGCGCCGGCCCGCACCTTGACCACACCGGGCGCGTCCGTCACAACGGCTTCAAGCTGACCAAGTCCTGCGGCGCATACTGGCGGGGCGACAGCAACCGCAAGATGCTGCAGCGCATCTACGGCATCGGCTTCCCCTCCAAGGACGAGCTGGATGCTTATCTGGAGGCACAGGCAGAAGCCCTCAAGCGCGACCACAACAAGCTGGGTCGTGAGCTGGAGTTCTTCACCACCGTGGAAGAGATCGGTCAGGGTCTGCCCATTTTGCTCCCCAAGGGCGCCCGCGTCATTCAAACTCTGCAGCGTTGGGTTGAAGACGAAGAGCAGAAGCGCGGCTATCTGCTGACCAAGACCCCCCTGATGGCAAAGAGCGACCTTTACAAGATCTCCGGCCACTGGGATCACTATCTGGACGGCATGTTCGTTCTGGGCGACCCCACCGACGAGACCAAGGAGTGCTTTGCTCTGCGTCCCATGACCTGCCCCTTCCAGTATCAGGTCTACCTGAACCGCGCCCGTTCCTACCGCGATCTGCCCATGCGCTTGGGTGAGACCTCTACCCTGTTCCGCAACGAGGACAGCGGCGAGATGCACGGTCTGATCCGTGTCCGTCAGTTCACCATTTCCGAGGGTCACCTTGTCCTGCGTCCCGAGCAGCTGGAGGAAGAGTTCCGCGGCTGTCTGGAACTGGCAAAGTATTGCCTTGACACCGTCGGCATGCTGGAAAACTGCACCTTCCGTTTCTCCCAGTGGGATCCCGCACGTGCCGGCATCAAGTACGAAGGCACTGCCGAGCAGTGGGAAGAAGCACAGCGCGTCATGGGTGAGATCCTTGACAATCTGGGCGTTGAATACGAGATCGGCATCGACGAGGCTGCCTTCTATGGCCCGAAGCTGGACATCCAGTACAAGAACGTCTTCGGCAAGGAAGACACCATCGTCACCATTCAGATCGATATGCTGCTGGCACAGAAGTTCGGCATGGAGTACACCGATGCCGACGGTCAGAAGAAGACCCCCTATATCATCCACCGCACCAGCCTCGGCTGCTACGAGCGTACGCTGGCTTACCTGATCGAACGCTATGCAGGTGCACTGCCCCTGTGGATGATGCCCACGCAGGTCAAGGTTCTGCCCATCACCGACCGCGCCCACGAGTACGCCAAGGAGCTGGCAGCGAAGCTGAACGCCCTCAACATCCATGCAGAAACCGACTGCCGCAGCGAAAAGCTGGGCTACAAGATCCGCGAGGCACAGCTGCAGAAGATCCCCTACATGCTGGTCATCGGCGACCGTGACATGGAAAACGGCACTGTTTCCGTCCGTACCCGCAAGGGCGACGATCTTGGTGCTATGACGCCCGACGAATTCATCGCCAAGTGCCTGATGGAGATCGCCACCAAGAGCAAGGAAGTTTAATTTTTAATAATGTTACAAGCCGTCCACCCGGGCGGCTTGTTTTCTTTTTATTCCTATGGTATACTGAAGAAAAGCTTTTCTGACGGAGGTTCCATGAAACGCTACGCTTTTCTTCTGAAATGGCTGATTCCCTCAGCATTTTTGCTGCTGAGCCTGTTCTTTTACACCGGCATCCACGGTCACAGCTTTCTGGGGCTTGTGTGCCTGTTTCTTGCCGGCGTCGTCAGCTGCTATTTCCTTTTCGATTCTCTGAAAAAACGCTTTTCCAAAACCTGCAAGGTGCTGACGGTGACCCTCACTGTCATCCTCTGCATCGGCTTTTTGCTGTTCGCCATCACAGAGGGGATCATCATTCACGCCAGCTTCGGTCAGCCGGAGGCGGATTGTCCCTACATTGTGGTGCTGGGCGCAAAGGTCAACGGCACTTCCCCTTCCCTTTCCCTTGCTGACCGCATCCGGGCGGCAGAGGCATACTTAAACGCCCATCCCGATACCATCGCCATTTTATCCGGCGGACAAGGTGCAGACGAGGGCATCTCCGAGGCGCAATGCATGTTCAACGAATTGACCGCCCGGGGAATTGATCCAAGCAGACTTTGGCTGGAGGAGAAATCCACCTCCACTCAAGAAAATCTGCGCTTTACCATGGCTCTGATCGAAGAAAAGACCGGCAGCCGCCCCGACAGCATTGGTTTGATCTCCAGCGAATATCACCTTTTCCGCGCCGGTATCTTTGCCAAAGACTGCGGCGTGACCGCCATCGGCATTCCGGCGCAAACCGGCTGGTTTTCCATCAAGCTCAACTATTTTATGCGCGAAGTTGCCGGCATCTGGCATTACATTTTATTAGGATACTAGGAGGACAACATTATGATCGGACAGAATTACGTAGAATACGCATGGGAAATGACCGAAACCCTGCTTTCCATCGACTCCCCCTCCGGCTACACCGCCCGGGCTGCCCAGTGGGTCAAGGAGCGCTTTGAAGCTCTCGGTTTTTCCGCCGCCATCACCGCAAAGGGCGGTGTCCTCATCGATCTGGGCGGCGAAAATGCAGAGGACGCCCTGCTTCTGGAAGCCCACACCGATACCCTCGGTGCCATGGTCGCCGAAGTCAAGGGCAGCGGTCGTCTGCGCCTGACCCCCTTAGGCGGCATGAACGCCAACAACGCAGAAGCAGAAAATGTATGGGTCTACACCCGCTCCAGCAAGGTGATCGACGGCACGCTGCAGCTTTGCAACGCATCCGTTCATGTCAACGGAGATTATTCCGGCGCGAAGCGCTCCTTTGACTCTGTCGAGGTGGTTCTCGACGAGGATGTGAAGTCCGCCGCCGATACCCGCGCCTTGGGCATCGAGGTGGGCGACATCGTCTGCTTTGAGCCGCGCACCCGCCGTACCCCCAGCGGCTATCTCAAGAGCCGTTTTCTCGACGACAAGCTGAGCGTGGGCATCCTGCTGGGCTTCGCCAAGTATCTGAGCGAAAGCGGCAGCACTCCTGCACGCAAAATTTACGTCCATGTTACCGTCTATGAAGAAGTGGGTCACGGCGGCTCCGCCTCTGTGCCTGCAGGCGTTACAGAAGCCATTTCTGTGGATATGGGCTGCGTGGGCGATGGTCTGCAATGCACCGAAAAGCAGGTCAGCATCTGCGCCAAGGACTCCGGCGGCCCTTACTCCTACGAGGTCGTAGGCAAGCTGATCGCGGCAGCCAAGGCTTCCGGCGCTGACTATGCCGTTGACATCTACCCCTATTACGGCTCCGATGTGGAAGCCACCCTGCGCAGCGGCGTGGACATCCGCCACGGTCTCATCGGCGCGGGCGTTTACGCAAGCCACGGCTACGAGCGCAGCCACATGGAAGGCGTGATGAACACCCTGAAGCTGCTGTGCGCCTACGTTGGCATTTGAAGCAGATCTAATGCAGAAAACCGGGATTTCCCCGGTTTTTTGTCTATTTGGGCAAATTTCTGTAAAATTTGAAAATCGGGTGTCTAAAATCGACCCTTTCATTCGTTATATTGTGCAGAGACGACAACACGTCATGGAGGATGAGGCTATGCTGATCTATTTACAGCTGATCGAAACAGAGGAGGATCGTTCCAAATTTGAAACGATCTATCTTGCCTATCGGGATTTGATGTATCATACTGCCTTCGGGATTCTGCGCAATGTGGAGGATGCCGAGGACGCGGTGCATCATGCGTTTGTGAAAATCGCGGAGCATATAGAAAAGGTCGGTGAAGCGGATTCCCCCAAAACGAAGGGTTATGTCATGACCGTCGTCAAAAACAGTGCCATTGACAGCTACCGCAGAAAGCAGGCGTACCCGTCTGTGGAATACTCCGATGCCACGGCAGGTGTCGAAGTTCCCTACGACGGCGACAATGCGCTGACTCGCTGTATTCTGAAGCTGCCGCCGCGGCAGAGAGATCTGATCATCCTCAAATATCACCACGGCTATGACCTGCGGGAAATCGCCGCCATGCTGGATATCTCCTACCGCAACGCGCTGCAGATCGACCAACGGGCTAAGGCAAATCTTCGTACACTTTGTCAGGAGGAGGGAATCGAATGGTAACCGATCTGATGCTTCGTGAAGCCGCCGCGGAAGCGGAACGCACGCTTTTATCGCTTCTGCCGGAAAACAACGGCGAAAAACACACATTTTCCAAACAGTTTGAAGAAAACATGAAAAAGCTGATCCGCAGGGCAAAGCACCCCTTCCGTTATCATACTCTGCGGGCAGTAGCGGTTGTGGCGCTGGTAATGCTGGTCTTCGGTGTCAATCTTGGCTTGCTTTTCACGAATGTAAACATCAATCCGCACCCCACAGACCCAACCGTCACCGTATCTACCGACCCTACCGAACACACCAAGCCTACCGAAGCCTCCGAACCGACAGAGGTTACCGATGCGACAGAAACTCCAACCGAAGCACCTACTGTTGCGCCCACGGAAACACCCACGGAAACACCCACGGAAACACCAACGGAAACACCAACCGAAAATCCCACCATCGCCCCCACCGAAGATACAGATCCCACCGAGCCTACCACGCTGCCGAATGAAGAGCTGACATGGACTTTTGATAACGGCACGTTGACCATCTCCGGTAATGGCAAGATGCCCCAATACAAGATTGACGAAGATCTGTCGTGGGGCGACTCAACCATCCGTCTCAGACCGCCATGGTACAGTGTCCTCCAAAAGATCGAGACCGTCATCATTGAAGACGGTGTAAAAAGCATCGGAGACGGTGCATTTGCCGACTGCGCAAACCTGATAAACGTCACAATCGCAGACAGCGTCACCCAAATCGGAATCCAGGCATTCAAAAACTGCGAAAAGCTGGAATCAATCACACTGCCCAACAGCGTGATAAGGATCGGCGAGCAGGCGTTCAGTAGCTGCCAAAAACTGAAATCGGTCACGTTATCCCAGCATCTGGGCACAATCAGCAAGAAGGCATTCTATTCATGCAGCGCGCTGACAAACATCACGATTCCAGATAGCGTAACGTTGATCAGTGCCAACGCATTTACCGGCTGTGACGCATTGACGCAGATCACCATCCCCGACAGTATAACAAGTATAGATACGGGTGCATTTTCCTCCTGCAAAGCGCTCACAAGTGTCACGCTTTCGAACAATCTGACCATTATCAGCGACAACACATTCGCTGATTGCAGTGCACTGGCGTCCATCACAATCCCAGACAGCGTAATCGCAATCGGGGAGTACGCGTTCCAATCCTGCACCGCCCTGACACAAGTTTCCTTCTCTGACACGCTGTATGGAATCGGCAACTTCGCATTTAAGAACTGCAGCAGCTTAAAAACCCTCATCCTTCCCGAAGGCATAAAGACAATCAACTACGCTGCATTTGAAGATTGCACCTCTTTGACCAGCGTCACGCTTCCGATGAGTCTCCAAAGAATTGACATGCAAGCTTTTTCCAAATGTGCATCTTTGACAACGATCAACATTCCGGAAACTGTAAACGCCATCGGCGACTTCGCATTCTATGAATGCACCAAGCTGACAGACATCCGTCTCCCCGACGGCTTGACGGAGATCGGCTACTACGCATTCGGCAGCTGCGACAGCTTAACCCAGATCACCATCCCCGGAAGTGTGGAGATTTTTGACAACAATGCATTTACCGGCTGCGCCAACCTGACGCAAGTCCGTTTTGCGGAGGGTCTGACCCGCATTGGCAAGCAGGCATTTAGTGACTGCGGCGCACTGAAGGACATCTTTTTCCCGGATACCGTTACCGAAATTGACGCAGGCGCATTCGCAAATTGCTCCGCATTGACAGAGGTCGTCATTCCGGATAGCGTGCGCACCATCGGTTCCGCTACCTTCGGACAGTGCGATTCTCTTAAGAAGGTGACCCTTTCCAAGAACCTTGAGACACTTCCCTCCGATGTATTCGTTCGCTGCACCGCATTGACGGAGATCGAGATTCCTGCCAGCGTGACTGACATTCATTATCTGGCGTTTACGGGTTGCACCGCCTTGAAGGTCCTGCGGCTGTGCGGTGTCCCGGAGACCTTTAACAGCAGCGCATTTCTCGATTGCCCGCTGTGGCACGTCATGTTTGCCGGAAGCGAAGAAGACCGCAGCAAGCTCAACTTTGAAGGCGTCCCTGCGCTCCGGGATGCAACATGGCATTACAACTGCACCGGAGCGGAAATTCTCGACCCTGAAAATGAAACCTGTAGCATCTGCGGCTAGCAAGGAAGAGAAACCGATTTCATAAAAAAGTACGTTTTTTAATTTGTATCACATTGCACGTGAATAAAATTTTTGTATATTTATTTCAGAAGCTTTCCATAAAACGACCATCTCTTGAATGAATAGAGCGAAAAGGAGGGTTACTCCATGAAAAAAACATTATCTCTGATCCTTGCGTTGCTGCTGTGTCTGTCTCTATGCGCCTGCATGGCAAGCAACGAAAACCCAACCATCCCGTCGACAGAACCCACTGTCACAGACCCCACTGTACCGACAGATCCCACAATAGAGCAAACAGATGCAACCGACCCCACACAAGTCTCTGACGCAACGGAAGCAACCGATCCCACCGAAACCTCCGAACCGACAGCGGTTACCGATGCAACAGAAACTCCAGCTGTTTCGCCAACAGAAACACCAACTGAAACTCCCACCGTCGCCCCCACCGAAACCACCGCTGCAACACCTACAGAAACCACCCATGCACACAGCTGGACCGACGCAACCTGCACCGCAGCACAAGTCTGCACCACCTGCCAAGCTGTTGGCGCGCCTGCCAAGGGACACAACTGGGTGGATGCCAGCTACATAAGCCCGAAAAGCTGCACCAGGTGCGGTCTGACCGAAGGCTCTATCCTGGTGCGTCCGCCCCGTGGAGATTATTCAGGTGTCACCATCACCATCGCAACGCCTTCAGGTACGGGCACCATAGAGGAGTATTGGCTGTATCAGGAGATTGAGAAAGCGTTTGGCTGCACGATTAACGTCCAGCCCATTTTAGAGGCGGCTTACTATGATCGGGTTTATGCTATGATCGCCCAAGGCAACACCCCCACGATCTTCATGATTAACGGTTCCATCGAGGAGTATGTTGCCCGTGGTGAAAGCGGTCAGTTTGTGGACGTGATGGCACCCGAAAATCTCGCAAAGATGCCAAATTTCAAATCTCTCTTTGTTGACAACAAGATCAATAACGACCGTCTTATGCTGACCGGTGCCGCAGACGGCTCGCACTATCTCCTGCCGGGCTACAACTGCAGGCAAAATGTCGAATACTATTGGTTCTATAACAATGTTGCTTTCGAGGAAGCCGGTGTCCAATGGGACGGCGATCCCGATGGCTTCCTTGATATGCTGCGCAAATTAAAAGCCTATGACCCCAACTCCTATCCGCTGTCTGTCGGCTCGCTTCACAATACATTGAATCGTGTCATTTCCTCTTTCGGCGTCAACAGCACCTACGCTGCTTATGACTGGAGCAAAGGAGATTGGTTCTTCGGTGCAACCAGCAACGCAAGCTACGAAATGCTTCGCATGTATCAAACTGCATACAACGAAAAACTCCTGAATCCCGCCAATCTGAAACAAGGTGCCGGCGCGATGACAACTGATATCGAAAACGGCGAAAGCTATCTGTACCACGGTCACATCGGTTGGACGGAGTTCCTCAACAGTTATTTCAGTGAGAATACGTATCGCGACGGCAGTATCATTCCCGCTTCCGCACCCGTTGGCACAAATGGAATGACCCTTCAGGCTCCTTCCTTCTCTAACACCTCCGGCACGGTAATCAGTGCGGAAGACCCCAGAGCGGCTGAGTGCGCTATGGCGATCCTCGACTGGATGTACGACACCTCCAAAGACGGCGGCGCGTGGCTCAATACCGTCGGTGATCCTTCCATGCTGGCGCGAGGCGATGACGGTCTGCTGAATTGGATCTGCGATTACGATGGTACCGACTACATGAACGACAGATACTATGTTTCCCTGAAGTACGGCATGTTCGATGCTGCTTTGGCAGTGCGCATTTGTCCGGAGTCGCCGCACTTCAACAAAGGTGCAGCCGTCGCTGAGGCGCAGAAGATCGGCGATCAGGTCGGCTATTTCCGTTGTGCACCTGCGTTGCCTGAAATGGATGGGCAGCTCAACTCGCTGTACGCAGACGCGCAGGAAGAAATCAAGCGGATGCAGCTCGACTTCATTACCCAAAACTGGACGAGGGCTGATTTTGACGAATGGTCGGCTGATTTCAATGCCACCTACAGTCAAATCATCGACTACCTGAACGGCTATTTTTAACATGTATGCACATTCCCCGGCAGAGAAAGCTCTGCCGGGGAAATTTTTTATTGTATCAGTAGAAAAATTTTTGTATAATTTTTTCAGAAGGCTGCAATAAAACGACTGTCTTGCGGATTAATAAGGTGAAAAGGAGGGTTACCTATGAAAAAGATATTATCATTCCTTCTTGCGCTCACGCTTTGCCTGTCGCTGTGCGCCTGCCAAAAAACAGAACACACCCATGACTGGAAGCCTGCAACCTGCACCGATCCCAAGACCTGCAGCACCTGCAATGCCACCGAAGGCGATCCCAAGGAGCATGACTTTGTCGGTGATCCCAAAACCTGCATCGTCTGCGGTGCTGTGCAGGAAAGGGCGACCGTTTCCGTCCTCCTCTATGCCGATGAACAGCAGGAAGACAGTTGGCTTTACAAGCAGATCGAGGAAGAATTCTACTGCGACATCAAAATCATTGAGGTCGATAGCCGCACCACTTCTTACGCAGAAAAGCTGGAGGAACTGATCGCAGCCGGCAATCCGCCTACGATCATCAGAACCGACGGCTACTCTCTTGATCCGCTTCTGATGCCTGCACAGATCAATGAAATGGGCGAGCAGGGCAAGCTTGTCGATGTGCTGGCACCTGAAAACCTCGCAAAGATGCCCAATTTCGCAAAGCTCTTTGTCGAGGACAAGGACGCAAATTGGGAGTACATGCTGACCGCCGCCGAGGACGGTTCTCATTATCTCCTGCCCACCTACGGTTACGACCGCGCTGTCAACCACTTCTGGGTTTACAACGAGACCGCCTTCAAGGAGGCTGGTGTCGAGTGGCATGGTGACCCCGAGGGCTTCCTCGACATGCTGCGACAGCTGAAGGCGTACTATCCCAAGTCCTATCCCATGACCGGCGGTTCTTGGAGCGGGATCTGTGACCGTACAGTCTTTACATGGGGCGTCAACAGCTCCTATGCTGCCTATGACTGGGACAAGGGAGAATGGTTCTACGGCGCAACCAGCGATGCTTACTTTGATATGCTGAGCATGTTCCAAATGGCTTATAATGAAAAGCTCATGAACCCTGCCATTCTGTTCCCCAGCAGTGGTTCAATGCAGCAAGATCTCATAAACCACAGAAGCTTCCTGTACAATTCATGGCTGGGCTGGCTGACCATGCAGAACGCTGCCTTTGACTATGAGGGTGTTGACGATCACGAAGTCCCTGCCCCCGCCCCTGTCGGTCCCAATGGCAAAACCTTGGAGGTTAAGAAATTTAACAGCACCGAAGGTGTTGTGATCAGTAACCACGATCCCAAAGCCACCGAATGCGCCATGGCGATCCTCGACTGGATGTATGATGCCTCGAAAGACGGCGGCGCATGGCTCAACACCGTTGGTCCTGAGGAATCGCTGACCGTTGACGAAAACGGCAGATACAACTGGATCGATGCGTCAAGCCCCGATGGAATCAACAACGACATCAATTACATCCACGACAAGTACGGCATGTTCGCATCCTCTTTTTCCATCCGCTACTGCCCCGAATCCCCCTACTTCACCTTCAATGCCGAAGAACAGCTGGCGCAGGACATCGGCGACGAGGTCGGTTATTTCCGCGCACCGCCCACCGTGGTGATCAGCGACGATCTACTTGCCAACATCTACAAGGAATCTCAAAAGAAGATTCAGGATATGCAGGTAAAGTTCATCTACGAGAACTGGGATCGCGCCAAATTTGATGCATGGGTCGCGGACTTCAACAGAAACTACCAGTGCGTGCTCGACTATCTCAACAGCTAAACAAGCACCCCCCCGGGAGAACAATCTCCCGGGGGCTTCTTTATGCTTCTGCTATTGTCATCGTGAACCAACCCCGTTATAATAATACTGAAATCTTTTTCAATCGAAGTGTGTCAAATCAAAGCTTTGTTTCGTTATATTTGGTAGAAGGCGTTTGTGATGTCATAAAAAGCTTACGGAGGAACTAGTGTATGCTGATCTATTTGCAAATGATCGATTCACAGGAGGATCGGTCGAAATTTGAACGGCTCTATTTGATGTATCGCGACTATATGTATCGCGTGGCATTCGGCATTCTGCAAAATTCTGACGATGCCGAGGATGCCGTTCATCACGCGTTCGTGAAGATCGCGGAAAATATTGACAGACTCGGCACGCCGGGCACTCCGGCAACCAAGGCCTATGCCGTTGCAATCGTCAAAAACAGCGCGATCGACAGCTACCGCAAAAAGCAGGCGCATCCGCAAGTGGAATACTCCGACGAAACCGTCGGCATGGAAGTTTGTTATGAATCCGATAACGCTCTGACCAATTGCATTCTGAAGCTGCCGCAAAACCAGCGGATCGTTCTCATTCTGCGACATCACCACGGATATGATCTCAGAGAGATTGCCCAATTACTTGGTCTTACTTATCGCAACACGCGGCAGATCGAACAACGGGCAAAAGCAAAATTACGAACACTTTGTGAGGAGGCGGGAATTGCATGGTAACAGATGTTATGCTTCGGGAAGCAACTGCAGAAGCAGAGCGAATCCTCTTATCGCACCTGCCGGAGGATACCGGCGAAAAACACGTTTTTTCCAAAAGGTTTGAAGCGAAAATGAACAAACTGCTGCGCAGGACTGCACCTCCTACCCGCTATCGGATCGCGCGCACAGTCGCCGCAGCTGCCGCAGTGCTGCTGATCCTCGGTGTCAATTTGGGCTTGCTTTTCAGGAATGTAAACCTCCATCCGCACCCCACAGACCCAACCGTGACCACCCCAACCGATCCAACCGATCCGACAGAACCATCCACTGCACCCACTGAACCAACCACCGATCCGACGGAACCATCCACTGCACCCACAGACCCTGATGCGACCCAGCCGTCTGTTTCTGAGGAGGTTGTCGTCTTTGTGAAAGAAGACGAGCCGACCAAGCTATATTGCGCACCCAAGAATGATCTTAGTCAGCAGAGAGTTATCTATGAATCCGATTTTGATGCAATAAATGCCTTCGTCATCGAAGAACTTGGCGTATATGCTGACAAGATCCTCACTTTGACGGAAGGTAACAAGCGTGTTATAATGCTTGACCTTACGACCGGGGAGGCGACAGTGGTGTTTGAGTGCTATTACATTGAGTATGCAGAACTTGTGGGCTTGCAGGAAGTGGATGGCAAACCTTATTTTACCCGCGTTTTGTTTGATGGAAAGCCCACAGAAAATGACCGCAACAGCACGTATTTCTTCTGGACAGATTCCAAAACGATCACAGAAATGCCTATGCAGTAACCAAAATGAACTCCGCCACCCATAACAAAACTGCCCCGGTTTGTGCTGTTCGCACAAACCGGGGCGGTTCTGACTTTCCCGTTTTTTCTTATTCAACTCCGTGGATCTGCATCAGCTCCAGCACCTGCTGTCCCCGTGCCGTCAGGGCAAAGCTGCCGCGGACGGGATAGGGGTCATACAGCGCGCTGTAGCCGCCCCGCAGGGGCTTGTCATAGTCGATGGAGATCAGACCGCGCTTTTCAAGGCATTGAAGTGCCAAGGCTGTAACACCTTCCTCAAAGCACCGGGGCTCGTCGCTATCCGCGCGCCGTGCCACCGGCAGAAACGGGATCTGGGCAAGCTGCCAAAGAATATCCACTTCCTCCGGCGACAGCACCATTGCCTGACTACAGCCCCCGCAGGAGCCGCAGCAACCGCCGCAGCCGCCTTTACAATCTGACATACTCATTCTCCTTGCAATCTCTTTTCACGGCTCTGGCAGGTAAAGAGGATCACCTGCTTATCCTGCGCAAATTCCTCGAGAATATGCAATGCGATGGCAAGGCGCGTATCGTCAAAGCGAACCATGGCATCATCTAGCACCAGCGGCGCATTCGGGGTCAACTCCTCGGCAACTGCCAACCGCAAGGCAAGATACAGCTGATCCACGGTGCCGTCGCTGCGGTATTGGCTGCCGTGAAGGGTGCCTTCCTGCTCCGCAGCAGTGTCCATGGTCAGATCCTCAGTCAGTACCAGCTTCTGATACCGCCCGTCTGTGAGCTTGCTGAACAGCTCCTGCGCCCGCTTGGAGATACGGGGCGCAAAGCGCCGCTGCAGCTCACTGGTGGCTGCGCTGAGTGCCTTCTGCGCCAGTTCAAGGGCGAAATACACATCCTCCAGCTGCTCGATGCGGTTTTTCACCTGCTTCAGCTGCGTCCGCAGAGCCGCTTCCTGACCCAGTGCTTCTGCCTGACCCTGATACTGACCCAGCCGCAGCTGGTTCTGCTTCAGCTCATATGCCGCGCTGCTTAGCTGGGCATCCGTCTCGCTGCGGGTGTAGGTAAGGGTGTCCGCAAATTCAGGGGCAGGGACTTCCTTGGTAATGGCGCGCAGGGTCGCAAGCTGCTCCTGCGCCCGCCGGAAATCACGCTGCGCATCGGCAAACGAACGATGGGTCGCGGTGACGCGTTCCCACTTTTCAAGACACTCCGCAATGGGTTCGCCCTTTGTCAGCTCCTGCAGCTGCTCCAACAGCGCCTGACGGCGTCCGTTCAGCTCCGTGGCAGTCTCGTCATATTCCTTACGTGCTTTGGCATAGCTGTCCAAAGCCGCGGCAAACTTTGCTGCGTCCTCTTCCCATGCGGAAGGCTCGATGGCTGCGTATTTTGCAAGCATCACATGGATCTGCGCGTCATTTTTCTTTACCTTAGCGTTGCCGAGGATGAGCAGCACCAGCCCGGCGATACCCAGTACCGCCCCTGCCGCTGCCAACGCGATCTGCGCCACCGGCTGGATCGGAAGCAGCGCACCGGCTGCCAACACCAGCAAGCAGAGCAGAACTGTTCCAAGCTTTGCAAGCTTTTTGCCCGACTTTTGCTGGGTTTGCAGCTCCGTCACAAAGATGCGATCACTTTTCGCCGCCGCGACAGCCTGCTCACCGCTCAAGCCCTCATAACGGGCGGGGACTTGGGGCTTTTCAGGTGCGGCGGGCAACATCTGCTGCTCCATCTGCAGGGACATGCTGCTGTGGTGCAGGTGCTGCAGTTGGGTCTTTGCCCGCTCTGCCTCCTCTTCGGAGGGCAGTTGCGCACACTGTGCCTGCAGCGCATCGCACTTTTCCTGCAGTGCTTCGGTACTTCTCACTGCGTCGCCGATGTGCCGGGTTTCTGCTTGAGATTCGGCATAATCAAGAGCTGCCTTGTGATTCTGAAGCAGGCGGACACGCTCCTCCAGCTCCTGCTGACGCTCCTGCAAACGCGCTGTCTGCCCAGCCAAATCCTGCAAAAAGCGCAGCTGCTCCTCCAAGCGATCCCGCTGCGCCTCCGCCTGAGGCAGCAAGCCGGTGCGGTTGTAGCGGCACTTGTTTTTCAGCTCCTTCAGCTTCTGTGCCAGCGTTTCACCTGCACTGTCTTCATCGCCGGTAGTGACCAGATTGTTCAGACGGCGGCGCAGAGCATCGTCCTGTGTTACCGGCAGGTCGCTCATTTTCAGGAAGCCGGCACGGGTAAAGACGCTGCGCTCCACGCCCAGCAGCATCGTGCCGCAGTTCAGAGCCGTCAGCTCCGGGACCTCCAAGCCGGTGTCCGTTTCATAGGCGCGAAATTCGCCGAAGATCAGACGCCCCTTTGTGCGGCGCTCGATGGTGATGTTTCTGCCGTTCCAGCAGATGTCCATGCTGCCCTCCATGGGCGCGCCGGACCACGGCGCATATCGCTCCTTGTCGGCAATGGCATCCTTGGTGGTTCTGGCTCTGGTATCGATGCCGTAGAGCATGGCGAGCAGGAATGCCGACCATGTACTCTTACCCCATTCGTTGGGTGCTTCAATGATGTTCAGCCCCGGCTGCAGCGTCAAGGTCTGATGCGCCAGCTTGCCGAAGGTCGCTGTCATGGAATAGATCTTCACGGCAACGTCACCTCCTGACCATCGAGGATCTGGCGGGAGATCCGTGCCGCCAGTTTTAAGCAGCGCTGCATTTTCTCACTGTCTGTGTCCAATCCGTTCTGCAGGAGGGTAAAATACATACCCTCAAGGTTATCCTCCCCTACCGCGCTCCACAGCTCGGCTTCCGGGATGGTCTTGTCCCGAAGGATCAGATGGGAAATGTGGGGAAACGCTTTTGTCAAAGCTTCCGTATCGATGGCATCCGCATAGCCTGTCAGAGTAATTCGGTAGAAATCCTCTGTCTGCGCTGCAGGCAGGAAATTTTCCAGCGTTGCAGCCGCATCCTGCCCCACGTCCACCGTTTCGTCGAAGAAACGGGGTGTATCCAGCGGCTGGAACTGGGCATCGATCTGCTCATCAAGGGTCAGCAGGATCACGCCCTTGATGCCGGACTCGTCATAGCCGTGTCCCATGGGACAGCCCGGCCAAGCGCACAGCCCATCGCCGCTGCGGAAGCTGCCTGCCTTATGAATGTGACCCAGTGCCAGATAGTGAAGACCCGACAGACGCACCTGCTGGGCGCTGACCGGGCAATAGGGCGATGCGGTTGTTGCATCGCCATGCAACACGCCCAGCTGCCATTTGCCCTTCCCATCGGCTCTGAAGCCCTCCAGAAGGGCAGGACAGTCCATTGCCTCGTAGCCCGCACCGTAAACTGTACAGTCGAGGGCTTCCACATAAACGGACTCCATCACGGGATGGGTGAAAATGTGTACATTTTCAGGCCACACCTCTGCCATGTACGGCGAGGATGGCTGGCAAAAATCATGATTGCCGGGAGAAATGAACACGGGGATATTCAGCTCCTGAAGCGCCTCGTACACCGCCCGGTAGCTGTCCTTCGTGTAAGCGCCGTCGAACAAGTCGCCTGCCAGCAAAAGCAGCTGGCAGTTTTCCTTTTTCGCACGCTCGACGACCTTGGCAGGGATCTTACGCAGCTCCTGACGCAGGAAGCGGGCTTCCTCCTCGCTCCGACCAGACAACGGCGCATCCAGATGCCAGTCAGCGCTGTGCAGTATTTTCATCATTCAGATCCACCCTTTCTGCTTTTTTGCATTTTCCGGTTGTGGAATCGATGGTAAACAGAACGGCCTCCAGCTTGGTCGGACCGTCTGCCCATTTGTAGCGCTCCGTCAGATCGCCACGGAATTTTTGAATGGAAAGCTCCGGGCGGATGCCCAAAACCGAATTTTTCGGCCCGGTCATACCCAGATCCGTCACATAGCCTGTTCCCTTGGGCAAGATCTGTGCATCCGCCGTGGGAACGTGGGTATGGGTTCCCCATACGGCACTGACGCGCCCGTCCAGCAGATAGCCCATAGCGAGCTTTTCAGAGGTCGCCTCCGCGTGCATTTCCACCAGAATGATCTTCGCGTCAATTTCTTTTACGAGCTTCTCGATCATCAAAAACGGATTGTCAGGACCATAATCCATGTTGCACCTACCGATCAGGTCAATCACCGCCACATTTCCCGCTTTGGTATCGTAAACCGCATAGCCGCGACCCGGCACCTGCGGCGCATAATTGGCAGGACGCAGGATCCGGGGGCAATCGTCCATATAGGGTACGATTTCCCGCTTCCCCCATGTGTGGTTGCCCATGGTGATCACGTCCGCGCCGGCATCGAAAATGTCCTCTGCCTGATCGGGCGTCAGACCCACAACACTGGCATTTTCACCGTTGACGATCACAAAATCCGCTTCCCATTTACGCTTCAGGTAGCGAAGGGATCGGCGAATACGCTCCATGCCGGGATTGCCCACCACATCGCCCACAGCAAGTACTTTGAAATCCATGTCATTTTCTCCTTCAGCGCACCGATTTGGCGTATTCCGTCGGCGTAATGCCAAACTTGTCCTTAAACTGGCGGGAGAAATGATGCACCGTTGAGTAGTGCAGTGCCGCCGCGATCTCGGTGAAGTTCATATTGCCCTCACGGATCATCTGCTTGCTCTCCTGAATCTTGATGCGGCGGATGTATTCGCCGGGAGAGATCTGCAGATGCTTGTGGAACAACGCCGTCATGTAGCTGGGGCTGACATCCACCATACGGGCAACATACGGCACCGTCAGCTTTTCCCGGATATGGGTGCTGATATACTGCTGCGCCCGACGAATGATCTCATTCTCCGAGTTAAGAGAATTGGATGCCTTGATCCGCTGTGCCGGCGCATCCTGCTGACGCAGGGTGATCAGCAGCAACTGCGTCAGCTGTGCGGCGATCATATCGTCGGCATAAGCTGCCATACGCTCCTGCTCCCGCAGCATCTGCTGCAAAAGGGTCACGGCAGATTGGGGCAATGTGAGCTTTTTGTTGTAGAGAGGCTGCAGATCGCCGCTGATCTCAAAGGACACCGTCACATAGCGGGGTGCTGCATCAATGTCGGCGTACTGCATGTGCCATTGATCCGGCGCATAGACCACCATCTCGCCCTGCTGCAGGAACAGCTCCATGCCATCGGCAACGGAGTGCATCGTACCCTGATCCACATATGCCAGCTCCAGAACGGGATGGGCTTCCCCCGCATAGAAAAAGCCCCGCTCCTTTTCATGGTAGAAAAAGGTACATACACGGGTCACGTGCATGTTGTTTTCAGGCATATATTCCATCGGTGTCTGATTGCTTCCGACCATTTCAGGTGCTTCATCAGACCACAGCTGCACACTCGCCCCCTCCTGACGGAAGGGCGCAAGATAAAAATGCACACCCGGGCGAATGCAGACCAGCTTATCAAGATAAAAAGACAAATAGCTGTTGCCATCCAGAGAGACAGAAAGCACCGCCATTCCCTCTTTGAAGCGTACCCACACTTCAGAAGTGGCACGGTAAACAGTCTGCTTCTGCCAGTCAAGGGTCGCATCCTGATGCAGCTCGGTAAAATGCGCTGTCTGATCAGGGGTTCGCTCCGGCGCGACAGTTCCATAGTCCTTAAAGCTGAATTGATTCAAATTCCGTATCATTGGTATCTCCTCCAATACGTAAAATGGAGCCACCAAACGGTGACTCCATCATTATAGCAAAAATAGTTGAAAATGGCAAATACTTTATCGCTGATATTCAAATTCCAGATCATAAATATCCACGGTGTCGCCGTCTTGGATGCCCATTTCCTCCAAACGGGTGAAAAGTCCGCACTTACGCAGCTGTTGGTCAAAATAGTTGCGGGACTCGTAATCGTCGAAATTGATATTCTGGATCAGGCGCTCCAGCCATTCGCCGGTGACCAGCCATGTGCTTCCGTAGTGTTCGATCTCGAAGGTGTTGGGATCGGCGACCTCCGGCAGCGTTTCCACATACTCCGGCTCATAGACGATCACAGGCGGCAGGGTGCGCAGCTTTTCCGCAGCGACGCGCATCAGATTGCGGGTACCCTGCGTCGTAGCAGCAGAAATTTCGTACAGCTCACAGCCTGCAGCCTCCACGACAGTGCGCAGACGGCTCAGATTGTCGGACTCCGGGTCCATCAAATCGCACTTGTTGGCAGCCACGATCATGGGACGGTTGCTCAGATCGATGCTGTAATTGACCAGCTCGTCGCAGATGGCATTGAAATCCTCAACGGGATCACGACCCTCGCTGCCGGAAACATCCACCACATGGATCAGCAGGCGGCAGCGGTCGATGTGACGCAGGAAATCATGTCCGAGACCTGCGCCCTCAGCTGCGCCCTCGATGATGCCGGGGATATCCGCCATGACAAAGGAAACGCCCTCGTCAACGTAAATCACGCCCAGATTGGGATACAGCGTGGTAAAGTGGTAATTTGCGATCTTCGGACGGGCATTGGAGGTCACGCTCAAAAGCGTGGACTTGCCAACATTGGGGAAGCCGACCAAGCCCACATCTGCCAGCAGCTTCAGCTCCAAAATCACATCCCGCTCCTGACCCTTCAGACCCGCCTTTGCAAAGCGAGGCACCTGACGGGTAGGGGTTGCGTAATGGGCATTGCCCCAACCGCCGCGACCGCCCTTGGCGATGATAAAATCCTCATTGGTGGACATGTCCACGATGATCTGGTTGGTTTCCGCATCGCGTACGACAGTGCCGCGAGGCACTTCGATCACCAGAGATTCGCCACGCTTGCCGCTGCAGCGTCTTGTAGAACCGTTTGCGCCGGACTGGGCAGCATACTTGCGCTTGTAGCGGAAGTCCAAAAGGGTCGACATATTGTCGTTGACACGCAGGACAACGTTGCCGCCATGGCCGCCGTCACCGCCGTCAGGACCGCCGGACGCCACATATTTTTCGCGATGGAATGCCACTGCGCCATCGCCGCCGCGACCGCCGATGACACTGATTCGCACCTTATCTACGAACATAGGAAAACCTCCTTCGTCGGTTTCAGTTGACAGTTAACAATTGATAATTGACAATGATAGAATAACCATAATTATCAACTGTCAATTGTGAATTGTCAATTAAAAAAGCTGCCGCAAAGTTTTGCGGCAGCTTTTCCAAGTCAATTACTGCTCAGCGTAAACGGAGCACTGACGGCGATCCTTGCCCTTGCGCTCGAACTTGACGGTACCGTCAACCAGAGCAAACAGGGTGTCGTCCTTGCCAATACCAACATTGACACCGGGATGAATGTGAGTGCCTCTCTGGCGAACCAGAATGTTGCCGGCCAGAACGAACTGACCGTCTGCACGCTTCACGCCCAGACGCTTGGACTCGGAATCACGGCCGTTCTTGGTGGAACCGCCGCCCTTGTGGTGAGCGAAGAACTGAATACCAATTTTCAGCATGGTGTTACACCTCCAAAACTTCGATATAATCAGGATAGTCATCCCGCAGAGAACACAGAGTCAGCATCATTCCGGCAAGCACTGCCTGAACGGCATCCTCTTCGTCGCAGGATGTGGGAAGGGTCAGGGTGATGCGGGCATCCTCTTCCTTGACCCGAACCTTGGCCTTTGCGCCGCACACCTCATTGATGGTGGCTTCAGCCATGGTCACAACAGCGGAGATCGCGGCACAAACGATATCAGAACCGCTTTCAGCATAACCGCTGTGGCCGGAGACGGAGAATCCGGTGATCCTTTCGTCCTCGGTGAAAAATTCGCACTTTGTCATCGTACTTTCTTACAGAGCGATCTTGGTGATCTCAACCTTGGTGTAAGGCTGGCGATGACCGAGCTTTCTCTTCTCGTTCTTCTTGGGCTTGTACTTGAAGACAGTGATCTTCTTGGCCTTGCCGTTCTTGACGACCTTAGCCTCGACAACAGCACCCTCAACAACGGGAGTGCCGATCTTGCTGTTTTCGCCGTCCAGCACAGCCAGAACCTGATCGAAGTTGACGGTAGCCTCGACCTCAGCGTTCAGCTTCTCGATGTAGAGGACATCACCTTCGGATACGGTGTACTGCTTGCCACCGGTCACGATAATTGCTTTCATTTGTTTCACCTACTTTATATTGTGTAGTCTCGCTCTTAAGGCGTGGTACAGGCGCACCAACTTAAGCCCATTCAATGCGGCTCGACTATTTTAGCATTGGATTGCGGAAAAGTCAAGGACTTTTAGGAAACTTTTCTTGCTATTTTGCGTATTTTTTGCTATACTAGCGAATATTCAGGGCTATCTTGCCGCAAGGCGGCATCGACAAGGATGGATCACATGAAAAGCAAGTATTGGATCGTGCTGATCGGCGCAGTTTTGCTGATCTGCAGCGCGCTCAGCCTCTTCTTTTTTCTGCCCGGTCAGGCATCGATGACCGCAGAGATCTGGTCTGATAACGAGCTGGTGCGTACTGTTGATCTGCGGATCGACCAGAGCTTTACAATCGAAACTGAGCATGGATATAACACCGTAACGGTCAAAGACGGAGCGATCGCTGTCACGGCATCAGACTGCCCGGACTGTTACTGCATGCACCGGGGCTACTGCAACAGCGGTGCTCCCATCGTGTGTCTGCCACACAGATTGGTCATCCAATTTCTGCAAAGCGGAGCGATCGACGGAATCAGCGGATAAATTTATAATTTTTCAAAAAAATGCTTGACAAACGCGCAATACCGCGGTATAATCTGTCTTGCGCTTGGACGATTAGCTCAGCTGGCTAGAGCATCCGCTTGACGTGCGGAAGGTCATAGGTTCGAGTCCTATATCGTCCACCAAATATAAACGCCACCCATTCGGGTGGTGTTTTTATTTGGTATGGTATTAGAGATTGGACTCGAACCGATCTGAATGCAACAGTCCGGGGGACTGTTGCCGGCGAGGGCTGGACCGAGCCGATCCTTGATTAAATCGAGTCCTATATCGTCCCGCCTCCCCCCGCATGCGGACAGTCCCGATCACGACAATTTATACATTCCTCTGGGTCGTGGGTCTCCAAACAGCAGATCATATAATCACATTCGTTGCAACAACAATTCAGCCCTGCCACTTCATATCTGCCGGGACAGTCCCTGCCGCAATTACCCGGTATCAATTCAATTCCCGTTACATCAATGATCATAACATTTCTCCAATTATCTATGTTTGACATTTAGTGAATGTCAGTTTAAGCATAATTATAGCATATACTTTTCTCAGTGACAAGTACTGAATGTCATTAAGGAGAATGTATATGTTTACGAATAAATCAAGCGATGGAAAACTTAATCTTTGTGGCAGCGTTATCGCACAGCGCCGCAAGGAGATGAAGAAATCGCAACGCGAGCTTGCGGACTTGTTGCAAATCGCCGGATTGGATGTTGACAAAAATGCCGTGCAGCGTATTGAAGCAGGAAAACGATTCGTTACAGATATTGAATTAGTGTATCTTTCCAAGGTATTGGATCTGTCCTATCAGGAGTTGCTGCCTTCCCTTTCTACACCCGACTAATACGTGATTATTTCGACCTCTGCAAAATTTAAACGCCACCCAATCGGGTGGTGTTTTTATTTGGTATGGTATTAGAGATTGGACTCGAACCGATCTGAATGCAACAGTCCGGGGGACTGTTTCCGGCGACGGCTCGACGGAGCCGATCCTTGATTAAATCGAGTCCTATATCGTCCACAAAAAGCACATCCACCGACATAGTCGGTGGATGTGCTTCTCAATTATTCACAAGTCAGATATCCCCACTTGCAAAGATATTCAACGGCATCTACATAGGTCTTAACAGTATCGTCTGTGATCGGTCTTCCGCATTCCCACAATGCTCCGAGGATCAGCTGGCCAAGGTCACGCTTGCCATCCATGGCAGATAAAATGCATGCCATAGGTCCGTAAATGACTCCATCGGGCAAAACTCGTCGTTGATCTTTTGGCACTTTACCAAGTCCGAAAGGAAAACCAATGGTAGCTCGGCTGGGGATCATGCTGTTTGCATGGGTCAACCAAGCACTTTCGATGGGCACAAAAGGCATATCGGGGATTGTAAGTGCCGCAGCTGCAGCTTCAATTTCCGGAATATCAGCCACTTTTTTGAAGGCGCGAAGCTCGCGTGACTCTCCCTCCAAGAAAAACTTCATCCGAAGGGCAGGATTGCCCTCTGCGTTGGCAGCGGCAGCTTCTGCATATAGCTTCTGCTGAGAAAGATGCGCAGCTTCCTCTACATAGGGCGCCAGATTTGTTTTGCTCATGGTGGCTACGATGCAGAGCCAAAGCTGAAACAGACTGTGCGCCTTTCTGAGTTTTTCCATATCCAGGCATGAGGTATCCTGCCAGGAGTTGTGCCAATAGGGACATTTACTGTAATCGTGATCCATGTAAAGGGTAGGCACGCCGACGGTGCTGTCGCCCAGAATGGTATCATCGCCATATTCGACGACCCACTTTGATGTGGGGGCATACTCCATCCCCTTTTCGGTAAAGTATTCTTCGTACGCCTGCGTTGCCATCTGCAGAATTGCCTTTCCAAAGAAGGGAGATGCATAGCCCGGGCGGCGCAGACAGAATTTGTCATCATTGATCAGCACAGGCGGACAATCGATGTTAAAACCACCAATGGCACGGTCGTTCATGTCGCCGCCGAAATAACTGGCAACTGCTGCCGCACCGTAGCTTTCCATGGCATAAACCAGTCTGATGGAGTATTCCAGCGGAGGAAGTGCACCCTCTTCAATCATGCGCTGGAGCTGCTTAACGCCAGAGATGGTCATCATAACCGCAACGGCATTGTCGTTGACAAAAGGCTCGTACAGATGACCAAACAGCCACAGTTCCTCCTTGCGCTTGCCCGGAATCAGGGCGGTGACGGCATGGATCTCGCCCTCGTAGCGATGTCCGTCCGAAATAGCAAGCACCTCCACCGGTCCGGCAAGAATCGCCTGACGCAGCTTTTTGCCGATACGTGGGGAAATAGAGTAACCGATAAAATCCCGGTCTTCAGCTCTGACATGCCATTGGTTGGGGATATCTGTGCCGGCATTGACCCATTGCACACCGTCAGGGCAAGTGTCGGCGCCCCGCAGGTAGTCAGCAACAAAACCAATAGCGCCCTGATCCAGAACATAGCTGATGGCAGGCTGTCGAGGTGCGGTTTCCGCTTCCAAAAGCACCAATGCGCCCGTGCAGTCGGCACCTGCACGAACCTGACTCTCGCAGACAACGGGCACACGAATGCCATTTTCCGGTGTCGAAACAGAATGCTTGACCAGAGAAAAAGGCATTTTCTGAAAATCTGCGAGGATTGGATCATCAAAGGGAATCGAAGACTGTACAACTGTCAAGCTTCCCTTTGTGGCGTCCCATGCCATGGGTGTACCAAAGTCCAGAAATTCGGCTTTTCCGTCCGCCGGGAAAGAAAGCAGCTCCGTTTGGAACCCCTGTGCTTTGCACAGGTTGTAGACATACAGCGCTGCGTTTTTGTAATCAGAAAAAGTTTGTCCGTATTCAATATCCGTCAGTTCTACACTGTGATTTCCAATCCATTCGATATCTGATTCGTGATAAATCTTGTGGAGCAGTTCTTTTAAATATGCTTGTACCATTGTCACACTATCCTGTTATTTAATGATTTAAGTATGCGTTTATATAAAAGATTTTTCGTGCATGGGTTTCGCAATACTCGCATTATACTACGGAGGAAGAGCAAATTCAAGTAAAACCGAAGATTTTTCCTTAAAGTTCCAGCGGTTTGCAAAACCAGATGTGCAGTCCGGCAGACTGCTGCCAGCAACGGCTCAGCGGATTCAAATTTCGATTAAATCGAGTCCTATATCGTCCACCAAAAAGGAAACCACACCGAATGGTGTGGTTTTTCTTTTGGTATGGCATTCAGATGTAGGACTCGAACCGATCTGAATGCAACAGTCCGGAGAAGAGTCCATGAAGCCGAGGACGCAGCCCTGCGGCTGTGGACGCGGATTCATAAATAAAATACGAATGGCGTCCTATATCGCCCTGCCTCCCCCCGCATGCGGGCAGTCCTGATCACGACAATTTATACATTCCTCTGGGTCGTGGGTCTCCAAACAGCAGATCATGTAATCGCATTCGTTGCAGCAACAATTCAGCCCTGCCGCTTCATATCTGCCGGGACAGTCCCTGCCGCAATTACCCGGTATCAATTCAATTCCCGTTACATCGATTATCATGACAACCTCCCATAGTAGACTATTACATTATATAATGCATTAGTCTATATGTAAAGAATAATTTTAGGGTATTATCTCATCAATACATAACTGATGGGAGAATACGTCATGATTAAACTCAACGCTCTTGAATTATTGGAAAAGCAAGGCAAAACGAAATATTGGCTCTACAAGCAGCTTGGTATGAGTTATCAAAACTTCAACAAGATGATCAACAACGAAACCAAGTCTATTCAATACGAGAACATTGAAGCAATGTGCTTGCTGCTCAACTGCACTCCTAACGATTTACTGATTATTACGGAAGATTAACCCCCATTATATGTCCGCCGCATAATTAAAACACCACCCGAACGGGTGGTGTTTTGCTTTACATCAGCCAAAAGGCAAGGAGCATGATCAAATAGATGATGACCAGTGCGCCTACGACGACCGCCATCGGCACCAGCATCATTCTCACAGCGCTCCAGTAGGTCTTCCAGACCTCTTTGAACTTCGGCCGGGGTGTATAGGGGTTGCGCTTGGGAAGCCCCCCTGCGCCAGCCACGTCGCTCATGTCGGCAATGGTTCTGCCATCGTCCACATAGGTGATCTTCTCTTTCTTAGCCATTGTCCTGCTCCAGCATATGGCATGCCGCGAAGTGACCCGGCTCATACTCCCGGTACTCCGGCACTACATGCTTGCACTTCTCCGTTGCGTAGGGGCAGCGGGTGTGGAAACGGCAGCCCTTGGGCGGATTTGCCGGGGACGGAATATCTCCCTCCAGCTTGATGCGCTCCGTCTTATTGTCCGGGTCGGGATTGGGAACAGCGGAGAACAGTGCCTTAGTATAAGGATGCAGAGGATTTCTGAAAATATCCTCCTTCGTGCCAAACTCCATCATCGCGCCCAGATACATGACGCCGATCTTATCGGAAATGAACTTGACCACCGAAAGATCGTGGGAAATGAAAATATACGCCAAATTCATCTCCCGCTGCAGCTTTTTCAGCAAGTTGATGATCTGCGCCTGAATGGACACGTCCAGTGCGGAGACCGGCTCGTCACAAATGACCAGCTTCGGATTGACCGACAGCGCACGTGCGATGCAGATCCTCTGACGCTGACCGCCGGAAAATTCGTGGGGATATCGCTCGTAATAGTAGTCGCGCAGACCGCACTTGTCCATCAGCTCCAGAACGTAGTCCTTAACCTGCTCCTTCGGCACGATGCCGTGAACCTCAACGGGTTCGCTGAGGATGCCGCCGACTGTAGATCTGGGGGGAAGTGAGGAATAGGGATCCTGAAAAATGATCTGCATCTGCTGGCGGATGGGGCGCATCTGCTTGGAATCAAAATGGGTGATATCCTCGCCGTTGAAGATGATCTGACCGCCGGTGGGCTGGTGCAGCTTCAAAATAGCTCTGCCGGTGGTGGTTTTGCCGCAGCCGGATTCGCCCACGATGCCGAGTGTCTCGCCCGCCTTAAGTTTGAAGGACACATCGTCCACCGCCACCAGCTCCTTGGTGACCTTGCCGGTGATGGTCTTCTTCAGGGGGAAGCACTTGCGAAGATGCCGCACCTCCAGAATGCAATCCGGGTCAAAGGGCTTGGCGAAATCCTCTGCGATCTGCCGCTGCCGCTTTTCCTGAAATTCCTTTTCCAGCACCGCGTCATCGTACTGAGGGACATTTTCCATTACTTTTTCATCAGCCATGGTTCTCCTCCTCACTGTACAGATGGCAGGCGACGAAGTGGGTGGGGCTGACCTGCACCATGCAGGGATAATCCCCCGCACACTTTGCCGTACACTTGTCGCATCTTTCCTTGAAATAGCAGTAGCTGGGCATGTTGATGGGGTTGGGAACGTTGCCCGGAATGTTGTAAAGCTCCGTGCCGTCGTCCAAGGTCATGGTGGGCTTGGATTTCTGCAAGCCGATGGTGTAGGGATGGCGGGGATCCCGGAAGATCTCCTGCACCGTACCCTTCTCGATGACCTTACCCGCGTACATGACGACCACATAGTCCGCCATCTCTGCAATGACGCCTAAGTCATGAGTGATCAGCAGGATCGAGCCGTCGATCTTGTTCTTGATGTCCTGCAGCAGATCGAGGATCTGCGCCTGAATGGTCACGTCCAGAGCGGTGGTCGGCTCGTCCGCGATGATCAGGCGGGGCTCTGCCGCCAGTGCCATGGCGATCATGACACGCTGACGCATACCGCCGGACAGCTCATGGGGGAACGCGTTGTAGACATTTTCCGGGATGATGCCAACAAGGCGCAGCATTTCCTCTGACTTAGCGCGTGCCTGCTCCTTGGTCGCGCCGGGGGTATGGATGAAGGTGACCTCGTCCAGCTGCTCACCGATGGTGAACACGGGATTCAGAGAGGTCATCGGCTCTTGGAAGATCATTGCCACCTGCTTACCACGGATGCGGTGGATCTCATGGACGGGCATTTTTGCGATGTCGTAGACCTTTTCTTCCATTTCGTACTCGGTCTGGGAGCCTTCCTTGAGGACGGGGTTGCCCTTGGCATCGCGCTTGTAGTCGTATGCCTTGAAGCGGATCGAGCCGTCAACGATCTGACCGGCAGGTCCTTGGATCAGGCGCATGACGCTCATGGCGGTAACGGACTTGCCGCAGCCGCTTTCGCCCACGACACCCACCACCGCATTGCGCGGTACATCATAGGAAACGCCGTTCACAGCCTGCACAACGCCCTGTTCCGTGTAGAAAAAGGTGTGCAGATCTTCGATTTCCAGAATGTTACTGGGATCGCGCATTTCCGCAAGGAACTCCGACTCGGGAGCCTTGCGGTTTTTGTAAGCCTCCAGACGCTTGATTTCCCGGGCATTCGCCTTCGCGATGGCGCGAACCTCCTTGCCGGAGAGATAACGGTCATTATTTGCCATAGCTTATCTCCTCGCTTTCGGATCCAGTGCATCACGCAGACCGTCGCCAACAAAGTTGAAGCCCAGAACGGCGATAACGATGCAGATACCTGCAGGCACCCACACATTCCAGTGGTTTTGCAGGACGTTCTGATTGGTCGAGATGATATTGATCATCGTACCCCATGCCGCATAGGGTGCTTTGACACCCAAATTCAGGTACGACAGTGTTGCTTCGTAGAGGATCATGCTGCCGAGGCTCAGGCTCATCTGCACGATCAGCTGCGGCATAACGTTCGGCACAAGATGCTTGAAGATCTTGCGGAAGGTGGAATAGCCCATCGCCTCCGCGGCGACCATATACTCCTGCTCACGAAGGCTCAGGATCTGACCTCTGACAAGACGAGCCGTACCCGTCCATGAAATAAAGGTCAGGTAGACCATCAGAAGGTATATTCTGTATTTGGCATCGATGTCCGACGCATCCAGAATGGTGCTGATGATCAGCAGGATCGGCACGCCGGGCAGGCACATCAGAACATCGGACACACGCATGATCACGTTGTCCACTGCACCGCCGAAGTAGCCAGCAACGCCGCCCAGTACGACACCGAGGATCGTGATCAGGAAGACTGCGATGAAGCTGACGGTCAGGGAAATTCTGCCGCCGTACATCAAACGGACGAAAATGTCGTAGCCTTCGTTGTCCGTGCCGAGGATATGCTCCGCAGAGGGCGGGGCGAGGAAGTTGTCCTTCAGGTACTTTTCTGTGGTCTGGCGGACGGTATAGGTCACGCCGTTGACCGTGTAGGTGGTTTCCGCGATGGAATACTCGGTCTTGCCGCTCTCATCCAGCTCGATCTCGCCCCACTGGGTATACACCAGCGGTCCGACAAAGCTGAAAAGGAACAGACTGATGACCATCACCAAGCCCAGAATGCTGAGCTTGGAGCGGAAGAAGCGACGCACCACCATACGGGTCGGCGACATTAGACGCACATTTTTGTCAAGAGGCACTTCGTTGTCCGCAACTTCTGCGGGAGCTTGGTTGTTTTCAAGCTTTTCCATCTGATTGCCTCCTTACTCAAGTTTGACTCTGGGATCGACCAAACCGTACATCAGGTCAGCCAGCAGAACACCCAGAACGCTCAGCAGCGCCAAAAACATGTTATAGCCCATGATAAAGGGAATGTCGCCACGGTTCATCGCATCCAGAGCGATGTTACCGATGCCGGGCAGGTCAAACACCTGCTCGGTGATGATCGCACCGGAGAAAAGGCTCGGCAGCAGACCTGCCAAAGAGGTCACCAGCGGGATCAGGGTATTGCGGAAAGCGTGCTTGTTGATGACAACACTCTCCTTCAGACCCTTGGCGCGGGCGGTGCGGATGTAGTCGGAATTCATGACCTCCAGCATGTTCGTTCTGGTCATTCTCATTCTGGCGCCGATGCTTAAAATGACGATGGTCAGAATGGGGATAAACACGTGCTTGGCATAGTCAAGAAGCAATGCGATACCCGTGTGGGATGCCGTCGCGTCGATCAGACCCGATGCCGGGAACCACCCCAGCTTCAGAGCCAATGCATCCTTCAGCATCTGACCGAAGAAGAACGACGGCAGAGAAATGCCGATCATCACGAGGATCGTGACGAGATAATCGCGGAAGCTGTACTGATGAGTCGAGGCGGTGATACCCAGCGGGATCGCGATCATGAACTCAAAAATGGTGGCGATCAATGCGATCGCAAAGGAAACACCCATGTGTTCAAAGATCACGTCTGCCACGGGAAGTCCGTAGACAAAGCTGGTGCCAAGATCAAACCGTGTCAGTGCGCCCAGCCAGTTGAAGTAGCCCTTCAGGATGCCCAAAAAGCTGTTGTCGCCCAAGCCGTACATCTCGTACATGGCTTTGACGGTCTCTTCACTGACGGTTGCACCACCCTGATTGATGGCGTTGATCTTATCCTGGATAAAATCAACGGGCATCAACCGGATGAGGAAATAAATGATCATGGAAACGCCAAGAAGGATCAGAAGCGAATATGCTAATCGTTTGGCGATGTATTTAATCATAAATTACTCCAATGAATCAGCTGGCGAATTCAACTTCCCAAATACGGTCCAGCGGAGAGGAATAGGGATTCATCTCTGCATCGCTGGGCAGGCTGTCGGCGTTGATCACCTTGGAATTGAAAGCGTACAGAACGTCACGCTGGTAGACAGGCAGCTCCACTGCCAGCTCCAGAACCTGAGACATTGCCTGCTGATACAGCTCTGCACGGACAGACTTGTCGTTGGTCTCACGGGCCTGATCGATCAGATCGCTCAGCTCGTCGAGGATGTTCAGCTCCTCAGCAGTGCCGCTGGTCTTGAGCCAGTTGTAGCCCCATGCCAGCGTGCTGGTCGCGGTGGAATCCTTGTGGTAGACCTGATACATATCGGGGTCCAGCGCAGAGGACCATGCAGCAGCCCAAACCTGCAGAGAGCCGGTATTGATCTTGGTCAGAGCCTGGGTGTCACAGACGACCTCCACATCCCAGCCCAGCTCATTAAGCAGCGCGGCTGCGTCGCGGAAGACCTTGTAGGTGGGGTGATCCTGCAGGCTGGAGCCTGCAATGGTGAAGGTGACCTTCAGCTGGCTGTCGCCGGCGCTGACGCCTGCTTCCTGCATGTACTTTTCGATATTGTTGATGGCAATATCTTCGTTCCATGCGCCCAGCTGGGGATAATCAAAGCCGTTGTCGGTGCGGTCCGCGCCGGTGGGATGCGCCCAAGAGACCAGAGACATGGGCCAGTAGATCTGGTCAGCAGTACCTGCGCGGTAGTAGTCCAGTGCAAGGCTGGTGTTCATGGCGCACATGATCGCCTTACGCAGGTTGATGTCGTTGACCTTTGCGGAGTTGATGCCGATGTAGCCGTAGCCCAGCTGATCTTCCGTAATGGTCACAACACCCTTGGAAGCCAGCTTATCCAGCTTCTCATAGTTGTCGGTGGTCAAAGACGGGGAAATGTAGTGTACTTCACCCTTCTCAAGGGCAGCGATTGCGTTGTTGGAGCTGACGATCTTGTAGCGGATCTTTTCGATCTTTGCATTTTCGATGCCGGTGCCAACGGTGGTAAACTTGTCGTTGCGCTTGAAGTAAGCGACGTTGTTGATGTAGAAGCTGCTCTCGGAGGGGCTGTCGTTGTTTTCGGCATCGGTGACCTTGTAAGCACCTGCACCCATGGGCAGCTTGATGTTTCTGGTGGACTGGATGATATTTGCCATGAAGTCAAAGCTTGCGAACTCAACGCCGAACTTGTTGTTGGCGATGTCAACGCCCACGGAGCTGCCCTCGCCGTAATAGTGCTGGGGAGCGACGGTCAGAGCGAAGTTCCAGATCGCCTTGGGGTCGATGCCGTCGATGGTGATCTGCAGGACATCGTACTCTGCGGTGTTGGTAACCGTGCCGTCAGCATTGTGACCGGAGGCAACGGTGTAATCTGTACCATTGACCTTAATGGTAGAGCCAGCTGCGTCGGTGTGACCCAGAGAAACGATGCCGGAGATATTCTCAACTGCCAGAGAGCCGTCGTCAGCCACGTTCTCGTGGAGGATGACTTCCTTTGCCTTAGCGGTGAACTCGGTGTTCAGGGTGGTGCCGGTTGCCCAGTAGTAGAGGATGATGTCCAGCTGACGGGCGATCTTATCATTGAAGATGTAGTCGATGGCAGCTTCCTTGGTAGTGATGGAAGCGGGATAGTTCTTGGTCAGCTTCTCGATGGTGGTGCGGTCGATCTTGCCGTCAGCACCCTCTGCATACTCGACCTGAACATAGCCCTCGGTGTACATGAAGCAGAAGATCTCGTCCTCAAATTCCTTGTGGGACTTGTAGGGCTCTTCCTTGTAGGACTCCTGCGCGCTGAGGTAGTCAGTGCCCAGCTCCTTTTTGAACAGCTCCAGAGCGTACTCGTAATCCTTCAGCAGATTTGCGTTGGAGACCTCGGAGGAATCGTTGGAAATGGCGGAGATGTAGCCGGAGCTGACCTTGTGGCTGTTGATGGCAGCCTTCATGGCTTCGTAACCCACTTCGTTGGTGGCAGATGCCTTCAGCTCTGCGCGGAACAGGTTGACCAGCTCATTGATACGGGCCTGCGCTCTGGTGGCAGCCTGAGAGGAGATCAGGTTGTCGCTGTCATCGGAAGCAGAGCCGACGGTCTGGGTGCGGTACTCGCTCAAGCCCAGAATATCGGTGGAGTAGAGGGTATTGGAGCCGGTGTAGACCGGGTCGAGGTAGACATAGTAGTTAAACAGCACGTCTTCCATGGTCAGGGGATGACCGTCGGAGAACTGGATGCCGTTCTTCAGAACGAAGGTGTAGGTGGTGGTGCCGTTGGCATTTTCCACGATGTCATAGTCCTTGACGACGACTGCTTCGTTGTCGCCGTAGGCGACTTCCACTTCACCGTTCACATACTTGGAACCCAGCATGCCGATCTGGGTCATGGCGACGATGGTGCCGTCAGATGCGGAGGTGGAGAAGAAGGGGTTAAACAGGCCGTCCAGCTGGTCGACCATGATGACGAAGGCATCTGTTGCCGCGTTGCCGCTGCAGCCGGCAAACATGGATGCCATTCCTGCGCACATGACAAGGCACAGGAGCATGGAACAAATTCTTTTTTTCATAATGTCGCTCCTTTATTATTCGGTGTCTTATTCACTGAATTGCAGTGTTACCACACCGTCATTGACTGTGATGGAGAGATTCTCAGGGTTTTCGCCCACTGCCTTGCAGGTAATACCGGCAGGGTCGATGTCGGTAGTGCCCAGACCGCAGACAAGACCGAGGCAGTAATCGGTAGTACCGAAGTAACAGGTCGAATCGATCTGCAGCGTACTGTTGCTGACCGTCACATCCTCAACCTTTGCGCCCTCGGAGACCGTGCCTGCCAGCAGACCGAAGTTTGCGCCGGAAACACGGGTGCCGCCCTTGATGGTGAAGGTCACGTTCTCAAAGGTCAGGTCTTCCAGAACTGCCGTTTCCGTCAGGTTGCCAAACAGGCCCGAGTTGACCTTGGAGTTGTTGGTCTGCTCGAAGGTGATGTTGGAGAAGGTGTGTCCGTTGCCCCGGATCTGCCCGGAGTAGTTGCCATGCATCAGAGAGGACGGCCAGATCTGACCTTCAAAATCCAGATCCTCATGGATGACAAAGCTTGCATTGACGCTTGCGTGGTCAAGGAACTGCTCCACATTGTAAATGTGGTACCACTCCCCTTCCGCGAAGTCCACGTAAAGCTTCATCACATGATCCTTTGCCATGCCGTTGACCTCATCAACGACACCGGGATGCTTTACAGCTGTGACGCTCAGCGGCTGTGTGCCGGCTGCGTCGGCGTAAACCGCCTCAAAGGTCCAGCCGGACTTTTTGGGGAAGTCGTGCATCTCGATCCCGCCTGTCTCCGTACTCCACTGGGGGATCAGGATCTCCTGCTGCTGGGTGGGATTGAACACGTAGCTTTCCAGATAATCGCCTGTTGTCAGGTCGTAAAATTCAATTTCAAACAGCGGGATCCATGCTGCGTACAAGGTCAGCACAGGCTGTGCGGAGGTATAGGTGCCGTCTGCATCCACAGACAGCGTATCCGCTTCAAAATCCCACTTATCGGAATAGACATAGGTCGTCTTTCCGTCTGCGTCAAGGGTTTCTGTTCGGTTGGCATACCAGCCTGCCAGAAAGTATCCGTTGTTGATCGCCGTAAACGCGTCGTTGCCGCGGGCGGGATGATCGGGCGCGATCAGCGCGATCTGCGCCTTGCCGTCGCTGCCCACCGGCAGCTCCGAAAGGTTGAACGAGTCCACGATCACCGAGGTATTGGTAGTGAAAATACCGCCGTTGGCATCGAATTTGACGCTGACCTTGTAATTGTCCGCATCGTTGACATCATAGGGCGTATTCTCCGCCACACAGCCGCTTGCGAGGATCAAAACCGAGAAAATCAGACAAGCGATGAGCAGTGCTTTGATTTTCAGATTCATATTATCCGCATCTTCCTTTATGTTGCGTTTTCCGTGGGCAAGGCTGCAAAAGCAGCCTTGCCCTATTTTCGGTTAAGCCTTGGGGGTCTGGTCGTCTGCTTCCTTCTTGGGAGCAGCCTTCTTATTCTGGATCAGCACGATGGCTGCCACAGCCCCAATGCCAAGCACGATCACAACGATCGCCATCCAGTCATTGGCTGTCACATCCACAGGCTTCTCCTCGCCGGGTTCTTCGCCACCCGGTGTCAGGGCGATGATGCGCTGCTCCGCAGAAATCAGATCTGCGTAGTTGGTGACCAACGCCTGCTGCTGGGTGGTGGCGATCTTGTCATAGGCTGCCCGGGCAGCTTCGACGATCGCTCTGTCTTCATAGGTCACGCGCTCGGGGATCGCCTTGATCGCAGCGATCGCCGCCAGCGTAACGTCATCCGCACCGGCAGCACCATCGATCACCAGATCGAAGTACTGACCGTAGATGAAGGAATCGTAATACTTGCCGTTGACCGGGCGAACCATGGTCAGCTTGCTGTCCACATAGCCCACATAGTCACGGAAATTCGCACCGTAGAAGACATTGGAGTACATGCCGTCGGTGGAGTTCCACATGTAGTACGGCAGCAGACCCATGCCGTTGATCTGCACCTCGTTGCCCTCCCAGTCGGTGTAAGTACCAAAGTCGCCGGTGCCGGGGATGTGTTCGAGAGACTCGTAGTAAGCAGGGTCAAACTCTTCCTCAAGGATCGGTGCGTAGTAGCTGCTGAAGATGACCGTCTTCAGTTCCTCGCAGCCGAAGAATGCCTTGTGACCGATGGAGGCGACGGTGTACGGCAGGGTGACCATCTTCACATCGCTGCCGGCAAATGCCATTGCGGTAATGCGGACAGTTCCCTCTGCCAGCTTCGCATCCGTGTGGTTGATGCCGGCGTAGGTGATCAACTCCAGCCCGGTGTCGATCTTGCAATACAGCGAGCCTTCAAACACCTGAACGATAGGACTGATCTCGTAGGTGTAAAGCTTGGTCTCGTAATCGGTGCCGTTGAAGCTGACCACTTCCATGGTGTAGAAGGGCTCAAGAGCGCACATTGCGAAGGGATTGTCGCCCAGCGTCTCCAGCTTGTCGCCCAGCGTTACCTTCATGGGTGTCAGGTTTTCCTTCATGAAGGCGTGGGTTCCGATGCTGACCGCGCCGGTCAGGTCGATATCGGTCAGTGCGGTGTAGGCGAAGCTGTAATCGCCGATCTGGCTGACACAGTTCAGATTCTGCACCTTATCCAGCTTCTCGCAGTATGCAAACACGCCCTCATCCAGCTCCGAGCCATTGGGATTCAGGGTGACGCTTGTCAGCGCCTTGCCGTTGACGAAGGCATACTCGCCGATGGTTTCAGCCGCGGAGAGATCCACGTGAGCCAGCTTTTCGGATTCCATGAAGGCATAGTCACCGATGGTCACGACCTTGGAAAGGTCGATGTTTTCAAGGGCGATACAGCCTGCGAAAGCATACTGCGGAATCTCGGTAATGGAATCATTCAGTGTAACATCCGTCAGCTGACGGCAGTAGGCAAAGGCATACTCTCCGATGGACTGCGCAGCGTTCAGGCTCACCTTTTCCAGTGCCGGAGCATGGTAGGTGTAGAGGTACTGTCCATCCTTGCTGACGGCGGCAACGGTCATGCTGTCATCCAGACAGATGTAGTAGACATCGCCGGAGAAGGCATAGCCGCCGATGGAGTTGGCAGCAGACAGATCAATGTGCTTCAGGCTTACGTTGTTGTAGAATGCCATATAGCCGATCTGTGCGTTTGCGCCGAGGGTTACAGTCTCAAGACTTGCGGCATTTGCGAAGGCATTCTTGCCAATCACCGCATTTTCGCCGATGGTCAGCTCCTTCAGTGCCGTTGCAAACTCGTAGTAGAAGTACTTTTCGCCGTCCTCGTCGTAGTTCTTCACCTCAAAGGCATAGTCCTTATTGACCATAAAGGCGAAGTCGCCGAGGGTGACATTATTGCCGATCACGACCTTCTGCAGCTTCAGGCACTCGCTGAACACGCCCTCTGCGACGGTCATACCGTCGGGAATGGTGACAGAGGTCAGTGCCGTATGGGAGAATGCGTAGCGATCGATCTGCACATCTGCTGCCATGGCGGGAAGCTCCGTGATGGAGGTCTCAAAGAAGGCGTACTCACCGAGCTTCGTCAGAATGCCGAAGCTGACCTTTTCCAGCCGCTTGTTGGATGCCAGACCGTATTCGCCGATCTCCGTAACGGTGGGCAGCTCGATGGAGGTGATCTTTGTGTTGTGGGACAGCGCGCCCTTGCCGATAGCGGTGACGCTGTTGTTGCCGATATCGGCAGCTACCAGCTTGCCCTGCAGGGTGGGTGCGTAAGCGATCAGGGTCTTGCTGTCGGCAGAGAGGATGTAATGTGCAGTCTGCACAAGGTATGCAGAACTCCCCTGCTTGATCTCGAACTCAGCCACTGCGGTGTCGCGGAAGGCGAATTCGCCGATGTCGTTCACATCAGGACCGATGGTGACCTTCTTCAATGCCTTGCACTCGTAGAACATACCCTCGGGCAGAACCGCCGCGTTGACGTAGAACTCTTCCAGCGCGGCACAGCCGGTAAAGGCGTAAGGACCGTACTTGACCTTTTCCGCGGTGATGGTCACATTCTTCAGATTTCTGCAGCCGGCGAAGGCATATTCACCGATGGACAGCAGCGCATCGGTCGTCACAACGCCCTTCAGATCCTGGTTGCCGGCAAAGGCATAGTCGGAGATCACGCAGGCGGCGGACAGATCGATGGTTTCCTTCAGATCGCAGTTTTCAAAGGCGTGCTGGTTGATGATCTGCAGATTGTTCTCACCGCTGAAGGTGATCTTCTCCAGAGAAGTACAGCCGTAGAATGCACCGTACTCAATCGCGTTCAGGGTCGACGGCAGGACGATCTCCTCCAGTGCCGTCAGATTTGCGAATGCGTAGGCATTGATCTTCTCAACGCCCTCGGGAATGATGACCTTGGTGATGGTGTTGTCACCGATAAACCACTGCTTGGTGGTCTCTGCGTCGTCAAAGGCAAGCTCCTCTTCCGTCTTTGCCACGTAATCAAAGTTGGAGAAGGCGAAATTGCCGATCTCACGCAGAGAAAGATCCGCAGGGATCGTGACTGTACCGCCATTGCCGTAGTAATGGGTCAGGCTTGCGCCGTTGGTGACGTAGGGATCCTTGACCTCGACGGTGACGGATTCGGAGTAGTAGGTGCTTCTGCCGTCCATCATGATCTTGACGGTAACAGAGGCAAAGCCCTCTGCAACGGCTGTTACATTGCCGTAATCGTCGATCTTGACAATGTTCTCGTTGGAGGTTTCAAACTCCACTGTCGTGTCATTGGGGAAATAAGCATCCAGATCGTAGACCAGCAGCACAGACTCGGAAGGATACATGGAAAGATCGTACTTGCCTTCAAAGAAGCGCTTGTCGCCGGTGTCACCGATCAGCTTATCCTCGCTGTTGAGCATGTAATAAGCCTTGATGGTCTGGTAGCCGGTCAGGGTGAAGTTATCCGCAACGGGCTTATCGTAGCGGCGATAGCCGTCGTCACCTTCCTTGAGAACGGTAACATTGAATACCATGCTCTTGTTGGTGGCAGGATCGCGCACCTTGATCTTTGCGTTGCCGGATGCAACCGCAACCAGCTTATTGTTGACCACACGGACACAGCTGGGCTTGGAGGAGGTGTACTCCAGCAGCTCTGCCCACTCCGTTTCGGGATGGGTCAGCGGCTCCATGGAGAAGACCTCATTGGGACTGAGGGTCACGCCCTCTTCCAGAGCATCGAAATAGAAATCCGTGTAATCATCCGGCAGACCGATCTCGTAGGTGGCGTAGTTCAGCGCGTAGTCATAGCAGGTCAGCACGAAGCTGTTATCATTGATCGCGCCTTCCTTGATGTCGTAGATGTAATCCGTCAGCTCAAAGGTGACTGTGGTCACGCTGTTGCGCTGGGAATAAATGGGAGTCATGTACTGCTCAAAGGCCTTCAGCTCCGGCATAGCATTGCCGTCTTCATCCTCGCTCATGGTGACATAGCCCAGCTGGGATGCCATGGCGAAGTGGTTGTCGTAGATGTCTACCTTGGCGTACAAGCGGTTCTTCTTCAGGGTCTTGTCGTATTCGTAGTAGTACTCTACATCCGTGATGGTGGGTGCTTCAAAGTCCACCGTCAGGGGGAAGGTGAAGACGTTTTTGTCATTGGTCTGCAGACCGCCGTCGCCGTAATCCATGTAGCCGGTCAGGGTGACGGTGTACTCGGTGTTGTTGGCGAGATTGTAGTCCATGGTATCGAACTCGATCTCGATGTTGGCAGGATAGATGCTGCCGCCGTCGCCGTAGGACTTACGGACATCGGTATCGACGGTTTCAAAGACAACCTCGCCGGTGGTGTCATCGGTGATGGTGATCTCGATCTTCGCCGCCGCGCGGAGCATACCCGCCCACACAAAGCGCAGGCTGTGGATCGTACCCTCCCGGTTGGAAAGGGCGATATAATCCCGGTTGGCAGAGATCACCATGTCCGCAGGATCCTGCATAAAGTAGTAAGAGCCGAGGTAGCTGACGTAGTCCTCAGACAGACCGCCGATGGGACGACTGGCATAGGCATCCGCCATGATCTTGTCTTCGATGTCGATGGCATCGTTCAGCTCATCGGCATTGGTCTCGTAGTAGTCCTTGTCGAACATGGGTGCCTTGGTCCAGTCGCCGTAGAAGGCGAGGTAAGGAACACTCAGGTCTACGCCATTCTTATCCTGATTGGTCAGGGTGATGAAGCCTTCGACATACATGCCGTTTGCAAAGGATTCGTCCAGATATGCCTTGTTGGCATCGCTCAGGTGGACGGTCACTTCCACATCGACACTGCTGTCTGCGTTGACCGTCAGCTTGTTGCCCTGCACCCCGCCGTTGCCGCCGGTGGTGGTGATGACCACAGAAGCATCACTCAGGGAGATGGCTTCTTCCGTAACGGTGGTGAAGCCGGCGTTGGTCTTGGTGTCGCTGACACCCTCGGTCAGCACGAAGCTGCCGATCTCATAGGTAAGCTGGGAATCGCCGAAGTTGGTAACGGTAAATTTCAGGGTGTAAACGCCATCCTTATCAGGATCGTCGCCAAGCTCCAGCTTGGTCTTATCCATGGCGTTGCCCTTTTCATCATAAGTGGTGATGTACGCGGTAGTATTGATGGCATTCAAGAGGTTCGCAAGACCTGCGCCCTGCTTTCTGACCGCGTAGGGAAGACCGTTGGTATTCAGAATGATGTCAGCGGTGGACATCATCAGCTGATTGACCATGGCGTTGACCTTGACGTTGTCATTGGCGATGGCGGGGAAATTCTCCACCACGTACTGCCGCAGCAGCAGCACGACGCCGGAAAGGTTCGGGCATGCCATGGAAGTGCCGGACAGACGGTCGTAGCCGCCGCCGGTCACGGAGGAGAGAATCTGACCGCCGTGGGCGGTGATTTCAGGCTTGATGCCCAGACTGGGGGTGGGACCCCAAGAGGAGAAGTCAGACATAAAAGGACCCGAGGTCTGGTTCTTGCTGATCTTCAGCTTGCCGCTGCCCTTGGCAGCCAGCATTTCGCCGTCATCCTGAGAAATGGAGCAGACTGCCAGCTTGGCATCGCCCACGTTCATCTTGATGTCGCCGGAAACGTTGTTGTAGACGATGATGCCCGCTGCGCCTTGGGCTTCCGCGATCATCGCCTTTTCTTCAAAGGTGTTGTCACCGCGGCGGACAAGGGCGATCTTGCCCTTGACATCCAGACCCGTGTAGTCCGCGCTTCTGCCGACACCGGGGATGACCACATATTCGATCTCAATCGCTTCCTGGTCGCCCAAAAGCGTTGCGCAGAAGTCGTTTTCCTTGGCAGCGCCGGTGTTGGACTCTTCAAAGTAAATGATGGTCTTATCGTAAAGAATGTAAGGTGTTTCTTTGCCGTTGATAGAGGCAACTGACATAACGCCCTTGTAAGTACCGGGAGAACCGACTGTGCCGGTATCGGGGTTAGAGGTCAGACCGAGGTTGCCGTTTGCTTCAGAACCGTAGGCGGAGGAATAGCTGTTGGATGCAGCGACGACCATGCTGATGCCGGCTGCGCGAATCTTGTCATAAACGCCGTTCATGATCTCCTCGTCAGACTCACGGCTGAAGCCGCAGGCAGTACCGAGGGACATGTTGATCACGTCAACGCCAAGAACAACGCAGTCTTCCAGTGCCGAGAGGATCCATGTGCTTCTTGCGGTGTCCATGATGTCGGAGAAGACCTTCATGGAGACCAGCTGCGCATTGGGCGCGACGCCGGTAATGGTATCGTCCTTGCCCACGATAACGCCGGAAACGTGTGTACCGTGGTTGTTGTGGGTGGAGTAGACGTCCGGGTCGTTGTCGGCATAGTCATAGCCGAAGGGAACCTTCTCGTTGATGTAAACGTCATCCACCGTCAGACCGACATTCTGCTTGCTTGCAACGGTCTGGGACATGACAGCCGCCACATCTTCATAAGTAAGACCCAGCTTCTGAGAGGTGAAATTATCCACAGAAAAAGCGGAGTGGTTGGAGTCCAGACCGGTATCGAGGACTGCGACCACCATGCCGCTGCCGTCGTAACCTGAGCCTTCGCTCTTAAAAATGCCGGTCTCATAGACGTTGACCTTATTCTCAACCAGCTTCGTTTCGGCTGCGTTATAAACTTCGCCGACGATCACGCCCTCGCCCTTGCCGAGAGATTTGCAGGTGGCGTCGAAGTCGCCTGCTTTGATGCGGATCTCAAAGCCGCTGAGGACGGTGTTATACTCTTCGCCGGTGGTGTAGGCGATCTTCAGCTCGTCAAGCTTTTTAAGGATGCGTACCTTTTCCGCGTCGATCTTTGCGATGATAGCGGAAGCATCCTCACTGTAAAGAGCATACTCCGTAAAGGACATAGACTTATCAGTCTTCTCATAGGCATCCATGAGATTGACCACGTCCACGGTGATGATGACAGAAATTTCTTCCTCATCCTTAACGTGGTCGGGAAGCTTGAACAGGACAGAGCTGTTCAGATACTGCTCCAGATCAATGGACAGATTTCCATCCATGCGGTCAATAAAGGATGCATGGTAACTCGATGCCTGCGTTTGCGGCGTCAGAAATGCGCTGAACAGAAGCACCGCAGCGATCAGTACGATCACGGCAGTTCTCGTCGCTTTTACGAAGGTTCTTTTCATAAGTCGGTCGCCTTTCTCGGTTCAATTTACGGCATACAAACACCATTATATACCACATTATATAATAACGCATTTTTGTCCTCAATGCAAGGACTATTATCATAAAATGTGTGAATTTTTTACCAACATTGCCATAATAGTGCGGTGAATTTCATTTACATTTGTCACAAATTGTGTTATCTTATAGAAAAAGAATCAGCGAAATCCCACAGGAGGTCATCCTATGCCTGAAAAGAGAAAACAATATATTCATTTACTGTACGGCATTGCGCTAAGTGCCATGCTTGCCGTTTCCGCAATTCTCCTGATGGTCGCATGCGTGGGCATTTGCCGTTCGGGCGAGCAGCCCTTTTCTCCTGAGAGTGTGGCAGCTGCCTTTTCCCCTATTGCGATCCCGGTGCTTTGCACTGCTGCGCTGGTGATCATCGGCTTTGTCCTCGATCTGTTTCTGCCGAAAACTGACAAAAAAACCGCCGTTCCGACCCAGTATTCCATGACGCTGAAGCGCATGCGCAAAAGAGCAGACCTCGGGCAGGCGGATGCGGATACCCTGCGCCGCATCTCGGCGCAGCAGCAAACCCGGAAGCTGCACAAGCTCATCAGTGCCGGCTTGCTGGTCGCGGGAAGTATCGTGTTTCTGTGCTATGCGCTGCAAAAGGATGCCTTTCATCCCACCCAGATCAACGATTCTGTGATCCGTGCCATGGCAGTCCTGCTTCCTTGTATGGCTGTTCCCTTCGGCTATGCGATTTTTGCCGCATTTCACGCAAGGGTGAGCATTAAAAAAGAGATCGAGCTTCTCAAGCAGCTCCCCACCCGCCCGGCAGCATCCGATGAGGAAGCCTCCCAGCGGGAACGCAACACCATCGCCATCGCACGAAGCCTGCTGCTGTGCATCGGCGCAGCAGCTCTGATCTACGGATTGCTCAGCGGCGGCACAGCCGACGTGCTGACTAAGGCGATCAACATCTGCACCGAGTGCGTAGGATTGGGGTGATGGCAATGAATAAGCTCAAAAAATGGATTCCTTCTAAAAGAAAGCTCATGCAGCTTTATTTCGGTCTGCTGTTCAACGCGAACCTGAAGGGCTACGTCACCGGCAACATCTACCGCGGCGGAACAAAAAGCGTCTGCGTCCCCGGCATGAACTGCTACTCCTGCCCCGGTGCCGTGGGCGCGTGTCCCCTTGGCTCGCTGCAGGGTTCCTTCAGTGCCGATAAGAGTACGCTTTTCTATGTGGGCGGCATTCTGCTTCTGTACTGCGTGATGTTCGGGCGATTGATCTGCGGCTGGCTGTGTCCCTTCGGATTGGTGCAGGAGCTGCTCTACAAGATCAAAACACCGAAGCTGAAGAAAAGCCCCGTCACGAGGCTTCTGTCCATCCTGAAATACATACTGCTGGCTGTTTTCGTGTTCCTGATCCCGATCCTCTACGCCTTCAAGGACACGCCCCTTCCCGCATTCTGCAAGTACATCTGTCCCTCCGGCACATTGGAAGGCGGTCTCGGACTGCTGGCAAACAAGGTAAACGAAAGCTATTTTTCCATGCTGGGGCCGCTGTTTACATGGAAATTCCTGCTGATGGTCAGCATTCTGATCGGCTGCATCTTTATTTTCCGTCTGTTCTGCCGTTTTCTGTGTCCGCTGGGCGCGTTGTACGGACTGTTCAATAAGATCTCCGTATTCGGCATCCGGCTGGATCGCTCCAAGTGCATCGACTGCGGCAAGTGTATCTCCCACTGCAAGGTGGACATCCGTCACGTGGGCGACCGGGAATGCGTCAGCTGCGGCGAATGTATCGATGTATGTCCCACCCAAGCCATCAAATGGAAAGGCACGGGTATTTTCCTGAGGGAAAACGACATCCCCAAGGAAAAAGCCCAAAAGCGCCGCACCGTTACACGGGTCATCACCGCAGTGCTGATGATCGCCCTCTTAGCCGGCGCGCTGGTCTACTACTGGAACGAGGACAGCGCCCCCGCAGCCCAGCAGGGCAACGCGATCGGCGATCTCTGCTACGGCTACGATCTGGAGATCATCGACGAAACCGGCATCCTGACCGACACCGTCAATCCCGTCAAAACAGGAAAGATCACCATCGTCAACTTCTGGGGTACATGGTGTACTCCCTGCGTCAACGAGCTTCCCTACTTTGATCAGATCGCAAAGGAATATGCGGACGAGGTCACGGTGATCGCCGTCCACACCCACATGGTATCTGAAACCGCTCCGCCTTACATTGCAAGCTACTATCCCAACTCCGAGATCATCTTTGCCAAGGACTATCCCGTGGATGACACGGGACTCAACGGCGGCTACTACTCCTCCCTCGGCGGACGCGGCGTGTTTCCCTACACGCTGGTTCTGGACGAGGACGGCATCATCGTTGCAAGCTTCCTCTCCTCTGTTGAATACGAGCAGCTGAAGGAAGTCGTTGAAAATCAACTGAACTAAATGCAGAAAAGCCTCCCACGCGGGAGGCTTTTCCTATAAAACCACAGGGCGCGTTGCAAGCAACGCGCCCTGCTTATTTTGTTGGAATTAGAATTCCTTCTTCTTGCTAACCAGAGCAACAGTGCTCATAGCGGAGACCAGCAGACCAGCAACAGCGCTGATGAAGCCGGCATCGCCGGTGTCGGGGCTGGCGCCACAAACGGTGCACTTGCCGTCAACATAGTCGTGAGCAGCGGGGATGGTCAGGCTCAGGTAAGCGATGTTGTACTTGCCCTCTGCATCGGTGAAGAAGCAGTCGCAGTCATCGCAGTACCAGTACTCATTCATGCCGTTCTCGGTGCAGGAAGCATCGACCTTTGCAGTGTGCTTCAGCTCGTTCTCAGCCAGAATGACGACGTTCTTGGAATTGGTGTTGACCTTGTTGCCCTCGACGTCGATGAAGTAGCAGTCGCACTCGCCGCAGTACCAGTACTCGACGTTACCATTGCGGTGGCAGACGGGATCTGCAGCCTCGTGATGCTCGAACTTGTGAGCAGTGCCATCAGCAACGATGGTCAGGCTCAGGTAAGCGATGTTGTACTTGCCCTCTGCATCGGTGAAGAAGCAGTCGCAGTCATCGCAGTACCAGTATTCGTTCATACCGTTCTCAACGCAGGTGACATCGACCTTTGCGTGGTACTCCAGAGTGTTCTCTGCGGGGATCTTGACGTTCTTGGAGTTGGTCAGCTGGGTCAGCTCAGCATTCTGCCAGAACTGCTCACACTCAGCGCAGAACCAATACTCGATGTTGCCGGGTCTGTGGCAAACGGGCTCAGCAGCCTCAACGTGAGTGACCTCACCGCCGGTAGCGGGCAGGACAACGTTCTTGGAGTTGGTCAGCTGGGTCAGCTCTTCGTTCTGCCAGAACTGCTCGCAGTCGGCGCAGAACCAGTACTCGATGTTGCCATCATAGTGGCAGCCGGGCTCAACAGCCTCAAAGTGGACAACGTTCTCGCTGCCGGTTGCGGGCAGGATGACGTTCTTGGAGTTGGTCAGCTGGGTCAGCTCCTCGTTCTGCCAGAAGCCTTCGCACTCTGCGCAGTACCAGTACTCGATGTTGCCGTTGTAGTGGCAGCCGGGGGTAACAGCGTCGAAGTGGACAACGTTCTCGCTGCCGGTTGCGGGCAGGATGACGTTCTTGGAGTTGGTGACCTGAGTCAGCTCAGCATTCTGCCAGAAGCCCTCGCAGTCGGGGCAGTACCAGTACTCGATATTGCCGTTGCTGTGGCAGCCGGGGGTAACAGCGTCGAAGTGGACGACATTTGCGTGTGCCTTGAAGCTGGTGTTGAAGGTAACAGCAACTGCTTCCAGAACGCCGTCATAGTCGTAAGCGCTGACATCGATGATCAGCTTGTCGCCGGCATTGAGCTTGATGGAGGTGCCGGTGGTGGGCTTCCAATCGTCGCCGATGATATCAACAACGGTCATGAAGCCATCGGTGCTCAGCTGGACATTGTACATATCTGCTTCTGCGGGAGCAGCAACATTGCTGACGGTGAACACGCCGTCCACAACTGCTTCGAAGTAGAAGTAGTAGTCCTGACCCTGGACGCAGTTAGCGGTAACGCTGTCAGCAACTGCCTCGGGGTTAGCCATGGTGCCGATGGGATCAAAAATGGACAGAGCGTAAGTAGCGGCAGCAGCACCCTTGTTCTCGATGGTAACAGTGCAGGAACGTCTGCCTTCCATCTTGATGGTGGCGACACCGTCAACAGAGTCAGCGGAGGTCCAGTAGTTGACCATCAGCTGGCAGTCACCGCCGGTGACCTTCAGGTATCTGTTGAACAGAGTGAAGTCATTGATGTTCAGGGTTGCGATTTCGCCTGCTTCCAGCGTGATGCTGGCGGGCAGTTCTGCTTCTGCGTTCACATTGAAGATCTGATCTTCAGCTGCAAACGCGGTGGTAGCCATGCACAGTGCCAGAACCAGCACGACGACCAGACTTGCGAGTTTCTTCATAATGCGCGATCTCCTTTTCAAAATAAATTCGACAGGGTTAACCTGTTGTTTAACACGTTATGTGCTGTCAAATATTCTAGCACTCTATTTTTGAAAATGCAACCCCTTTTTTGAACTTTCTTCCAACTTTTTTACGTGTTTTTTGGTTGAAATTACCAAAAAACTCCTAGTGTCCACCACTGATGCACCCATGTATGCGATCGGTCGCCGGGCAGCAAAAATCCCACGGCTTTCGCCGTGGGATTTTAATGTTATTCTTCTGCTGCCTTGAGCACGATGGTCATGGAAGTTTCGCCGTCAGCGAAGTAGAACTCGGTTTCCTCGGTGCTGTAGGTAAAGCCGGCAGGCAGGGAAAGGAAGCTGACCTTGTAGTCGTCCTCCGGCACAGTCCATGTTACCGTACCGTTTGCATCAACGATCGCAGGAATGCAGGCATCCTTGCACAGCTGCAGCATCGCACTGTGCAGGGGGTTACCCTGCTCGTCAGTGACGGTAACGGTATAGGTGACCTTGCCGTCATCGATCGTGGGATCGGTGGGCTTTGTGGACGGATCGGTGGGATCCGTGACAGGTGTGCTGGGGGTAGGATCGGTGGGATTCTGATCCTGACCGCAGGCACAAAGACACAGCAGCAGACAAAGGCTCAGCATGAGTGCCAAAATCTTTTTCATTCTAAAAACTCCTCTCATTTACGGAACATAGCAGACGTTGCACATCCAAGCCATTTCCTTTTCCACATCAGCATTCTCCGATGCCAGATACAGATACCAGTTGTCATTCTGGGTCTTCAGGATGCGCATCAGGTCAGCAGTCATGGGATACAGTCCGTCATCAGAGCAGTCGATATACTTCTGCACCAGATCGTTATACTGTTCCTTGCTGACGTTGTTGCCGTTTTCATCCTTTACAGTACCCTGCACGATGGGGCGGTTGCTGTGCAGCATCGTATTCAGCGCGCAGTCAGGATATGCACCGTTCTTCAGGTTCACGTACAGCAGCGAACCGTTGGCACTGTTCAGGTGATAGTAGCCATCGCTGCCCAGCACCGGCACAAAGTCGCTTGCCTTGCCGGTAACATCCACATACTTCACAGTGCCGCCGGCAAAGGTAAAGGTCTTGGGGGTGTAAGTGCCGTTATAGACCTCGTAAGGCAGGTCTTCCCAAGAAAGAATTGCGTCACCGACGCGGGTAATGCCGATGGTGGCATTGTTGACACCGGCAGGGGCGATGATGTGGATCAGATAAGAAGATCCGATGTTGCTGTCCTTGATATTGACCGTGAAGCTCTTCTCGGAATAGTCCTCCAATGTCATACTCAGATCAGCGATAAAGGACAGGTTAGTGCCGTTGTAGCCCAGCGTTCCTGCAGTGGTGGTAAAGCGGTACTGACCGGAGCGCTCAGGAACGAACAGGAAGTACGTAATATCGCCGGCAGCCACATTCACCCCATTGTTACCCAGCGCGATATGGTACGCCCGATATTCACCGTCATACAGATCCGTATACGATGCCTCCGGCTCAGTTGCGGGAGGATCGGTGGGGGTGGGACTGGTGGGGGTCGGTGTGGTAGGCTGGGTAGGAGCCGGAGTGGTGGGCTTGGGTTCTGTAGGCGCGGGGGTAGTGGGCGCGGGAGTGGTAGGCTGGGTTTCAGCCGTCTTTTTGAAAGAGGCATTGAAGTCCAGCTTGATGGCAGGATATTCATTCTCCTCATTGGGAAGGGATCCTGCAGTGAACTGCAGCTCATCGCCCGCATTGACCGCGATGGTCAGCGAATCGCTCGTGCTTTCCGTGTCAAGCACCACGTAAACGTAGGTGTTCAGATTGTAAAGGGTGAAGGTATAATCCGCATCACCGTCGATGCCAACACACTTGACAGTCAGCTCGCCGGTCTGATCGGCAATATACTTGTAGTAAACACCCTGATCCGTGCCTGCAGGGACATCCACCGTAAAGCTGCCCAGCTGCAGCTCAAAGGGATTGCCCATCGTGCCGGCAGGATAGCTCAGCTTCACCTGATAGGTCTTCTGCTCACTGCCGGTGTTGGTGAAGACCAGCTCCACAGGCGTGTAGGTGTCAGGAGACTCTACCGGGAAGGACACAACACCGTTTTCAGGTGTATACGTGGTTTCGTTGTAGAGGATGCTGACAGCAGTGTCTTCAACCGTCAGGATCATGCCGGAAGCCTTGTAGACATGGCAGTAAATGCTTTCGCCCGGCTCTGCGGTCACTTCAAATTCCATGACGCCGCCAAATTCCAGCGGATTATCGGCAGTTCCCTGCTCGTATGCCTCAGCAAAATCCTCGATATCCAGATCGGTCTTCTGTGTATAATTGTCATCTGCGTAATATGCAAAGAGGTTTTCCCACGTGGGCGTATCGTCCACAGAGCCGACGTGGACAAAGTTGATGTTGCCAAAGCGGTCGATGACCACAGTGGTGGGGTATCCGATCAGACCGAATGCCTTTTCCCATGCAGCGTCCACGCTTGCCATGGGGATCGTCAGACCCTGCTCGGTACGGAACTGGGCAACCGTTGCTGCGTCATTCACAGGAGTGACCGCCAACAGTGCAATATCCTCGCTGTAGTTGAGGTACGCTTCCTGCAGATAAGGGAACTCAGCCTTGCAGGGATTGCAATTTGCAAACCAGAAGTTCAGGACAACTGCCTTCTTCTGCTGCAGCAGCTGGGACAGCTTGTACGAATTGTTTTCCGTATCTGTCACGACGAAATCGAACATCACGCTGCCCAAACCGAACTTATCCTTGCTCAGGTCAGGCTTTTCGATCAATTCAGCAGTCAGGACGATCTGGGTCGTCTTTTCCGTTACCGCATAGCTTGCTTCCACAAGGTAGCCGGCGGGAACATTCTTAAGCACCACGGCATACGTGCCGGCAGGTGCAGTAAAGGTGGCGACACCGTCCTCCCCGGTTCTTGCAACATTGACCATGTCGGTCAGCGCGCTGTCCGCGTAGACATATACATCGATATCGGCAAGGGCATTGCCTGCATTGGTTTGAACCTGCACGGTGTAAGTCACATCGCTGCCGGGCTTGGTGCCGTCATCGGGATTGTTCCCATTGCCTGCAAGCAAAACCACTGCGACGATCACAGCAGCCGCGACCAAAACGCCCACGGCACTCCACAAAAACACCTTATTTTTGATCAGTTTCTTGATCTTTTCCATATGATCACATACTTTCTATGCTTTTTAGTCGGCGATATAGCAGCACATAAACAGCCACGAGGTCTCAGGATTGATGTCCGGGATCTCAACGCCGTTGACATCCTTGAAAAGGTACAGGCTGTTCATCGGATCGAACCAGCCGGAGTGGTCACCGCGCTGCTGGATGATGTACTTCAGATCCTCCGTCAGCGGGTAGACACCGTTATCGGCGTCCATGTTTTCGATGTACTTCAGCAGGCACTCGCTGTAGGACTCCTTCTTCAGGAAGTTGCCGTCCTCGTCAAAGAAATACTTTACAACGCCGGAATTTTCAAGGATCGTCTTGAAGGACGCCAAATACTTGGAGTCCTTGCCCAGACGAACCAAAACCAGAGGACCGTCTGCGCTGTCCATGTGATAGAAGCCATCGGCTTCATTGTAAACCAGGTTATATTCCTTCGTCAGATCAAATTCACCGAAGGCAGCACCCTGAGGCAGTGTGTAGGGCTTCAGCTCTGTCTTTGCTTCGTAGACGAACCACGGCTCATCCTCGATGGAATGCTCAGGATCGCCGGTTCTGACGATATTGAGCATACAGTTATCATTTTCGCCCTTGTCAATGCCGACCACGACCACCGTCGTGCCGGTACCATTCGTGCCGATCATGCTTGCGCGAATGGAAAGTGAGAAGCTGTTATCCACGACCTCAGCAGCACTCATGGACTGCACAAAGTGGGGCGCGCCGTAATAGCCGATCACCGCAGTGTCATCGGTGGTCGTAAAGCGGTACATACCGGGCGTCTGGGGGGTGAACAGGAAGTAGTTGCGACCGTCCTCCAGCTCCACATAGGTGCTGCCCACACCGACACCGTGTGCATAGGTCGTCACACCGTTCTCACCGTACAGCAGCGGAACTGCTTCCCCCACTCTTGCGGCAAGGGTGACGGTCAGCTCCGGCTTGTCAGCCGTCAGCTTCAGGTTGGTGCTGTCGTAATAGTAGTCATTCGCATCGCCGGTAAACTGCAGCTCGACGGTATACGCACCGGTTGCCAAGGTTTTTTCCGCAACGCCCTGCTCATTGACCACCTGCATGGCAGCTTGCTGTCCGTCCTTCAGGAAGCGAACCACAACGCCGGTGGTATAGGGCGCGCCGTTGGCATCTGTAATGGCGACCTTATAAGTGGTTTCTGCAGGCAGTTCAGGCTCCTGCGTGCACGCTGCCATCAGCAGCATGCACAGCACCAGCAGCACCGCAAGCAGCTTTGCGCTGTTTGTATTTTTCATAATAACTCCTCACTTAACCTTCGGGTCCCAGATAATCGTAGTAGTAGCACAGCTTCGTCCATGAGTGATCGACATTTTCAAAGGTGTATTTGTTCATCAGCAGCTGCAGCAGCTCGGCAAGGCGCTCGGTCATGGGTACACAGCCGCGCAGCTCTTCTGCGCCGGTGGTGATCATCTGGCTGAGATAGCCTCTCATTTCAGCGGTATAGTCCTTACCCTTGCCGTGGTAGATGCCGGCAAAGACATCCTCCAGCTGATAGACCTCCACATTCTGCTCATAGTCCTCACCCCAGTACTCTTTGAGGTAAGCAACCGTCTTTTCCTCATCGCCGTCGTACTTCTCAAGGATCGACAGCACAAACAGATCGTCCTCTGTCTTGCTGAAGTCGAAGCCGCCCTTGTCGATCATACCCTTGACCATAACGGGCTTGCCGTTGGCATCCACCACAGGCTTGCCGTTTTCGTCATAGGCAGGCACGCTTGCGATGGGGGTATCGAACACAGCGGTCAGACCGGTGAAGTCTGCATACAGCAGACCGCCGTACTTCTGCTTGCCGTTTGCGTCCTTACCCAGATCCTCGTAGTACTTGCCGTCGGTGCCGAGGATCGGCTTGACACCACCTGCGATCAGGTGGTACATCGCATCGCCCGTTGCGTTGGTATCGTAGGTAAAGTAACCGGGAGATGCCAGACGGAAGTGGTTGAGGGTGGGAGCAATATACTCGATGTCATAGTAGATATAGCCGACTTCATAGGGATCCCAGAAGGCAATATCAATATAATATGCCTTGCCAGCCTCCATGTAGAAGACCATAGAGACCTCACTGCTGTCAGTATAGAGTCTTTCGTCCTGCTCGTAGACCAGCAGTTCGTTGCGGTTTTCATCAAAGATCCAACCGTCAACACCCTGTGCGGATTCATTGCGGGACGTAATACGGTAGACGCCGGACTTCGCGGGAACAAATTTCGCAAACATGCCTCTGGGCATGATGATGCGGTCGTAGTAGAAGTAGTTCGTCGCCACATTCTTGCCGAGTGTCGCTTCAAGCGCAGAGGAAGGTGCCAGACCCTTGATGGGATCCTCCAGCTGGGCATTGCCGGAGCCGTAAACCTGATAGTACTTGCAGATCTTCAGCCACTCGTTCTCGTCCTCGCTGTCAAAGCCCGCCACCTGCGCAATTTTCTTCAGGTACTCGCCCAGCTTATAGTCCACAGTGCAGACACCGCTCAGTGCAGAATTGGATGCCAGCGAGAAGTAATCCACCATCTCCTCATAGTAGGCTTCTGCTGCGCCGGAATAGGCAATATCCCAAATGGTCTGCTCCTCGTTAAACAAGGTATAGTTCATCAGGTCAGCCAGCAGCAGCGGGCCGTCCTTTGTGCCGACGTGATAATAGCCGTCCTTCTCATTCAGGACAATGGTCACATAGCTGTAATCGAAGCCATCCTCGGTAGAAGCTGCTTCCCGGGGAATAAAGGTCTGCACATCAATGTCCTTTGCGTCCACAATGCGCATATCCTTAATATAGACAGTATCGTCGCCTTCATGGGTAGAGTCGTCCTTGATGTAGCACAGGGCAACTTCGTATGTACCGTCCTCCTGCGCGACCCACGGGTAGCAGGAGACCCACTCTTCAGGCTCGGAAACGCCGGAGATCTGATAGATCGGCTGGTCGTTGACGATGACGTACAGAATATCCGCGGACTTTTCGCTGGATACAAGGTAGTCAAAGCCCACTGCCTGACCCGCCTTCAGCGTCACGTCTGCATACAAAATCGCATAGGAGCTGTCGATCTGCTGGTTGGATGCCTTCAGACAGCTGTCTCCGTTCTTCTCCGCTGCGATGAAGGGCCATGCGTACTCAGCATCCTCACCCTCTGTTTCAGGGCGGTAGGTCACCTCAATGTCGCCCTTGTTGAGCAGCGCGCCAATATTTTCGGAGGAATCCATGGTGTAGGTGGGCTTGACGTTGGTGATCAGCTCGTCAAGGGAGTTGAAGATCTTCTGCTTATAGTCATCAGCAGAGAAATGCTCAAAAATGCTGGTGAAGGGGCGCAGGCTGGTCAGACCGCCCACTTCGATCAGGCAGATCATGCCGTAGCGGTCAATGATGATGGAGGTGGGATAGCCGGTAACACCAAAGGTCATGGACCAAGCGGCAGGACAGGCTGCCATGGGGAAGGTCAGACCCATGCTGCTCTGATAGCCGCCGACGACGGCACTCTCTTCCAGCGGGTCAACAGCGATGACGCCCACGTCTTCCTTGAACATCTGATAGGCTTCTTCCATATAGGGGAACTCGTTGGCGCAGGGACCGCAGGTGCTGAACCAGAAGTTCAGCAGCACCATCTTCTTCTCCTGCAGCACTTCAGACAGTGTCACCTTTTCGCCGGTGGGGGTGGTGACGGTGAAATCATACATGATGTCACCCAGACCCAGCGTTGCACCGGCGAGGTTTTCATCCTTGACCACGGAGGAAGTCAGGGAAATGTCCGCACGACCGCCGTTGAATGTATAGTATGCTTCAACAGCATAGCCCTTCGGCGCGCCGGACAGCACGATGGCATAGTCGCTGCTCTTGGCAAGCGCAATGGAGGCCTTGCCGTTTGCATCGGTTCTGCCCGCGTTGACCAGATCCTTCAGTGTATTGTCGGCGTAAATATACACGTCGATATTCTCCAGCGGCAGACCGCCGGCAGATTTCACCTGCACGGTATAAGTGCCGTTATCGCCGACATTTCCCTGTGTGGGGTCTGTGGGATCGGTGCCCGGGTCGCCGTTGCAGGCGGTCAGAGAAAAGACCAAAATTGCCGCAAGCAGCAGTGCCAAAAATTTCTTCATGCGTTTCATTGATTTCCTCCTGAGATTTCGAAAAAGACTAAAAATAACTGGTTCGCCCATAATATCCGAATTATACTGGAATATCATATCACACGGACAAATGTCCGTCAATCTTTTTCTTTTTTGTTCAGAAAAACTTCAAAATATAAATGCCACCCGATTTGGGTGGCATTTTATCATTTCGCTCGCAGTTCCCAGAAGGCGACCGCGCTTGCGGCAGCAACATTTAGGGAATCCACCCCGTGATACATAGGGATCTTCACGGTATAGTCGCAGTTGGTGATGGTATTCTGCGCCAAGCCATCCCCCTCCGTACCCAGCACGATGGCAAGCTTTTCCTCAGCCTGCAGGTCAGGATCGTCGATGGATACAGACGCATCCGTCAGTGCCATGGCGGCGGTCTTGAAGCCATTTTCTTTCAGTATCTCCAGCCAATTTTCAGGCAGGAACGTCCACGGGATCTGGAAAACCGTTCCCATGCTCACCCGCGCCGAACGGCGGTAAAGCGGATCGCTGCAGCCCGGGGTCAGAAGCACTGCATCCATGCCCAGTGCCGCCGCGCTGCGGAAGATCGCGCCAATGTTCGTGGGATTCATCACTTCCTCCAGCACCGCCACACGCTTCGCATCCTTCAGAACAGCTTCTGTCTTAGGAAGTGTCTTGCGGCGCATGGCACACAGCAGACCCCGGGTCAGCTGATAGCCGGTCAGCTGGGTCAGCACATCCATTTCCGCCGTGTAGACCGGCACATCGCCGCAACGGTTGATGGCATCCAGACTCTCCCCTACCATGCGGTTTTTCTCCACAAGGATTGAAACCGGCTCGTAGCCGCCATCCAGCGCACGCTCAATGACCTTGGGGCTTTCTGCGATGAACATGGCGTTGCTGGGATCAAAACGGTTCATCAGCTGCGCTTCCGTCAGGCGGGCATAGATGTCCAGCTCTTTGGCGGAAAAATCGGTAATTTCAATAACCATTACTTTGCAAACTCCAGCAGCTTCTGTGCATCCAGTTTGTCATAACCGGCAATGAAGGAAGCCAGCTCCCGCGCGATCTTTTTTGCGCCGCCGACGGAATTGCTCTCAATGTTCAACGGCAGCAGCGGATCGTGCAGAGAAAGGCGCAGCAAGAACCAGCCATTTCCATGCTCTGCATCCAGATTGACACGCACGCCCTCGAAATTACTGGGCGCAAGACTCCAGCCCGCCTGCTTTTCTGCGTAAGCCATCAGCTCGTCGATCACCTGCTGACCGTAGGGCTTGAACTCCTCCAGCAGGATGTTCATGCGGAACTCCACACTCTCAGCAGGCTCTTCCAACGTTGCGATCAGGGATTCGAGGGTGTAGCCCTCCTTTTTGCCCCGGGCAAGCTCAATGAGCAGCTTGGTGACAATGTAAGCACCGTCATCGAGAAAATAATTTTCCTTAAACGCGCCGTGACCGGAGGTCTCGATCGCCAACTGACTGTCCTGACCCAGTCCGTTCAGACGGATGGACTCGTTGATAACGTTGCGGTAACCTCTCTTGAAGCGGTGATGGACACCGCCCTTGTTCTGGATAAACTTGGCAAGACCCGTGGAGGTGATGGAATCGGTGACGATCGTAGTGCCGGGATGCTCCCGGAGCAAGATCGCAGAGAGCATCGCAATGATGCGGTTGCGGTTCAGCTCGCTGCCGTCGCTGAGGACAGCACCTGCCCGGTCAACGTCGGTATCAAAAATGATGCCCAGATCTGCCTTTACCTCCCGGACAGCTTCCGTGATGGCTTCCATCGCCTTCTTGTCCTCGGGGTTGGGGATGTGGTTGGGGAAGCTGCCGTCGGGATCAAGATAGCGGCTGCCGTCGGTGTTTGCGCCCAAGGGCTTCAGAACCTTATCCACATAGAAGCCGCCTGCGCCGTTGCCGGCATCCACGACGATACGGAAGCCCTCCAAAGGCTTCTCCTCGCCGGTCGCGGCGCGGATCTTATCCGCCAAAATCTTGGCATAGGTATCCATAAAGCTGCCGCTGGTCAAAGAGCCTGCCGGCATGCCGGTGGTTTCCTCCCCTGCGGCATAGGTCAGGATCTGCTTGATGTCCCCCTTCTCAAGACCGCCACCGGCGGTGAAGAACTTGAAGCCGTTGCGGTTAAAGGGCAGATGGCTTGCGGTGATCATGACCGTGCCGTCGTAGGCATAGCCCTCGGTAACCGTCGCCATAAACATTGCAGGCGTGCTTGCCATGCCGAAATCCGTCACATCCAGACCCGCCGCCACCATGGCATCGCAGATCCAGCTGCACAGTGCTTCGCCGGACAGACGGGAGTCACGACCCACCGCCACACGGATGCCCGCAGCTTTGCCGGTTTTCTCCTTCAGCCACAGTGCAAAGCCTCGACCGATGTTGCGGCAGACCTCCTCGGTCAGGTTGACGTGCTGACCTTCGATCCCCTCCAGTGCCACGCCGCGGATATCGCTGCCGTTTTGCAGTTTCATGTAATCCATTATACTTTCCTCCTGCTGCATTTTTCTATATTGTACCATAACAAGCCAAAAGAATCAATGAAAATCACAACTAAAAGGCTCCTCGGTTTGTCAAGCCGAGGAGCCTTGTCTTACTTCCTTGTTACCCAAATGGGGCTTGTCCAGCCGTAACGACCGTCTTCGGTCTCCACCCGCAGGTAGAAAAAGTCGGTTTCCTGCTCATTGAAATAGTCAAAGACCATCTGATGGGTCGGACCCATCAGGCAGACCCGTTCCCGTCCGTTCTTGACGAGGGCAATGCGCTTGACCTTGGTGTCCGCCTGCACATCTATGAAAATATTCGCGTGCTCCTCCTTGCCGAGGGTGATCTCCTCGCCCATGTAGTGTCCGTTGATGCGAAAATCGATGGTCATGCGACCGCCCATAAAACAGAAGGTGCGCTTGCTCTTGATGGCTTCAAAGATGCCCTCAACCGTGTTTTCCTTCGCCCATACGCCGGTAATGCCCGGGTATTTGCCGGGATACCCCCACTTTTCATGAACTCTTCCGTTCATGCCGTCATGATCGTCCGAGCCTGCGATGCAACCCATCTTTGCGCCACGCTTCAACGCATCCAGCCAGTAGCCGCCCTCGCAGCAGGTGTCCCGCTTAAAGGCAGGATGACCCATGTACTCCGCGGGATCAGCCCTTGAGATCATCTCAATGAGCGGTGGGATCAGATCCAACTCCATATGCTCCAAATCAGCGCCGGAAGACAGACTATAGGTATCGTGGGGAATGACAACAACATCATCCCGTGCCAGCAGGGCACGCAGCTCCTGTGCCGTGATCTCACCGTCACGAACACCCCGAACCATGTCGGCATCGTGATCGTTGAAGTAGAGGATCATGTTGTTAAAATACGGATAGGAATCCCGCTCATAGGCAAGCAGCGTGGTGAATTTACCCGGCTCGTAGTACTTTTTCGCCGTTTCCTGAATGATGTTCCACTTGGAGGGATTACCCACCCACAGTTCCGGCTTGCCCACCCCGCCATGGTCATGGTCGGTCAATGCCGCAAAATCCAGCTTTGCAAGATCACGAACATTTCGGTAATAGGTATCGTGGTCAATCAAACCGTCAGACAGATTTGTATGTCCGTGCATCTCGCCAAAATAGACATTGTATTCTGGTTTCGGTGGGTCAAACTTGTTCTGGGTCTGCTTTACGCTCTCCCAAAGTCCGGCGGGATCTTCGTGGACACCGCTGTAAACCAGATTGGTAAATTCCCGGCTTCTGCCGGGCATATCAAAGCGCTTGGCTTTCTTTCGTTCCGGGTGGTTCATGGCATTGCCTCCTTTTTGATTATACTCATTATATTGTTATTTCCTTTGCCGTGCAAGTCAACATCTTGCACAATTCTGCCCGTTTTGTTTTGTAGAAAGTGCAAGCTTCCCCATGTTCAGAAAATTGGAAAAGGGTAAGTGTGGACAAATGGGAAAAAATGTGGTATCCTATGATAAAATAGTATTGGTATGTGCAGGAGGCATTTGATCATGGGAAAACTCATCGTCATTGAAGGAACAGACGGTTCCGGAAAATCCACACAATTCAAAAAGCTGACCGAACGGGTCACCGCAGAGGGCATCGCATTTCAGAAGTTGGTCTTTCCCCAGTATTCCGAACCCAGCTCCGCGCTGATCCGCATGTACTTAGGCGGCGAATTCGGCACAAAGCCTTCCGATGTCAACGCCTACGCCGCCTCCGCGTTCTACGCTGTCGACCGCTACGCATCCTACAAAAAGTCTTGGGGCGAGTGGTATGATAATGGCGGTCTGATCCTTTCCGATCGCTACACCACCTCCAATGCCGTCCATCAGGCATCCAAAGAGCCTGAGAACAAGCGGCAGGAATACCTGAAGTGGCTGTATGAATTTGAGTACGAAAAGCTGGGCATGCCCGCACCTGACATGGTCATCTATCTGGATGTTCCCACCGATTTCAGCGAGAAGATGATGCGTCAGCGCGAGCAGGCGACCAACACCACCGCTGACATTCATGAGCAGGATCTGCAGTACCTTGCCACCTGCCGCGAAATGGGTCGCGCCGCCGCCCGGTATTACGGCTGGCGCATCATCGACTGCGTCAAAGACGGTCAGATGCGTTCGATCGAGGATATTCACGAAGAAATCTACCGCCTTGTGCGGCAATGTCTGGAGGACTGAAAATGGTTTACATGCTCCTTGGCACCGGTTTCGAAGAAACCGAAGCGATCGCCCCTCTGGATCTGCTGCGCCGTGCCGGTGTTGATGTGCTGACAGTCGGCATCAACGGCAAGATTGTATACGGCGGTCATCACATTGGCATTGAGGCAGACATTACGTTGGACGAGGTGGATCTGACGAGCCTTGAGATGGTCATCCTCCCCGGTGGTCTGGGCGGTGTGGCATCCACCCGGGCATCCCAAAAAGCGTTGGATCTGCTCACCTTCGCATGGGAAAATGATAAATTCGTCGCCGCCATCTGCGCAGGACCCACGGTGCTTGCCGACCTCGGCATCACCTCCGGCAAACATGCCACCTGCTACCCCGGCTGTGAAAGCGGCATGGGTGATGCGGTGATGATTGAAAATGCCGCCGCTGTGCGTGATGGCAAGCTGATCACCGGCACATCTGCCGGCTGCGCCGTCAAATTCGGACTGGAACTGATCAAAGCACTGAAAGGAGCGCAGGCAGCCGATGCCATCGCTGAGCAAATCGTGATCCGCTGACAGGAGGATATTTATGGACAACAACAAATGGACTCCCTCTCCCGAGGACGATACCAGCTGGCTCGATGAGCTTTTGGAATCCTCCGACTACGGTGAGGATGCGATCAAAAAAATACAGACCCCGGAGGAAGCTCCTGCCGCTGCCACGGATGACGAGATCGATCAGATCATGCGCGACATTCTGTCCGATAACTGGTATCTGGCAGACCCCGCCGAACCCACGCCTCCCGCTCCTCAAAAGCCGACTCCCCCGCCCGCTCCCCCCGTCGCAGAAGACGATGCGGTTGTCGTGGAAGAGGATTACGACTACGTCGAGGATGACGACTGCGACGAGGAAGAGGAAGAAGATCCCAATGCCCCCGTGCGTAAAGTACGTCCCAAGTGGAAGAGCAGCTACGGTCTTTTTGGTCTTCCCCATCTGGTGTCGGTACTGATCTGGATCGGAATCGTGGTTTCCGTCGGTCTTTCCCTTGGAAGACTGTTGTGGATCTGCGCCACCGATGTACTCGCCTTCGGACGGGAAGATCGGACTGTTACCATCACCATCAACGCAAATGATGATATTGAGATCATTGCGGACAAGCTCTATCACGCAGGTCTGATCGAGTATAAGCAGCTGTTCCTGTTCTATGCCGATCTCAGCAACGCGGAAGACAAGATCTCCTCCGGCACCTTCGAGCTGAATACGCTCTTTGACTACAAGGCGCTGGTCACCGGCATGTCTGCCACCTCGTCCTACCGTGAGACCATCAAGGTCACCATCCCGGAAGGCTACACCTGCACCCAGATTTTTGCGCTGCTGGAGGAAAAGGGCGTCTGCTCTGCCGACGAGCTGAAAGCCTACGAAGTGCAAAGCGATTACTGGTTCCTGGAAGGCTCCAAGACCGATGCGGAGTATCCGCTGGAGGGCTTCCTCTACCCCGACACCTACAATTTCTACGTGGGCGATAATGCCAAGGGTGTCTTCCGTCGTTTCCTTGCGCGCTTCGACGACATTTTCACCGAAGAACTCCGGGCGCATATTGTGACCCTGAACGACCGTCTGGGTACGGATTATGATCTTTATGACATCATGATCATTGCATCCATGATCGAAAAGGAAAGTGCCGGCAGCAGCGAAAACTACGACATTTCCTCGGTCATCCACAACCGCCTGACCCATGCGTGGGATTACCCCTACCTGAACATTGACGCAACCATCGTCTATGCGCAGGGCGGCGATGCCGAAACCATCGACAAGACCCTCGACAGCCCCTATAACACTTACCTTTACAAGGGTCTGCCGCCCACGCCCATCTGTAACCCCAGCCTCCTGAGCATTCAGGCGGCGATCTCCCCTGCCGACACCGATTACTACTACTACGCTCTGGATTATGAGCTTGGACTGCACCACTTCTCCAAGACCAAGGAAGAACACGATGCATTCCTCGCCACACAGAAAGGCAAAGAATGAGGAAGATTGAATTATTAAGCCCTGCCGGAGATATGGAACGGCTGAAAATGTCCGTTCTTTACGGTGCTGACAGCGTTTATCTGGCAGGCACCAGCTTCGGTATGCGCTCCTTTGCCGGCAATTTCACGCCGGAGGAGCTGCCCGAGGCAGTAAAATTCGCCCACGAGCATGGTGTGAAGGTACACGTCACCGTCAACACCATGCCCCGTAATGAGGAGATTGCCCAGCTGCCGCCCTATCTGGAGCTTCTGAACGATGTGGGTGTGGACGCGCTGATCGTTGCGGATATGGGTGCCTTTACCTTAGCCGGAAAGTACGCGCCCAGTTGCCAGCGTCACATCTCCACCCAACAGTCCATCGCCAATTACGAATGCGCGCAAGCGTGGTACGATCTGGGTGCTCAGCGGGTGGTGCTTGCCCGTGAGCTGAGCCTGCAGGAGATCGCCGAGATCCGTCAAAAAACGCCCAAGGAGCTGGAGATCGAGACCTTCGGTCACGGTGCTATGTGCGTCAGCTATTCCGGACGCTGTTTGCTCAGCAACTACATGACCGGGCGGGACTCCAACCGCGGTGCCTGCGCTCAGCCCTGCCGCTACCAGTACGCTTTGATGGAGGAAAAGCGCCCGGGCGAATATTTCCCCGTCTACGAGGACGAAAAGGGTACGTACATCCTCAACTCCCGTGATATGTGTACCATCGACCACCTGAAGGATCTGATGGATGCGGGCATTGACTGCATCAAGATCGAGGGTCGCGCCAAGTCCGCATACTATGCCGCCATCGTCACCGGCGCGTACCGCCATTGCATCGACGATATTGCCGCAGGCAAGGAGATCGATCCCGTGTGGCGTGACGAGGTGGAGCATGTTTCCCATCGGGTCTACTCCACCGGCTTCTACTACGGTCATCCGGGTCAGTACACAGAAAACTCCCGCTACTTAAGAGAATGGCAGGTCTGCGCCATCGTGGAAGAATGTGACGAAAAGGGCTTGGCACTCTGCTCCCTGCGTAATAAATTCGCCGCAGGCGACGAGTTGGAGGTAGTCGGTCCTGACCTGCGCCCGCTGGCGTTCAACGTGGGCGAAATGAAGGATTTGGAGGGCGCAACGCTGACAGAGCCAAAAACGCCGCAGATGAAGTTCTACCTGCAGCTGCCGCAGCCCGTCCCGCCGCTGTCTATCCTGCGCCATAGTGTGGAATTGTCCGCGAAGTAAAACAAAAAATGACAAAAATAGCTTTACAAATCCGCGAAAGACTGGTATAATAGCGGAGCTGTAAAGCAAATGCACCGGTGGCTCAATGGATAGAGCATCGGATTCCGGTTCCGAGGGTTGGGGGTTCGAGTCCCTTCCGGTGTACCAAATAAGGACGGTTATTTTGATAGAATAGCCGTCCTTGTTTTTTGTAAAAAAACCCTACTGCCATAAGGTTTTTCAGTTTTCGCTAAAAATGCCACCAAGGAAGCTAGTTCCCTGGTGGCTATTTTTGTTGTTGGCGGTATTCCGAAAAACGCCCGGGTTCGACGGACTATCCCTAGTTCGACGGACTATCGGCTTGGGTTCGA
>SVMI01000002.1 GCA_015067495.1 Oscillospiraceae bacterium | reverse complement strand
GTTAAGCTCGTTTGCGCCGACAATACTTGGCGGGCGACTGCCCGGGAAGATAGGTAATGCCAACACAAAGCCTCGACGTAAAGTCGGGGCTTTTTTCTGCCTATGACATGCCCCCGGCATGTCATTTCACGGCAGGACAATACGTTGGCCTACCCGGGAAGATAGGTAATGCAAACACAATGCCCCAACCATTCGGTTGGGGCTTTTCATTATTCTGTTACACCTTCTGTACGTAATTCCCCGACAAACAGAAGATGATTACTCATACCCAGAAATTCGGGCTTTTCACAGATATAAAAGTGATAACGGAGGTATTGCTGGTAAGATGCTTCGTCCAATCCATTGATAAGCTCCTGTAGCAGCTCGCTGGCACCATCGGAAGCAACTTCATGGCAGATATGAATGCCTGCTTTTTGCAGCAATTCTCTGCAATGGTCAGGGGTATGGAACACAAAGGGAAAGTCATCCAGCCTGAAGGTTTCCTTGTTATAGTCACCCGTCATCAGGTAATCATTTTGACATTGCTGCATGGTCAGAATCACAATGTCATTTGAGATGAATGCAAAGAAGATCTTTCCGCTGGGCTTGCACACTCTTTTTGCTTCTTCGATACATCTTAATTTGTCCGCTTCCTCGTGCAGGTGATAAAGCGGACCAAGGAGAAGTACAACATCGAAAGAGCTGCTTTCATACCGACTCAGATCCAGAGCATTACCCTGAATCAAGTCAATCTGATCATCATCAGTCATCTTTGCCCGGAAGGCTGAAATGTTCGCATCCGCAAGTTCCAACGCAGACACCTGATAGCCCTTTCGGGCGAAATACAGGCTGTACTCACCGGCACCGGCACCAACATCAAGAATCCTTGCGCCCGGGGACAAATATTTCTCGATATATCGAACTGTCGTTATGAACTCCACTCTGGCTGCTTGAGACTTGTTCAGACGGCTACCCTCATCATAACGCCGGTAGACCTCCTGCACAAGTTCAGCATCATTCGAAAAGGAGATACCCTCCGCAAAATGTCTGGGCTTTTTCCACTCACTGCGCAGGATCGCATACTGAGCTGCATCACAGATCCCCTGATTGTTGCGATCACAAGCCCGGTTTGTACCCTCGTATTTCATGCCGCACTTTCTCATGACACCGCCAGAATGCGGGTTATTAGGGTCGTGTCTTGCCGCAACACGGTTCATGCCAACCTCGGCAAACAGATACTCGATAACAGCATTCAGCGCCTCGGTCATAATACCTCTATGCCACCAACGGCTGCCAATGCAGTAGCCAATCTCTGCCTCTTCCACGCGATCGTTCTGACGAACCACACTGATTGAGCCAATCGGTTCTCCGATTTCTTTCAGTACGATCATCCACTGGTAGTAACTGTCCTTTTCATACTCCCGAACCCAGCTCTCAATCACCGTTTCAGAGACGGCAAGGCTGCTGTGGGTAGGCCAAGTCAGGAATTTGGTCACTTGAGGATCCGATGCCCAGTTGCGATACATCGGCTCTGAATCCTCCCTGACTGCTCTGCGCAGAATGAGTCTGGAGGTTTCTATGGTTTGTGTTCCTTTATGTGTCTGCATCGCAATATCAGTCCTTTCTGAAAATATCTAGGGTATGGTTGGAATAGCCAACCAGGTCGACCCGCTCACAAGTTGCAAAGTGGTAACGCAGGAACAGCTGGAATGTTTCTTCATCCATCTCGTCCAGCGTCTTCCTCATGTGATTTGCATAGCCATCGGTAGCGAGAAAATGCAGTTGTGTTACATTGAAGTGGCTGCGCAATGCATCGATATCCTCCTTGCGATGCAGTTCAAACAAATCCCAGGGTCTGGAGAAGGTCTGAAATGTCACCGGGTCAAGCATACACTTTTCAATGATGTTATGAATCTCTCCACGGATAAAGCCGTACATGAGAATAGATGCATCGCCCATGCAATATGCGCAGAAAACGATACCGCCCTTTTTTGTAACCCGAATGGCCTCCGACAGAGCCTGTAGCTTCTCTTCTTCTGTAAACAGATGGTACATAGGCCCCAGAAGTAGTGTAATGTCATAGGTGTCATCAGCAAAGCCATTTAGATCTTTTGCGTTGCCCTGAGTAATCGTAATGTTTTCACCGGGTTTTGTGTTCTTCTTAAAGACCTCAATATTATGCTCCACCAGTTCAACAGCATCGACATGGTAACCCTGCTGAGCAAAATAGTGGCTGTATCTTCCGGTGGCCGCACCGATCTCCAGAATCCGCATACCAGGACGAAGATACTTTTCGATGTATCGCATGGTGGTCAGATATTCGACAGAGCCACGCCGGGAGCAAAGGCGGTTATCTTCGTCGTAGCTCCCGTAATACTGTGTGAGTGCTTGTAATGTTTCCATTTTCCTTCCTCCTTAAAAAATAAAAACAGTGCAAACTCTACTTGGGGTTAGAGCTTGCACTGCATCTTTTTTATGGTATATCCCTTGATATTATCCTAAAAAAGAGTATGACAATGTAAGCCCGATCCCCAGCCAGTGCATAGGGTTACCGGACTTGTTATCGACTGCATTGTAGCGATAACGGAACATTGTCTGCTCTCCTTCCTTATGTTTTATGCGATTATACACTTGAAATTATACATTGTCAATACTTTTTTGAGTAAATGTTACGCTGTGTATCAAGGCTTGAGCTATTCTTGACAAGGGATTTCTGCAGAATTATAATGTGTAAAGATGCTGAGGAAATATGTGGTGGAAATATTTATGAATTCAAGAGATCAGATCATAATGGAATATTTGGGAAAAACAGTCCACATTGTGGTTGACCGACCGATTGGTTACTGTCACGGTGACATCCTGTATCCCACCAATTATGGCTACGTTCCGGGCGTTTTTGCTGCGGACGGAGAGGAACAGGATGCTTATATCCTTGGCGTTGATGTGCCGATTAAAGAATTTGATGGTCAAGTAATTGGAATCATCTGCAGAAAAAATGACTGCGAGGATAAGCTGGTTGTTGCGCCAACGGGAGCAAAATATCATCAGGGACAGATCGCTGAGAAGGTTCACTTTCAGGAGCAGTATTTTGACACCCGGATCATCTCCTGCTTTGAAAAATCCTGCGGAGTTTTGCCGTATCGGATTGTAAATGGCGTGCTGGAATTTTTGCTTGTTTTTGAAACCCATTCAAAATGCTGGAGTCTGCCCAAGGGACATATGGAGGCAGGGGAGACGGAAGCAGAGACCGCTTTGCGGGAACTGCTCGAAGAAACGGGTTTGACTGCTATACTTGATTTGTCTGAAGCCGCATCCATTGAATACCCCTTTTCTGCGGTTGGCAGAAAGCAAGTGACCTTCTATCTGGGCAAGGTTGAAGGTGAGCCGCAGGTCAGAGAGGGCGAAATTGAGAAATTCAAATGGGTGAATGCAGTGCAACTGAAGGATTATTTGTTCCCGGATACTGTAAAGGCTTGCGAAGAATTGTTGAAAGAGTTTGGTGAATAAGCTATGGTAATCGCAATATTTGGTGAAAGCTGCACCGGGAAGTCTACCCTTGCGGAGCAGCTTGGCGCGGTAATTTCCTGTGAAATCGTTACCGGCAAGGACTATCTGCGCCTTGCAAAAAATGAAAACATCGCAAAAACACTTTTTCAGAAGAAGCTGCAGGCAGCACTTACGGGGGAGCATATCCTTTATGTGATCTCCGAAAAGGAGCATTTGGGCTTACTTCCTGATGGTGCGCTGCGGATTCTTGTGACGGCGGAGCTGGAAACGATCAAGAGCCGCTTTGCACAGCGCATGCATGGCAATCTTCCTGCGCCGGTGGCTGCGATGCTGGAAAAGAAGCATGGCAGCTTCGATGCCGAATCTCATGATATTCATGTGATCTCCGAAGAAACGGACCTTGACAGCATTTGCGGGCAGATCCTCAATTTACTGCATGGATGAGAAATGTATCAACTTTATGCAAAAATACAAGTGAAATCTGCCCTTTATGAACATTTATGGTTGTAAAAGACGCGAGCTTGGTGTATAATAAATTGATATGAATACATGAAATTGGAGTTGTTGTTCTATGCAATACAACACCTTGGAGCTTCAAAAATATATACAGCCGGGCAAGCGCGTGCATCTGATCGGCATCGGCGGCGTTTCCATGCGTCCCCTCGGTCTTGTGCTGCAGGGGATGGGCGTTCAGGTCAGTGGTTCTGACATGAATGCTTCTGTGTCGACGGATGAACTGATCGCCCACGGCATTCGCGTTGAGATCGGTCACCGTGCGGAGAATATCAGCGGTGCTGACTGCATCATTCGTACTGCCGCCGTACACAATGATAACCCGGAAATCGGTGCTGCCCGTGCTGCGGGCATACCCGTGTTTGAACGGGCGCAGGCGTGGGGTATCATTATGCGCGCGTATAAGAATGCGGTTTGTGTTTCGGGTACCCACGGAAAGACCACAACCACTTCGATGCTGGCGCATATTCTGATGCAGGCGCAGCTGGATCCCACGGTGATGATCGGCGGATATTTGCCGCTGCTGCGAGCGGGTCACAGAGTCGGTCAGGGTGATACGATCCTGCTGGAGAGCTGCGAGTATTGCGATTCGTTCCTCAATTTCTTCCCCACCTTGGCGGTCATTTTGAATGTAGAGGCTGACCATCTGGACTATTTTGCGGATCTGGATGCGGTCAAGCGTTCCTTCCGATCCTTTGCTGAGCTATCTTCCGGCGGTGTTCTGGCAAACGGCGATGATCCGAATACCATGCAAACACTGCAGGGCATGGATGTGGTGACCTTTGGCTTTGGCAAGGGCAATTCCATTCTCGGCTGCAATGTTTCTGACGACCACCGCTGCTTTGATGTGTATTGCGACGGAGAAAAGTATTGCCATCTGGAGCTGAGCGTTTACGGTCAGCACAATGCGATCAATGCCCTTGCGGCGGTGGCAGTTGCATGGAAAATGGGAATCCCCGCATATGCGGTGGAGCAGGGACTTTCGACGTTCCGGGGTGCGGGCAGACGCATGGAGTTCAAAGGGAAATTTAACGGCGCGGACGTTTACGATGACTATGCCCATCATCCGGGCGAGCTGGCTGTGACCATTGATGCTGTCCGTACGATGGGCTACAAGCGCGTGATCTTTGCGTTCCAGCCTCACACCTATACCAGAACGAAAGCGCTGTTTGACGACTTTGTTGTGCAGCTGAAGCGACCTGATGTACTGCTTCTTGCGGAGATCTATGCGGCGCGGGAGCGCAATACCACCGGCATTTCGTCCCGGGATCTGCTTGAGAAGATCGGCAGTGGCTACTATTGTGCAACGCTTCCTGAGGTGACGCAGAAGCTGCGGGAGCTGGCACAGCCCGGCGATGTGATCCTGACTGTTGGCGCAGGCGATATCTACCGCGCAGGTGAAGCACTGCTGAAATGATCCTGATGATTCGATTTCAGAAATGAGGCGATCGATATGAAGAAAATTAACGTATGTGTTCTGTTCGGCGGCATCAGCCCGGAGCATGAGGTCTCTCTGCGTTCGGCAGAGTTTGTGCTAAATAATCTCGATCCTGAGAAATTTAATATTTTTCCGGTGGGCATTACCAAGAACGGTGATTGGATCCTCTTCGGGGATACGGATTATTCGCTGCTTCCCAGTGGCGAATGGCAGAAGCATCCGGCAAATCGCCGCGCGGCGATCTCGCCGGTGCGTGGTCAGGGCCTGCTGAGCTTCGAGGGCGACTGTGTGGTCCGCGAATGGATCGACGTTGTATTCCCGGTCCTCCACGGCGAAAACGGGGAGGACGGTGCTATGCAGGGCTTGCTGCAGATGGCTGGCATCCCGTATGTCGGACCTCATGTGTCTGCTTCTGCGGTTGCCATGGATAAGACCCTGACAAAGCTGGTTGTCGACCATGCCGGCGTTCGTCAGGCGGCTTGGATGCTGGTGCGTGGCGCAGATGTGGATAACCGTCCTGAATGGGTCGTAGAGCAAGTGGAGAAGCACTTTGAATTTCCTGTGTTCGTCAAGCCGGCGGGTACGGGTTCGTCCGTTGGTGTTTCCAAGGCATCCACCCATGAACAGCTGAAGGCTGCATTGCTCAATGCCGGCACCTTTGACAGCAAGATCCTTGTTGAGGAGTTTATCGACGGCCGTGAGATCGAGGTAGCGGTGATGGGCAATGAAAGCCCAGTGGCATCCATATGCGGCGAGATCGACTCCGGCGCGGAGTTTTACGATTATAATGCAAAGTATGTGACAGATACTTCTGTCGCCTACATTCCTGCCCGCATTGATGAGGATGTGGAGGAGCAGGTGCGTGATGCGGCAGTTCGGATCTACACAGCCATTGGCTGTCAGGGCTTGAGCCGTGTGGACTTCTTCGTGACCCGTCAGGGCAATGAAGTTGTGTTCAACGAGATCAATACCATTCCCGGATTTACGTCCATTTCCATGTATCCCAAGCTGTTTGCAGCCAGCGGCATTCCGTCCGGCGAGTTGATCGAGCAGCTTTTGGAGCTTGCGCTGGAGGCAGGAAAGTGAAGAAAAGGGTAATGCTTTCCATCCGAGGAAGTCAGGCATACCGGGATCAGGAGCCTGAAACCATCGAGCTGGTGACGGAAGGGCAAATGGAATTTGTGGACGGTGGCTGGAATCTTACCTATGAGGAAAGCGACCTGACGGGTCTTGCCGGTGTGACCACGACCTTTCGCGTCGAGCCGGAAAAGGTAACGCTGCAGCGTGCCGGAAAGCTGCGCTCCACTATGGAATTTCAAGTCGGAAAGTCCCATGACAGCCTTTATCAGATGGAATTTGGCGCGCTGATGATCACTGTCACCACAAAATATCTGTTCTTCGACATTTTGCCGGAAGGCGGCTGCATTGATCTTCTTTATGAGATCGAGATCGAGAAAACAGAGGGCGGTACGATCGAATACCATTTGGATATTCGTGCTATTGATTAAAAAAGACTGTTGCAGAGTTCTGCAACAGTCTTTTTGTTCGTGTATCAGGCGGTCTCAGTGTCGTCCGTGGGATCGGTGCCTTCCGATGCGGAGGGTTCAGTGGGATCGCTTTCACTCGGTTCCGTCGGATCACTTTCACTCGGATCTGTAGGATTGCTGGGATCGGTGGGATCAGGATCTGTGGGATCGGTGGGATCTGCCATTTCGGTCTGCAGCTTGACGACCACAGCATCCCGTGCTTCGTAATCTGCCGTCAGCAGGAGTTCCTTTTCAAGCAGCTGACCGGATTCCTTGCTGTACTTATAGCGATAGATCTCCACATCATAGCCAATGATGGCGGGGAGCAGAATCTGACCGTCTTCGTAACCGCCGGGATTGCCGGGCTGCATATAGTTATGCAGCTGCCCGGGCAGCTTGGTCTTAACGACCAGAGATTCTACTTCAACACGATAGTCGCGGTTGTCTGTGCCGATGATCTGGATGAGGATCGAGCCGTTGATCGCTTTTGCAGTGATGCGGATCGGATCGGGCAGGGAATTGCGGAAGGTAAAATCGACCTTGCCTGCATCCACATACACATCCTGACCGGCAGCCATGAAGCTGGTGACATAGGTGTGGTTCTTGACGTCCACCGGCTCAAGACCTGCCTGCAGGATGCAGTTGAAAAGGACACTCGCCACGTGGGAAACACCGCCGCCAATGACGGATGCGGGGCGTTTGCCGGCATAGACCATTGCGGGAACGTAACCCCGTTCCGCTGTCAGCTCGCCGAGAACGTCATTAAAGGAGAAAACCTCGCCGGATTTCAGGATGAAGCCATCCAGCGCAAGGCAGGCAGTTGTGACATTGCTGTTCCAGCTCATGTCGATGCCCAGATTGGAGGAATACTCCGCAAGGGTTTCTTTGAACAGATTGCTGGACAGGAGCGCCTCGGTGATATTCGGCTCGATGTACGTAAGCGGGATCTTCAGAGTCGTGCCGTAGGGGGCAGCGGCGATCTGCTGCTTGACCTCGTCAAGGTCGAAGCCGTAGCCATAGACCTCAGGGATGATGTCGTAGGTCACAGGGTCGATCTGCGCATCAACAGGAGGAACGCAGAGTAGCTCATACTGCGCCTGCAGATCTTCTTCAATGGATTCAGGAGCCACAACAGTGCATTCACCAACCACTTGGAAGATGTTGATGTTGTAGTACTCCATGACCTTGTTGTAGAGCTTGTTGGTATCGAGACCGTATTCCGCTGTGCCAACATAGATCTCCATCGTCTGATGAGCGACCATGGTGTTGGGAATGGGAACACCCATTTCCGGCGCTGTGCCCGTGACGGTGATCGTCGGCTGGGTAAGCGTGCTGCTGAACTGCTTGCCAAGGTTGTTGATGGAGTTGCGGATGTACTCTGTATCCAAATTCAGATACGAGGTGATTGGCACGATGTAGGAATTTGCCAGCGCATGGGTCTTTGCCTGCTGACGTTCCGCACGGGTGCCGGTACGACCGTAATTATAAGCCTCTGCCACAACAGATTCAATATCCAACCGCGCGCCGGTATCCTTTGGCGACAGGGTGATGGTGGAATCCAGCACGGTAATGGTCATATCCAGCTTTGTGTAGGTGTTGACGGTGGCTTCTTCCAGTGCCACCTTTGCCTCGTCTTGGGTCATGCCGCCCAAATTCACACCGGCTGCGATGACACCCTTTAAGATCCGACCGTCATCCTGAGGCTCGGCAAACATGACTGCCAAGGTGATGCCCAAGGCGGCGATCAGCAGTACAGTGATGGAAATAAGCGTAATAATGGTGATCTTGTCGCGACGGCCCATGCGACGCTTTCTGGGCTTTTTCGTCGGAGCGGGATGCTCAGACGTGGAACGCGGGGCAGCAGAGCGCTGCGGACGCGGAGTCGGTACACCGTCGGAACCGACAAAAACACGCTGCGTGGCATCATTATCAGGGAAGGCAGGCTTGCCCTGTGACTGCGTGCCGGCAGTATGATCATTATTCAATCGGTTGTCGTTAATGATAAACCTCTCCTATCTTTCCTGCGGCATTTGCCGCGAACATGTTGGATTTTTACAAGTGTATTGTACCATATTTTACACAAATTGCAATTTCATTTCGTTACCAAAGAATGAAAATACTGTGAATATCAGCAAATTCAGGCAATTTCATGATGCTTTTTGAAGTGTTCGATGAAAATCTTGCACTGACGAAGGGCATCAACACCGCTTGCCAGCTTCAATCGAAGCGTGGGTTCTTTGGCAGTCGCAACGAACTGAATGCGCTTGCTGTAGTCTGGGTCGGTACAAATACGGCTGACAGCATCGAAGTTCAGCTCCGTCATCGTAAACAGCACGTCGCTTGCCTTTTGACGGATGTCTTTGATGTGCAGCTTTTGTGCTTCGGCACGGAGCAGGGCAATGTCAATGAGGTTCAGCACGCCCTTTGGCGGGTCGCCGTAGCGATCGATGATCTCGTCCAGCAGATCGTCTGCGTCCTCCTGACAGCGAATAGCAGCCATGCGGCGGTAGAGATCCATTCGTTCCTCACCACGGGAGACATAGTCCTGACTGACGTTTGCAGTGACATTGAGGTCAGCAGTGCAATCAGGCACTTTCGGTCTTTCACCCCGCTCCTCCAAAACAGCTTCGTCCAGCAGCTTCAGGTACATATCGTAGCCAACGCTCATCATGTGGCCGGATTGCTCCGCGCCCAGCAGGTTACCTGCACCGCGGATCTCCAGATCACGCATGGCGATCTTAAAGCCGGAACCAAATTCCGCAAAATCCCGGACAGCAGACAGTCGCTTTTCTGCGATCTCCGTTAGGTTTTTGTCGGGACGGTAGGTGAAGTAAGCATAGGCATGGCGGGTGGAACGTCCCACACGTCCGCGCAGCTGGTGCAGCTGGGAGAGACCGAAGCGGTCGGCATTTTCGATGATCAGGGTATTGGCGTTGGGAATGTCCAGACCGGTCTCAATGATCGTAGTGCAGACCAGAACCTGAATTTCGCCGTCAGCCATTGCCTGCATCACGTCCCCAAGGGCATCCTCGCCCATCTGCCCGTGTGCAACGGCAACAGACAGACCCGGAATGCGCTTTTGCAGGGCGGATGCGCACCGATCGATGGTCTCGACCCGGTTGTGGAGGTAATACACCTGACCGCCACGCTCAATCTCCCGGCGGATCGCATCGTCGATGATGGCATTGTTATGCTCCATGACGAAGGTCTGCACGGGATAGCGATCTGCCGGCGGCTCTTCAATGGTGGACATGTCACGAATGCCGGACAGTGCCATATTAAGGGTGCGTGGGATGGGCGTTGCGGAAAGCGTCAGCACGTCGATGCCTTTTGAGATCTCCTTCAGACGCTCTTTGTGGCTGACACCGAAGCGTTGTTCCTCATCGATGATCAGCAGACCCAGATCCTTGTATTCAATGTTTTTCTGCAGCAGCTTGTGTGTACCGATGATCAGGTCGACAGCACCGCTGCGCAGTGCCTGCACAGTACGCCGCTGTTCAGCGGCGGTACGGAAACGGCTGAGCACATCGATATTCACCGGGAAACCGCGGAAACGGGTAATGGCAGTTTGATAGTGCTGCTGTGCAAGCACGGTGGTGGGAACGAGGATCGCTGCCTGCTTTCCGTCCATGATCGCTTTCATCACAGCGCGCAGAGCAACTTCGGTCTTACCGAAGCCTACGTCGCCGCAGAGCAGGCGATCCATGGGAATGGGCGCTTCCATATCTGCTTTGATATCCGCAATGCAGCGCAGCTGATCGTCCGTTTCCGGGTAGGGGAAGTTGTCCTCAAATTCCAGCTGCCACGGGGAATCGGCAGAGAAGGCGTAGCCCTCCTGTCGCTTTCGTGCAGCGTAGAGCTGGATCAGTTCTGCTGCCATATCCTTGGCGGCTTTGCGTGCCTTGGTTTTTGTCTTTTGCCAAGCATCCGAGCCGATCTTATTCAGCCGGACGGTGGAGTCTTCTCCGCCGGAGCCGATGTACTTGCTCACCAAGTCCAGCTGGGTAGCGGGGACAAACAGCGTATCCGAGCCTTGATAGGCGATCTTGACGTAATCCTTGACAGCACCGTCTACCTTGATCTGCTCCATACAGACGAAGCGACCGATGCCGTAGTTTTCATGGACAACCAGATCGCCCGGGGTCAGGTCTGTGAAGGAATTGAGCTTCTGGCGATTGGTGGCAGATTTCTTGGTGCGTTTTTTGGGGGCGGATTTTGCGATCAGCTGACCTTCTGTAAGGATCGCAAGCTTCCCGCTGGGGTACTCCATACCGAAGGGCAGCGTACCCTCGGTCAGGAAGATCTGACCGGGCTGGGGAAGCAGATCAAGTGGAATGCAGAGAAATGCGGAAAGTCCCTTTTCATTCAGCTGCATCTGCAGAAGCTCTGCTCTTCGTCTGTTGCCACACAGAACAAGGGAGGAGAACTCCATTTTTTGATAGTGAGCAAGGTCGGTGACTGCCGTTTCCAGACTGCCGCCGTAGCCGGGCAGCTGTTTTGCTGCCATCGGAAGCAATAGCTTGGGAGGATTTTCCTCAGGATAGGAGGTGCCGCCGAAGGCATCGAAGTAGACGACTGTTTTGCCGTTCAGATTGGCGCAAAAATCCTCCCATTGGCACAGAAAATCACACAGCTCACCGGCGAGGATGCCTCCCTGCAGCATCGTGTCCAACTGCATGCCGACTTCTTCGGTACGGTTGCGGGCGGTGCGCCTGAGGGCACTCTGGTCACACACCATGATGATGGAATCATCGGGGATATAATCCAGAGCAGTGGCAATTTCGGGATATATCAACGCCATGTAGCGGTCAGAGGCGGGATTTTGAATGCCGTTTCGGTATTTCTCAAGATCCCGCTCCAGTGTTTTGATCAGGTCTTCATTGGGGATTTTGCGGCGCTTTTGGCGAGCGATGAGTTTTTCAAGGTCTGCACACAAGCCGGTGATGCCTTCGGGATGCAGACGCGGCTGGGTTTCGCCTACGGGAAGAACCGTGATCGAAGAGATGTTCTCGGTGCGGCGTTGGGTCTCGGCATCAAAATAGCCCATACAATCCAGCTCTTCGCCGAAAAATTCGGCACGCACCGGCTGATCGGCGGCGGGGGAGAAAATGTCCACAATGCCGCCGCGTACTGCAAACTGACCGGGACCCTCCACCATACTGGTGCGGCTGTAGCCTGAGGCGGTGAGCCGCTGGATCAAAACGTCGAGATCGTATTCACGACCGGTTTCCAGCGAAAATGCGCTTGTGTTTAACATCTGTGGCGGGATCGTTCTTTGGCTCAGCGCTTCCCAACTGAGGATCTGCACCGGGGTGCGTCCGTGACTGAGATCATAGAACTGGCGCAGGCGCTTCTGTTCCCATGCACGGCTGACAACGGCTGTGTCATAGAGCGTCAGCTCCCGGGAGGGCAGGGTGGCAGGAGCGTCTCCCAGAAAAGCCTTCAGCTCCTCCTGCAGCTTTTTTGCTGCCATGTCGTCCTGACAGATGATAGTGACCGGGCGACCGGTGTCTTGCCTGAGGGCGGCGATCATATGGCTGCGGTTGATCTGACCAAGCCCGGTGACAGCGACTGTATCCCCTTTGGATACGGCGTCCAAAAGGGGCGGATATTCAGGAACGGATCTTAGAAGCGAGAGAAGCTTTTCCATGGTTTTCCTCCACGTGACAACGCGGAAAGAGGGATCAGATCCCCCTTTCCGTGGTGTTTAGACAATATTTACGGCTTGGAGCCGTTGTAACGGTTTGCTGTTTCCGGCACGCCGCTGTCAATGATGCAAAGTGCAGCATCGGCAGCACGCTTCAGTGCGGACTCCAATGCCTTTTCATCTGCGGCGGAGAAGGGGGAGAGTACCCAGTCCTTCAAATCAGCATCGGTATCGGGCTTTCCGCCCACACCGATCTTGACCCGGGGAAATTCCTGACTTCCCAGCTCGGAGATAATGGATTTAATACCGTTGTGACCGCCGGCAGAGCCGTCCGCCCGTATGCGGATGCGACCCGGTTCCAGCGAGATGTCATCAAACAGAACGATGATGCGCTGGGGCGGGATATGAAAATACGCAGACAACTGCAAAATCGAGCGGCCGGACAGGTTCATATAAGTCAGCGGCTTCAGAAGATAGAGCTTCTGACCCTGACGCGAGACCTGACCGTAAAGTCCCTGAAACTTTGCCTTATCGATCTTACAGCGAAGATTTTCTGCCAGAATGTCGATGGCACGGAAGCCGGCGTTATGTCTTGTCCGTTCGTATTCCTTGCCGGGATTTCCGAGACCCACGATCAGCCAGCGATCTTCCTTACCGATCAATTTTCCAAACACGGCTCAGAACAAGTCGGCGATGGAGGTACCGCCATGGACGTGAGAGATCGCATGTGCAAACACGGGTGCGACATCCAAGAACTTCAGCTTGTTGCTGGCGGTGTTGCCCACCTGAGGAATGGTGTTCAGGAATACCATTTCCTGAATGGGACTTTCTTCAATGCGATCGTAGGCAGGCCCGGACAGAACACCATGGGTTGCGCAGGCAAAGACAGCCTTTGCGCCACCGATCTCCACAAGAGCCTTGGCAGCATTGCAAAGAGAGCCTGCGGTATCCACCAGATCGTCATACAGGATGCAGGTCTTGCCCTTAACATCGCCGATGATATTCATGACTTCAGAGACGTTTGCCTTGGGACGGCGCTTGTCAACGATCGCCAGACCCATATGCATCTTGCTTGCAAAGGCTCGGGCGCGACCGACAGAGCCGACGTCAGGGGAGACGATGACAAACTCTTCGTATTTGTATTCAGTTTCGGGGAACTTGTTCATGTAGTACTGGCAGAAAGTGGGGTTGCCCAACAGATGATCCACAGGGATATCAAAGAAGCCCTGGATCTGCGCGGCATGGAGATCCATGGTCAGCACGCGGTTTGCGCCGGCAGCAGTGAGCATGTTGGCGACCAGCTTTGCGGAGATGGGATCGCGGCTCTTTGCTTTACGATCCTGACGTGCGTAGCCGAAGTAGGGGATCACAGCGGTGATTCGACCGGCAGAAGCACGGCGGCAGGCATCGATCATGACCAGCAGCTCCATCAGATGGTCGTTGACGGGCTTGCAGGTGGACTGGATCAGGAATACGTCAGCGGCTCGGACAGTTTCATTTAGAGTGACAGAAGCTTCGCCGTCTGAGAAGGTTCTGACATCACTGTCACCGATTTCGATGCCCAGCTCCTTGCAGATCGTGCGTGCGAATTCCGGGTTGGAGTTGCCACAGAAGACCTTGATATTCTCACCGTACGCAATCATCTAGAAATACCTCACTTTATCTTTATTTGTGCGTGAAAAGTTCCAGTTCCATTATAGCATTGTGTGGCTAGAAAAAGCAACCTGCATTTTCAGAAAAATACACCCAAAAAACAAAGAATTACCAGAGGTTCTTTGTGTCAAATCGCTGAGAATAATTGTAAACAAACCAATAACTTTTCCGAAAGGGGTTGCATTTTTGTGTGGAGGTGCTATAATATTAGCACTCAGATAATAAGAGTGCTAAAAAGGAGCGACGATTTATGGAAAAAATGCAGTTCAAAGCAGAATCCCAGCGTTTGCTGGACTTGATGATCCATTCGATCTACACCCACAAGGAGATTTTTTTGCGGGAGATCATTTCCAATGCCAGCGATGCCATTGACAAGCTGGCGTATACCGCTCTGACCGATGAGAAGGTCGGTCTGAACCGGGATGATTTCGAGATCACCATCACCCGTGCACCCGATGCCCGCATCCTGACCGTTTCCGACAACGGCATCGGCATGAGCCGTGAGGAAATGGAAGAAAATCTCGGCACCATCTGCAAGTCCGGCTCTCTCGGCTTCAAGCAGACCATGGAAAAGCAGGAGAACATCGACATTATCGGTCAGTTCGGTGTCGGCTTCTATTCTGCATTTATGGTGGCGGAAACGGTGACGGTGATCTCCCGAAAGTACGGCTCAGAGAAGGCGTATAAGTGGGTATCTGACGGTGTGGATGGCTATACCATCGAGGAATCCCAGCGTGATTATCCCGGCACGGACGTGATCATGACCATTAAGGCGGACACGGAAGAGGAGAACTACGGAGAATTTCTGGAGGAATATCGCATCCGCAGCCTGATCCGCAAATACTCTGATTATATCCGCTATCCCATCCGTATGGAGGTCAGTGCATCCCGTCAGAAGGAGGACTCCGAGGAATACGAGAGCTATCAGGAAGTGCAGACGCTCAATTCTATGGTGCCCATCTGGCAGCGCAGCAGGAAGGACGTGACGGATGAAGAATACGAGACCTTCTACCGTGAGAAATTCTTCGATTACAACAAGCCTGCCCGCACCGTTCACATGAGCAGCGAGGGCAATGTGTCGTTCAAGGCACTGCTGTATGTTCCTTCGAAAGCACCCTACGATTTCTATACCAAGGATTACAAGTCCGGCCTGCAGCTTTACAGCGCGGGTGTGATGATCATGGAGTCCTGCGAGGAGCTGCTCCCCGAGCATTTCCGCTTTGTCCGGGGTATTGTGGACAGTCAGGATCTTTCCCTGAATATCAGCCGCGAAATGCTGCAGCACAACCGCCAGCTGACCATCATTGCCCGGGGCATTGAGAAAAAGATCAAGTCCGAGCTGAAGAGCATGCTGGAAAACGACCGGGAAGCTTATGAGGACTTCTACGGCGTGTTCGGTCGCCAGTTGAAGTACGGCGCGGTATCCGACTACGGCGCACACAAGGAAGCTGTGCAGGAGCTGCTGCTGTTCTGGAGCCGCAAGGAGGGCAAGCTTGTTTCTCTGCAGGAATATGTTGATGGGATGGCTGAGGGTCAGGAGAAGCTTTATTTCGTCTCCGGCGAGAACAAAGAACGCATGGCTGCACTTCCGCAGGTGAAGGCACTGAGCACCAAGGGCTACGATGTGCTGTTCTTTACTGATGAAGTGGATGAGTTTGTGGCACAGACCCTGATGACCTATGCCGAGAAGTCCTTCTGCAACGCTGCAACGGAAGATCTGGATCTTCAGACCGAGGAAGAGAAGAAGGAGCTGGAAACCAAGGCGGAGGAGCTGAAGGGCATCCTGACCTTTGTGAAGGAGACCCTCGGCGACGCGGTCAAGGAAGTGAAGCTCTCCGGCAATTTGGGCGATGCGCCTGTCGTTATGACGCCGGATGCGGGCATGAGCTTCGAGATGGAGAAATACATGAAGCGGGTCAACCCGGAATTTGCGTTCCCGGTGGGTAGAATTTTGGAGCTGAACCCGGAGCATGATGCCGTCAAGGCAATGATCAAGGCTGTTACAGAAGATGTGGAAAAGGCAAAGGACTATGCCCGTCTTCTGTGTTATCAGGCACAGCTGATGGCAGATCTGCCGCTGAACGATCCGGCGGAATACACGGCACTTGTCTGCAAGCTGATGAAATAAATAAAGTATTTGGAAAGGGGAAAAAACAATGGAATGGTTGTTGGATTGGTCCATGCAGTTTATGGAGAGCCTGAGCGGAATTACAAGTCTTATTGGTATTGCGGCGTTTGTTCTGACAGCACTGTCGCTTTACACCATCGCAATGCGCAGAGGAATTAAAAAGCCGTGGCTGGCTTGGGTGCCGGTGCTGAATGTCTGGATCCTCGGCTCTATCGCGGATCAGTACCGCTACGTAAGTAAGGGGGAAGTGAAGAACAGACGCAAGGTGCTTCTGGGCTTGAATATTGCCACTGCAGCGATCATGCTGGTACTGTTTGTGTTGCTGATCTGGATGGTTGTAGAGCTGATGCTTGCAGCAGGCGGCACATTGATGGGCTGGCTCGGCATGCTGGAATCCGGCGATGTAGATGCGATCATGCAGATTGCGGATAAGGTTTTCCTGCCTGCGATCCTGATGGCATTGACTGCGCTGCCGCTGATTATTGTTGTGATCACCTCGGCAGTCTATTACTGGATCGCAATGTATGATGTATTTCTGTCCTGCGATCCTGCCAATAGCGTGATCTATCTGCTTGCCAGCATTTTTGGCGGATTTGTACTGGAAGGCATCGAGTGCATTTTCCTGATGATTGTCCGTGAAAAGGATCTTGGTATGCCGCCGAGAAAGGATCAGGTCATTGAGGAAGCACAGCCTCTGCCGGACGAAGAACTGAACTAATCAAAAAGCCTTGCCGTATGGCAAGGCTTTTTGTGTTACCCAATGAGGTATTTCCAGATACCAGTGTTTTTCAGCAGTTCTGTGGGATCGTAGTCCTGTGGCTCTTTTTCGAGAAATTCTATCTGCAGATAGTCGGCGAAATCGATGCCGTAGATGATGGAGTCAGTCGGCTGCCAGAAGGAGATGATGGGCATGCTGTCCATGCCGTCAAAGAAGCAGCGGTGAGCATAGAAGGGGATCAGACGTGGAGAGCTGTGTAACAGCACCAAAAGCTGCGAGAAGTATTCTTCGTTTGAAAGACCTTCATCAAGACCGGGGACGGTCAATCCGTTTTCTTCAAAATCGAAGCGGAAGGCTTCGATGATCTCCTCCTGAAAGGAAAGAAAGCGGGTCAGGTTTTCCGCAGTTCGCTCTCGGTAGGGAAAGAAGCCCTCGTAGGTGGGATAAGCGCACCCTAAAAATGCGCGGATCTCCGCAGGGAAACGAAAATCATAAAAGGCTTCGATTTCCGCAAGCTCCTGCTCGCTTAAACCGGCATCAAAGGTCACGCCGGCTTGGTTGAGTTGTTTGATGAAGTGTTGGTCATTCATGTCATTTCTCCAATGTACTGAAATCGCGGACCATGATAGCCGTCACGCTCAACGGTTTCCGTCCACATGGCGACAGGGCGCACCCATAGACCGCCATCGCCGTAAAGGGCGCGGTAGACGACCATCGGCTCAAGGGTCTCGCTGTGGGAGGCAATGCCGATCAGTTCGTATTCCTTTCCTTTGAAATGGCGGTATTTACCGGGCTTGAGTTCCATGCCAGAAGCTCCTTTCGTTGCTTTTTGATATTCTATCATAAAAGAAAAGAAAAAGCCACCCCGGGGTGGCTTTTTCGGCTGCTCTTTAGTGGACTCGAGGAGATTCGTTTGCATTTTCGCCCTTGGGCGAAAATTAAGGTTCGGCTCGGTCCAGCCCTCGCCGGCGGCGCTCGTCCGCGCCGCATTCTGATTTTCGAATCTCCTCTTCGTGAATACCTTACCAATAAGAAAGCCACCCTTTTAGGGTGGCTTTCTTATTGGTGGACTCGAGGAGATTCGAACTCCCGACCCCCACAATGCGAATGTGGTGCGCTCCCAGCTGCGCTACGAGCCCGTTGACACCGCAAATTATACTGCGGTGTTGCAAATTTGTCAAGCGGGAACTTAAAATCAATAGATCCGCACTTCAAAAATATGGGCATCCTGACAGCCATTTGTTTCGTAGACGGTTATGATAAGCTTATCACAGAAAACGGTCGGAAAATCAATCACATTATGCCGTTGGTGGTTATCGGAAATGTCTTTTTGATAGACGACGGCATCGCCCTTTTGAAGCGTGAGTCTGTATTTTTTAACCAACTCAGGCGGGATGCCGATCCGTTGCTGGTTTTGGCGCTTTTGGGATTGGGTTTGCTTGATGGAGTAATTGAAATTCGTGTCGAAGGTCAGCCTGATCTGGGATATCTCCACGGCATTTTCAAACGCAAAGGAAAGACTTTCTCCCTTTTCACTGATTCCGTCGGAACTCCACATATTTGAGCATTTTTCAGTAGGTCTGCTGATGCCGTTTGTTACATTTTCCGCGTTGTAGCCTTCCTTTTCGGACGATGCCGTGACCGATGTGCGCAGTGCAATGTCTTCTGCGTCGGCATTGCGCAAATTCGGGATATAGCAATCATCCTTCAACAGCGTCTGCTGGAGTTCGGAAATATGATTCAAAATATCCCTCGGAAGGCAATCAAGGGCAATACACATCGCTGCTGCTGTACCCACTGCCTGACCGCCGATGGCACAGGTGCCCATCACACGGGTTGATCCCAATGCCATTCTGCTGGTGCTGATATTCCTGCCTGCCATCATCAGATTGTGGAGCTGCCTTGAATAGTAGCATCGGTAGGGGATGGTGTAAGCACCATCAAATATGTATGCCTCGCTCGGCAGCTTGTCAAAGTCCAGAAGACCCCTTGGTGTGTGAATGTCCATTGGCCAGCCACCGTAGCAGACAGCGTCTTCGAACTGACGGTTGGTAAGAATGTCATTTTCGTTCAGAATGTAATCGCCGACCAAACGACGGCTTTCCCGCATGCCCGGCAGCATGCCAACCCACTCAAGATCGTAGTTCTCCGCTCCGTGGTCGCCGCCGTTTTTGATATGATCCCAAATGCCATACACGCAGGCAGCCAGTTCGTCGCGTATTTGCTCGTATTCGTCAATAATATCATCGGATTCTCCGCTCAATTCGATCCACCAGTAGCCGGTATCAATGGTAGCAGAGCCGTAAGAAGTGATGTTCAGCAGTGCCTTGTCGGCTGTGCTTTCCTGCTGTTGGCTCAGCTTGGCATGGGTGCGGTGTTTCAGCTGTTCTTCTGTGAAGGTATATGCAAAGCCGGGACGTTGAAAACGGATGGAAGTACCGCGGTCAACGGCTTTGAACAGAAGCGTATTTCCCATTCGGTTGTTGTTTGGCTGCTCCGGGGCGTGGGGTTCGTCAAATTCAGCCTTGGCTTCGCTGCCGATGCGGTATTCTGCGCCGGCAAGGTAGCCGAGGGTAGCATTTCCGGTTGCATCTACAAAAATTTTGGCATGGAAGGTGAAGCGTGTTTCCGTTGTCTGCTGATAAGCGGTGATGCTTTGGATCGTGTTATTTTCTACAATGCAGTCATCCATTGCCGTGTTCAGATAGAAGGTGAGGTTCTTTTGTTCTCTGACCTTTTGGTACAGAACCATGTCCCAAATGCTGAAGTTAAAGTAATCATTGCGGGATTTATTCTCAAGCATAAGCTCATACAGAATGCCGGTTTCCTCCAGCAAAGGCTTTTCCATGTTGGAAGATGCACCGCAGACATGCATTCTGATTTCACCGGAAGCATTTCCGCCAAAGACCGGACGTGCATGGACGATCGCCACGTTTGCGCCGTGTCTTGCTGCGGAAATGGCGGCACAAATGCCGGAAAGACCGCCGCCGACAACTACGACATCATAGGTAAATTTTTTTGTTTTGACATTTCTTCTCATGGGTGCCGCTCCTGTTGAATATTTTATATTTATATTATATAATAACAAAAGATGGTTATAAATAAGTGTAATTATAAGTTTTTTATAAAATATGAAAGGTAACATATATGCTGACACGCTATGAGCTCGCACGAAAAGAAAAATTTGATATTGAAAATGGAAGACATCGCTTTGATAGCTTGTTTATCACTTTGACCGGGGAATATGAATACGCAGTCGGTAAGGTTACGAGGCGAATCCTGCCGTATCAACCTGTGGTGTTCAAAAAGGGAACGACGTTTCACAAAAGGATCATAAGACCGATTGAATACCTTATCATCAGTCCTGCGGAATTTTTGTATGAGGGAGAGTGGTGGCTCACCTATGACGAAAATGACCGTCTGCGGCTTAAAAGCTCAGTGAATCATTTGAAAAACGCAATATTGCAAGGCGGATCAGAGAAGGTGATCGAGCATTTCTTCAATGATATTCTCCTGACAGCAAAGACAGAGGCAATGGCAGTGTGTGACAATTCGCTGCGCCGCATTTACGAATACATGTCGCAGCATTTTGAGGAAGAGCTATCTCTGGCTTATTTGGCAGAGATATATGGGTATTCTGCCCAGACACTGATCGTTAATTTTAAGAAGCATTACGGGAAAACACCCATGAAATACATCACGGATTTGCGGATCAGCAAAGCAAAGGAGCTGCTGTTGAACACAACTGCTTCGGTAGCGCAGGTCGCTGAGATGTGCGGTTATGAAAATGTATACTACTTTAGCAATACCTTCAAAAAGGAAACGGGTATTTCACCGCTGAAATTCCGTCAAGGGTATTTGCTTTGAAAAAAGCCCACTTATGCTGTCATAAGTGGGCTTTTAAGTCGTGTTTTCAGGTGCCGTTTCCGCGCAGCTCGATGATTTGGTCACGAAGCAATGCGGCGTATTCGTATTCCATCATGCGGGCAGCTTCCTTCATCTGCTTTTCCAGACGGGCGATCTCCTTTTCCTTCTCTGCCTTGGTCATCTTAATGCCGCCGCGATCCTTGCGCTCGGCGGTGGGAGAGGAAATTTCGATCAGATCCCGGACGGACTTGATGACCGTCTGGGGAACGATGCCGTTTGCAGCATTGTAAGCGTTCTGGATCTCCCGGCGGCGGGCTGTCTCGTCCATGGCGGCACGCATGGAGGGGGTGATGTTGTCGGCGTACATGATGACCTTGCCGTCGGCATTACGGGCGGCACGACCGATGGTCTGAATGAGGCTCGTTTCGCTTCGCAGGAAGCCTTCCTTGTCCGCATCGAGGATGGCAACAAGGCTGACCTCCGGCAGATCAAGACCCTCGCGCAGGAGATTTATGCCGATCAGAACGTCGAATTTTGCCATGCGCAGGTCGCGGATGATCTCCATGCGCTCCATCGCGCCGATGTCGGAGTGCATATAGCGCACCTTGATGCCGGCTTTTTGAAGGTAAACTGTCAGGTCTTCCGCCATTTTTTTGGTCAGTGTGGTAACGAGAACCCGCTCCTGACGGGCGGTTCGCTCATTGATCTGACCGATCAGGTCGTCGATCTGACCCTCGATAGGACGAACTTCCACGATGGGATCAAGCAAGCCTGTTGGACGGATGACCTGCTCCACCGTCTGCCCGGAACGGGTGCGCTCATATTCGGCGGGGGTTGCAGAAACGTAAATGACCTGATTGATCTTGCTGTCAAATTCGTCAAAATTCAGGGGGCGGTTGTCATAGGCAGAGGGCAGACGGAAGCCGTAATTTACGAGGGAATCCTTGCGGCTGCGGTCTCCTGCGTACATGGCACGGGTCTGGGGCAGGGTGACGTGACTCTCATCGATGAACATGAGAAAATCTTCCGGGAAGTAGTCCAGAAGTGTAGTCGGCGGTGTGCCGGGGGCGCGTCCCTGAATGACCCGGGAATAGTTTTCGATGCCGTTGCAGAAGCCGATCTCCGTCAGCATTTCCAGATCGTAGGCGGTGCGCTGCGCAATGCGCTGGGCTTCGATCAGCTTGTCGTGGGCACGAAACCATGCAACCTGTTCGTCGCACTCCCGTTGAATCTCCAGCATGGCGCGCTGAAGCTTTTCCCGGGATGCCACATAGTGGCTGGCGGGGTAAATGGCAACGTGATCAATATAGCGCTCGACCATGCCCGTGACCGCGTTGATCTCGGAAATACGGTCGATCTCATCACCGAAAAATTCCACACGGATCGCACGCCCTGACCAGTAGGCGGGGTAGACCTCCAGCGTGTCACCACGCAGGCGGAACTTATTGCGGGAGAAGTCAATATCGTTACGCTCATAGCGGATTTCTGCCAGCTTGCGCAGAATGTCGTCCACGGGGCGCTCCTGACCGACACGCAGGGAAATGACCATGCTTTTATAGTCGATGGGGTCACCCAGTCCGTAAAGACAGCTGACAGAGGACACGACGATCACATCCCGCCGTTCAAACAGCGCAGAGGTGGCACTGTGACGCAGACGGTCGATTTCTTCATTAACAGATGCGTCTTTTTCAATATAGGTGTCCGTGTGAGCAATGTATGCTTCCGGCTGATAGTAATCGTAGTAGGAAATGAAATACTCTACCGCGTTGTTCGGAAAAAATTCGCGGAATTCGGAGCAAAGCTGTGCGGCAAGGGTCTTGTTGTGAGCAAGCACGAGGGTCGGGCGATTCAGCTCAGCAATGACCGATGCCATAGTAAAGGTCTTGCCGGAGCCGGTGACACCCAAAAGCGTCTGCTCCCGCAGTCCCCAGTTGACGCCGTTTACAAGATCCCGGATCGCTTCAGGCTGATCGCCGGAAGGTCGGAACTGGGAAACAAGTTGAAACTGATCCATATTACCTCCTTGATCAATAGGGAAGGACGCAGTTGTCGGGATGATACCATCCGGAATTGCGCAGGGAAACATAATCGCCGTCAGCGACCACAAGGTGATCGACCAGCTCGATATCGACGGTAGAGAGGGATACTGCCAGCCGATGGGTGGTCAGCTGATCCTCGCCGGAGGGGATCGCCAGACCGCTGGGATGGTTATGGGCAAGGACGACCATCGACGCGTTGTCTGCCAACGCCATTTCCACGATGCGCCGTATCGGCACGGCTGCGGAATTGACGCTGCCTTCACCAACCTCCTTGCAGGAGAGTACCTTTCCCTTGGCATCCAGACACAGCAGAATGACAACTTCATTTCTGCGGTTGTAAAACTTGGGGATCAGAAATTGTGCGTATTCCGCAATGGAAGATAAGATCGTAACGTTGTGATTCAGATTGACCTGATAATAACGCCAAACAGACGAAAAAAGTGTCAGGTAAGCTGCGGAGGACTTACCCATGCCGGAGACCTTCTGCAATTCCGATACGGGCGCGTCAAGTACCTGCGCCAGACTTCCAAAGCGATTGAGAAGTGCATGGGCAATGGGATTGGTGTCCTGGCGGGGGATGCAGTAAAAGAGCAAAAGCTCCAAAACCTGCACTTCGGTGAAGCCATCAAGTCCCTCGTTTTGATAACGTTCTTTCAGACGCTGGCGGTGTCCATCGTGAATTGACATATTTTTTACCTCAAAATACGGATTTATCTTGCTATTTTCGACTTTTTTCGATAGAATAAAGAAAAGAAAGATCCTGACGGATCATTGTGGTGTAAGTTTTTCAGAAAACTGCAAATGCTATCCCACAAGGAGGAACATCATGGGACAAAATGAATCCACCGCTCAGCTGATCAATTTCATGCTCCAACCGTCATTTACGGTGAAAGACGGTGTCATCGATGCAGTCAATGAGGCTGCACGCAGCTACACGCTGGAAGCGGGGCAGAGCGTTTCGGATATGCTCGTTACGGGCAAAACGGAATATCGCGAGCTGACAACCGGCTGCCTTTACCTGACACTTTCTGTTCAGGGTGTCCTGTGCGGTGCATCTGTACGACGCATGGAAGAATTTGACCTTTTCACGCTGGAGCAGGAATCGGATGAAGCGGAGCTTCAGGGAATGGCTCTGGCGGCGCAGGAGCTGCGCGCACCCCTTTCCGGCGTTATGGCAATCGCGGATCAGCTGTTTCCCGTAACGGATGAGGGCAGCGATCCCGCGACGGCGGATCAGATCGCCCGCATCAATCGCGGTCTGTTTCAGATGCTTCGCATCGTCAGCAATATGTCTGACGTGTATCGCTATTGCCAGCAGACAGAGCAGCGGTATGTTACTGTGGAATTGACATCCTTTTTGCAGGAGATCTTCGATAAGGTCAGGGATATGCTGAGCTTGACCAGCATCACCCTTACGTTTGAGAATCTTGAAAGACCGATCCACACGCTTATAGAACCCGAAAAGCTTGAACGGGCGATCCACAACATTGTGTCGAATGCTGTGAAGTTTTCTGCAAAGGGAAGCCCTGTCCACGCCAAGCTGACCTGCCGCGGTACAATGCTCTATTTGAGTGTGTGTGACAGCGGTGAGGGTATCCACCCTGAGGTGCAGGGTACGATCCACAGCCGCTTTCGCCGGATGCCCGGCTTGGAAGACCGCCGGTTTGGCATTGGTCTTGGTATGGTGATGATCCGTTCCGCAGCCGCGGCGCATGGAGGAACAGTCCTGATCGACCATCCTGAGGATTGCGGTACAAGATTGACCATGACCATCGCCATCCGTCAGAATGCGGAGAGCATTGTACGATCAAATGTACTTCGCGTTGATTATGCGGGCGAACGGGATCATCTGCTGCTGGAGCTGTCGGAGGTGCTTCCGGCGGAACTCTACAGAAAAGAACGCATCAACTGAAGCACTGCCTGACCTGCATACCGCAGGTCAGGTTTTTTATAAATAACGCTTCAGATATTGACCGGTGTAGCTTTCTTTGACCTGCGCCACCTGCTCGGGTGTGCCGCTGGCAACCACAAAGCCGCCGCCGTCGCCGCCCTCGGGACCGAGGTCAATGATATGGTCGGCTGTTTTGATCACGTCCAGATTGTGTTCGATGATCAACGCGGTATTGCCTGCGTCCACAAGTGCCTGCAGGACATCGATCAGCTTATGCACATCTGCCGCGTGAAGACCGGTGGTGGGTTCGTCGAGGACGTAAATGGTCTTGCCGGTGGAAGTACGTGCCAGCTCCGTTGCCAGCTTGACACGCTGTGCTTCACCGCCGGAGAGGGTAGTGCTGGACTGACCCAGCTTGACGTAGCCAAGACCGACTTCCACGAGGGTCTTGACCTTGTTGTGAATTTTCGGAATGTTCTCAAAAAATTCCGCGGCTTCCTCGGCGGTCATATCCAGCACCTGCGAGATGTTTTTGCCTTTGTAAAGAACCTCGAGGGTTTCCCGGTTGTAGCGTGCGCCCTTACAGACCTCGCAGGGGACGTACACGTCCGCCAGAAAGTGCATTTCGATCTTCACAAGTCCGTCACCGCAGCAGGCTTCGCAGCGGCCGCCCTTGACGTTGAAGGAGAATCTGCCCGGCCCGTAACCACGGATCTTGGCATCGCTGGTGGATGCGAACAGATCACGGATGTCATTGAAAAGACCCGTGTAGGTGGCAGGATTGGAACGGGGCGTGCGACCAATGGGACTTTGGTCAATGTCGATGACCTTGTCAAGATGCTCCATGCCTTCAATGCAGCGGCAAACGCCCGGACGGGTGCGTGCGTGATTGAGCTTGGCAAGAAGGGTCTTGTTCAGGACTTCCCCCACAAGGCTGGATTTGCCGGAGCCGGAAACGCCGGTGACACAGGTCAGTGTGCCGAGGGGGATGTCAACGTCGATGTCTTTGAGATTATGCTCCATTGCACCGCGGATAGACAGCATATGACCGTTGCCGCTGCGACGACGGGAGGGGACAGGGATCTTTTTTGCGCCGGACAGATACTGACCGGTGATGGATGCGGGGGTAGCGATGATCTCCTCCAGCGATCCAGCCGCAACGATCTCGCCGCCGTGGCTGCCGGCACCCGGCCCCACATCGACGATGAAATCCGCCGCGCGCATGGTATCCTCGTCATGCTCCACGACGATCAGGGTATTGCCCAGATCCCGCAGGTGTTTCAGCGTTGTGAGGAGCTTGTCGTTGTCCCGCTGGTGCAGTCCGATGGAAGGCTCGTCCAAAATATACAGAACGCCCATCAGGGAAGAGCCGATCTGTGTGGCAAGGCGGATGCGCTGACTTTCGCCGCCGGAGAGCGTGCCGGAGGAACGGGATAGAGTCAGGTAGCTCAGACCCACATCGCAAAGGAACTGAAGTCGGCTGGTGATCTCACGGATGATCTGGGATGCAACGATCGCCATGTTGCCGTCTAAATGCAGATTGCTGACAAACTCCAGCTCTTTATCAATGCTCAATTCACAAAATTGCATGATGCCCATGCCGCCGACGGTGACAGCCCGGGCAATATCGGAAAGTCGCTCGCCGTGGCAGTACGGACACGGCGCGGTGGACATGCATTCCTCCAGCTCCTTGCGGGCAGCATCTGACTGGGTCTCCCGGTATCGGCGGGCGACGTTATTCATGATGCCCTCAAAGGGCTGCTCCAGAACGCCCATGCCGTTGCCCCGGTTGTAGGTCATACGCAGCTTTTCCTCACCCGTGCCGTAGAGGATGACGTTGAGTGCTTCTTCAGAAAGCTCTGATACGGGGACATTCAGGGAAAAGTGATATTTTTGGGCGAGGGCTTCAAAATACATCCGAAAAACGGAGTCTGTCCGGGCACTGCTCCAGCCGCTGACCTGAATGGCACCGTCAAGAATGGATTTGGATTTATCGGGGATCACAAGGTCGGGGTCGGCTACCAGCTGGAAGCCTAAGCCTGTGCAGTGCGGGCATGCCCCGGAAGGGTTATTGAAGGAGAACATCCGCGGTTCCAGCTCTGTCAGGCTGATGCCGCAGTCCTCGCAGGCGTAGTTTTGGGAGAAGGTCAGCTCCTCGTTCGTTGCGGGGAGTTGGATGGTGACCAGCCCGCCGGAATGGGCGCAGGCAGTCTCAATAGAGTCGGTCAGACGGCGGCGCAGACCTTCCTTCAGCACCAAGCGGTCAACCACCAGCTCGATGGTGTGCTTCTTGTTCTTTTCGCAGGGGATCTGCTCCGTCAGGTCGTAAAGAATGCCGTCCACACGGACGCGGGCGAAGCCACTTTTGCGGGCATCCTCAAAGACCTTTTGATGCTCGCCCTTTTTTTCGCGAATAACGGGAGAAAGAATGATAAACCGCGTACCTTCGCCCATGGCCTCCACCCGGTCAACAATCTGATCAATGGTGGTGCGGCTGATCTCCTTGCCGCACTTGGGGCAGTGGGGAACGCCGACCCGCGCCCACAAAAGACGCAGATAATCATAGATCTCTGTTACCGTGCCAACGGTGGAACGGGGATTTTTGGAGGTCGTTTTCTGATCGATGGAGATGGCAGGGGAGAGACCGTCGATGGAGTCCACATCCGGCTTGTCCATCTGACCGAGAAACTGCCGCGCGTAAGAGCTTAAGCTCTCCACATAGCGGCGCTGACCCTCTGCGTAGATGGTATCAAACGCCAACGACGATTTGCCGGAGCCTGACAGTCCGGTAAAAACGATCAACGCATCTCTCGGGATCGTCAGATCAATGTTTTTTAAGTTGTTTTCACGAGCGCCTTGAATAATGATCTTGTCGTTCATGCCGTTCTCCTGCTTTTGTGATTTGTTACCCAATATTATATCACATATCCATAGACTCTACAAGGTATATTTTTGGAAAAAATGAACGTGCCGCAAACCAATGCGGCACGTTTTCAAGCTGTTCAGGTGTCCAGAAGGGCAACGGCAACGTCGTTGACGTTGGTGCCGGTGGGGCCGGTGATGATCAGCCCGTCGCAGGCATGAAGGGTTGGGTAGGCATCGTTGTTGCGCAGGGTCTCATAAACGTCGATACCCCGGGCGGATAGTACTCTTGCGGTGTCGTGATCAACATAGCCGCCGGCGGCATCTGTCGGACCGTCAGTACCGTCGCTGCCGATGCTGAAAACAGCGGCTCCTTTGATACCCGCAATGCCGGGTGCGGCAGCGAGAGCAAGCTCTTGATTGCGTCCGCCTTTTCCTGTGCCGGTCAGCTGAACAACGGTCTCGCCACCGGCGATGAAAGCGAGCTTCTTGCCCTCATTGGCATGGGTTCTGATGATGGAGGCAAGGAAGCTGCCGGCCTCCTTTGCCTGACAGCAGAGCATATCTGTCAAAATGAGAGGCTCGTAGCCAAGGTTACGGCAGGCATCTGCCGCAGCACTGCAAAGCTGGCGCACAGAGCCTGTGATCTGGGTGGTGACATTATCCAGCTTTTTGGGTGTTTCCTTCTGCAGGAGCTGCATTGCTTCCGATGAAAGGCGAAGGTCATACTTTCGTACGATTTCCATTGCTTCGGCGCAGGTGGAACGATCCTCACAGGCAGGGCCGGAGGCAATCATATCCAGCGGATCACCGAGGATGTCGCTGAGTACAATGGAAAACACCTGCGCAGGTTTGCAAAACGCAGCAAATTTGCCGCCCTTGACGGCGGAAAGACGCTTGCGGACGGTGTTGATCTCCACGATATCAGCACCGCAGGCAAGCAGCTGGTTCGTTATATCCTGCAGCTCGCCTCCGGGAATCAGAGGCTTTTCAAAGAGCGCACTGCCGCCGCCGGAAAGCAGGAAAAGAACTGTATCCTCCTCACGCAGACCAGAAACAAGGTCAAGCGCCTTCTGCGTTGCGAGGAAGGAATTTTCGTCCGGCACGGGATGCCCTGCCTCAAAACAGGCAATTCCGGGGATCGGCGCTTTGACATGTTCATATTTCGTGACAACGACGCCGGCTTCGATGCGGTCACCCAGCTGGTCTGCGGCGGTTTTAGCCATCTGCCACGCGGCTTTGCCTGCCGCGACCAGAAAGACTCTGCCGGGGAATACGCGGTCACAGAGCGCACGCTTGACAGCCTCATCCGGCTGCACTGCGCGGATGGCTGCCTCGATGATCAAATCGGCATCGCGCCGTAGCTTCAGATCCATGGTAACACCTCGCTGTATTTCTTGGGCTAATTATAGCAGGCTTTGGCGTAAAAGGCAATACGCATAAGTGATAATTCCATCCCGTGGACATAGGTTATCATGAGGTGATGAGGATGACAATGAGCTGGATATGGACGCTTATGCTGTTGCTTTCGACGATCGCGGCACTGGTTTTCGGAAACGGTGCAAACCTTTCAGCCGCGGTACAAAAGGGAGCGCAGGCGGGCGTGACGCTGGCGATCTCCATCGGCGGTTCGATCTGTTTGTGGACGGGCGTGGGCAAGCTGATGGAACGCTCCGGCATTACCGATATGCTGTCGCGGTTGTTTGCACCATTGCTGCGGCGGCTGTTTCCCACAACACAAAAAGACGATCAGGCGAAGCAATATCTCAGTGCCAATATTTGCGCGAATCTCTTGGGACTTGGAAATGCGGCGACACCCATGGGTATTCAGGCGGCAAAGCGGTTGGTCAATCCCAAGCATCCGACTCTTGCCACGGACGAGCTTTGCAGACTGATCGTGTTGAATACCGCATCCATTCAGCTGATCCCGGCGAATGTGGCGGCGGTACGTGCCAGCTTGGGAGCGGCATCGCCCTTTGATATTTTGCCGGCTGTTTGGCTTACAAGCATCTGCTCTGCCGGCTTGGGGCTGGCGGCGGCATGGGCGATGGGAAAGGTGTGGCGCCGTGACTGAGTATGCTGTTCCCATTGTTTTGCTCCTTGCATCTGCGCTGACCCTTCGGAAAAAGGAAAATACCTACAACTTGCTCATTGACGGCGCAGGGGAGGGACTGAAGCTCCTTGCAGCCATCCTGCCGACACTTGTCGTGCTGATGACCGCGGTGACCATGCTGCGGGAATCCGGGGCTGTGGAATGGTTAAGCGGACTGACAGCACCGATTTTTTCTTTCATGGGCATACCGCCTGAGACGGTGCTGCTTGTTCTGATCAGACCCTTGAGCGGCAGTGCTGCCCTTGCCATTGGCGCAGACCTGATGGCGCAGTATGGGGTGGACTCCCAGATCGGCAGGACAGTTGCGGTGATGCTTGGCTCGACGGAAACGACCTTTTATACCATCAGCGTTTATTTCGGCGCGGCGGGGATTAGCAAAACCCGTTACACAGTTCCTGCGGCGTTGATCGCGGATCTGACGGGCTTTTTGGTTGCGTCATGGGTCACAAGGCTTCTTGGATAGAAAAAGGTCTGCCGCGAGCGGCAGACCTGATATTCAATTATCTTCCACAAGGCGGGTCTTTCCGAGGTTGACCTTGTGATAATAGATGGTCAGAAGTATCGCACACAGAAGCCAGCCTGCAGGGTAACCCATGATGATCGGCAGTACCTTATTGCAGACACGGGACATGATGAACAGATAAATCTGACGGAATGCTACGTAGGACGCAAGTGTAATGATCATCGGAGCTTTGGAGTTGCCCGATCCGCGCAGTGCGCCGGTGTAGATGTTCGTGAAGGAGCTGAGGAAGTAGAAGGGGGTCATCCACCGCAGCATCAGCTCCGCATGATAGTTGATCGCCGGCTCATCGTTGAAGAAGTAGGCGAGAGAGGGAGCAAAAATGATGATGGGGATCGAGATGAGGATCGTTGTCGTGATGGCAAGAAGCAGGGCGGTTGTAACGCCTTTGCGGGCGCGTTCTACCTGATTTTTGCCCAGATTTTGTCCCACAAAAGTGGTCGATGCCAGTGAGATGGAACTCATAGGGATCATGACGACGGAGTCGATCTTGGAATAGGAGGTCCAACCGCCCATGCAGGCAGTGCCGAAATGGTTGATGTAGCTCTGCACAAAGATGTTTGAGAAGGAAGTGATCGCCATTTGAAGGGCGGCGGGGATGCCGACAGTTAGGATCTTCTTCAAAACTGTCCAGTGGATCTTCAGCTTGCGCAGGGACAGCCGGATGCAATTCGTGTTTCGCATCAGGGTGATCAGCACGAGGATCGCCGATATAAACTGGGAAAGAGCGGTGGCGAGGGCAACACCGGCGACACCCGGTATATAGCCCTTCAGAAAAATGACAAACAGGAGGTCAAGGATGGTATTCAAAACCGCACAGACCACAAGAAAGTAGAAGGGTCGCTGGGAATCGCCTACGGCGCGCAGAATGCCGGCACCGATATTATAGAGCATCAGACCCGTAATGCCGGCAAAATAGATCGTAAGATAGGTCGTGGCATCGCCCATTGCCTCAGGCGGCATATTCATGAGGTTAAGCATCACCGGCGTGATGGCGATCCCCACAAAGGTAAATAAAACGCCGAGGAGCAGCGTCATCAGGATCGAGGTGTGGACTGCCTCCTGCACCTTGTCTTCCTGCTTCGCGCCGTAATGCTGGCTGATAACAACGCCTGCGCCGGAGGACAGCCCCATAAAAAGACCTACCAGCAATGTGGTGATCGAGCCGACAGAGCCAACGGCAGAATAAGCATTGCCGCCCACGTAGTTGCCGAGTACCCACGTGTCGACGGTGTGGTAAAGGATTTGAAACACGTTTCCCAGCATGAGAGGGAAGGAATAATTGATCAGGTGGCGAAGGATATTGCCCTCGGACATATCCACGTCCTGTTTTGGTCTGAACAGCGCACCAAGCTTTGACATAGAGATCCCTTCTTTCTGTCATCAGGGAACATTATAGCACCAATTAGATGCGAGCGCAACTGTTTTGGAAAATTAAAACCAGCTTGTTATAAAGATCTCCAGACCGATGAAAATCAGGATCCCGCCGCCAATAATACCGGCTTTTCCGGAAAAGCATGTACCCATCTTCTTGCCGATCATGACACCGGCGAGGCAAATAATAAAGGTGACTGCTGCGATGATCGCAGCACACAAAAGCGCCATGGGAAGCAGATATTCCGCGATGGTAAAGCCCACGGAAAGGGCATCAATGGAGGTGGCGATACCCTGTACCAGCAGTACGGTAATACCGATGGATGTGGGGACAACAGGGCAGGCTTGGCTCTTGATGCCCTCGATGAGCATTTTGCCGCCGATAAAGCCGAGCAAGCCCAATGCGATCCACGGGATCAGCACTTCAAATGCTTGAAAATACTGCACGATGGTGTGGATGCAGAGCCAGCCGATCAGGGGCATCAACGCCTGAAAAACAGCAAAAGTGCCGGCAACACCGCACATTTTTTTGCCGCTCATTTTTGATTCCTGAATGCCGTTTGCCATGGATACGGAAAAAGCGTCCATCGCAAGTCCGACACCAAGAAGAATGCTGTTGAATAAAAATGTAAAATCAGGTTTCATTTGAATCTCCGTCATGTATAATATGCAAAAGCTTTTGAATTTTAGCATGTCTGCCGAAAAATGTCAAGAAAAGACGAATTTCTCTGCCGGACTTGACTTTTTGAGGAATATTATGTATCATATCCACAGAGATGTGGAGAAACGGAAGCCGTGGGAGCAGGATACCCACAGCTTTGCCGTTTCTTTTTTTGTTTGGAGGGAAAAAGATTATGGATATGATCGGGTGTTTGGAGCAGAATCCCGTGATTGCCGCTATCGCGGACGATAAGTGGGAGCAGGCACTGAAAAGTCCTGCGCAAATTATTTTTTATCTGTCCGCCAATCTTTTGACCCTGAAGCAAAAGGTTGAGCAGGCGCATGGCGCAGGGAAGTACGTGATGATCCACCTAGATCTTGCCGAGGGCATCGGCAGAGATCGGACAGGACTTCGTTTTGTGGCATCCTGCGGCGCAGACGGTGTGATCTCCACCAAGGGGCAGCTGATCCGTTTCGGTAAGGAGCTTGGTTTGTTTACCGTACAGCGCTTCTTTGCGGTGGACTCCAGCGGTGCTGCAAGCATTGGTGATATGTTCCAAAGCACCAATCCTGATCTTATAGAGATCATGCCCGGTGTGGTGACCAAGGTCATCCGTCAATATGCACAAAACGGTATACCGGTGATCGCCGGAGGCTTGATCCAGACAAAAGCTGAAGTAATGGATGCCCTTAGCAGCGGTGCAGTGGCGGTGTCCATCGGCAAGCCCGAGCTTTGGTACATATAAGGAACCATGAGATTTTGAGAAATGGGAAGGTAACGGCAGCCAGACTGCCGTTGCTTTCCTGTTTTTTTGTTCAGAAAGGATGAGAAATATGGAATTTGATGTCATAATCATAGGAGCGGGAGTCACGGGCGGAATGCTGGCAAGAGAACTGAGCCGGTATCAGCTCTCGGTCTGCTTGCTGGAAAAGGAAAATGATATTGCCATGGGCGCAAGCCGTGCAAACTCCGGCATTATCCATGGTGGCTATGACCCGATTCCCGGCACGATGAAGGCAAAAATGAACAGCCGGGGCGTCGAGCTGCTGTTTGAGGCAGCTGCACAGCTGCATGTGCCCCATGAGCGAAATGGCTCTATGGTCTGTGCCTTCAGCGCGGAGGAAGAATCTACACTGGAGGAGCTTTATGAGCAGGGGTTAGAAAATGGCACGCCCGGCATGCAGTTGCTCTCCGGTGATGAGGCAAGAGTGCTGGAGCCTTATTTGTCGGAAAAGGTCACAAAGGTGCTGCGTATCACCAATGCAGGCATTATCAGTCCTTATGAGCTGACAGTGGCGGCGGTGGGCAATGCGATGGACAACGGCGTTCAGCTGCTTTGTAACTTTGAAGTCAAGGGGATCAGCAAAAAAGACAATCATTTTACTGTGACGGCAAAGACCGGCGAGCGCGTCAGGGGGCGCTTTCTTGTTAACTGTGCTGGCGGCTATTCCGATAAGATCGCCGCACTGGCGGGTGACTGTGACTTTGAAATTATCCCACGTGCCGGGGAATATATGCTTTTGGACAAGTCGGAGGGCCTCCGGGCAAGGCACACGCTTTTCCAATGTCCCGGTATTGAGGGAAAGGGCATCTTGGTGGCACCGACAGTTCATGGCAATTTGCTGGTAGGGCCAAATGCAGTGCGTGTGGAAACACCTGCATCGACGGAAACGACATCGGAAGGACTTTCACTGGTGAAACGGCTTTCCGCAAAAACGGTTCCTTCCGTGGATTACCGTCAGGTGATCACGTCCTTTACCGGCGTCCGTGCGTCGGTAAAAGGCGGAGATTTTATTCTCAGGTTGTCTGAAAAAGTCCCGGGGCTTTTGCATGCGGCAGCCATCGACTCGCCCGGTCTGACTTGCTGTGTGGCGATTGCAAAGCATCTGACCGTTTTGCTGGAGCAGGCGGGACTTGCCCTTGCTGAAAAGGAAAAATGGAACGGCATAAGGGAAGATCCCTGTACATTCAGGACGCTCTCTGACGATGAAAAGGATGCTTATATCAAGGCTGATCCCGCTTATGGCAGAATCGTCTGCCGCTGTGAGGGCGTCAGCGAGGGGGAAATTCTGAACGCAATTCGAATGAATCCCGGTGCGCGGGATGTGGACGGTGTAAAGCGCCGCACCAGAAGCGGCATGGGGCGCTGTCAGGGCGGCTTCTGCGGTCCGTATATAATGCAGTTGTTAAGCCGCGAATTGGGTATTCCGATGGAGCAGATCACAAAGAGCGGCGAAGGCTCGCCAATGCTGACCGGGAGGATGGAATAATGTTGGAACATGATATTGTGGTAATTGGCGGCGGTCCTGCCGGTATGGCAGCAGCTGTTGCGGCATATGACGCAGGTTGTACTGATGTTGTGATTCTTGAACGGGAGGCAAATTTGGGCGGCATTCTGATGCAATGTATTCACAACGGCTTCGGTTTGCACAAGCTGGGAAGCGAACTGACCGGGCCTGAGTATGCAGAAGCCTATGCACAGATGGTTACACAGAGGAATATTCAGGTTTATACCGAAACGATGGTCACAGGAATTACGCCTGAAAAAATCATCACAGCACAAAACTGCGGCGGTATTCTGAAACTACGTGCCAAGGCGATTGTTCTGTCGATGGGCTGCCGGGAGCGCAGCAGAGGTGCGCTGAACATTTGCGGCACGCGCCCTGCGGGCATTTATAGTGCCGGTACAGCGCAAAAGCTGATGAACTGCATGGGTTATCAGGTGGGCAAGAAGGTGGTGATCCTGGGCTCCGGCGATATTGGGTTGATCATGGCGCGCCGTATGAGCATGGAAGGCGCAAAAGTAGAGGCGGTATGTGAAGTCATGCCATACTCCGGCGGGCTGACCAGAAATATCGTGCAGTGCCTGGAGGATTTTGGCATCCCGCTGTATCTGGGTACGACAGTGGTACGCATCCATGGTCAGAAGCGGCTGGAGGGCGTGACCATCGCTCAGGTGGATGGATCGCGTAATCCGATCCCGGGTACGGAGCGCTTTATCCCATGCGACACGCTGCTGCTTTCCGTGGGCTTGATCCCAGAAAATGAGCTGACCCGTATGGCGGGCATTGCCATTGATCCGGCGACCAATGGCGCACGGGTGGATGAGAACTGCCAGACCGGGATCCCCGGAATTTTTGCCTGTGGCAATGTGCTGCAGGTGCATGACCTTGTGGACTACGTATCGGAAGAAGCGGAGCATGCAGGCGAAGCGGCGGCAAGATTTGTTCGCAGACAGCTTCGTGAGGCATTTTCACGCTCCACAGCTGCGGGCTTCGGTGTTCGCTATGTTGTTCCCCAGCACATAACAACGGATGAAGAGGATGTATCCCTTTTCCTGCGGGTGACAGAACCCTTTGGTAAGGTCAAGTTTGTGATCGCTGATGACGAGCGCATCCTCGCGGAATGCAAGCGCCTGAAAGCCGCGCCCGGTGAGATGGAGAAGCTTACGCTAAAGGCTGAGCAGCTGAAAAATGTGCAGGGACCAATTACGGTCAGTCTGGAGGTGCTGGAATGAAACGAAATATGACGTGTATCATCTGCCCCAAGGGCTGTCTGCTGATGGCAGAGATTTGTGACGATGCGGTTTCGGTCACTGGCAACAGCTGTCCGAAAGGCAGAGAGTATGCCATAAGTGAATGTTTGCACCCCATGCGGACGGTGACGACAGTTGTTCGTGTGGTGAACAGAACCGATACGATGGTATCTGTGAAAACTGCACGGCCTGTTCCAAAGGAAAAAATGGTGCAGGTGGTTGCCGCTCTGCGGAGTATGAGGGTGAAAGCGCCTGTGGCGGTTGGGGATGTGCTGTGTGAAAACATCTGCGGCAGCGCTATCGTGGTCACGAAGACAGTTTTATAAAACGCTTGTCAAGGGGCACTGGCTGTTGTATAATAACGGTACATTCTGATATTGGAGTGACGTTATGAAAATTGCGGTCAGTGCCTGCCTTTTGGGTGAGAAATGTAAATACAACGGCGGATGCAACTACTGCGAGGCAGTCGTGCAGTATGTAAAGGGCAGGGAAGTCATCAAAGTTTGCCCGGAAGTAAAAGCGGGCTTGGGTGTTCCCAGAATACCTGTTGAGATCGTCAATGGTGTCGTGAAGGACAAAAACGGAAACAGTGTTGATGCAGCTCTTCGAAAGGCGGTTGCTGAGATCCTCGACGAATTAAAGGACGAGCAGATCGAATGTGCGATCCTGAAATCCCGCAGCCCCACCTGCGGCGTAAAGCAGGTTTATGACGGCACTTTCTCGGGAACACTGGTTGACGGTATGGGTGTTCTTGCGAAAGCACTGCAGGAAGCAGGCTATCAGGTGATCGATTCTGAAGATCTTTGACATTTTTGTAAGAAAATGTTTGCAAAAAGCAGGAAACTGTGGTATGATTGCCCCACAAAAGGAGTGAATTACTATGGCTATGACGTTGGATGACAAGCTGGTCGTCGGTATTTCTTCCCGCGCCTTGTTTGATTTGGAGTACGAAAACACGATCTACGAGGAGCAGGGTCTGCAGGCTTATCTGGAGTATCAGCGGGAGCATGAGCAGGATATTTTGAAGCCCGGCACGGCGTTTCCCCTTGCGCGTGCGCTGCACAAGCTGAACGACAGCGGTGAGCAGCTGGTCGAGATCATCATCATGTCGAAAAACAGCGCGGATACCAGTCTACGCATTTTCAATTCTATTGAGCATTACGGTTTGGACATCAGCCGCGCAGCATTGGTGGGCGGTAACAAGATCGCACCGTACCTCAGCGCCTTCCGCACAGGTCTTTTTCTTTCAGCAAACGAGCAGGACGTGCAGGAGGCGATCAATGCAGGTGTTGCAGCCGGTTTGATCTGTGCGCCCCACGATCTGGAGATCCAGCCGGATGAAGCGATCGATCAGATCCGTATTGCCTTTGACGGTGACGCGGTTATCTTCTCGGATGAGTCAGAGAAGGTGTTTAAGTCCCAGGGGCTTCATGCTTTTGAAGAGCATGAGCGGCTCAATGCCAGAAAGCCGCTGCCGGAAGGACCTTTTGCAAAGCTTCTGGCGACGATCTCCAAGGTTCAGCGCCAGTTCCCCACAGACAATATGCCCATCCGCACCGCCTTGGTCACGGCGCGAAATGCACCGGCTCACGAGCGTGTGATCCGTACACTGATGGCATGGGGCGTGCGAATTGACGAGGCATTTTTCCTCGGTGGCGTTCAGAAAAGCGACTTCCTGAAGGCCTTCGGCGCGCATATTTTCTTCGATGATCAGGCGGTTCACACCGATCCGGCATCCCGGCTTGTGCCTGCGGCAAGAGTTCCCTACAAAACAGAATAAAAAATCTCCGGCTTAGCCGGAGATTTTTTATGTACGTCATTCGCTGATCATGCCTTCTGCCTTCAGTCCGGCGGCAGTTTGAGCAAAGACCACAGAAAGGTTGCTTTCGGATTCGACAGTACCCGTGATGTCGTGAGTTTCAACAATGTAGGTGACCTTGCAGATATACTTGCCGTTACCGGCAGCAACATACTGGCTGATGTCAATGGACTTGATGGTGACCAAACGATCCGAGACCCAGTTCAGACCCCGGGCTGCATCCCGCAGACGCTTCTCAAGCGCACCGCCGGGAACGGTATGGGCGCAGGCACGCTCCAGATTGCCGTAGAGGTCATTGTTGGTCTGGGATGTAAAATGGATATAGCCGGAAATGAATTTGTCCGCGATGGTATCCAAAGCTGTTTTTTCCTGATCTGTACAGTTGTCGAGAAGGACAGACTGCTCCGCGTTGGGATCGATTGAATTTCCTGCGGCATCCGTGATCTCAGTGGTGACAGAACCAAGGTGGCGTCCCACGGTATAAGTGGTCATGGTGGGGAGGTCATATTCATCGTAGAAGTCTTTAAGAGAGCTGTAGGGAATGCCGGTTTCGGTGATGTGCTGCTCTGTGAGCGTCTTGTCGTTAACAGTGACAAGGGCATCATGAGGCACGGTGACAGAGAAGCCGTCCTCCAGCAGGAAGGAAAGGTCAAAGCTTTCTCCCGTGACGATCCATGAGTAGAAGCCCTGATTTTCTTCAGGAGCAGGCTCGATCTGAAAAGAGCCGATGGCCTGCTTGCCGCTGCGAAGGGTATATACGATTTTCGTATCCGTGGACTCATTCACGCGCTTATAAAAGGTGATCGGCTCGGTCAGAGCGCTTTTCATGGCAGCGAGTGCTTCCTCTTTTGTCTGTATGGAGGTGTCGATCTGTGTCAACACATCAGATGCTTTTTGACAGATGTAATCCGAAGTCAGGGTCTGTAAGTAGGCATCGGTGGTGTTGTAGGGCAGAGATTGCTCGTAGGACTGCAGGTAGCCGTGGAGATAGTTCAGTCCCAATGCCATTGCAATCAGGATTACCACGGCATAGATCCCCATGAACCATGGGAAGATGCGCTTCTTTTGCGCTTTCTCTTTTACATCAGCCATTGTTTGTATCCTCACTCTTCAGCACCAGAAATGCGGTCGGTACGGGTCTGATTCCGACGACAGAGGCGCAGTTGTTGATATAGCCGCCCTGATACCACATCATGGAAGAGGAACCGCCGTCCAGATTGCAGGCGTTGACAGCGCCGTAGGACATGAAAATTTCCACCATATCCTGATAAGTAGCACCCAGACTGGAAACCCGCCGACCTTCGATGACCAGCATCAAAACCGCGCCGTCAGAGCGCTGACCGATGCCGGTGCGGGGATTGATGCCGCTGAAGACCTGCTCTCTGGGAACGCCGTTGGAGATCAGCACGGGTCCGAAACAGACGCCGGATTGGATGTTCTTGTCGCGGATCTGATCAGGCGTGAACATACCCACGTGCATGATGTGGTTGCTGTCAAAGCCAACAAAGCCTTCTTGAACGCCGTTTTCGGGGTAGTAAATATGACCATTATTGACAACCAAGGTGTCGGGAATGCTGCCGTTGCCTTCTCCGTTGGGATCATCGAAGCCGCCGGCATTGATACCCGCAACGGCATCAAATTCCTCTACCATTTCGGCAACGGTATAGCCGCGGGAGCCGAAATCCTCCGGCTTGCTTGCCATGATCACCCGGGAGGGGTCAAGGACGACCATCATGTAGCCCACAAAACCCTCGCCCTTAACGGGATCAATGATAATACCGTCACCGTCCTCATCCACAAGACCCCATGCATCCTTAAAAGGTTCGTCGGTGTCTTCCGGCTCGGTGGGTTGGGGAATGACGATGAGAGAGGGGTCGGTATCTTCGATTTCTACATCCTTTCCTTGGGAAAGGATTGCATCGATCTCCGCTTCCGTCAGGAACCAATCGGCAAGAAAGCCCATGGCGCTGGTCTCACGCACGGAGCGGACAAACAGATCCCGCATGGTAGGGGAGGGACCTTTGGCAACAGTATAAAGGACACCGTAAAGACCGAGAACGATCAACAGCAGGTTCAGGGCGAGGAAAAGAAGAACTTTTCCGATGATGCGCATAATTGGTTTTGCGGTGTGTGCTTCGCGTCTGTTCATTTCATAACCTCCAGACGATACTGGTAATTTGGTTTATTATACTTCCTATTGCGAAAAAAAGCAAGAACGAAAGAAAGATGCCGAAATTTGGCAGTTTCGTGGCTCATACAAGAAAAAGGTATTGACAAAAAATGCTTAAGCGGTTATAATACTCAAGCGCTTGCGAGAGTGTTGGAATGGTAGACAAGCACGTTTGAGGTGCGTGTGGTTACGCCGTGTGGGTTCGAGTCCCATCTCTCGCACCAAAAAAGAGCTGCCCGATGGGCAGCTCTTTTTTGGTGCGAAAGAGGACTCGAAAGGGCGTTAAGAAAACATGCCAGTGGCATGTTTTTAGCCCGTGGGAGAGTCTCTCGATGTTCAGACGCATCCCATAGGGATGTGGATGAACGCAGAAATTTGTGCGACATCCTTTGTTTTGCCCTTAAATCTGCAAAAATCAGTAAATCCCTCTTTCATTTTGAGAAAGCATGTGCTATAATATAATTTAGTAAATTTCGGGCAGCAATGTCCGATGTAAAACAGTTAATTTTAATACAAGGAGACGGTATTATGAGCGTAGATATGACAAAATGGCAGGAAATCGCAAAGGCTAACATCCACAACCGTCCTGCAGGCGAAGGACGTCTGGCAGGCAAGATCACCATCGTTACCGGCGCGGCGCAGGGCTTTGGCAAGGGCATTGCAGAAGAGCTGTACAAGGAAGGCGCAACCATCATCATTGCAGACATGAATCAGCCTTTGGCTGAGCAGGTCGCAGCGGAGATGGGTGAGCGTGCCTGCGCCATCGCTGTCAATGTTTCTGACGAAGAGAGCGTTGCCAACCTGGTGGCACAGACTGTCGAGAAGTTCGGCGGTCTTGACCTGATGGTCGCCAATGCGGGCGTTGTTCGCTCCGGCCCTATTGCCAGCTTTGAAAAGAAGGATTTCGATTTCGTTACCGCCATTAACTACACTGGCCTGTTTTTGACCTGCAAGTATGCTGCCATCATTATGCAGGCACAGCACGAGGCTGATCCCGAGGCAATGTTTGACATTATTGCCATGTCCTCTAAGTCTGGTCTGGAAGGCTCCAACAAGAACTTTGCTTACGCAGGCTCCAAGTTCGGTGCCATCGGTCTGGTTCAGAGCTGGGCACTGGAGCTTTGCACCAGCAATGTCAAGGTCAATGCCATCTGCCCCGGCAACTACCTCGACGGTCCTCTGTGGAGTGACCCCGTCCGCGGTCTGTTCGTTCAGTATCTGGAAGCCGGCAAGGTTCCCGGTGCCAAGACTGTTGATGATGTTCGCCGCTTCTATGAGTCCAAGGTTCCCATGAACCGTGGCTGCCTGCCCATTGACGTCGCCCGCGCTGTCATGTACTGCGTTGAGCAGAAGTACGAGACCGGTCAGGCGATCCCCGTCACCGGCGGTCAGGTCATGCTGAACTGAGGTGCGACATGATCGATATTGCCGTTCTTAATAAACTGAATGCGCCCACCCGCGAGGAGCGTATCGCAAACCTCAAGGAGGTTCTGAAGGATACGGTTTTCCCGCCCATGGTGCTCCAGTACATCAATAACCACATCCACACCACTTATTCCTTCTCTCCCTACTCTCCCACGGCGGCTGTCTATGCAGCACGTATGGAAGGTCTTTGCACCGCCGGTATCATCGACCACGACTCCATTTCCGGCGCGGAGGAGTTTTTGGAGGCTGCAAAGCTGGTGGACATGCCCGTTACCATCGGCATGGAAGCCCGTGTTTCTATGGAAGGCACCCGTCTGGAGGGTCGCCGCACCAACAACCCCGATCAGGTGGGCGTCAGCTACATGACCATTCAGGGCGTTCCCCACGACAAGATCGCGACCCTGACTGAGTTCTTCCGTCCTTACCAGCAGGCTCGTCATGAGCGTAACCGCAAGATGATCGCAAAAATCAACGCTCTGCTGCCCAGCATGGATCTTGATTATGACCGGGATGTGCTGCCCCTTTCCATGGCTGCAGAGAACGGCGGCGTGACGGAACGTCACCTGATGTATGCACTTGCCAAGAAGCTGACCCAGCAGGTAGGTAAGGGCGAGGGCATGGTCAAGAAGCTGAGTGAGATGGGTCTGAACCTCTCCGAGAAGCAGACCGCACAGATGATGGATACAGAGTATCCTTTCTATGAGTACGATCTGCTGGGCATTCTGAAGAGTGCATTCGTTCCCCAGATCTTCATCGACGCCACCGACGAGTGTCCCAAGCTGAAGGACATGGTCAAGCTGTGTGCAGACGTGGATGCGTTCCTTTGCTATGCTTATCTTGGCGACGTGGGCAACAGTGTCACCGGCGACAAGAAGGCACAGAAGTTCGAGGACGACTATCTTGACGATGTGTTTGAGTGCCTGAAGGAAGAGGGCGTTAAGTCTGTTACCTACATGCCCACCAGAAACACTCCTGAGCAGCTGCAGAGACTCCGTGGTTTGTGCGACCAGTACGGTATGTTCCAGGTTTCCGGCGAGGATATCAACTCTCCCCGCCAGAGCTTTGTGATCAAGGCAATGGAAAATCCGCTGTTTGCCAACCTGATCGACGCGACTTGGAGACTCATCGAGCACGAAAACAGATAAAATGGAAACAGCCATTGGCAAAAGCCAATGGCTGTTTTTGTTACAGTACGCGACGCGCGCCCAGATAACGGGGGGACCAGTAAGAGTTACTCAAGCTTGAGATCGTGACACCCTTGCTGGAGGATGTGTGGATAAATTCATTGTTTCCGATGTAAATGCCAACATGGCTGACACCGCTGCCGCTGGTATTGAAGAATACCAGATCGCCGGGCTTCAGGTTTGCCTTGGAAACGGACACACCGGCGGTGTATTGCTCCCTGCTGGTGCGGGGCAGGGTGATGCCGTGGATTCGGAACACATACTGCACGTAGCCGCTGCAGTCAAAGCCCTTGGTGGTCGTACCGCCCCAGAGATAGGGAACGCCGATGTACTTCTTTGCGGTTGCGATGATTTGTGTCGCAGTCGTGGAAGTCTCACCCTTCAGAGCAGAGGGGCTGGGCGTGACGCCGGTAGACTTACCGCGGCGGAAGAACAGGGGAGTCTTCTTGGAGTCCTTGTTTTCGTAGGGGATCTCGGTCAGATTCACGTAATCGCTGCGGATGTAGCCGATGTGATCGCCGTGGATAACCTTGAACCACTGATTGTTGATGCCGATGATGTAGGTCTTCGTTCCCTTGTTCAGGGTTTTCAGCGTTGTGTACGAGGTGCTGGGACCGCTGCGCATCCGCACATCGGAGCCGTTGACGCTTCCGTAACCAAGCTCCGCATCTTCCCGGACAAAGTAGTCCAGATAGTTTTCGTGCATGTAGCCCAGCTGCATATTGTAGTTGACACGATACCAGCTGCCGGTCTTGCCCAGCACCACGACGACCTCGTCCCGGGATGCGTAGTCCAATGTTTTTGAAGTGTTGGACGGCTCACTCCGCAGCCGAAGTGAGGACGCGTCTACAAAAGCAATACCTTTTTTAAGTTCTCGGGATGCGGCATTTGCGTTGATCGCCATGCCGGAAAAAAGAAAAACCGCCAACACGAGGCTGGCGATGCGATGGGAAAATTTCATACGATGCCCTCCGTCTTACATAGTTTTATTTGCCTGCAAGTGCACGCTCAAGCCATACACAGCCAAAATCCAATGCCGTGTAAAGTCCGTCTTTTTCGCTCTTCTTTACGATCCGGTCACGGCTCTTGGCCGCGGGATCGGTCAGCTGGAGCTGAACAGAAACCTTTGTTGCCACATCCAGATCGCCGACCTTCTTGGTCTCGAGGATCTGAAGCATGACGATGTGGGAATCTGCCATGGATCCGTAATAGATCAGATTGTCCATCCGCATCAGCGGGTGACCCTTATAGGTGAGAATCTTTTCATCAGCCATTTCGGTTACCTCCTGTAAAAGTTGTAGTGAAATTGTAACACTTTGTAACCGAAGTGTCAACGGGTTGAGGACAATTACCAGAACTTGGCAGTCCCCGGTGGATTTTGTAAGACGGAGGGAGTATGAAGTGATTTGTTTGGAAAAAGAGGCTTTTGCCGTGGCAAAAGCCTCTTGCCGTTTTTTAAGCCAGGTACTGGCGAACCAGCTCCTGCAACAATTCGTCCCGGTCCAGCTTGCAGATCATGCTGCGGGCATTGTTGTAATTGGTGATATAGGTCGGATCCTCAGTCAAAAGATAACCGACGATCTGATTAACGGGGTTGTAGCCCTTCTCCTTCAGAGAATCGAAAACTGACCGTAGAATGCGTCTCATATTCTCTTTGTCGTCGCAGGGAACAGTAAACTTCTGTGTGCTTTGATCCGTCATGTTGTCGACCTCCTCGGATGTAATACTGGTATTATATCCCAAAATCAGCAATGTGTAAAGACCTGAACGAAAATTTTTTGTGAACAGATGTTTTAACGAAGCACCGCGCCCAGCTTTTCCTGCAGAGCGGTCAGCACTTTGGTCATGATGCCTTCGGAGTCCCCGTCGGTCAGGGTGCGGTCGTCCGCGCGCAGGGAAAGGGAGAATGCCATGCTCTTCTTGCCTTCGGGGATGCCGGTGCCGCGGTAAATGTCAAACAGCCGAACCTCGCGCAGCAGCTTGCCGGCGGAAGCGGTGATCACATTCTCGACCTCGGCGACAGTCACTGCATCGTCACAGACGAAGGACAGGTCACGGGAAACTGCGGGGTACTTGGGCAGGGGAACGTAGGTCGGATCGCTAAGGCGCAGATCAAACAGCTGTGTAAAGTTCAGCTCTGCGCAGTAGACATCGGTGTCGATGCCGTAGTTCTCTGCCACTAGCGGATGGATCTGACCGATGAAGCCCACGTCCACACCGCCGACAGTCACCTTGGCACAGCGACCGGGGTGGTAGGAGGGATTATCCTTGACGGCGGTATAGGTGACCTTTTGCGCGCGGATGCCTGCGAAAATGGCATCCAGCTCACCCTTGAGGGTAAAGAAGGTCTCATTTGCGCCGTAGGTGCCAAGCACCAGCATCACAGGCTCTTCGGGGAGAACCTGACCCTCGGTGGGCAGGTAGACCTTTGCCATTTCATAGAGCTTGACAGACTTGTTGTGGTAAGCGTTGTTGCGTGCAAGAATGTCCAGCATGGAGGGCAGTGCAACAGTGCGCATGATGGAAGTGTCTTCACCCAGAGGGTTCTGGATGCGCAGTGCGTTACGAAGAACGCTGTCCTGCGGCAGACGGATCTGGTCGAAAATTGCGGGGGAGACGAAGGAGTAGGTGATGATCTCGCTGTAGCCCAAGCTGCGGCACAGAGCACCTGCCTTGGACTTGAGGAGCATCATGGGAGAGTAGCCGCCCTGAGTTGCCATCTTCAGCTCGGTGGTGGGGATCTCGTTGTAACCGAAGGAACGGCCAACTTCCTCAGCGATATCAGCCATGTGGTTCAGGTCGGGACGGAAGGAGGGGACAAGAATATCGTCGCCATCTACTTCGATCTCCAGAAGGTTCAGGTACTTGACCATGTCCTCTCTGGAAATGTTGGTACCCAGCAGATTGTTGATCTTCTCAGGCTCCAGCTTTACGGTTTTTGCTTCGGGGACGTAGTTCAGCACATCAATGATGCCGTCCATCACATCGCCGCAGCCCAGCAGTTCAACCAGCTCGCAGGCTCTCTGCACAGCAGGAACGGTCATCATGGGATCGATGTTCTTTTCGAATTTGCCGGAGGACTCGGTACGCATACCCAACGCCAGTGCGGTCTGGCGGATGGAGGTGCCGTTGAAGTTGGCGGACTCGAAAACGACGGTGGTAGTGTCGTCCACGATCTCGGAGTTCTCACCGCCCATGATGCCGGCTAAGCCGATGGGACGCTCATCATCAGCGATGACCAGCATGCCGGGCTTCAGAGCGCGGACGTTGCCGTCGAGAGTGGTGAGGGTTTCGCCTTCCGTTGCCTCACGGACAACGATCTTGCCGGAGGTGATGTAGCGGTAGTCAAAGGCGTGCATCGGCTGACCGTACTCCAGCATGACATAGTTGGTGATGTCAACGATATTGTTGATGGGGCGCACGCCGTTGGCACGCAGACGCTGGCGCAGCCACTTGGGGGAGGGACCGATCTTGACGTTTGCCACCATGCGGGAGGAATAGCGATTGCACAGATGCTCCGCAGGGACTTCCACATCCAGCTTCTCGAAAATAGAGCCGGCATCAGAGCCGTTTACCACAGGCTCATGGTGCTTCATGGGAAGACCGAAAGCGGCGGCGGATTCACGGGCAAGACCAATGATGGAGTAGCAGTCAGGACGGTTGTTGGTGATCTCGAAGTCGACGATGGTATCGTCATTGCCGATGACCAGATTGATGTCGTCACCCGGCTGGCAGTTCTCATCATTGAGGATCCAGATGCCGTCAGCATATGCTTCTGGAACATCGTTCTGGGTCAGACCCAATTCTGCAAAGGAGCAGAGCATGCCGCAGGATACCTCGCCTCTGAGCTTGCCCTTGGTAATGTGAATGCCGCCGGGCAGGTAGGAATTGTGCAAAGCGGCGGGGACAAGATCGCCCTCATGGACGTTCTGTGCGCCGGTGACGATCTGAACGGGGGCTTCTTCACCCACATCCACCTGACAGACCCACATATGATCGGAGTTTTCATGACGGACGATGGACACCACGCGACCGACCTTGACGTTTTTGATCTCTGCGTCCATACGCTCCCATGTTTCCACCTTCTGACCGAAGATGGTCATGGTTTCAACGTATTCCTTGTCGGAGATATGGGAAAGGTCCACGAAATCCTCATGGAGCCATTTTCTGTTGAGTTTCATGGTATACCCTCCTTAGAACTGGTTCAGGAACCGTACGTCGTTATCGAAGATCAGACGCAGGTCGGTGATTTTCAGGCGACCCATTGCCATGCGCTCAAGACCCATGCCGAAGGCAAAGCCGGAGTACTTCTCAGGGTCGATGCCGCAGCCGGAGAGAACCTTCGGATGCACCATGCCGGCGCCAAGCAGCTCGATCCAGCCTTCGCCGTGGCAGGTGGAGCAGACAGCGCCGTCCACTTCGCCGGTGCCGTGGCACTTATGGCACTGCATGTCCATTTCACAGCTGGGCTCGGTGAAGGGGAAGTGGTGAGGACGGAAACGCATCACCGCATCCTGACCGTAGATCTGCTTCATAACGGTGACAAGGGCGCTCTTCAGGTTGCCCATGGTGATGTTTTCAGCAACCACCAGACCCTCGATCTGATGGAACATGGGAGAGTGGGTGGCATCTGCCTCGTCCTTGCGGTAAACACGACCGGGAGCGAGGATGCAGATGGGGGGCTTTGCGTTCTCCATGACGCGGATCTGCATGGAGCTGGTCTGGGTACGCAGCAGGACAGAGTCGTCATCGGTGAAATAGAACGTGTCGGAGCGATCACGGGCGGGGTGACCCTCCTCGGTGTTCAGCTTGGTAAAGTTGTAGTCAGAAAGCTCCACTTCGGGACCGTCAACGATGGTGTAGCCCATGCCGACAAACAGATCCTTGATCGCCTGCAGCACCTGATTCATGGGATGCTCGTGACCCATGGTAACGGCTTCGCCGGGAATGGTGACGTCGATGGCTTCTGCAGCGAGCTTGGCTTCCAAAACGGCAGCGTTAATGACGGTTTTTCTTTCCTCCAGCTTGGCTTCAATGTCCGCGCGGACAGCGTTGGCGACCTGACCCATTATGGGGCGCTCCTCGGGGGAAAGCTTGCCCATCTGCTTCAATACAGCGGTCAGCTCGCCCTTTTTACCCAGCAGCTTGACACGCAGCTCTTCCAGTGCTGCCGGAGTTTCGGCGGCATCCAGTGCAGCAAGTGCCTGCTGACGGATCGTCTCCAGTTGTTGTTTCATATCTTTTCCTCCTAAAGGTTATATAAAAAATAACCTTCCATCCCATAGATCGGGACGAAAGGCAACCCTTCCGCGGTACCACCCGCGATTCGCTTTGAAAAAAGCGCAGCTTTATGGTGAAAATACACCACAGATCGGTAACGGGATCACCCGGCGCACCCTACTGGCTGTTCAGGCGGCAGCTCATGGGCGAAGGCCCGATGTTGCACGTACGCGGCTCTCACCATACCGCATTCTCTGAAAACGCAAACCAACTCAGACGACCCAATCGCAGCTTTTGCATATAACAGACGTATTTTAGCATAAAGAAACTGAAAATGCAAGGGATAATTTGCATATTTCAAGGGTTTTTCCTGCTTGACGAAGGGGCTTGCGCGTGGTATGGTTACAGAAGAATGGGAAAAGGAGAATTGCAATGCAGTTAACACACGGGGATGTACTGTCGATCTTGCCTGATCGTGCTGTGGACGGACATAAAGGTAATTATGGAAAAATACTGCTGCTGTGCGGCAGCCGTGGCTATACCGGCGCGGCGGCTCTTGCGGCAATGGGTGCGCTGCGCTGCGGCGCGGGTCTGGTATTTCTCGGAGTGCCGGAATCGATCTATGAGATCGAAGCAGTGAAGCTGACCGAGCCGATCGTGTTTCCGCTTCCAGAGGAGGACGGGAAATATGCCATTGATGCCGTTGCACTTATCCAAAAGAAAATGCGGGATATGGATGCAGTGCTGATCGGTCCGGGTATGGGTCAGTCCGCGGGTACGATGGCGGTGCTGAATGCAGTGTTGCAGGGCTTCGATGGACCGGTCGTTGTAGATGCCGACGGGATCAACCTGCTGGCAACGGATCCCTCTATGCTTCATCAGCGGAAGGGTGTGACGATTTTGACGCCTCATGAGGGTGAGTTCAGAAGACTGGTGATCGGTCCGCAGGATGACCGTGTGGGCGGTGCGGTATCGATGGCAACTGCGCTGGGCTGCATTGTGGTGCGGAAAGGACATGAAACCATTATTACAGACGGAAAAACCGTATACATCAATCCCACGGGTAACCCCGGGATGGCGGTGGGCGGCAGCGGAGACGTACTCGCCGGTATGTTGGCTGGTCTGCTGGGACAGGGAATTGAACCGCTGCAGGCAGCTGCCTGTGCTGTATGGCTGCACGGCGCGGCAGGTGACCGATGTGCTGAAAAGCTTGGTCAGTATGCAATGCTGCCTTCCGACATGCTGGCGGAGCTGCCGTATCTTTTGAAATAAACTGTGATCCCCGGGTATGATTCGTCCGGGGATCACATATTTTATACCGTCATAATCTTTCGAGGTGGGATGGTATGAAACGTTTGATCGGACTTTTGCTTGCGGCGGTTTTTTTGTGCGGCTGCACTGCCGGTGATGCAAAAATGGAAAAAGCCCTTGCTCTGCGAGGCAGACTGCAGCGGCAGAGTGTGTCTTTTGATGCGGAAATCGTTGCGGATTACGGTGATAAGACCTATACCTTTTCTATGGACTGCCGGTCTGCTGCGACGGGCGAACTGAAATTTGCGGTCATGAAGCCTCAGACGATCGAGGGTATTACGGGAACAGTCGCGGGCGGTACGGGGAAGCTGACCTTTGATGATAAGGTGCTGGCGTTTGATATTCTGGCTGACGGTCTGATTTCACCCGTCAGCGGTCCATGGGTGATGATGCAGACACTGCGTGGCGGTTACCTGACCGCCTGCGGTCAGGATGCGCAGGGTTTGCGGCTATCGCTGGACGACAGCTATGCGGAGAAGCCGTTGCATTTGGAAATCTGGCTGGATGAAAATGATCTGCCAAAATACTGCGAGATTTTCTGGAACGGACGGCGACTCCTGTCGATGAATGTCAGTTCTTTCACATTCGTGTAGCATGTTGCATAGGATATTTCGCAGCGCCTTCCGTATAAATTTTGTGCGGTGGTGGGAGAATACTCACAACCGCGTTACATAGGAGGACCGGTAGCGCTGGGAATGAAAGCTTCGGAGTGTGAGAGACATGGATACCACGGTCAAACGGGGAGATATTTTCTATGCGGATCTGTCGCCGGTTGTGGGAAGTGAGCAGGGGGGAACAAGACCGGTGCTGATCGTTCAGAATGATACCGGGAACCGGCATTCTCCCACAGTGATCGCTGCCGCGATCACCAGTCAGACGGGAAAAGCACGGCTGCCGACCCATATCAACATCGCAGGAGGAAGTGTTGGCTTGAGTAAGGATTCCGTGATCCTTCTTGAGCAGATGCGCACCATTGACAAAAAGCGTCTGCGGGAGCATATGGGACATCTGGATGACAGTCACATGGCGATGGTCGATGATGCCATTGCGGTAAGCTTAGGCTTGCGACCGGGCAATGCCACATGAATAGAGCCCCCCTTTGCGGCATAGCGTGCAAAGGGGGGACTTTGTATGGATGATATTTATGATATTTGCCGCGGAGGGGAAAAAATCGGAAAGGCACATGTCAGTGCAGAGGGATTATATTACCGTTTTCGATGCTACTGTACATTGACGGGAGATGTGATCTACCGATTGATTGCTGTTTGCGGCGGAAAAACGGAAAATCTCGGCATTCCGATTCCGAATGGAGACGCCTTTCATCTGGAGAAAAGACTGCCTGCGAGCAGGTTTTCCGACGGAAGCATGGAGATCCGCGCAGTGCCGGGCAATCTGCGCCAAGAGAGAATCTTTGCGCCCGTTTACCCGGATGAACCGTTTCGTTACATCGCATCATTGAAAAATGCCCGGATGGAACGGCGGGACGGTCAGACAGGCGTCACTTTTGTGCAGGATCAGCTCTCACTGACCTCGGTATCCAACAGCAAATAGCTGTCGCGGCTGAGTGTGATGAAGTTCTTGCCGTCAAGCTGCATGCTTTCAGCACTGATGATCACCTCGTGGCAGCCGGTCAGGGCGATAACGGTACGGGAAAGACAGGCACAGGCGATGGTCAGATCAAGCCCTTTCAGAGTCGCAAATTCATCACAAAGGACGATTTTTGCAGTCAGACCGTCCAGATCCATGCGCACCAGCCTTGTGCCGGTGGGGAAGGTGGTGGCGTAATCGCCCGGCGTTTTGGCGGAAACGTAGGTGTTGATCAAATACGCATGATCCTCTTCGTGACCGGCAGCATCAAGGCTATATGGCGCGATAACACCATCCTGCGTGCCGAATGAGGTTCTGGCAGACTTGTAGTAGACCGTAACCATACTTTGAGAGACATCCGAATCATTCCGGCAGCCGGTCAGGGAGAAGAGGGCAAGGATGGAAAGAAGGATACAGAAAAGTCGTTTCATTCGCCTACCTCCTCGGGATCAAAAACGGGAAAGGAGACTGTAAAGGTCGTGCCTTCACCTGCTTTACTGCTGAGCATGATCGTTCCTTGATTGCGCTGTACAAGATCATGCACGATGGCAAGTCCCAGACCGCTGCCGCCGGTGGAGCGGGAACGCGCCTTATCCACACGGAAGAAACGCTCAAAGACGTGGGTCTGAGCATCCTCCGGGATACCGACGCCGGTATCGGAAACCTGCAAAATGGCATTTTCACCATTGCGGAAGATGGAAACGGTCAGCTTACCACCGATGCGGTTGTACTTGATGCCGTTTTCAACAAGGTTAAAGGCGATCTGGTACAGATCGTCCTCGCAGATCAGGATCGGAGGATCTTCCTCGAATGTGGTTTCTATCGTAATGCTGTTTTCCGCAGCAAGACTTGAAAGCATACGTAGTACACGTTCGGCTGTGGGACTCATAGGAATGATCTCGTATTCGACTTCGGGCGTACTTTCCACTTTGCTTAGGGACAGCAGCTTTTGGGACATGCGGTTCAGACGCTCTGCTTCATTACCGATGTCACCGACAAATTCGCGTACTGTCTGCATATCCATCTCATTTTGCAAAATAGAGTCGGTCAGCAGCTTGATGGAGGCAAGGGGTGTTTTCAGCTCATGGGACGCGTCGGAAACGAATTGACGGCGGCGGTCTTCCGATGCCTGCAGTCGTTCAGTCAGACTGTTGAACTCGTCACCGAGGGAGGTCAGCTGGTCATTTCCGCCCATCCGAACCCGGTGGGTATAGTCGCCGCTGCGAATGATGCGCATGGACGCAAGCATTCTGCGAAGACGGGAGGAGAACATGGCGGCAAAAACGATGGTGAACAGAAAAACAAGAAGCTCCAGCACCATCGTGATCCAAAGCACGTTTCGCTGCAACGACTGGATCAGCGCGCCTTGGGCTGTATCATGCTCCATCATGTAAATGCAGCCAACTACCTTCCCGTAGGAAACGATCGGTGTGGCGGAACGGGACTGCATAACACCGTCGCGGTATTGGTATGAAAAAACGTCATTTCCCAGTTTGCCTGTCAGTGCCTCCACGACCTCCGGCAGCAGCACGAATGTACCGACGGAGGAGTTGTCGGAATTGGAATCATACAGGGCGGTTGCGGTATGGTCAACCACGATCATGCGTGTGTTGCGCAGGCTGTCCATGCGGCTGATGACATCGGAAACAGTGGAGGTGTTGAGTACATCCAGCTTTGCGACCTCAGCAGCGGCAAGATGGCATTTTTCGATCATGGAGTCTTCCTTGCTCTGGATGAATAATTCCTGACTGGTCTGAGAGCAGTAAATATTCAGGAACAGCAGAACGATAAAAGTGATAAGGACGTACGCCATACCCTGCTGCAGATGCAGATTGCCATAGCGGCGCCGTCTTTGCGGTTCATTTCTTGAAGTAATAGCCAACGCCCCATTTCGTCATGATATAGTTGGGTTCTGCGGGATTTTCTTCCAGTTTTTCCCGTAGACGGCGGATATGAACGTCTACGGTGCGGATGTCGCTGCGGTATTCATAAGCCCAGATGGTGTCAAGCAGCATTTCCCGGGAGTAGACCCGGTTGGCGTTGCGCATGAGAAATTCGATCACATCAAATTCCTTTGCGGTAAGATCCACCAGTGTGCCGGAGCGGTAGGCGTTGCGTGCATCCGTATCGAGGCTGATGGAGCCGATGGTCAGCAGGTTTTCCTCTGCTTTTTTCTCAGAAGCACCGGCACGGCGAAGGAGCGCGCGGATGCGTGCCTTCAGCTCGAGGATATTGAAGGGCTTGGTCAGGTAATCATCCGCGCCGTTGTCAAAGCCGATCAGCTTGTCGATGTCATCAGCCTTGGCGGTCAGCAGGATGATCGGAACATTGGAAAATTCACGGATCTTGGAGCAGGCGGTCAGTCCGTCCATTTCGGGCATCATGACGTCAAGCACGATCAGATCAGGCACTTGCGTTTGGGTCAGCTGAACAGCCTGCAGACCGTTGGTGGCGGTAATGACCTCATAGCCATCATTCTGAAGGTTAAAGCGGATGCCTTTGACCAACAGTTCTTCATCGTCTACAACAAGAATTTTCATAAGCGAACCTCCTAAACGGTGATGTCGTTCATAATTGCTTCAAAGCGTTTTTCGCCAATGCCCGGGACATCAAGGATGTCATAGATCGTTTCAAAGGGTCCGTACTGGGTGCGGAAATCGATGATACGCTGGGCATAGACCTCACCGATGCCGTCCAGCTTCATGAGCGTTTCCAAATCTGCTGTGTTGATGTTGATCTTGCCGGGGACGGTGGGATCGGTCGCTTCTGCAGACACGGAAGGCTCTGTTGGATCGGTTGGTGTATCGGTAACAGTTGGCTGGGAAAAGAGAACCTCTGTACTTATATCACTGCCGCTCATCCCGCGACCAATGTACAATCCACACAAAAACGCACTCAGAATCAGGCACACGCAGGCAAGGATGGAAAGGGGAGTATTTTTCATTTGATTCTCCTCCTGTAATTGACTACGCTATGAAAAGCTGATATAATACCCATATTATACACGAGATTATCCGGGCGGACAAGTCCGCATTTTAATATAGAGGTAGAAATATGAAAAAACTTTGTGTTTTTTGTGCAATTTTGTCGCTGTTGCTGGTTTTTTTGAGTCCGGCAATGCCCGTTTTGGCGAATGAAACGGATATGTCTGTTGTCAGTGGCTGTAATTCTGTGGACGCTGCGATGACACTCAGCCCAAGCGAAAAGAAGGCAGAGACCGCAAAAGCGGTCATCTTGTATGAGCTTAAGAGCGATACGATGCTCTATGCATGGAACCCGGATGAGCGCATTTATCCCACCAGCATGGTCAAGCTGATGACAGCACTGGTTGCCATTGAAAACGCGTCTCTTACGGATGAGGTAACAGTGACCAGAGCAGCACTGAACAGTGTTGCGATCGGCTCGGTCAGCGCAGGTCTGAAAGCCGGCGAGGTGATGACCCTTCAGGATCTTCTTTCCTGCATGATGGTGGCATCCGCTAATGACGCTTCTGCGGTCATCGCCGAATATGTGGGCGGCTCACAGGCGGCATTTATTCAGATGATGAATGATAAGGCTGCGGAGCTTGGCTGCCGCGCCACGGCATATACCAATGTCCACGGTCTGCATGACGAGGGAACGTATACCACAGCCCGGGATCTGTGCCGCATCACGGAAGCGGCTCTCGAGAACGAAGTTTTTGCGACCATGTTCAAGACAGCAGTGCATACCATTCCCGCCACCAACAAATCCCCGGAGCGCACCATCAAGACCACCAATTCCATGATGGTCGGCTCGGGAAACAAAAAGTACCCCGATGCGCGAGTCACCGGCGGTAAAACCGGTGCTACAAATCAGGGCGGCAGATGTATTATCCTGACAGCGGAGCAAAACGGTATGGATCTTCTTTGCATCGTGATGGGCGCAGAGCCGACGGTGGAAGAGGATGGCTCGCTGTCCAGATTCGGCAGCTTTGAAGAAAGCAAGGAATTGCTTGATTATGCCTTCGGAAATTTTGAGTACCGTCAGGTGTTCTTTGACGGACAGTCTGTAGCGCAGTATCCCGTCAGCGGCGGTGCGAGCGATGTTGTGACCCAGCCGGCTGAGTCGGCTTCTACGGTGCTGCCGAAGGATATTGACGTGTCGACCCTGAAATGGGTCTATCAGCAGACCGCAGGAACGATCACAGCACCCGTCAAGCAGGGCGCAAAGCTGGGGACGGTGCAGGTGTGGTATGGTGAAAAGTGCCTTGCCCAGACCCAGATGGTGGCAATGCACGATGTTTCAGTGAAGACAGCACCGATCGTTCCTGAGCGTCCGGCGGGGATTATGAATGACGAAAACTGGCTGCCGGTGCTGTTGATTGTCGGCATACTTGTGGGATTGCTGCTGATCGGCGTTGTGATCGTGCTGGTGATGCGCTATACCCGCATCCTCAGACGCAGAGCCCGCCGCCGTGAGATGAGAAAGAGAAGAAGGAGCGAACGTAATGGCTGATTGGTCTGAACTGCGCGAACGCTGTATGAATTGCAGAAGCTGCGCTCTTTGCACAACACGGCACAATGTGGTGTTCGGTGTCGGCAATCCCAATGCGGATGTTCTGTTTGTGGGCGAAGGACCGGGAGAGCAGGAGGATCTGAAAGGTGAGCCTTTTGTGGGAGCTGCCGGTAAGCTCCTCGATGACATGCTCAGCATCATTGACCTTGACCGCAGTAAAAATTGCTACATTGCCAATATCGTTAAATGCCGTCCGCCCCAGAACCGCGATCCGCTGGAGACGGAGCAGGATGCCTGCATCGGCTATCTGCGGGAGCAGATCCAACTGATCCGACCAAAGATCCTTGTGTGTCTTGGAAGGATCGCCGCGATGCGCCTGATCCGGGAGGATTACCGCATCACCCGTGAGCATGGTCAATGGGTGGAAAAGGACGGAATCTGGATGACCGCGATCTATCATCCCTCTGCTTTGCTGCGGGATCTGTCGAAGCGTCCCGAGACTTTTGATGACCTGATTTCCCTTCGTGAGAAGATGACGGAATTGGGGATCAGCCCGGAATAAGCGGAAATACTTATTGACAACCGAAAAGAAATCCGATATAATTATCGGGTCTGCTAGTGTAGCACAGTCGGTAGTGCATCTCACTCGTAATGAGAAGGTCGCCTGTTCGAGTCAGGTCACTAGCTCCAACAAAATCCCATCCCCACCCGGGGGTGGGGTTTTGTTATAGATGTGGGCTGACGCGAAGATCAAAATACCTATGCCATAAAACCACCTAAACGGGTGGTCTTTTTATTTGGCGGAGAAGGAGGGATTTGATTTGCATTTTATAGTAAAAGTGAACTTAAAAGGTGCAGTAAATCACATGAATCCAAGTGAGATATTAAACATAATGACCTTACGCCCACACCCATCCGGGTGCGTTCGCAAGGTCATGGATTTTCCCACGGCCTAAAAAGTGTCCGCCGGACACTTTTTACCCTGCCTTGCAGGGTCGGCCTTTCAAATCCATCTTCTTCAGAAAAAAGAACACCATCCGTTAGGATGGTGTTCTTTTTTCTGGCGGAGAAGGAGGGATTTGAACCCTCGAAACCCTTTTGGGGTTTACACGATTTCCAATCGTGCGCGCTCGGCCAGCTACGCGACTTCTCCAAGTTTTGCAATCAGCTTGCATATAATACAACAATTATCGGTTTTTGTCAAGCACTAATTTTGCAAAATGTGGCGCGTTTGCCTTTGTTTGCACGGAGGTTGCATTCCTGCGGACAACTTTTTTCACCGTTTGGGTATGGGTGAGTGCACTTGAATATGAAAAGGAGGGAATTGGAATGGAAATGACACGAAAGAGGAAGGTTGCTCCGACAGAGTCACCTACATAATGCCATAGTAAGAAAGCATTCGACATAAGCGTCGCAAATTGCAGTATTTCCGCATAGAAAGGACTGTAACGACTTGGGTAACGTTGCATTATGAGAGGAGGAAACACAATGGCAAAAAAGATTTGTCTGGATGCCGGGCATTACGGCAAGTACAACCGCAGCCCGGTTGTGCCGGAGTTCTATGAGTCGGATTTCAACTGGAAGTTCCATCTGCTTCTGAAGAACTATCTGGAGGAATACGGCTTCGAGGTCACGACCACAAGAGACCGTCAGGATGAGGACATGGATCTGTATGAGCGGGGCAGATGTGCCAAGGGTCACGATCTGTTCCTCTCCGTCCATGCCAACTGGGCGGCGCGGGAAAGTGCTGACTATCCCGCAGCCTATGTTCCCATCAACGGCAGCGGCGATGCCATCGGCAGGAAGCTGGCACAGTGCGTCCGTGGGGTCATGGGTACGCAGGAGGATGCCATGATCCAGTCGAAGAAGTCCACCAAGGGGGACTGGGACTGGTACGGTGTGATCTACGGCGCTGCCGCGGTGGGCGTGCCGGGCATCATTCTGGAGCATAGCTTTTACAGCAACAAGCGCAGCGCTGAGTGGCTGATGGATGACGGTAATCTCGACAAGCTGGCTCGCGCCGAAGCCGCGGTGCTGGCGAAGCATTTCGGCATGGAAAGAAAAGAGCCGCAGGAGGTCTACCGGGTGATCAGCGGTGCTTACACCGTCCGGGAGAATGCGGATGAGAAGCTGCGGCTGGTGAAAGCCAAGGGATACGTGGATGCGTTTCTGATCAAGGTAGATCCGTACTTCAAGGTGCAGATCTACCAGAGCGGCAGCCTTGATAACGCCCGGGAGAAGATGGCTGAGGTCAAGGGGAAGGGGCTGGATGCCTATATCAGCACGGATGCTGATGTGCAGATCCTGACTGACAGCGTTCCTGCTGCTGAAAAGTATACGCAAAAACAGTTCGTCCGGGATGTGCAGGCTGCCATCGGTGCGGCTGTGGACGGCATCGCAGGATCGGAAACACTGGGCAAGACACCGACCCTTTCCCGGCTTATCAATGCCCGTCATGCGGCTGTCCTGCCCGTGCAGAAGTGGCTGTATGAGCTGGGCTACACCGAGGTAGGCATCGCAGATGGAATTGCCGGTGCAAAGTTTGCTGCTGCGGTTTCCCGTTTTCAACGGGAAAATGATTGCATCGACGACGGAGAAATTACTGCAGGAAATAAAACCTGGCGCAAGCTGCTGGGGATGGAGTAAGGAGGAATGCCCATGGATCTGGAGCATGAGCGCAGATTGACATCGGTGGAGCAGCGGTCAAAATCCAACACGCACCGCATCGAAAAGCTGGAAAGCTCCACTGAAGCGATCAACAGACTTGCCACATCCATGGAAGTAATGGTAAGCAAGCAGGAGCAGGTTGCGGAAACAGTCGAAAAGTTGGACTGTAAGGTATCCTCTCTTGAAAATAAACCGATCAAGCGTTTTGACGGACTGATCGATAAGGTCGTTTGGTCGGTATGCGCCGCCGTGATCGCTTTTCTGCTGTCACGGATCGGACTTTAACAGAAGGGAGGGGTGCATATGGATTTCGGTACGATGATGAACAATACCTCAACGATCATGTTGATTTTAGCGGCTCTTGTATTCAGCGTGAATATTATCGTGGAGGTCATTAAGAAGGTTTTTGCAAAGATCCCCACAAGCTTGTTGGCGATGATCGTGTCACTTGTGGTTACAGTGGTTGCGTTTTTGGCATGGGCAGGGTTCACGTCCTTTGCAGTGATGTGGTACCACATTGCGGGTGTTTTGATTCTCGGACTGTTTGTTGCGTACGCGGCGATGTTTGGCTTTGATAAATTCAAGCAGGCATTCGCAAAACTGAAAAATTATAAATAACTCGTAGCCTCCCGGACATCAGGTTCGGGAGGCTTTTCTTGGAATTGCTTCAAAAAGATTTGGAAATACTTGCACAATGGTGAATTTGGTGGTATAATACTATTAATTATATTGGGAACGTACGTGCAAGGAGAAAATATGAGTCAGCCGCAGTACCGATTAGAGGGCATCGTTCACACGCGCAGCGAGGTCATGGAGGACTTTGAAGGTCCGCTGGACGTGATCTTTCTGCTGCTGAGTAAAAATAAAATAGAGATTCAGGATGTATCGATCACGGCGATTCTGGAACAGTACCTTGCTTATCTGGACGAGATGAAGCGCCTTGATATGGAGATCGCCAGCGAGTTTATCACGATGGCATCTCATCTGATGCTGATCAAAACGAAAATGCTCCTCTCTGCCGCTGAGCAGGAAGAAGCACAGACCGAGCTGGACATTTTGCGCCAATCGCTGATCGAGCGTCAGCGCAAGGAGGCGATCGAGCAGATCCGCATCGCTGTGACGTGGCTTGAGCCGCGCAATGAGATCGGTCGGTGTCTCTTTACCAAGCAGCCTGAGCCGCTCAGGCGGGATCAGACGTACCGATACCAGCATGATCTGAATGATCTGATGCTGGCACTCAATGACATTTCCGAGCGCAATCAGAAGCGGCTGCCGCCCTCGACGGTCAGTTTTAAGGGCATCGTCGGTAAGGAGCGCTATCCCGTGACCCGTAAAGCCACGGAGGTCATCCGTCAGCTGGTGCTGCGGGGTGTGGAGAAGCTCAGAAATCTTTTCAAGGGAAACCGCACAAGATCGGAGATCGTTGCTACCTTTTTGGCGGTGCTGGAGCTGTGTAAGACCCGCTCCGTGGCACTGGAAGACGGTGCTGATCTGGAAGATCCCAACGTCCGCCTGCTGGACGGAACAAATGTACAGGTAGAGGAGGCGACTTAATGGAACTGAATGAATTGCAAAGAGCCATTGAGGCGATCCTTTTTGCAGCCGGTGAGCGCATCGAGCTGAGCCGTCTGGCTATGGCACTGGAGGCAGATCCGCAGGATATTGCAGCGGCAGCAGATGCGCTGATGGACGAGCTTTCCTTTGAGCGTCGGGGCATTCGCATCCTCAAGCTGGAGGACGGCTACCAGATGGTTTCCTCCGGCGAGATGGCAGACTATGTCACCAAGGCTCTCGAAACAAGAAAGCCGCCCAAGCTGTCCTCCTCACAGCTGGAAACGTTGACGATCGTTGCCTATTATCAGCCTGCGACAAAGGCGATGGTGGAGCAGATCCGCGGTGTGGACAGCTCTTACTCCATTACCGCGCTGATGAATAAAAAGCTGATCGAAGAGTCCGGGCGATTGAATGTTCCCGGTCGTCCGATCCTTTATCGAACCACGGCGGACTTCCTGCGTACCTTCGGCATTTCTTCCTTGGAAGAGCTGCCGCCTATTGATAAGGTCAGCTTCGGCGAGCCGATCGTGGAGATGGAGCAGACCCAGATCGAAGAGCCTGCGTCCGCGGAGGAAGCATAATGGGGTGGCTCATTGCCTTGGGTGTCGTGGCGTTGATCGCCGTGATCCCGCTGGGTGTCGGAGTCGTCTATGATCAGGCTGGAGCGGCAGTTCGACTGCTGATCGGTCCGGCTTCATTCCTTCTGTATCCTTCCAAGAACAAGAAGGAGAAGCTGCCCAAAAAGAAACAAGAAAAACCCACCCCCAAAAAAACGGCACAAACGCAGCCGCAGCAGGAGAAAAAAGGCGGTTTGCTTTCGGACTTTATGCCCTTGGTTAAGATCGCTGTGGATTTTCTCGGTGATCTTCGCAGAAAGCTGCGGGTGAATAAGCTGGAGCTGAAGCTGACCCTTGCAGGAGATGACCCCTGCGATCTTGCGGTCAATTACGGACGCGCATGGGCAGCTGTCGGCAACATCATGCCGCAACTGGAGCGGTTTTTTGTGATCAAAAAGCGCGATATTGACGTGCAATGCGATTTCGTGGAAACCCGCACGACAGTTTATGTGCGGCTGGATATTACCATTACGCTGGGAAGACTTCTCAGCCTTGCTGCCCGATACGGTATCCGCGTCCTTCGGGTATTTCTCAAAAAAGCGGAAATTAAGAAAGGCGGTGCCGTAAAATGAGCACAACTCTTCCGAATATGCTGGAAAATACGATTGCAAAGATCCGCGAGATGGTGGATGTCAATTCCGTCATCGGCGATCCCATCACGGCTGACGGCGTGACCATCATTCCCGTTTCCAAGGTCAGTGTCGGCTTTGGCGGCGGCGGTTCTGACTACGTGTCCAAGAACGCGAACAAGCAGGAAAATCCCTTTGGCGGCGGCGCAGGCGGCGGTGTCAAGGTCACACCCGTGGCGTTTTTGATCGTCAAGGACGGCAATGTGCGTATGCTGCCCGTGGCAACGCCTGCCAACACAACGGCAGACCGTATTGTGGAAATGATCCCGGATACCCTCGACAAGGTCGCGGCATTTGTGGATTCCCATATCAAGAAGGACGAAGTATAATTTCGTCATCCCGGGGAAGACTACACCCGGGTGAGAGAAATGAAACGAAGATTTTTCGGGGCGGTGGTTGCGATTTTGGCCGCCGCCCTCTTTTTACAGATGCCGGTTCAGGCAATCAGCGCACAGAAGGCGATTCTTCTGGATGCGGAAACCGGGCGTGTGCTTTACGAAAAGGATGCCGATTCCCGCAGCCTCATCGCCAGCACCACCAAGATCATGACAGCACTGGTGGTTTGTGAGCATTGTAATGTCCTTGATCGGATGAAGATCCCCAAGGAAGCGGTGGGCATCGAAGGCTCTTCCATGTACCTGAAGGAAGGGGAAGTGCTGTCACTGCAGGAGCTGCTGTACGGTCTGATGCTCCGTTCCGGCAATGATGCTGCAGTGGCACTGGCAATTTATTGCGGCGGTACGGTGGAAGGCTTCGCGGAAATGATGAACGACAAGGCGCGGCAGCTGGGTATGACCGGCACGCATTTTGTAAATCCCAACGGGCTGGATAACCCCGGTCATTATTCTACAGCGCGGGATCTTGCCATTCTCAGTGCCTACGCCATGAAAAACCCGATCTTTTATCAGACGGTGTCGGCAAAATCCGTCACCGTCGGCGAGCGGGTGCTTCAGAATCACAACAAGCTGCTGTGGCGCGTTGAGGGCGCGGACGGGGTCAAAACCGGCTACACCAAGGCGGCGGGGCGGATTCTCGTTTCCTCCGCTACCCGCAGCGGCAGGCGGCTCATCTGTGTGACCATCAACGACGGCAATGACTGGGCGGATCATGCAACCCTTCTCGAGAAGGGGTTCTCGGAGTACAGCGTCCGTCAGATTGTCAGGCAAGGGGAGTGTCTTGGAACGGCAACGGTCTTTTCCGGGACTGAGGAGACAGTTTCTCTGCTGGCAGCGGAGGATTTTTCATTCTCCCTTGCGTCTGATGAGAAGGCGAGTATCGTGCTGCCGCCACCGGGCTTTGCCTATGCGCCGGTGGTGTGCGGACAATACGCCGGGGACGCATCCGTCTGCATCGGCGATCACACAGTGGGCAAAGTGAAGCTTGTCTACGGTAAGACCGTTGAGCAGCAGACACAAAGAAAACGCCATTTTTGGGATGGTTGGTTTGGTGACAGAACATGAAGGAACGTTTACAAAAGATCATATCTGCCCGGGGCATCACCTCCCGCCGTAAGGCGGAGGAGTGGATCGCGCAGGGCAGAGTTACAGTCAACGGCATGGTCGCCGCCCTTGGCGATGCTGCCGATCCTGATATGGATGAGATTCTGCTGGACGGGAAACCGCTCCCGTCCGGGCAGGAAAAGGTGTACATCATGCTCCATAAGCCCCGGGGCTACGTGACCACTCTCTCTGACGAAAAGGGGAGGGACAACGTAGCGCAGCTGGTTGCGGATTGCGGTACACGGGTCTATCCTGTTGGGCGGCTGGATATGGATTCGGAAGGATTACTCTTGCTGACCAACGACGGCTCGTTCGCAAACCGGGTGATGCATCCGGGGGAAGAGGTGGACAAGACCTATGAGGTCACAGTGCGTGGTTATCATGAGGCGTCACCGGCACTTTTGAGCCGCCCGATCGAACTGGACGGCTATCGTATCCGCAAGCCGCAGGTAAAGCTCCTGCGCTCTGACGGTGACCGTGCCAAGTTTCTTGTGACCATTCATGAGGGACGCAACCGGCAGGTTCGCCGGATGTGTGATGCAGCCGGCATGACGGTTTTGCGGCTGCGCCGAATTTCGGAGGGTGCGCTTCAACTGGGGACGCTCCCGCTGGGAAAATGGCGATACTTAACAGAAGAGGAAATAGCGAGGTTGAAATAACCTCGCTATTTGCAATTTTTGCTGCATTCACCTTGCAAAAGTGAATGAAATCTGTTATAGTAGTCAAAAAAGAGAGGTGTTTTGCTATGCGTCACGATATTCTTGCAATTTTACAGGCAAATGAACGTTCCTTTTCCAAGGGTCAGCGCCGCATCGCCCACTATATTCTGGAGTCTTATGATAAGGCTGCCTTTATGACCGCCGCGGTGCTGGGTAAGACGGTCGGTGTTTCCGAGTCTACAGTTGTGCGCTTTGCCATGGAGCTGGGCTATGACGGCTATCCCAGTATGCAGAAGGCTCTGCAGGAGGTAGTGGTCAATCGCCTGACTTCCGTTCAGCGTATTGAGGTTGCCAATAACCGTCTGTGTGACAGGGATGTGCTGACGACGGTGTTTCAATCCGATTTGGAGCGGCTTCGCCGCACCGCGGAGACCATTGACCGCTCTGCTTTTGATGTCGCAGTCAATACGATACTGAATGCAAAGCGTGTATTTATCATTGGTGTGCGTTCTGCCGCGCCGCTGGCGGGTTTTCTTGGCTATTACCTGAATTACATGTTCCAAAATGTGCATATTATTACAGCATCCGGCGCGGGTGAGATGTTCGAGAAGATCGTTGGTGTCAATGAGAGGGATGCGGTCGTCGCCTTCAGCTTCCCCCGTTACTCCGCTACCACAGCGAAGGCGGCGCGGTACTGCCGCAGTCAGGGTGCGACGGTGGTTGGCATCACCGACACGCAGCTGTCGCCCTTGGGGGAAGCATCTGACTACGTCCTTGCTGCCAAGAGCAATATGCTCTCGCTGGTGGACTCTTTGGTTGCACCGCTGAGTGTTGTAAATGCGCTGATCGTTGCCATCGCTGCCAAGAAGGAGCAGGAGCTGTCCCAGACCTTCCAGGATCTGGAGCGCATCTGGGAGGAATACAACATTTATCAAAAGCAGGCGGTATCGGATGAGGAATGATGTGATCGTCATCGGCGGCGGTCCTGCCGGCATGCTTGCTGCCATTACAGCGGCTTCCAACGGCACAAAGGTGCTGCTGTTGGAACGAAATGATCGCCTTGGTAAAAAGCTGCTGATCACGGGCAAGGGGCGCTGCAATGTAACAAATAACTGCGATCTGCAGGAGCTGCTGCAGAACATTCCCCGCAACGGGCGGTTTCTCTACAGTGCATTGACGGCGTATCCGCCCGATGCTGTGATGGACTTCTTTGAAAAGAACGGCTGTCCGCTGAAAACCGAGCGGGGGAATCGGGTATTCCCTGTGTCCGACAAGTCCGTTTCAGTTTTGGATTGCCTGCGCAATCAGCTGAAAAGACACGGTGTGAACGTGGTCAATGCCCGTGTCCGCGAGATCACTGCGCGCGATGGCACTGTGACCGGCGTGCGGACGGACGCAGAGCATTATGAAGCAGCGAGGGTGATCCTCGCTACCGGCGGTGTCAGCTATCCCACCACCGGCTCTACGGGCGACGGCTATATTATGGCGCAGAAGCTGGGGCATACGGTCACCCCGCAGGAGGGATCGCTGGTTCCGCTGGAGGTTACGGGACAGGACTGTCCTGATATGCAGGGGCTGAGCCTTCGCAATGTTGCTGTCAAGCTGGTCAACGAGAAGGGAAAGGTGCTTTTCAAGGATTTCGGTGAGCTGCTTTTTACCCATTTTGGTATTTCAGGACCGACAGTACTGTCGGCAAGTGCCCACCTGAAGGGAACGTGCCGGCTGATCATCGACCTGAAGCCGGCTTTGGATGAGAGCAAGCTGGACGCGCGGATTTTGCGTGATCTTGAGATGTATCAGAACCGCAGTATCGAGAATGCGCTGACGGATCTTTTGCCCCGCAGCATGATCCCTGTAGTACTCAGAAGATTGGAGATCGATCCTGCGCTGCAGGCAAATTCCCTGACAAAGGTGCAGCGTCGCGCTTTGGTTGCCCTTTTGAAGGCATTTCCGCTGGAAATCACCGGCAAACGCCCCGTCGCTGAGGCAATCATCACCTCCGGCGGTGTCAAGGTTTCCGAGGTCGATCCGAAGACGATGCAGTCCAAGCTGGTGCGAGGACTCTATTTTGCGGGAGAAATTCTCGACTGCGATGCCTATACCGGCGGCTTCAACCTGCAGATCGCATGGTCGACTGCTTATGTTGCCGGCTTGAACGCGCAAATAAAATCTGATTGACAAAGTACGCATCTTATACTAAAATACATTGAGATAAATATTTGAAGTTTGGAGGAAAATCACATGTACGAAAAACTCGTTTCTTATGCGGCAAAACAGTTGGAGCTTGATCCTGCAGAGATCACTCCCGACAGCAGCTTTGAGAGCCTGGGCATCGATTCTCTCGACATCGTTGAGATGATCATGGATCTGGAATCCGAGCTGGGTGTTGAGCTGGATCTCGAGGATCAGAAGATCGCCAACTTCGGCGAGCTGGCTGCCTTTATCGATTCGAAGGTCAACTGATTTTAACATAATAACCTTGTTATTTGCAGACCGGCTTATAACAAGGTCGCACTAGTCGGGGAGATAGCGGTGCCCTGTTGCCTGCAATCCGCTATAGCAGGGATGAATCCCCACACCCGGACTTGCCTGCGTACTGTCTGGCCTACGCAAGCGGTGTTGAGGAATCGGTCTTGCGCAACGGAATCCCGTGAACCATGTCAGGTGGGGAACCAAGCAGCATTAAGCGGATCGTTCCGTGTGCCGCGAGGTTGCCGATTCTGAGCTGGCTGCGCAGAAACCGGGTATTCAGCAGGTTCAAATGTGGGTGTGCGATCTTGTCATGAGCCGGTCTTGTTACACGAGTGAAAAGGAGGGGACGTGATGTCCGCATATCAAGCCTTATATCGGAAATACCGTCCCCAGACCTTTGACGATGTTTCCGGTCAGCTGGCGGTGACCCAAACGCTGAAAAATCAGCTCTCTACCGGGAAAATGAGCCATGCGTATCTGTTTACCGGCTCCCGCGGTACAGGCAAGACCAGCTGCGCCAAGATATTGGCAAAGGCAGTCAACTGCCTCGACCTGCAGGACGGCAATCCCTGCAACCGTTGTGAGGCATGCCGTGCCATCGATTCCGGCGCGTGTATGGACGTGCTGGAGATTGACGCTGCGTCCAACAACGGTGTTGACAATGTTCGCGATCTGCGGGATGATGCCATCTATACGCCCTCGCAGGTGAAAATGCGTGTGTACATCATTGACGAGGTGCACATGCTGTCGATCTCTGCGTTTAACGCGCTGCTGAAGATCATCGAAGAGCCGCCGGAGCATCTGCTGTTTATTTTGGCGACGACAGAGCTGCATAAAGTTCCCGCTACGATTCTGTCCCGTTGCCAGCGTTTTTCTTTCCGGCGCATCAGTCAGGAGGATATTGCCGCCCGGCTGCAGTATGTTGCCTATCAGGAGAATATCGATCTGGATGACAGCGCAGCCCGTGTGCTTGCCCGAATGGCTGACGGCGGCATGCGTGACGGTTTGAGCCTGCTGGATCAGTGCGCATCGGCAACCGCCGGTGAGCTGACCGCGGATCGGGTCTACGAATGTCTTGGCATCGCCGGTGAGCGCAAGTCTGCAGAATTGATGGGATATATTGCCGCACATGATACACGCAGCTGCCTTCAGCTTTTTAACAAGCTCTATGCCGACGGCAAGGAGATGGGTGCGCTGCTGGATGAGCTGGCATGCCTTGCCCGGGATCTTTTGGTGCTGAAAACCGCGCCTGAAGCCGGACTTTCCATGCTGTCAGGTGTCGCGGATCATCAGGATGCCCAACAGCTCGCCCGTGGCTTCTCCAGCGGCGAACTGGTTCGGATGATGGAATTGCTCGAAACAACAATGTCCGGCTTTACGCGCAGCGCGAGCCGCCGTATGGACGCGGAGCTTTGCCTGATCCGTCTGTGTCAGCCGGAGCTGGAGCTGGACGCCGAGAGCCTGAACGCGCGCATAACCAGAATGGAGGAGCAGCTGAAAACCGGCAGCTTTGTACCAGCCGTTCGCAGCACTCCCGTTCAGAATACACCCATCGAGCCGGAGGAAGAGCTTCCGCCGATGCCGGACGATGAAGATGCACCGCCGGCTGAGGATGCGCCTCCCATACCTGAGGAGAATGAAAATGTGGGCTTTTGGGCGGAGCTGGTCAATGCCATCCGCCGTGAGATGCGCCCCCCGGTGGTCGGGTTCTTTACAACTGCGGAGAACGCGCCGGTACGTGGTGTTCTCAAGGGAAATCAACTTGTGCTTCGCTGTTCGAACAAATTTACCGTAGAAATGGTGGACAAGCCTGAGATCCGTGACCTTGTTGCCCGCAAGGCTACGGCACTTATGGGGCGTGCGGTTTCCGTTTCCGTAGTGGATGGCTCTGCCAGCCCCCGCAGCAGCGCAAAGATCGATCAGCTGATGAATTTCGGTCGCGAACATAGCGACATTGTGACTATCAAGCAAAATAAGGAGTAACGATCATGGCAAAGAATAATTTCCGCGGCATGCCCGGTGGCATGAATCAGGCCGCGATGATGCGACAGGCTCAGAAGATGCAGCAGGATCTGCTGCGTATGCAGGAGGAGCAGGAGAACAAGACCCACACCGCAACTGCAGGCGGCGGTATGGTCAGCGCAACGGTCAACGGCAAGCACGAGATCGTCGCGCTTGAGATCAACCCTGATGCTGTCGATCCTGATGATGTGGAAATGCTGCAGGATATGGTCATTGCGGCGGTCAATGAAGCCATGCGTGCGGCTGATGCCGATGCGGCACAGAATATGTCCCGTCTGACCGGCGGACTGAATCTGGGCGGTCTGTTCTAAGGAGGAGCTATGCAGTATTTCCCCACAGCACTGCAGGAGCTGGCAGATCAGTTTGCACGGCTGCCCGGAATCGGCGGCAAGACTGCACAGCGCCTTGCGTTTCATGTGCTGGAGCTGCCGCTGGAGGATGCCAAGAGCTTTGCCGATGCCATCATCGCTGCAAAGCAGTCTGTCCACACATGCCCGGTGTGTCAGAACCTGACGGATCGTGAGGTTTGTCCCATTTGCGATGATGACATGCGCGATAAGACGATCATCTGCGTGGTCGCCGATCCCAAGGATGTGATCGCCATGGAGCGCAGCCGGGAGTTTAACGGCGTGTACCACGTTCTTCACGGTGTCATCTCTCCGCTGAACCACGTGACGCAGGACGATATTCGCATCAAGGAGCTGTTGTTGCGCGTTGCATCAGGTGAGGTCAAGGAAGTCATTATGGCGACCAATCCCGACACGGAAGGTGAAGCGACGGCGATGTACATCTCACGCCTTTTGCGCCCTATGGAGGTCAAGGTAACGAGACTTGCTTACGGTGTTCCCGTGGGCAGTCAGCTGGAATATGCCGATGAGGTGACGCTCTCCCGCGCCCTCGAAGGCAGACAAGAAATGTAAACATATGCCCGTTGCTGCGGCAACGGGCATTTTGTGATTTATTGGAGGTTCGTAATGAAAAGAGCATATCCCGTTGCGTTTGGCGGTGTTTCGGCTGCACTCGCGGTAGTGATCATGTCGTTGGGCGGGATGATCCCCTTTGCGACCTTTATTTGCCCGATGCTCTGCATTTTGACATTGTCATTCGTCATCAGGATGATCGGAAAAAGGATCGCGTGGGCATGGTATGGTGCGGTCGCTGTCCTCAGCTTGCTTTTAAGCCCCGATAAGGAAGCTGCCACGATGTTTCTGTTCATTGGGTATTATCCCATTTTGAAGCCGATTTTGGAAAAATCCAAGCTTCGCTGGCTGCTGAAAGCGTTGGTTTTCAATGCCGCTGTGCTGCTGATGTACTTCATTTTGCTTCATATCATCGGCTTGGAGCAGGTTGTGCAGGAGCAGGCAGAAATGGGAACGGTGATGACACTGGTAACGCTTCTGCTTGGAAATGTGACTTTTTTCTTGCTCGACAAAGTAATCGACAAATTCAACCGCAAATGGAATGTAAAAAATCGCCCGGCTGTGTGAAACAGCCGGGTTTTTGTTATACCTTTTGTTCGCAATAGATGCAACGGTGAATGCCGGCGGCACGGTCTGTCAGCTTGCAGATCTGGGGCAGCTCCTGCTCCACCTGCGTGATGCACTTGGGATTACGGCAGACGCGGTCGTAAATAAAGCCCTCGGTGTCAATGGCTTCCTTTTTGCCGTCCTCCGCTTCCTTCAGAAGCTTCAGGATCAGCGCCATACGCATGAACTTGCCGTTCAGTGCCTGCCGGAAATAGGCGGCTCTGGGATCATTGTCCACCTTGACGCTGATCTCATTGACGCGGGGCAGGGGGTGCAGAACGCACATTTTCTCCTTGGCAAGGGTCATCTTGTCGGCGGTGAGAATGTAGCTGTCCTTCAGACGCTCGTAATCAGCTGGATCATCAAAGCGTTCCCGCTGGATGCGGGTCATGTACAGCACATCCAGCTGGGGCATGGCATCGTCCAGAGAGGTGACCTCTGTGTAGGGGATATTATGCTTTTCCAGCACGTTATAGCGGACAAAGCCGGGGATCTTCAGCTCCTTAGGGGAGATCAGGACGAAGTTGATGCCCTCATAGCGGCTCATGGCTTCAATCAGGGAGTGAACGGTTCTTCCGTATTTCAGGTCGCCACACAGACCAATGGTCAGATTGTTGAGCCGTCCCATTTCCCGGGAAATGGTCAGAAGGTCAGCCAGTGTCTGGGTGGGGTGGTTGTGACCGCCGTCACCGGCATTGATGAAGGGAATGGTTGCAGCTGTGGATGCGACGTAGGGCGCGCCCTCCCGGGGGTGGCGCATGGCAGCAATGTCTGCATAGCAGCTGATCATCTTTGCGGTATCGGCAACGCTTTCGCCCTTGGCGGCGGAGGAGGACGAAGCCTCGCTGAAGCCCAGCACCGAGCCGCCCAGCTCCAGCATCGCAGCCTCGAAGCTCAGACGGGTACGGGTAGAGGGTTCATAGAAAAGGGTTGCCAGCTTCTTGTATTTACATTTTTCGCGGTAATTGTCAGGGTGCGCGATGATGTCCTTTGCGGTCGCGATCAGCGCATCAAGCTCTTCCACCGACAAATCCAGAATACTGATCAGGCTTCTCATTTATTTCGCTCCATTCACTGCAAGATAGTTCTTAATGCGGGTGACATTTTCTTCGTTGGCGGGGTCTTCCTCGAGGTATTCAATGATGTCATAGACATCCACGACCGAGTAAACGGGGAAGCCGAAGGTCTCCTCGATCTCCTGCATAGCACCCTTTTCGCCCTGACCGCGCTCCTTGCGATCGACCATGATAAAGGTGGCGATGACCTTGGTGCTGTCCAGATGGCTGAGAATTTCCATGCTCTCCCGGATGGCAGTGCCGGCGGTGATGACATCCTCAATGATGACGATCTCCTCACCGGGCTGGGGAACGTAGCCCACGAAGCTGCCGCCCTCGCCGTGATCCTTGACTTCCTTGCGGTTGAAGAAGAAGGGGAGGTTCAGCCCATTCTTGCTCAGCGCAACGGCTGCAGAAATGGAAAGGGAAATGCCCTTGTAGGCTGGTCCGTAGAGGACTGCTTGCTTTTTACCCAGCTTGTCGAAATATGCCTTGGCGTAAAATTCGCCCATGCGGGTGATCTGGTCGCCAGTTTTGATCATGCCGGCATTGATGAAGTAGGGGATCTTGCGGCCGGATTTTGCGGTAAAATCGCCGAATTTCAGCACGCCGGCTTCCTGCAGAAACTCAATAAATTCTCTCTTGTAGCTTTCCATGATGACGCTCCTAAAATGGTTGATTTGGCAGGATTACAGATGCTCTTTTTGAGAGCCGGTGGGATTTTGGATGGAATAACCAACATTTACAAGGTGGTCTGCCACACGCTCCAAGCCCACGACAGTAGAGGTGTAGTAGGGACTGTGCGTTACGTGACAGCTGCCATCGGCAAGGCGTGTATAATGCTTGGCGGTCAGGGACTTTTTCAGTCCGTCGACCTGCTCCTCATAGGCAGTCAGCTCCGGGAGACGTGCAAAATTTTGATTCTCAAAGGCATCCTTGGCAACGGCAAACATGGAAAGAACGGTATCGCACATCATGCGGATTTCGTCGTTTGCCTGCTTGGAATAGGACAGCTTTTTTGTCTGCATTTCCTGCGTGATGTCGAAGAAGTTGTCTGCGTGGTCACCGATGCGCTCCAAGTCGTTCAGAACGTGGAAGTAGGCACCGACAGTGACTTCGTCACTGGCACTGACATGAGCGGAAAGCTTGATAAGGAATGTGGTCAGGGCGCTGTTGGTAAAGTCGATGATCTCTTCGTTCTCCGCGATTGTCTTACCGTGTTCCGTGGAGCCGGTCTGGAGTGCCTCAAAGGAAAGGCGTGTATTATCCTCCGCCAGGGAAAGCATATAGTTGATTTCCTTCTTTACCTGCGCCAAAGCGACAGAGGGGGTCGCCAGCAGATGATCGTTCACGAAACGAAGCGCACGATTGGTTTCGGCATTCTTCTTTTCAGGAATGACTGCTTTGGAGAATGCCACCAGCTGCTTAACGAAGGGCAGCAGCAACAGGGTAGTGGTCACGTTGAAGATCACGTGGAAACTGGAGACGCGCATCTGCAGGGACATGGCATCCTCGCCCGGGAAGAAGGCGGTCAATAGATCCACGATCGGTTGACGGAAGAGCCAGATCACAACAGCGAACACGATCGTACCAATGGCATTGAAGGTGAGGTGGATCAGTGCAACACGTTTGGAATTGGAATTGGCACCGACACATGCCAGCAGTGCCGTGACGCAGGTGCCGATATTGGCACCAAGAATGATAAACAATGCCAGATCCAATTTCAAAACGCCGGTTCCGACCATGGTGATCACAACGCCGGTTGCAGCAGAGGAGCTTTGGATCAAGGCGGTAAACAACACACCGATCAGGATCAGCAGCAGCGGGAAATTGCAAACGCTGAAAATATTGGTAAACAACTGCTTGATCAGGGCGTTGCCAAAGGCATCGGGACTGCTCATGATATTCAGACCCACGAAAATCAAGCCAAGACCGCTGCAAAGCAGACCGGCAAGCTTCATCTTTTCGTTTTTGGTGAAGCCCAGCATCACGCCGATAAAGCCAAGAAGATACATGACCATATTGAAGTAGTCGTTCTTCAGGGCTACGAGGATGCCGGTGATGGTGGTACCGATATTGGCACCCATGATTATGGGTGTGGCTTGCATCAGGGTCATAACACCGGCATTCACCAAGCCGATGACCATAACAGAAGTGGCAGAGGAGCTTTGAATGATGGCAGTCACACCTGCACCGATACCGATACCGGAAATGCGATTGCCGACGATCTTGCTCAGCAGGTGCTTCATTCCGTTTCCGGCGGACTTCTCCAGAGCGTCGCTGAGGAAGTTCATACCGACAATAAAGATACCCACACCCGCAAGCAACCAGATCAAGCTTTGGAGTAACTGCATTATTTCTTCAGGTGTAAACATAGGAATCCTATCCTTTCTGAGTTGGGCGAGGGTTAGTCACAAAATTCTGCCACGCAACGCTCGTAAGCTGCAACGGGATCAGCAGCGGCTGTGATGGGACGACCGACGACGATGTAGTCAGAGCCGATCGCCTTGGCGGCAGCGGGAGTCATGACGCGCTTCTGGTCGCCCACGTCGCCGTCAGCAAAGCGAACACCGGGGGTGATGGTCAGAAATTCTGCGCCGCAGCGGTCGTGAACCTTGCCGGCCTCCAGAGGAGAGCAGACAATGCCATCAAGACCTGCTCTTTTGGCAGTCTCGGCATAGTGCATGACCACCTCATCGATGGGAACTTTGATCAGAATGTCCTTTTCGAGGGTCTCCTGATCGGTGGAGGTCAGCTGAGTGACAGCGATCAGCAGGGGACGGCTGCCGTCTGGGCGTGTCAGTCCCTCCAGAGCACCCTGCATCATGGCGGTTGCACCGGCTGCATGGAGGTTGGTGATGTCTACGTCCAGATTGGAGAGAACAGCCATTGCCTTTTTGACAGTGTTGGGAATGTCGTGCAGCTTCAGATCAAGAAAGATCTTATGTCCGCGCGCCTTGATTTCACGCACGATCGACGGACCTTCCGCGTAGTAAAGCTCCATGCCGATCTTGACAAAGGGCTTGCGATCGGTAAACTTGTCCAAAAATGCGAAGGTTGCCTCAGCAGAGGAAAAATCACATGCTACGATTACGTCCTTACCCATTTTTAACGCCTCCTATAATTTCTTGTAAGCTGTTGATCTTGTACTGAGCCATGACCCGGGGCAGATCTCGGATGATGTCCCGGCAGGCATAGGGATTGACAAGGTTTGCAGCACCCACTTCCACGGCTGTTGCGCCGGCAAGCATCATTTCGATCACGTCCTCGGCACTGGTTACACCGCCCATGCCGACGACGGGAATGCTCACAGCGTGTGCCACCTGATAGACCATCCGTACCGCCACGGGGAAGATGGCAGGGCCGGAAAAACCGCCCATGGTGTTGGCAATAACGGGCTTTCTCGTGTTCAGATTGATGCGCATGCCCAGCATGGTGTTGATCAGGCTGATGCCGTCTGCGCCGGCTTCCTCGCAAGCTTTTGCGATGGAAACAATGTCGGTGACGTTGGGGGAGAGCTTGATGATCACGGGCTTTGTGGTAACTGCTTTGACAGCTTTTGTCACCTCTGCAGCCGCTGCAGGAGATGTACCGAAGCTCATGCCGCCGCCGTGTACATTGGGGCAGCTGACGTTGACCTCCAGCCAGCCGACCTGCGGCTCTTTATCGAGCCTTTCGCAGGTGTAGGCGTAATCTTCTACAGAAAAGCCGGAAACATTTGCCATTACCGGCTTGCGGAAGCACTTGGCAAGCTTCGGCAGTTCTTCTGCAATGACCTTTTCGACACCCGGATTTTGAAGACCCACGGCATTGATCATACCACTGGTGCATTCGGCGATGCGGGGCGTGGGGTTGCCGAAGCGGGGATCTTTTGTTGTACCCTTGAAAGAGAACGTTCCCAGCTCATTGATGTCGTAAAGCTCGGCAAATTCATAGCCGAAGCCGAAGGTGCCGGAAGCGGGGATCACGGGATTATCAAGCTCAATACCGCAAAGATTTACACGCAATCCCATAAAATCTCCTCCTTTTTCATCACAGGGCCTTCCTTGCAGATGCGCTTATAGCCGGTGAGGGTCTTGCAGGAGCAGCCCATGCATGCTCCGAAACCGCAGCCCATGCGCTCTTCAAAGCTCATCTGACCTGAGGTTTTGGATGCCTTATATACAGCCTTGAGCATCGGTTCAGGACCGCAGGTGTAGAAATAGCTGTAGTCCGTGCCTTCAAGGGCTGTAGTGACGAAGCCCTTGATGCCGTAGCTGCCGTCGACGGTGGTGACGGTTACGGCGCAGCCCAGTTTTTTGAACTCTTCTTCATAGAAAACTTCGGATTTTGTGTTAAAACCGAGAATTACAGAAACTTTTTTACCCTCAGCAATCAGCTTCTTGGCGAGGTTATACATGGGCGGAACACCCACGCCGCCGCCCAACAGAACGGGATGGTCACCGCTTAGAGAGAGGTCGTAGCCATTGCCGAGACCGGTGAGAACATCCAGCTTTGCGCCGGCGGTCATAGCTGCCATTTGGGCAGTACCCTTGCCGACCACCTTGTAGATGATCGTAAGGGTCGTGTCGTCATAATCGCAAACAGAGATGGGGCGGCGCAGAAACAGTCCGTCCAGCTGAATATTAACAAACTGACCCGGTGCTGTGATGGCTGAGGTGTCGCCGGAGAGAATCATTTTATAGACGTTGTCTGTCAGCGGGCAGTTGCTCAAAACTGTAAAATAGCTTTGTTTCATCGGTTTCTCCTTTTATGAAACGGGTTGATGAACGGCGGGGGCAAGCACCCCCCTACAAGGAACTCACGCATCAATGGTGGAAATGGTCAATGTGGTTTCCTCCAGAACGTCCAGCAGGACGCGGACGGTATCCAGTGCGGTGAACATGGTCACGTTGTACTCCGTGGCGATCTGGCGGATCTGCAGTCCGTCGGACTGATTGGAGCCGGGATCGCGGGTGTTGATCACATAAGCAATATGACCCTGCCGCAGAGCGTTGGGGATCTCGTCGCTGCCTTCGCTGATCTTGGTCAGGCTGTGGGTGCGGATGCCCTTTGCCTTGAGGAATTTAGCAGTTCCCTTGGTTGCTTCGATGTTGAAGCCCAGACGATAGAAACGCTCGATCAGCGGCAGTGCCTCTTCTTTGTCCTTGTCGGCAATGGTTGCAAGCACTGTGCCGTAGTTCTGCAGGTGCATGCCGGACGCTTGCAGTGCCTTGTAAAGGGCGCGGTTGAGGGTGTTGTCATAGCCGATGGCTTCGCCGGTGGACTTCATCTCCGGGGAGAGGTAGGCATCCAGACCGCGAATTTTGTTAAAGGAGAAGACAGGGGCTTTCACATAGAAACGCTGCTTCTCGTCGGGATAGATATCGAAAAGACCCTGCTCCTTCAGGCTCTTGCCAAGGATGACCTCTGTTGCGATGTCTGCCAGACTGTAGCCCGTTGCCTTGCTCAGGAAGGGAACGGTACGGGAGGAACGGGGATTGACCTCAATAATAAAGACGTTATCGTCCTGATCAACAATAAACTGGATATTGAAAAGACCAACAATGCCGATACCGAGGCCCAGCTTTTTTGCATACTGCAAAATGATGCCCTTGACCTTGTTGGAAATGGAGAAGGAGGGGTAGACAGAGATAGAGTCGCCGGAGTGGACGCCAGTACGTTCAACCAGCTCCATGATGCCGGGAACGAACACGTCTCTGCCGTCGCAGATGGCATCGATCTCCACCTCGCGACCTTCGATATACTTGTCCACCAGAACGGGCTTGTCCTCATCGATCTCGACGGCGGTCTTCAGGTAGTGACGCAGCTGCGCTTCATTGGCGACGATCTGCATAGCACGTCCGCCCAGAACGAAGCTGGGACGTACCAGTACGGGATAGCCGATGTCAGCAGCGGCAGCGATGCCGTCCTCGATCTTGGTGACCGCCTGACCCTTTGCCCGGGGGATGTTCAGCTCGTTCAGCAGATTTTCAAAGGCGTTGCGGTCTTCCGCTCTGTCGATGGCGGAGCAGTCGGTGCCGATGATCTTCACGCCGCGATCGGTCAGGGGCTGTGCCAGATTGATAGCGGTCTGACCGCCAAGGGATGCAATAACACCCTCAGGCTTCTCAAACTCGATGATGTTCATCACATCTTCGGGCGTCAGCGGCTCAAAGTAGAGCTTGTCTGCCGTGGTGTAATCCGTGGAAACGGTCTCGGGGTTGTTGTTGATGATGATTGCTTCATAACCGGCATTCTTGATGGTCATCACGGCATGAACGGTGGAGTAGTCAAACTCAACACCCTGACCGATGCGGATGGGACCTGCACCCAGAACGACGATTTTCTTCTTGTTCGTCAGTACAGATGCGTTTTCGCCGGTGTAGGAGGAGTAGAAATAGGGGATATAGGCGCCGGTGTGGCAGGTATCCACCATGCGGAAGACGGGGAAAAGGTCGTGCAGCTTACGGAAATGATAAACGTCCAGCTCCTTGCAATTCCAAAGCTTTGCCACAAATTTGTCACTGAAGCCCATCTTCTTTGCAGCGGTGAGGGTTTCAAGGTCACGGATGTTGACCTTCAGCAGTTCTTCCATGTCCACGATCCGCTTGATCGCTTCCAAGAAGAAGGGCGTGATCTTGGTGATCTCATGGATCTTTTCAACGGAAATGCCTTGACGGAAAAGTGCTGCGACGGCGAAGATGTTATCGGAACGGAAGGTGGAAATATACCCAAGCAGCTCCTCGACGCTCATGTTGTCGAATTTGGGCATGTGGATGTGGTTTGCACCGATCTCCAGAGAACGGATGCCCTTCAGCAGGCATTCTTCCAGTGTTGAGCCGATGCCCATGACCTCGCCCGTTGCCTTCATTTGTGTGCCGAGGACATTGGTGGCAGAGGTGAATTTGTCAAAGGGGAAACGGGGCAGCTTGGCGATCATATAGTCCAGCTGGGGTTCGAATGCCGCGGTGGTGTTGGCGATCCTGATCTCATCGAGGGTCATGCCAACAGCAATTTTGGCGGTGACCCGGGCGATGGGGTAGCCGGATGCCTTGGATGCCAGTGCTGAGGAACGGGAAACACGGGGATTGACCTCGATGAGGTAGTATTCGCTGGTGTGGGGGTTGAGCGCAAACTGCACATTGCAGCCGCCCTCAATCTTCAGCTCCCGGATCAGCTTGATGGCGGAATCATTGAGCATTTTCAGGTCGTGGTCGTTCAGGGTCATGATGGGAGCAACGACCACAGAGTCGCCGGTATGGACACCGACGGGGTCGATATTTTCCATGCCGCAGATGGTGATGGCATGGTCTTCGCTGTCACGCATGACCTCAAACTCGATCTCTTTGTAGCCCTTGACGGACTTCTCGATCAGCACCTGATGAACGGGAGAGAGCTTGAAAGCATTCAGACCGATCTCAATGAGCTGTTCTTCGTTATCTGCAAAGCCGCCGCCGGTACCGCCGAGCGTAAAGGCAGGACGCAGAACGACGGGATAGCCGATGCGTGCTGCGGCTTCCTTGGCTTCCTCCAGAGAATAGGTGATCTCAGAGGGAATGACGGGTTCGCCGATGGATTGACACAGCTCCTTGAAAAGCTCCCGGTCTTCTGCACGCTCGATGGATGCGCTGGAGGTACCCAGCAGCTCCACACGGCATTCCTTCAAAATACCCTTCTTCTCCAGCTGCATGGCAAGGTTCAGACCCGTCTGACCGCCGATGCCGGGAACGATGGCATCCGGGCGCTCGTAGCGGATGATCTTTGCCACATATTCCAAGGTCAGAGGCTCCATATAGACCTTGTTGGCGATGGTGGTATCAGTCATGATGGTGGCAGGGTTGGAGTTGACGAGTACCACCTCGTAACCCTCTTCCTTCAGCGCAAGACAAGCCTGCGTGCCTGCGTAGTCAAATTCGGCAGCCTGACCGATGACGATGGGGCCGGAGCCGATGATCATAACCTTCTTGATGTCCGTACGCTTTGCCATAATGAAGCCTCCATTAAAAATTCTATACTCTGATTATTTACCGTTTCTCACTTTTTCAAGCCAAACAAGCTTTCCATTACAGACAGTCGCCATGCAAGTGCCGTTTACGCGCCAGCCCTCAAAGGGAGTGGACTTGCCCTCGGACTGGAACTGTTCCGGCTCAATGACATAGCTCTGGCGCAGATCCCAAATGGAAAAATCGGTGGTCATCGGGATGCGGAAGCGCTTTCGCGGAATGGTGACCAGCAGCTTCATCAGCTGCTCCATGGTAATGACGTTTTCTTTGACGAGATAGGTGTAGAGCAGGGGGAACGCCGTCTCAAGACCAACAATGCCAAAGGCACTGCCGTCCAGACCCTTGGACTTTTCCTCAGCAGAGTGGGGGGCATGATCGGTTGCGATCATATCGATGGTACCGTCCTGAATACCGGCGATCAGGGCTTCCCGGTCAGATTTATCACGCAGGGGCGGGTTCATTTTGTATTTTCCGTCCTCCTGCAGCCACGAGTCGTCCATCAGAAGATAATGGGGAGCGGTTTCACAGGTGACATTCAGACCCTCTCTCTTTGCCTTTCGGATCAGCTCGACGCTTTCTTTGGTGGAGATATGGCACACGTGATAGGCACAGCCGATCTCTTTTACCAGCTTCAGGTCACGCTCGATCTGCCGCCATTCGCTCTCGGAGCAGATGCCCCGGTGGTGATTGTCTCTTGCGTAGTCACCGTCATGGATATATCCGCCGTTTAAGAGGTCATTGACCTCGCAATGGGCGACGATCAGCTTGCCCAGCTGCTTTGCCTGCTTCATGGCGGCGCGCATCAGATCCTCACTTTGCACGCCCCTGCCGTCGTCGGAAAAGGCGATGACGTGGTTTGTCATAGCGCGCATTTCAGAGAGCTTCTCGCCCTTTTGCTCCATGGTGATCGAGCCATAGGGATAGATATGAATGAGTCCGTCCTGCTTAATGAGGTCGAGCTGCTCTTTCAGGTGGGCAGCGGTGTCGGGGACGGGGTTGAGGTTGGGCATGGTGCAGACCGCTGTGTATCCGCCGTGTGCTGCTGCCAAAGAACCGCTGAAAATGGATTCTTTATAAGAAAAACCCGGCTCTCTGAAATGCACATGCACATCACAAAAGCCGGGAAAAACAGCATATTCTTGGGAATTGAAAGCACACAAATCAACGGAGGAAAGACGGTCGAGAATAGAAACACGAACACTGCTGCCGCAAACAGCATCCAACAGCTGAACATTGTGATCCATCATAGCCATAATCTGCTCCTTTCACTTCGTTAGGTGTAGATTTTTATTCGATTTATTTTAACACGAATTGCGCTGTGTGTCAATTATTCACATCTGTAAAAAGTCGCCGGAAAATCCGGCGACTTTTTGTCACATATCATACACAGAAAAGGAATCCTGTTACAGCTCCTCGCTGACTGCCAGCAGGAGAATACCCACAATGACAACACCGATGAAGACATAAGTCTTCCAATTTAGCTTTTCCTTCAGGAAAATGCGGGACAGCAGCAGGGACACAACACAAACAGAGGACAGAATGGGAGCTGCGACAGCGTCCACACCACCGAGGGCATACACATAAGTAAACTGACCGGCGGTTTCAAAAACTGCGGCAAGGATCTTATCCTTATGCTGGGGAACGCCGCCGAATTTGACCTTCTTTGCCTTCATGAAGATGAAAAGACCAAGGGCGAACAGCGCGAAGGTCAGCTCGTAGCTGGTATTGGCGACTGCTTCGATGGTATCTTCCGTAACATCCACAAAAGGCGCATTTGCGATGTCCTCCACAAGGAAGAAGGCATCGTCAAAGAATGTACCAAAGGCATCCAACAGAGCATACACGAACGGCATGCAGAATGCCACAAATGCCAGCTTTTTGCCGTAGGACTTTTTTCTGTGGTTATCGCCGCGGTTTTCCAAATAGCTGACACCTACAACGCCGATGGTGATCACAGCAACAGCAACCCACGTGAGCCATGAGAATTCGTCGCCCATAAACAAAGCGAACAGAAGGACACAAATGACACCTGCGGTGTTCTCGATGGGGTCAGAGATGGATTCTTCAAGGAAGCGCATTCCAAAATAGGAAAACGCCATGGAGATGATGTAAAAGAGGGAAACGGGTAAATAGATCAGTATGTTGATGGGATTGTAGTTGATGTCCTGCGTCAGCAGGGTGAAGATGGCGTGGGCACCCATGACGATACCGACCCAGACACAGATCTTCAGGTGAGAGTACTTTTCATTGGGCTGCGCACCTTTCTTGTAGAAAAGCTCCGCAGCACCCCACAAAACGGCGGTTGCAATGGAAAAGAATAGCCAAGACATAATTGTCTCCTCCTTAAAGTTTTACAAGACCTGCATCGACCATTTTTTGCAGGCTCATGAGAATACCGATTTTGGCGTGCAGCCATGTCAGACCGCCTTGAAAATAGACTGCATAAGGCGGACGGATCGGACCGTCGGCGGACAGCTCGATGGAAGAACCCTGCACGAACGCGCCGGCTGCCATGATGACCTTGCTGTCATAGCCGGGCATTTCACCGGGGATGGGGGTCGCGAAGGAGTCCACAGGCGCGGCAGCCTGTATGCCCTTGCAGAAGGCGACCATTGCTTCCTCACTGCCCAGCTCTACTGCCTGAATGATGTCATGACGGCTTTCTGTTGCGTTGGGAACGCATCGGAAGCCAAGAGGTTCATAGAGGTTCGCGGCAAAGATCGCGCCCTTTTCCGCACCGGCGACCACTGTCGGCGCGAGGAAGAAGCCCTGATACAGCGCAGTCATCAAGCCAAGATTGGCACCGACCTCGCGACCCAAGCCGGGTGCGGAGAGCCGGTATGCGCAGCGGTCAATACATTCCTGTGTACCGCAGATGTAGCCGCCGATGGGGGCAAGACCGCCGCCGGGGTTCTTGATCAGAGAGCCTACCGTCATATCAGCACCCACATCCGAAGGCTCGATGGTTTCCACAAATTCGCCGTAGCAGTTGTCTACCATCACAAGGACGTCAGGTTTGATTTCCTTACAGAAAGCGATCAGCTCACCGATCTGAGTGACGGAAAAGGTGGGGCGGGTGGCATAGCCCTTGGAGCGCTGGATGGTGATCAGCTTGGTTTTTTTGTTGATGGCGGCACGGATGCTCTCGTAATCAAATGTGCCGTCCGCAAGCAGGTCGACCTGCCGGTAGGCAACGCCGTACTCCGCAAGGCTGCAGGGGCTGGGATGGATGCCGATGACTTCCTGCAGCGTGTCGTACGGAAGACCCACGGGCGACAGCAGCTCGTCGCCGGGCAGCAGATTTGCAGACAGGGCAACGGTCAGCGCATGTGTGCCGCAGGTGATTTGAGGACGAACCAGTGCCGCTTCGGTGTGGAACACATCCGCGTACACCCGCTCCAGATTGTCACGACCCATGTCGTCATAGCCGTAGCCGGTGGTTGCATTGAAGCAGGCAACGGAGACGTGGTTCTTCTGCATGGCAGCGAGAACCTTTGCCTGATTGTACTCGGCAATGCGGTCGATGGCTTCAAAGCGTTCCTTCAGCCGTTCAAATGCCTGCTCACCATAGTTGTAAACATCGGCGGATACACCGATGGTTTTGTAAAATTCCAGTAGCTTCTCCATTGAGGTCAACCTTCTTTCTTGACTGAGTTCAGCAGTTTGTCCGCAAGATCATTCAGATCCTCCGGGCGGGATACGATCAAACCAACATCTGTCTCGCCCAAAATCAGCAGAGTGTCACCCGGTTTGATGCCAAACAGCTCCCGTGCTTCCTTGGGAATGACGATCTGCCCGCGGTCACCGACCTTGGCTGTACCAAAGACACGGCGGGCGTTGGTTTTACCGAGAATGTGTTTACCGGCGGCCATGACAGTCTCCTTTCACATTTTTCATACATTTCACACTACGGGATTATACAAAAATCCGCCCCGGTTGTCAATCCCGGAGCGGAAAAAATTGTAATCAGTCGTTTCTGCGCCGTCCGCCGAAGAGCAAAAGCAATCGCAGAAGCTGCGCCAGAGCGACAGCGGTTGCGGCGACGTAGGTCATGGCTGCTGCGGTCAGGGTCTTTCGCGCACCCCGCTGCTCTTCGCCAGTCAGGTAATTGCCGTCGCGGATGGCGGTCATTGCCCGGCGGCTGGCGTTGAATTCCACGGGTAGGGTCACCAGCTGGAACACAAGGGAAAGGGCGAAGCATGCAATGCCTGCATACACCATTGCAAAGGAGAAGTTCTCCAGAAAACTCAATACAAGACCAATGAGGATCAGCGGCATGGCAAGCTTTGAGCCGATGTTCGTGATGGGAATGATCGCGGCGCGCAGCTTGATCGGACCATAGCTTTCCGCATACTGCACCGCATGACCTGCTTCGTGGCAGGCAACACCAATAGCGGCAACAGAGGGGGAATCATAGACCGAATCAGAAAGGCGGATGACGTTTGATTTGGGGTCATAATGGTCAGTCAGCTTGCCGGAAACACGTTCCACGCGGACGTTTGTGACGCCGTTGGCAAGCAATACCCGCTGTGCCGCCTCTGCGCCGGTGATACGGCGGGTGGAGGTGATTTGCGAGTAGCGCTTAAATGTGGAATTTACATTGGAGCTTGCCCACAGCGAAAGAAGTATGCAGGGCAGCACGATTACAAGGTAAGTCCAGTCAAATCCGTAAAAGTAAGGCATAATGATCTCCTTTATCAGTTGTTATGTTTATTATACCACATCGTGACGTTTTATCTGTGAAAAATTTGTCAATTTTTGGAAGATAAGCAGCGATTCAGATAATTCAGCACCCGCTTTTTGTCCCCAGACCACAGCGGTGCGATCAGATCCCTTTTTGCTCCGTCGCCGGTGATGCGATGCACGACCACATATTCAGGAAGCAGCGCGAGACATGAGCTTAGAATTTCGGCATATTCTTCCATGGTCAGGCACTGAAATGCACCGCGATCGTACTCTTTTTCCAGCTGCGTTCCCTTGAGTACGTGCAGAAGGTGAAATTTGACACCGTCTGTGCCGGCAGCAACGGCGGCGCGGGTCGTTTCACGCATCATTTCGGGTGATTCACCCGGCAGACCCAGAATGATATGGGTGACTACTTCAAGTCCTGCTTCCTTCAGTCGTCTGACCGCATCAAAATAAACGGCACTGTCATAGCCCCGGTGAAAGGCTTTGGCGGTTTCGTCGTGGATGGTCTGCAGACCCAGCTCCACCCAAACGGGCTTCATTTTGTTGATGCGTGCCAGTAAAGCAATCGTTTCCTGTGGCAGGCAATCGGGTCTCGTACCGATCGAGAGACCGACGATATCATCCGGCGCAACGGCGTCCAGATAAAGGGTTTCAAGCTGCTCTGTCGGTGCGTAGGTGTTGGTGAAGGATTGAAAATAGGCGATATACTTGCCGTTTTTGATCTTGTCGCTGACACGCGCCTTCGCCTTTTCCAGCTGCTCGGCAACAGATGCACAACGCCGCTCCGCAAATGCGCCGCTGCCGTCGCCGGCGCAAAAGGTACAGCCACCCACATCAACTGTGCCATCCCGGTTTGGGCAGGTAAAGCCGCCGTCGATCGCCAGCTTGTAGACTTTGCAGCCGAAGCGCTGACGGTAGTATTCCGATAGTGTCCGATACATAATAATTCCTCTTTGACAGGTGCTGTTTTCTGTATTATAATCAAACTATCCGATAGAAACAAGTAATTTTATCTACAATGTGATTTTGTCACAGAAAAGTATGAAAAATGCGGGTAAGATAAAGCTACAAAATATAAACAAGGAGGACAAATCAATGTCTGTACGCAATATCACAAAGGAAAATTTTGAAGCCGATGTCCTGAATGCCGATAAGGTCGTTCTTCTGGACTTTTTTGCAACTTGGTGCGGACCGTGCCGTATGGTTGGTCCCATCATCGATGAGATCGCTGAGGAAAACGGCGAGATTCTTGTGGGCAAGGTCGATGTTGACAAGGAATCGGAGCTTGCCTCCCGCTTTCAGGTCTACAGCATCCCGACCCTTGTGGTCATGAAGGATGGAAAGGTCCTCACGCAGGTGACCGGCGCCAGATCCAAGGATCAGATCCTGCAGCTGCTGCCGTAACCACGAATCAGTTGCCCCCTGCTTGCAGGGGGCATTTTTCTGCGTCAGGGTTGACATCATGCGGGAACGAGCCTATAATCAACCTATCTCAGAGAAAGCGGTGATTTATATGCCGGTTAAGGTGGGACTACAGTATATTGACATTTGGCAGGAATCCATGGAAGAACAGATTGCTGCCTACGAGCAAGAGCCTGTAATTGAAGGACAGATCGTTTTTTATGGTCCGTCCCATTATACAAGATGGAGCGAACGCTTCGGAATGATTCCCCTGCAGGAAGCTCTGCGCGGTCAGAGCGGTGCGCCCTGCGCCGTGAACCGGGGCTTTGGCTCCAGCTGTGCAGAGCATCAGCTTTACTATTATCCCAGAGCGGTGCGCCCTCTGAAGCCGAAGGTGCTGGTGTATACCTTTCTTGCGAACGGTCCGTCCTTTGGGTATTCCCCCGAGGAAAGCTGGGAGCTTGCCCAGCGTGTGATCGCTTACGCGCAAATGGATTTTCCCGGTATTCACATTTACCTTGTCGGCGCACATCCGTCCAGAGACATCACGCCGGAGAAGGTCAGGGAGCATCAGGAATTTGCCAAGCGGATCGAAGAATTTGCAGAGAATACGGCAAATTGCAGTTTTATCAATATTATGGATTACGAGCAGTTCTTCCGCAAGGATATTTTTGTCGAGGACGGCATCCATTACAACCAGACCGGCTATGACCTGTACAAAGATTTTTACACGGAAGTACTGAAAGACGAGCTGAAGAACTACTGATCATGACCTGCGCAGCGCATTGTCTGCGCAGGTTTTGCTATGTGTGTGATTATATCACAGAAAGGTCGCGATTTTTTGGGTATGCTATAGAAAAAAGAAAAGGAGCGATCTTATGGATAACGTGTATGATGTTCTTGTTTTGGGTGGCGGACCCGGTGGTTATACGGCTGCGATGTATGCGGCACGCTCCGGCTTGCGCACGCTGGTTCTGGAAAGATTAGCGGCGGGCGGACAGATGGCACTGACCCACAGCATCGATAATTACCCCGGTTTTGATGAGGGCGTTGACGGCTTCACTCTTGGAATGAAAATGCAGCAGGGCGCGCAGCGCTTCGGTGCGGAAACAGTATATGCAGACGTGCAATCGGCAGAGCTGGACGGAACGATCAAAGTGCTGCATACGTTGCAGGGAACGTTCTATGGGAAAACCGTAATTCTTGCCACAGGTGCAAATCCCCGCAAGCTTGGTCTTGACGGGGAAGAGGAACTGACGGGGCGGGGCGTTCACTACTGCGCCGCCTGCGACGGGATGTTCTATCGGGGGAAGACGGTGATGCTGGTAGGCGGCGGTAACTCGGCAGTTGCCGATGCGCTGGTTCTGGCACGTGTGGCGAAGAAGGTCATTCTTGTCCACAGACGGGATACGCTGCGTGCCTCAAAGATCTACCATGAGCCGCTGGAGAAGACGGAAAACATTGAATTTCGCTGGAACAGTGAAGTTGTGTCCCTTCTGCAGGATCAGCGGTTTGAAGGCGCAGTGATCCGCAACCGGGTCACGGGGGAAGAGGAAACGGTTTCCTGCGACGCTCTCTTTATCAGCATCGGCAGGCAGCCGGCAACGGAGCTTTTCCAAGGAAAGGTTGCGCTGGACGAAGCCGGATATATCGTTGCCGGAGAATCCACGAAAACGAGCATCCCCGGTGTCTACGCTGTGGGAGATGTCCGCACGAAGGCGGTGCGTCAGATCGTGACGGCAACGGCAGACGGTGCGGTGGCGGCTCACGAAATTGAGGAATATCTGGCACTTGCCGTTGCGTAATGACGAAAGTTATGCTATAATGTCACAAAGCTTCAAAGGAGGCGTGGCTGTGCATTACGCAACGATCAAAAACTGCGATATTGCCAATGGTCCCGGGGTACGGGTCAGCTTGTTTGTGTCCGGCTGTACCCACCACTGTAAGGGGTGCTTTAACGAGGTTGCATGGGATTTTGAATACGGCGAGCCATTTACACAGGCTACGATTGATTCGATCCTCGAGATGCTGAAGCCGGACTACATCAAGGGCATCACCATCCTCGGCGGCGAACCCTTTGAGCCGCAAAATCAGGGAGCGGTAGCAGAGCTGCTTCGGGAAATGAAAAAGCAGTATCCCGCCAAGAGTATCTGGGCATATTCCGGCTACCTGTTTGAGAAGATCAATTCCGGCACGCTGGGTGACTGCGCTGTCACGCAGGAGCTTCTATCCTATCTGGATGTGCTGGTGGACGGCCCTTTCATTGAGGAAAAAAAGAATTTGAACCTGCGTTTCCGTGGTTCGGAGAACCAGAGGTTGATCGACGTGCCTGCATCCCTTCGGGAAAAGAAGGTCGTGCTGTGGCAGGATTGGCAGCAGGGAGAAAGGAATTGACATTATGAGTACGGTTGCAGTTAAAAGATTGAGAAGCAATGCCGTTTTGCCCACCTACGGCTCTGCAGATGCCGCCGGCGCGGATCTCTATGCCTGCCTTGATGAGGCGGTCAGCATTGCGCCCCACGAAACGGTCTTTATCCCCACCGGCATTGCACTCGAGGTGCCGAAGGACTGCGCAGGTTTGATTTATGCCCGCAGCAGCATGGGGGCGAAGCGCGGTCTCGCGCCCGCCAATAAGGTTGGCGTGATCGACAGCGATTATCGTGGCGAGATCATGGTGGCACTGCACAATCACAGCCAGATTCCTCAGCAGGTTGCACCGGGAGAGCGGGTTGCGCAAATACTCATCACGCCGGTTCTCACACCCGTATATGAGGAAGTGGAGGAATTGACGAATACCGACCGTGGCGCAGGCGGCTTCGGCTCAACCGGGAAATAAAAAGAACGGGCATCGAAGGATGCCCGTTCTTTTCAGTAGAACAGAATGTCAGAATAGGTGGGATAGGGCCAGTAGGATTTGTCGGTCAGCTGTTCAAGCGTGTCAGCATCCTGACGAAGCGCATTCATGGCGGCGGTAATCACCTCGCCAAAATAGGTAACCGCTTGCTCGTTTCCCTCCGGGATATTCTGCAGCTTTTCCGACAGAGCCTGACATTTCTCGTAGAGAGAATCGCAGGTGGCAGAAAGCTTTTCGACCAGCTGCTGCTCAGTCCTGCAGGGGACGCCAATGGAACTCTTGTCGATGATCGATTTCGTCAGATCGCGGCTGTAGTGCAGCGCCGCAGGCAGGATCTGGTGCATGACCATATCGATGCAGGTGTGGGCTTCGATGCGGATGACCTTACAGTAGGACTGCAGGTGGATCTCATATCTGGCGCGGAACTCTGCCTCGGAGTAGATGCCGTGCTTGGTGACAAGTGCCACATTCTTATCGGAAATATAGGTCGGAAGCGCATCCGACGCAGACGGGAGGTTGCTCAGCCCACGGCTGACGGCCTCCTGTTTCCATTCTTCCGCATAGCCGTTTCCGTTGAAGATAATGCGCTGGTGGGCGGTGAGCGTGTCGCAGACCAGCTTTTGCAGGGCGCTGTCAAAGTCGGTTGCCTGCTCCAGAATGTCCGCGAACTTGCCCAGCTCCTCAGCCATGATGGTATTGAGCGCAATGTTCGGCCCTGCAACAGACTGGGAAGAACCCAGCATACGGAACTCAAACTTGTTGCCGGTAAAGGCGAGGGGAGAGGTGCGGTTGCGGTCTGTGGTATCCTGCGGAATGGCGGGCAGAACGTCTACACCGATACGCATATAGTTTTTCTCGGGATCGGTGTAGTTGGTGCCGTTGATGATAGAATTGACGACAGCGGTCAGCTCATCGCCCAAAAAGATGGAAATGATCGCCGGCGGAGCCTCCGTCATACCCAGACGATGGTCATTGCCTGCATAGGCGACGGTGCTGCGCAGGAAGTCCTGATATTCGTCGACACCTTTGATAAATGCCGCGAGGAACACAAGGAACTGGGCGTTCTGGCGGGGTGTTTTGCCCGGCTTGAAGAGATTCCTGCCGGAGTCTGTACACAGAGACCAGTTATTGTGCTTGCCGGAGCCTGCAACGCTTGCAAAGGGCTTTTCATGCAGCAGACAGACGAGATTATGCTTGGCAGCGCACTTTTTCATGATCTCCATGATCAGTTGGTTGGAGTCGCAGGCGTTGCCTGCCTCGGAGTAGATGGGCGCAAGCTCGTGCTGGCAGGGGGCTGCCTCGTTATGCTTGGTCTTTGAGAGAATGCCAAGCCGCCACAGCTGCTCATCAAGATCCTTCATGAAAGAGGAAACCCGGGTGCGGATCGTGCCGAAATAGTGATCGTCCAGCTCCTGACCCTTGGGCGCGGGCGCGCCGAAAAGGGTTCTGCCCGTCAGGCGAAGATCCAGCCGCTGGGCATAGAGGGATTTTGGAATGAGAAAATACTCCTGCTCAGCACCCACGGAGACCTGCACACGCTGTGTCCGATCATCCCCGAACAGACGAAGTATACGAACGGCTTCCCGTGAAAGCACATCCATCGAGCGAAGCAGCGGGGTCTTTTTGTCCAATGCCGCGCCGGTGTAGGAGAAAAAGCAGGTGGGGATGTACAGACTGTCGTCCTTGACGAATGCAAATGCGGTAGGATCCCATGCGGTATAGCCCCGGGCTTCGAAGGTGGCACGCAGACCGCCTGAGGGGAAGGAGCTGGCATCCGGCTCGCCGCGAACCAGTGCAGACCCGGAAAATTCCATAATGACTCTGCCGTCCCCGGTGGGCGCAATGAAGGAATCGTGCTTCTCTGCTGTAATGCCGGTCATGGGCTGGAACCAGTGGGTATAATGAGTAGCACCCTTCTCGATCGCCCATAGCTTCATCGCTTCGGCAATGCTGTTTGCGATCTCGAGGGGAAGGGCAGATCCGGTCAGGATACAGTTTTTCCATGCGTTGTAAACTTCGGGCGCAAGTCGTTGCTGCATGGTTGCCTCATTAAAGACATCGCTGCCGAAGATCTCAGGTACATTGATGATCTGACTCATATGAACGCATCCTTTCCGGGAAATAATATATTCATGATTTTATGACATATCCTGACAAATTGCAAGTGTGAATTTTGAATTTGGCTTTCTAATCCTATTCCGGCATCCCCAATAGGGTTACAATCCCTGCTAATGAAAAATAAAAATGAAATTTTCGAAAATAAATATTGCAAAATTACGCATCATGACATATAATAACACGAAAATAGTAGAGAGGATGATGGAAATGGCAACCTATGCTTGCAGAAGCAGGGAAGACCTTAGAGTTGAAGTGAAAAAGCTCCGCGCCCGTTTTGAGCGGCTGCGGCATGAGCAGTTAGACCTTGATATGACCCGAGGCAAGCCCAGCCGCCTGCAGCTGGACATGGTCAGTGGGTTGCTCAGCGTTCTGTCCGACAAGGATGAATGTATCATTGACGGCATTGACTGCCGCAATTACGGTGATCTTGCCGGTTTGCAGTGCGCCCGTGCGTATTGGGCGGATGTATTGGGCTGCAAGCCGTCTCAGACCTTTGTGGGCGGAAACGCCAGCTTGAGCCTGATGCATGACCTGATCGCCAGAGCCTACACCCATGGACTTAAGGACAGTCCGAGACCGTGGTGCAAGGAAAGCCGTGTCAAGTTTTTGTGTCCTTCTCCCGGCTATGACCGCCATTTCAGGATCACCGAGCATTTTGGCTTTGAGCTGATCGCTGTTCCCATGACTCCTGACGGCCCGGATATGGACATTGTAGAGGAATTGGTGCGCGATCCCATGGTCAAGGGCATCTGGTGTGTTCCGAAGTACTCGAATCCACAGGGCTATACCTACTGCGAGGAAACTGTGGATCGCTTTGCAAATCTCAAGCCCGCCGCACCTGATTTTCTCATTATGTGGGATAATGCCTACTGCGTCCATGAATTTGAAGGCGAGTTCGAGCCGTTCCGGGACATCATCAGTCTTTGCGCGGAAGCGGGAAGACCCAATATGGTCTATGAATTTGCTTCCACTTCCAAGATCACATTCCCCGGTGCCGGTATTTCTGTTATGGCATCGTCAGAGGAGAATATTGAATACTGGTCAAAGCTCGCTGCCATTCAGACCATTTCCTATGACAAGGTCAATCAGCTTCGCCATGTGCGGTTTTTGAAGGATCGCGCCCATACCATAGAGCTGATGAAGCAGCATGCCACGATCATGGGACCCAAGTTTGCCATGGTGCTGAAAATGCTGCGCTACGAGCTGACCAACAAGGGCATCGCCCATTGGCATCATCCCAAGGGAGGCTATTTTGTCTGCGTTGCAGCTATGCCGGGGACGGCAAAGCGCACACTGGAGCTGTGCAGCTGGCTGGGTGTCAAGTTTACACCTGCCGGCGCGACCTATCCTTATGGCATTGATCCCCATGACTCGATGATCCGTATCGCGCCCAGCCTGCCGCCTATCGATGACCTCGAAAAGGCAATGGAGGTCTTCTGTGTCAGCCTGAAGCTGGCGGCACTGGAAAAATATCTTGGCATAACCCTTGAAAACGAGGATCTAATCTAATACAATAGAGGTATACACTATTATTTGAGGTGAATACCATGGATACTCCCGTGAAAAACTATTACGCAAAGCGCGCACAGATCCTTGTGAAGAATCTGAAGAGCCGCCATTTTGATGCCTGCTACTGCGAAACCAAGGAAGAAGCCCTTCAGGAAGCACTGAAGCTGATCCCTGAAGGTGCAACCGTCAGCTGGGGCGGAAGTGAGACTGCAAAGCAGATCGGTCTGATCGACGCGGTCAAGACAGGCAACTATCAGCCCATCGACCGCCTGACCGGCGAGGAAGCAATGCGAAAGAGCATTACGGCGGATGTTTTTCTGACCAGTGCCAACGCCATTAGCATGGATGGTCAGATGGTCAACATTGACGGTCTGGGAAACCGTGTCGCCGCCATCATCTACGGGCCGAAATCTGTGATCGTGGTTGCCGGTATGAACAAGGTGGAGGACACCCTTGAAGCTGCCATCACCCGCGCTAGAACCGTTGCTGCGCCTATGAACAAGCAGCGCTTTGAGGTAAAGACTCCCTGCGACACCACCGGCACCTGCGCTGACTGTAAGGCAGAGGGCTGCATCTGCAACCATATCGTTGTGACCCGCCACGGTCGACCCGTTGGCCGTATCAAATTCATTCTGGTAGGCGAGCCGCTGGGATTCTGATACTTCGGAGAAGCATATGAAAAAGCTTTGGGAAAAATACGCGGATATTCTCTTGTATCTGTTCTTCGGCGGACTGACAACGGTGGTCAGCTTGTCGGTCTATTGGGCGTGCGGGCACCTTCTGGATCTGAGCGCAACGGTCAGTAATGTGATTTCATGGATCGGGGCGGTTGCCTTTGCGTTTGTGACGAACAAACCCTTTGTTTTCAAAAGCCACGATTGGTCATGGAAGGTTCTGGGATCTGAGCTTAGTAAGTTCCTTGGCTGTCGCATCGGCTCCGGCGTGCTGGAGACGGCGGTCATCTTCGTTACGGTTGATGTTCTGCTGTGGAATGATATGCTCATGAAGATCATCATGCAGATCGTGGTCGTGATCCTCAATTATATCGGCAGCAAGCTGCTGGTGTTCCGTAAATAAAGGAAAGCGGTTATCCCCGTCGGGATAACCGCTATTTTCATGCATATTTTTCCTTGAGATAGAGAATCGCCTGACGGTAGCCGTCAATTCCCTGACCCTTGATGGTCTTTTCGCAGTAAAGTCCGGGGTAAGAGATCTGACGGAAGGCTTCCCGTGCATCCACATCAGAAATGTGAACCTCCACAGCAGGGATCGACACCGCCTTCAGCGCATCCAAAATTGCAACGCTGGTATGCGTGTAGGCGGCAGGATTGATCACAATGCCGTCATAGCTGCCATAGGCAGCCTGAATGGTATCGACGATCGCACCTTCGTGATTGGACTGGAAGTGATCGATGGTCAAGCCTTCATCTGCAGCTACCCGCTCGATCAATACGAGCAGATCGTGGTAGGTATTTTTGCCGTAAATGCCCGGCTCACGGATGCCCAGCATGTTGATATTCGGTCCGTTGATGACAAGAAGCTTCATAAGCATTCCTCCCAGATTTTGACGATCGCATCAGCAGCTGCCCCGGCGTCGCCATTGTTATCGATATGGTAATCCGCGAACAGGTCATATAGCGGCTTGCGGATGCGGTAAAGCTCTTCGAGCTTCGTCGCCTGCGATAAAGGACGACCGTCGGTGGGCAGACGATCCAGCGACCTGTGCAGACAGAAGACCTTTCCGTTTTGGTGCAGAAGTGCATAGTTTTCCGATCTTGTGACACAGCCGCCGCCGGTGGCAATGATGAGACCGGGTTTTTTGCCGATGTCCGCAAGAACCTTCGTTTCCAACGCACGGAAGGCAGCCTCGCCTTTGGTGTTGATATACATGGGAATGTCACAACCGGCACGCTCCGCGATCAATGCATCCGCATCCACAAAAGCTTTGCCTGTTTTTTCAGAAAGCAGGCTTCCAACAGTGGATTTTCCGCAGCCGGGCATGCCGATCAGGATGATATTTTGCATTTCGCGCATCAGCTGCGACTCGATTTTCGGGATCACATCGTCGGAGATCAGCGAGCCGGTAAACCATTCGGCACTCTCTTTTGCCTGTGCGACCAGCATGAGCAGTCCGTTGACTGCCACAAGTCCCTTTTCTTCAGCATCCATCAGCAGCTTGGTGCGAGCCGGATTGTAGATCATATCCAGCACACCCTCAAGCTGTGGAAAAAGACCGATGTCAAGAGGTGCAACGCCGTTTTCGGGATACATTCCAACGGGGGTCGCGTTGACGATCAGAGCCGCATCCGCATGCAGGTTCAGATTGGAGTAATTGTTTTCGCCCCTTCGGGAAATGGTGATGACCGTTGCGCCAAACTCCTTCAGCACCGCAACCGCCGTGTTGGCAGCACCGCCGCTGCCGAGAACCAGTGCTTTCTTGCCGGCGATGTGCAGACCGCTTCGCTTTACCATGGCGGTAAAGCCAAAGAAATCGGTGTTGTGTCCGATCAGCGTTCCGTCAGGTTTTCTGACGATGGTATTGACAGCACCAAGTCGGACTGCGGCAGGGGAGAGTTCATCGCAAAAGGGGATCACGGTCTTCTTATAGGGGATCGTTACATTCAGGCAGTCAAACTCGTGGCTTTTGAGAAAGCTTTCGACCTCTTCCGGCTCTTTTTCAAAGAGAAGATAGGGATAATCGCCCAACTCCCGATGAATTTGCGGAGAGTAGCTGTGGGCGAGCTTCCTGCCCAGAAGTCCGCATCTCATCAGACTACCTCGCTGTAGCTGCCCAGATACTTGAACTCATCGCACAGCTCATCCAATTCGCAGATCAGCTGCACAAATTCCTCAGAGTAGATGGAGGTGTCCAGATCAAAGTAGAACATGAACTCGAAATCTCTGTCCGGGATGGGACGGGATTCCAGCTTGGTTACGTTGATACCCAGCACATACATACGTGCCAGCACGCGGTAAAGAGCACCGGGCTTGTGGTTCAGGATCATCATGATGCTGGTCTTATCAGAGCCGGGATAGATCTCAAGATCCTTGCTGATGCAGATAAAGCGGGTGCGGTTGTTGCCCTTGTCCTGAATGTTGGCATCAAGGCAATCGAGATTGTAAAGCTCCATACAGCTGCGGCTGGAGATGGCAGCCACATCTGTCCGCCCGGACTTTGCAACCATTTCCGCGGCAACAGCGGTATTTTCAACGGGAATGATCGTGACGCCATTGAGCTTTGCAAGAAATTCGCTGCACTGGTTGATCGCCTGCTCGTGGGAGTAGATCTCCTTGATGGAGTCCATAGTCGCCCCGTGATTTGCCAGCAGATAGTGATCGATCTTCAAACGGAAGGTACGCACGATGGAGAACTTGTGCTTGATCATCAGGTCGTAGACCTTTTTCACAGAACCGGCTGTGGAATTTTCAATGGGCAGAATGCCGTACTTGCAAAGACCCTGCTCGATGGCGGAAAAGACACCTTCAAAGTTCTTGAAATACATGATAAAGGGGTCGTGGAAGATCTTTTCGCAAGCAATTTGTGCGTATGCGCCCTCAACGCCCTGACACGCAACCATCGCATCCTGTGGGAAAAGCTTGGGTGTGGTCTCGATAGCATGGGTGATCTGCTGATACAGCTCTGTGCGCTTGTCAGTGCGCTTGCTTTGATAGCTGCGGCTCAGCTCAAACAGCATCGAGTAAAGAACCCGGGTGTAGTTTGCCATTTCCGGGCCTGCCTGTTGGGCGACATCCAAAAGCTTTTCACGCTCCCGTGCAGGGACAAAAACGGGCATGTTGTTGGCAACCTTGTAGTCGCCGATGGCGGCACAGATCTCCATACGCTTGCCGAAAAGCGTTACCAACTCCTGATCAATCTCATCGATCTGAGCGCGAAGTTCCTTCAGTTCCATGGTTATTCCTCCGTTTTGTTTCCGAAATATGCCAAGTAGGCATCAAAAATCCCGATTGCCGCTGCCGCTTCTACAACAGGCACGGCACGGGGTGCGATGCAGGGGTCGTGACGACCCTGAATGATCAGCTTCTCCTGCTCGTTCTTCGAAAGTGAGACGGTCAGCTGCTCCTTGGCGATCGAGGGTGTCGGCTTGATGGCAACGCGCAGCTGCAGGGGCATGCCGTTGCTGATGCCGCCTAGAATACCGCCTGCATTGTTGGTGGCGGTGACGATCTTATCGTTATTGATCACGATGGGATCGTTGTTCTCACTGCCGCGCATCGCCGCGGCTTCAAAGCCTGCACCAAATTCCAAGCCTTTGACCGCGGGAATGCCGAAGATGATCTGTGCCAGCTTGCTTTCCAAGCCGTCGAACATGGGATCGCCCAAGCCGACGGGAAGACCTGTCACAAAGCACTCGATCACGCCGCCGAGGCTGTCGCCCTCCGCCTTTGCGGCGGCGATTGCCTCACGCATTTGCGCGCCGATCTTGGCATCGATGACGGGAAAATCCGGGTTGATTTGATCAAGCGCAGGATCACAACGATCCATTGGGGCATCCTGAATGCCGCCGACGGAAAAAAGTCTTGCGCCGATACGAATGCCCTTGCGTGCAAGCCATTGCTTACAAAGTCCGCCGGCGATACAAAGGGGAGCGGTCAGGCGGCCTGAAAAGTGTCCGCCGCCGGCAACGTCTTGGTATCCGCCGTATTTAATCTGTGCTGTCAGGTCGGCATGACCGGGGCGGGGCTTTTCCTTGAGTTCTTCATAGTCACCTGAGCGGGTGTTTTGGTTTCGGATGATGGCGGCAATGGGCGCGCCGCAGGTAAAGCCATCGACGATACCTGCAAGAAATTCGGGGCTATCGGCTTCCTTTCGACTGGTTGCGTATGCCCCTTGTCCGGGGGCACGGCGGGCAAGAAATGCCTGCAGCGCATCCATGTCAACCGGCAAACCGGCAGGTATGCCGTCCAGCGTCATGCCGATGGCTGCGCCGTGGGATTGCCCGAAGATGGATAATTTCAGATGTTCACCGTAGGTACTGCTCATAATGACCTCCCAGTCGGCGGAATTCCGCCCAGAAATCAGGATAGGATTTATTGACGGCTTCTGCATCTGTGACCGTCACGGGCGCAGTACAGACCGTCGATGCAATGGCAGCTGACATGACGATGCGGTGATCGTTAAAGCCGTTGACCATGCCGCCGCAAAGGGTTGAGGGATAAACGGTCAGGGTATCTTCTGTGGCATCTGCCCGCCCGCCGAGGCTTTCCAGCATGGCGATGACAGCTGCCACGCGGTCAGATTCCTTCAGACGAAGTCTTTCGATTTGGGTAAAACGTGCGCCGTGATTTGCCGCGGCGACCACGGAAAGAATAGGAATCAAATCGGGAATATCCGCAGCACAGATGATGCAATTACTTTTTTGCAGCAAAGGTAAAAGCTCGGAAACAGCCCGGTCACCTTGAGCAGAATGCTCATCAAGCCCGGCAACATTAACATGACTTCCCAAAGCCTTTGCGGCAAGGAAAAAGGCTGCGTTGCTCCAGTCGCCCTCAACCCTGAGCGCTCCGGGGCTGCGGTATTTTCGGTGCGTATCAAACTCAAATTGGGACATGACCTTTCGGGTCATCTCGATATAGGGTGCGGATTCGATTCTGCCGGTGATCTCAAGGTCGCAATCCCCATCGATCAGGGGCATAGCGAGCATCAAGCCGGTGATAAACTGGCTGGAAACACTGCCGTCAATGCGATAGTAGCCGCTTCTGAGCCTGCCCTCGCAGGCGACAGAGCCGTCAGGCAGCCTTGTAAGCTTACAGCCCATGCGCTCCATTTCCTCCCACAGAGGGGAGAGAGGACGCTGCGGCAGGCGACCCTCCAGCCGGAAGATGCCGTTGACACCCAGTGCGCCCACGATGGGCAGCATAAACCGCAGGGTCGAGCCACTTTCACCACAGGGGAGCTGTGCGCTTTTCGGTACTTTTTGCGCCGGAATAACGTGGTATTCCTGCTGATTATATGTAATTTCAGCACCCAATGCACGAAGACAGTTTGCTGTGGCTTCGATGTCCCGGTTGGTCTGGGGACAGTGGATTGCCGTTGGCACATCCGCAAAGGCAGCGCAGATCAGCATCCGATGGGCTTGGGATTTTGACGGGATCGCTGTGAGTGTACCGCTTAGCTTGGATGGGGAAATGGTAATATCCATATCAAAGACCTGCTTCTATCACAGATTCGAGTTCATTGACGGGGGTGGGGCAGATGTCGCAATCTCCGATTGCCTTCGTAATGATCAGGTTGACCGTTCCACCGGCACGTTTTTTGTCGGAAAGTGCTGCGCACAGTAAGGTTCCGGCAGTTTCTGCTGTATTGTATGGCAGTCCGAAGGCTTCCAGAAGGGCGATGATCTCGTCGGATGTTTCCTTGCTGCACAGACCGTTTCTTGCCGCGCTGCGTGCAATGATCGCCATGCCGATAGCAACCGCCTTACCATGAGAAACGGTGAAGTTGCTGACTGCTTCAACGGCATGCCCGATGGTGTGACCGAGGTTCAGCTTCATGCGTTCGCCACGGTCAAATTCATCCGCCATCACCACGTCCCGCTTCAGGCTGACACAGCGGGTAATAACTGCTTCCCGGTCAAATTCCAGAGCATGCTGCTTCAGGTGCGCAAATAGTTCAGCATCGTAGAGAATGCCGTACTTGATAACCTCTGCGCAGCCGTCAATAAAGATGTCCTGAGGCAGGGAAGTGAGGGTATCCGTGTCGCAAAGCACAAGTCTCGGCTGATAAAATGCACCGGCGAGGTTTTTGCCCGCGTCCAGATCGATGGCTGTCTTGCCGCCAACAGAGGAATCCACAGCCGCAAGCAACGTGGTAGGGACTTGAATGTAGGCGATACCGCGCAGATAGGTCGCCGCGGCAAACCCGGTCAGATCACCGACCACACCGCCGCCGAGGGCGATCAGACAGTCACTGCGGGTGACCTGCTTGGATGCCAGAAAGTTCAGCAGGGCGAGATAGGTTGTGCCGTTTTTGCTGCTTTCTCCTGCGGGAAAAACGAAGGAAAAGACTGTAAAACCGCCGTCTTCCAAACTTTTCTGTGCCATGTTACCGTACAAGGGAAAGACGTTGCTGTCACTGACTATGACGGCAGTACCACGCTTTGTTACGGCGGCGACTTCTTCACCAAGTGTGTTCAGAAGCTTTTTGCCGACCTTGACTTCATACGCCGAGGCGGTATCAACTTTGATCGTATTCATCCGTCCACTTCCTCTTTGCGTTTGCGACCCTCATCAAAGAGGGCAATCAGCGTTTCGGTGTCGTTTGTTTCCAGAGCCTTGCGGTAAGAAAGAAGGCTTTCGATATAAGTATCCAGCTCAAAGAGCATATTCTCTCTGTTTTCCATGCAAAGCTGCGCCCACATCTGCGGATGCAGCCATGCCACACGGGTCAGATCCTTGTAGCTGCCGGCGGAGAAGCCCTTGTGCGCGGATGCGGTAGGGGATTTGATATAGGCATTGCTCAGCACGTGGGGCATTTGTGAGGTGAAGGCAATGGTTTTGTCATGCTCCTGCGCCGTACATACAGAGAAGAAGCCGAAATTGCAGGGATCAAGTGCTGTTTTGATCCGATCAAGCAGCGCAATATCATCAAAGCGGGGCGGTACAATGACCATCGGTGCGCCCTGAAACAGATTGGAACGGCTGTACTTGAAGCCGGAAAAGTGAGAGCCTGCCATCGGATGCCCACCTGCGAATGTAAAGCCGTATTGTTCCGACAGCTGAAAGCAGGCATTGCAAACCCGTTCTTTCGTACCGCACAGATCCATGACGAGGGCATCCTTGCGGATCAGATGGGCAAATTTTTCCAGCCATTGAACGCAGCCCTCGGGATAGATTGCAAGCAGGATCAGATCACATTTGGGGATCGATGCTTCATCCAGCTGCCCGTTTACTGCACCGGCAAGGCAGGCAAATTCCAAAATGGACTCGTCCCGTTCTGCGGCAAGGACGGTGTGACCCGCCTTTGAGAAGGCACGTGCCATTGATCCGCCGATCAATCCCAGTCCGAGAATACCGACGTTCATAGGATAACCTCTCTGATCTGCATTACCTTCCTGTGCAGTGCGGCAAACTGCTCCGGCGTCAGGGATTGGGCACCGTCGCACAGGGCGCACGCGGGATTGTTGTGTACCTCCACCATGATGCCGTCTGCGCCAGCGGCTGTTGCGGCGAATGCCATGGAGGGAACAAGCTTTGCCTTGCCTGTTGCGTGGCTGGGATCGACCACCACCGGCAGGTGGCTAAGCTCGTGAAGAGCAGGGACTGCCGACAGATCCAAAGTGTTACGGGTGACAGTCTCGAAGGTACGGATGCCGCGCTCACAGAGGATGACGTTTTCATTGCCCTCGCTCAGAATGTACTCGGCACTCATCAGAAGCTCCTGCAGCGTATTGGCAAGACCGCGCTTAAGAAGGATCGGCTTGTTGGTTTTGCCCAGTTCCTTCAGAAGATCAAAATTCTGCATATTCCGCGCACCGACCTGAATCACATCCACATCTGCAAACAGATCCAGCGTGCTGATGTTCATGATTTCTGTGACGATGGGCAGACCTGTTGCCTCCTTCGCCTTCAGAAGCAGCTTGATGCCCTCGTCCTTCATGCCCTGAAAGGCATAGGGAGAGGTTCTGGGCTTAAATGCACCGCCGCGCAGGATATTTGCTCCCGCCTGCTTGACCGCCATAGCGACTCCAATGATCTGCTCCTCAGACTCAACGCTGCAGGGGCCTGCGATCATGGCAAAATGTCCGCCGCCGATCTTGGCGTCGCCGATCTCAATCACTGTATCCAGCGGATGAAATTTACGGTTGACCTGCTTAAAAGGCTCAGAAACTCGCTTGACTGTTTCGACGATGTCCAAGGAACTGAGAAGATCCATGTCGATGCGGCTGGTGTCGCCGATCAGACCGAGGACGGTTACTTCCTCACCTTCGGAGATATGCACACCAATGTTCAGGTGTTCCAGCCACTTGACAAGGTGCTGGGTCTGCTCAGGGGTCGTACCGTGCTTGAGAATTGCGATCATAATTAACATCTCCCAAAATAAAAATTGCGTTGCACGAGAGGCGAATCGTGCAACGCAAGATCAATACAATGCTTGGTCCGTGAAATTTCTGCAGCACAAAACGCTATTACTTTTTCATGTAAAAAAAGTAATAGTTAAAGTAAAAAAACTTTGCAGCAGAAGAAATGACAGTCATTCGAAATGACCTCCACACGAATTTTGTATTATTATAGCACCGTGTTTTTCAGATTGCAAGAGTTAAAACACAAAAAAATGAAAAGTGGAGCAGAAAACTGCTCCACTTTCAGTTAAGCTATGTCAGCTGCGACCACTTCAAAGCTGCGGCTTGTAGCTGCTGTGCCGTTGAAGTAGATCCATACGGTATATCCGCCGGGCTCTGTGGGCAGGAAGGGAAGGGTCAGCTTACCGTAGCCTCTGTACCACATTTCTGACCATGTCCGCGTTTCTGTTGCATTGCTGATGATCTTACCCTCTCGGTCGCGAACCACGAACAGGGTGATGATCTCATCGTCAGAGGTGGTGTACTCACGGGTCAGGTGCATCACAAAGGATGCGCTGCTTCCGACCTTGAAGGTGGTGGTATAATCCTCATTTGCAACATCAAAACGGTCCCAGTTTTCCACATCGGGGGTGATGCACATGTCAAAGAGAATATCTTCTGCATTGACCCAATAGCCGCTGAAGCCGGGGGCTTCCGGCGCGTCAAATTCGACAGTGTCGTCAAAGACGGTCACACCGTTTGCAGGCTGAACGGTGATGGTATAGTGGGCACCGGGGATCAAAGGTGTGATGATGCCGCTGGTCTCGTCACACTTAACGACCTTCTGCTCGGTGTTCATACCAATGCTGTAGAGCAGCAGCCAGCCACCTTCGGGGGCAGTACCTTCGTAGCTCCACTGAACGCTCAGGTGATTGCGGTCAGGTGCCTCTACGAGGATCTCCTGAAACGTGATGGAGTTGGCAGACAAATAGGTGCGCGCGCCGACAGTCATGCCGGCTGCGGTTACCTCGACTGTATAGGCGGAGGCAGGATCGACGTTTTCAAATACTGCGGTCAATTCCTTTGTAGTGAAGGTGTGATCATAGCCGGTGTCGTTGTAGCAGCGGACAGTCCATTCGGACACGCTGATACCCTCCGGCGCAGTCCATGTGACATGCAGCGCGTCGTTGTGAATGCCGAGGATCTGCAGATTCTGTGCATAGACGATCTCGCTGGCAACATGCCGGATGGAATCTGTGCCGCTTACGTACAGCTCCAAAACAGGCTCGAGGGTGAAGGTGTACTCCTTGCCAACGGTCAGACCGGTCAGGGTGACCATGTGACCGGTGAAGGTTGCGGTGCGTGCAGGCTCGTCTGCGGCTTCATAATGCACCTGCCACTGATTTGTGTCAGGACCCTGCACCGTGAAGCTGAGAATGACAGAGCCGTCTTCCGGGCCGGTGGCGGCAACAAAATTGCCAATGACTGTTTGCGGTGCAGTGGTGTAGGTCTCTACTGTCTTGCCGAGCAGCTTGTGGAAGCCTGCGATGCGCACTTGCAGGGTGTAGGATGTACCCGGCTTCAATCCTTCAAAGGAAGCTGTGCCGTTTACAACGGGACGGCGCATGGTGTTGCCGTAGATGTCGGTGCAGAGGATGGTCAGCTTCTCGTCGGCAATCGTGCTGTCCAGAGTGACAGTCAGGTTGCCTTCCGTGCCGGAGAGGATGATATCATTGACCACCTGCAGGTAGTAGTGTTCGTAGAACAGGAAGCCGCCCAGCAAAAGCACAGCGATCACAGAGATCGTCACAAGGAATGCGGTCAAACCGCGATGACGCTTCTTGGGAGCTGCATCGGTGCTGGCTTCGTTCACCTTTTCGGTATTCTCTTCTTCCACGCCGTCGGCGGGGGTTTCGCACACTTCTTCCGTTTCCTCTGCCTGCGAAGGCTCCTCGGGCATTGTGATCTCGATCTGGGGTACTTCGATCACGGGGGTGGGAAGCTCATGGGAAATAATGTCGTCTGCCTGCGCGAGGATGACAGTAACGTCATCGTCCTGATCCTCTTGCACAGGGGGAGCGTCAGGAAGTTCTTCATCAGAAGGTGCTTCGGTATCATCATCAACGATTTCCTCGGCAACCTCCGCTGAGGCTTGCGTATCTGCATCCTCAGCGGCTTCTTCCGGGGCAGTATCCTCGGTGGCCTCCTCCTCGGATTTCTCCTCGGCAGTTTCTTCAACAGCCTCGTCCGCCTCTTCCGTAACCGCCAGAAGGGGAACGGCATCCAGAACACCGTCGACCTCGGCAATGATCTCATCCGTGGAAGGCTCGACATCTTCTTCTGCGGTCAATTCTTCAACGGGAGCTTCTTCCGGCTCGGTCTGAGGAACGATGGGAACATCGTTTACACTGTTGCGCTGCAGATAGCTGATCAGAGCCTGTCCCATTTGCATAGGTTCCTGCCAGCGCTCAGAGGGTTCTATGGAGCAAGCCTTGAGGATGATCTCGGAAAGCTCGGGATCGGCATAACGGGGCGGCTGCAGCTGCATACTCACCGGCGGCAGGCGACCGTCGTTATATGCCTGATAGAGGATCATGCCCACGGCGTATGTATCCAGCGTTTCGTTCAGGGCGGAATAAGCGTCGGCGATCTCGTTGGGGGTATAGCTGCTGCGGTACTTATCGGGCAGAGAGGCATAGGGCAGGGAGCTGATGCTGATAAAGCCCAGATCACCGATGCGGTATTCCCGGTCGTTGCAGATATGGATGTTACTCGGCTGCAGGTCAGCATAGATATGACCAAACCGGCGGGCAACGGACAATGCCGCGCACAGATCCAGACCAAGATTGACCGCGCCAAGATGGGTCAGCTCGTTACGCTTGATCAGCCCCTCCAGCGTGGGACGATAGGGGCTGAGCAGGTAAACGTCAAAGCCGGTTCCTTCTTCCATAGGAACGACCTGCCAGTCCTCATAGGACACAAAGCCTTCAAAACGGGACAGCCGCTGCAGCAGAGCAGCTTCCTCAGTCACGTCATTTGCCAGCTCCTGAAAGTACGTTAGTGCAGACTCTTTATCTGTAAATGCGCCGGCAAGAAGCAGCGCGTCCAGCTTCGCCTGAGAAGCGGGAACAGAAATGATTTTCACAATATATTTGCTGTTTGTCTCCAAGTGCATTGCCGGACAGCAGCAAATGCCGTTATGCTCGCTGATGGGATCGCCCATGACGAAGCCGTCGAGCAGGGGAGAGATCAGTTGCGGTTCAGACAAAGTCATCGCCTCTTTCCTTCGGGTATAGTCTAAAGTTTATTTTACTCTATTTTCCGTAAAAAAGCAACTATTAATCCCGTGTTTTTTATGCCGTAAAGGAAGAAAATTGTGCGAATTTTGAATTATCCTGCGGTTTCGTTTTTTGCGTACTTGCAATCGGACATGGGGTGTGATATAATATCTGCAAATCGGCACATGCCTTTGTGCCGGATAGGAGGTCTATCTATGAGTAAGGTTATTTGCGATGTGTGTGGCACATCTTTTCCTGAAACTGACGAGCAGTGTCCTCTTTGCGGCTGTGCAAAGTCCGCTGATGCTGTGATCGTTCCCGACGAGCCTGCAAAGGCACCTGCTGACCCGTTCCCCATCTCCAGCCGGGGCGGCAAAGGCGGTCGCTTTGCAAAGGGCAACCAAAGACGTCCCGTGGCGGAGGAGCCGGAAGTGAAGATTCCCGAGCGTAAGCTGCCGGAGCGCAGAGAGCAGCCGGAGCGTCGCCGCAGAACAGAGCGTAAGGAAGAAGCTCCGCAGGAGAATAATAAGGGTCTGATCGCGGTTGTGATCGTTCTGCTTCTGGCGATCGTTATGGTCGTCGTGTACATCGGTGTTACGGTGTTCCTTTCGGGAATGACTGACAAGCCCAACCCCAGCGATCCCAATCCTTCCGACAGCAATCCTGCTGTTACCGATCCGTCGGATGCGGAAAAGATCCCCTGCACCAAGCTGGAGATCGGCAGCCTGATGGTCGAGCTGAAGAGTGAGAATGAGCAGTATCTGCTGCAGGTTCAGACAGAGCCGCTGAATATGACGGATGTTGTGGAATTTGCTTCCTCCGACCCCAATGTCGCGATCGTTGACCGCAACGGTCTCATTACCCCCGTCGGACACGGTCAGGCAGTGATCACCGTTACCTGCGGTGAACTGAGCAAGGAATGTACTGTCATCTGCACCTTCGGCGAGCCAGAGCCTTCCAGCGAACCTACCGAGCCTACGCCTTCTGCTCCCGCAGGATTTGAGCTGAAGCTCAACAGATCTGACTTTACCCTCAGCTATGAAGGTGAAACATGGCGTCTGTTCAGGGACACCGATCAGGTCAAGGCATCGGATATCACATGGACAGTTGCTGACCCCGCTGTTGCGACCGTTGTCAATGGTGTTGTGACCGGCGTTGACCGCGGTACGACCACAGTTACCGCTGTACTCGGCGATCAGATGGCTACCTGCATCGTCCGCTGCAGCTTTGACGCGGCAGATCCCGATGAAGAACCCGGTATCTACATCAGCAGTGAAGATGTGACTTTGTACTCCGGTGACCCACCACTCTATCTGTACCTGAAGAATCCTGACAGCTCCAAGGTTCAGGATATCGAGTGGGTAGCAAGTGAAGATGGCTTTGTGGAGATCGATGGCAACAAGATTACCGCGCTCGACATTACGGAGTATAAGCAGATCGAGGTTTATACCGAGCATGAGGGTGTCAAGTACACCTGCATCCTCCGTCTGTATCCGCCCAAGCAGGAAGAAACCGAAACCTGATAAGTACGGAAAAGGCAGCACGTTCGTGCTGCCTTTTCTTATTCGCCTTCGATGCGCTGACCCTTGCGGAACAGCAGCGTGATGCACCACAGACCTGCAAGACCGACCAGCGTGTAAACGATGCGGCTGAGAATGGCGTCCTGACCGCCGAAGATCCATGCAACAAGGTCAAACTGGAAAATGCCGACCAGACCCCAGTTGAGGCTGCCGATAATGGAAAGGATCAATGCGATGGTATCCATATGTTTACCTCCTTATTTTCATGTGGACGTGCATAGCATCTCCTTATTTGCAGAAAATTATTCATGCACTTGCCAAATTTGCCCCAATCGTCTATAATGAACAAAATGACCTTTTGGAGGAAACAAAAATGACGACACTTTTTGAGCCTGCGTATGCCAAGCTGAATCTGACGCTGGACGTTCTCGGCAAGCGCGAGGACGGTTATCATGATTTGAAAAGCGTGATGCAGACGATCTCCCTGCGGGATGACGTGGAGATCGACATCGGAACGGGCAAGCCGTGGAAGCTTATCTGCGACAAGGAAGGCATCCCTTGTGATGAGCGCAATCACGCTTGGATGGCGGCAAAGGTCTATTTTGATACCATCGATAAAGACCCCGACGGTCTTGAGATCCGCATTACCAAACGCATCCCTGCAGAAGCCGGTCTCGGCGGCGGAAGCGCCGATGCGGCTGCCGTTCTTCGTGCGCTGAACCGTCACTACGGCTATCCGCTTTCCATTCCCGCGCTGGCAGAGCTGGGCGCATCTGTGGGAAGTGACGTGCCGTTTTGCGTTATGGGCGGCACGGCTGTGGCAGAAGGTCGCGGTGACCGCCTTCGCAAGCTGCCCGAGATGCCCGATTGCATCTTCGTGATCTGCAAGCCTGATTTTTCCGTCTCCACAGCACAGCTTTACGCAAAGCTGGATGAAACTGTGATCGCGAAGCACCCGGATCACAATGCCATGGAAAGTGCCATCCTCGCCGGCGACCTTGCGGGAGTTGCCCAGAATCTTTACAACGTGTTTGACCCCGTTGTGACAGCAGATCATTTGGAGCTGAACTACATCAAGTCCATTTTCAATTCCTACGGCTCACTGAATCAGCAGATGACCGGCTCCGGCTCGGCGGTGTTCTGCATGGTGACGGAGTTCGAATTTGCTGCAGTCATTTGCAACATGCTCCGTGAGAATTATCCCCAAGTTTTTATTGCCAAGCCTGTATATTTCTGACAAACTCCGTCCATACTGGTAGTATTCCGGTATGGACGGTGTTGTTTTATGAGAAAACTGCTCACAATTTTTATTTTGGTCGCCATCCTCGTGTGGGGTGTTGGGGTAATCCGTGATCGGGTGACGCTGGATGACGGTGTGATCCGGCTGCATGTCGTTGGGGAGACTGACTCCAAAGAGGATCAGCAGATCAAGCTGCAGGTGCGGGATGCTGTCCTACAGAAGATCAATTCCGTTATGCAGCGGATGCCTGACATGGAAGCGGCAAAAGCATACCTGCAGGAAAATCTTTTGGAAATTGAGGACATCTGTAATCAAGTGCTTGCGTCTGTTGGCGAGTCAGCAAAGGCTGCGGTGACCATGGTACAGGAAAAATTTCCAACGCGGCACTATGATACCTTTTCCCTGCCCGCGGGAGTCTATGAGTCGTTGCGGATCACCATCGGTGAGGGGGAAGGCAAAAACTGGTGGTGTGTGGTATTTCCGCGGCTGTGTGTTGCCACGACCTCCTCTGAAATGAAGGACACGGCGGTGGATGCGGGCTTTTCCAAGCCGTTAAGCGGCGCGTTGACCGGGCAGACGCAGTATAAGGTGCGTTTCTTTGTGCTGGATTGCCTCGGCTGGCTTGAAAACTGGCTTCACAAAAGTTAAAACAAGAGGACAATACATTCTGTGACAAATTTTGCAGAATGTACTGTCCTTTTTCCTTGTTTTGTGGTATAATGCAATTCAAGTAAGGTAGGTGATCAACATGTTGACAATATTGATTAGCCGTGATTGGGTTGCAGGTCGGGACGAAATCCTTAATCGGATCGCATACGATGTTGCAAAGGATCTGCCGGGGCACATTCTGCTTGTTCCTGAGCTGATCAGTCATGATACGGAACGCCGCCTTTGCATGACTGCAGGGGATACGGCAAGCCGCTTTGCGGAGGTGCTGTCCTTTTCGCGCCTTGCCTCGAGGGTTTCCGAGCAGGTGGGCGATGTGGCGATTCCCTGTCTTGATGCCGGCGGACGGATCGTTGCTATGGCTGCCGCTACCCGCCAGCTGCACAGTCAGCTGAAAGCGTATGCGGCGGTTGAAAACAAGCCGGAGTTTCTCAAGGAGCTGGTGGATGCTGTTGATGAATTCAAACGCTGCTGCATTACCGCGCAAATGCTTGCTGATGCGTCCGCTCAGACAGAAGGTACACTTGCGCAGAAGCTCTACGAGCTTTCCCTGATCCTTGAGAGCTATGATGCACTGTGCGCTGTTGGCTGCCGGGATCCCCGGGATCGGATGACTTCGTGCCTTCAGCAGCTTGAGGACTGCGATTTTGCGGAAAAGCATGTATTCTACATAGACGGTTTCCCGGACTTTACCCGTCAGAACATGGCAATACTGGAACACCTGATCTGCCACAGTCCGCAGGTTACCGTTTCTTTGAACTGTGATCGACCTGCCTCTGATGCTATGGCGTTCGAAAAAGCAGGCGCGACCTGCGCCGAGATCATCCGATGCGCCAAGGGTGCCGGTGTGCCTTATGAGATCGTGGAGATCTCACAAGGCTCTGCTTTGCTTCCCTTTTGTGAGCATATTTTTCAGGGAAATATTTCTGACAAGCTCCGTTTCGACGGACAAGTTCAGGCGGTGCGTGCAGACTCCGTGCAGACGGAGGTCATGGCAGCCTGCGATCATGTGATCGCGCTGGTGCGTGAAGGCTGCCGCTATCGGGATATCAGCATCGTCTGTGCAGACCTGAATACCTATCTTCGAACCGTACAGCTGGTCTGCAACCGCTGCGGCATCCCGATTTATCAGGCAGGAACGGAGGATGTTCTGCAGAAAAGCGTTGTATCCATGGTGCTTGCGGCGATGGATGCCGCCCTCGGCGGCTTTGAGCAGCGGGATGTCCTGCGTTATCTGAAATCCAGCCTTGCGCCCATTGATATGGACACCTGTGATCTTCTGGAGAACTATGTGATCACATGGGGCATCCGGGGTAAGAGCTTCCTCAAAGAATGGACGAACCATCCTGAGGGCATTGCCGGTGAGTGGAACGAAGCATCCAGACAGCAGCTTCGTTGTCTGAACGATGCCCGCGTCCGGGCGATCACACCCCTTGAAGCACTGGCTCGCGATTTTAAGAACGCAAAGAACCTTTCTGATCAGGTTAGTTCGCTCTATGCCTTTTTGGTGCAAATCGGTCTTTCAACCCGTCTTGAGCAGTTGGCAGAACAGATGGATGAAGCAGGCGACCAAAGAGAAGCACAGATCCTCAATCAGCTGTGGGAGATTTTGATTTCTGCCTTGGAGCAGATGAACGACACGCTTGGGCAGTCCGTCTGGGACGGCGAGGTCTTTGCACGCCTTTTCACGCTCCTTTTGAGCCAGTATGATGTAGGCACGATTCCGCCGGTGCTGGATGCAGTGATGGTCGGACCGATCAGTGCTATGCGCTGCCAGCAGGAAAAGCATCTGATCGTCCTTGGTGCTGCCGAGGGCGCGCTGCCCGGCTACGGCGGTTCAGCGGGCCTGCTGACCGATCAGGAGCGCGTAATGCTTCGGCAAATGGGCGTCCCCCTGACCGGCGGCGCGATCGAGGGCATTCAGGCGGAATTTGCCGAGATATACGGCGTTTTCTGCGGCGGGCGGGAAAGTGTATACGTATCCTGTCCCGAGGGTGAGGAGTCCTATGTATTCCGCCGCATTGCCCGTATGGCAGGCGGTGAGCGCAATGCTTCCGCTCCCATGGGTGCTGCCGGCTGTGATCCCTGCGAAACTGGCGCGTATCTTGCGAAATTCGGCGCACAGGACGCGGCACAGCGACTGGATGTGGGTGGATGGTATGGCGATGCCCGTGAAAAAGCTGCATATACCATCGGCAATGTTGCACCCTCCAACATCACGTCCCTTTACGGCAAGCAGCTGCGATTGTCTGCTTCGCAGGTGGATCGCCATGCGGAGTGCCGGATGTCTTATTTCCTGAAATACGGCTTGCGTGCAAAGGAACGAAAGGAAACCACCGTCGATCCCGCGGAGTTCGGTACCTATGTCCATGAGGTGCTGGAGCTGACAGTGCGGGATGTGATGAATAAGGGCGGTTTCGAGGCAGTCTCTCTGGAGCAGATGATGTCGATTGCTTCTGCGCACTCAGAGCGCTACGCAAAGGAACACTTTGCACAGCTGGATTCCATGCGTCAGGATTATCTGTTCCGACGCAACTGGCGTGAGCTGGAGATGGTCATCCGGGAGCTGTGGGAGGAGCTGAAGGAATCGGACTTCCTGCCGGAGTATTTTGAGCTTGATTTCAGTGACGGCGGTGAAATGCCCCCCATCGCTATTGGCGGTAAGATGCCCGCTGTTCTGCGGGGATTCGTTGACCGTGTGGACATCTGGAAAAAGGGCGGGCAGCATTACTTCCGTGTTGTGGATTACAAGACCGGCAAAAAAGATTTTGACTACTGCGATGTCTTCAATGGAGTCGGCTTGCAGCTGCTTTTGTACCTCTTTGCCTTGGAGCAGGAGGGGACGGACGTGGTCGGCGGACAGCCTGTTGCTGCCGGTGTGCAGTATTTTCCCGCCCGTGCGCCGTTGGTGTCGGCAGATGGTCGTTTGACCGATGAGGAGGCAGCAAAGGCACGTCGCAGTGAGTGGAAGCGCAAGGGACTGCTGCTTTCGGATGATGAGGTCATCCATGCCATGCAGCCGGAGGAGCAAATGCACCGCCTTTGCTGCACCCGCAGAAAAGACGGATCCCTCTCCGGCGATCTGGCGGATCGCAGTCAGCTGAAGCTGCTGCGGGCATATGTATTCAAGGTTCTTGCGGATATGGTCGATGTGATCGCTTCCGGCGATATCACACCGAACCCCTATACCCGCGGTACATCCCATGACGCATGCACTTACTGCCCCTATGCTACCATTTGTCATAAGAGCGAAGTGCAGACGCGTCGAAATTATAAAGCGATGACTGCCCCTCAATTTTGGGAGGAGATCGGAAAGGAGATGAACCGACATGGCTGAGACATTGACCCCTCAACAGCAGGCTGCCGTTGATAACCGCGGCGGACGGCTATTGGTGTCGGCGGCTGCCGGTTCAGGCAAGACCAAGGTACTTGTTGACCGCCTGATGAAATACCTCCTTGACCCGGACGAGCCTGCGGATCTGGACGAATTTCTGATCATTACATACACAAAGGCAGCGGCGGCTGAGCTGCGGGGTAAGATTGCCTCCAAGCTCTCCGAACGCATGGCTGAGCAGCCGGAGAACCGCCATTTGCAGCGGCAGATGCAGCGGCTTTATCTGACGAAGATCTCCACCGTTCACGCCTTCTGCGGCGATGTGCTGCGGGAATACGCCTATCTTGTGGATCTGCCGTCGGACTTCCGGGTGGCGGATGAGAATGAGTGCGCCCAGCTGCGGGATAATGCCATGGCGCGGATTCTGGATGCGGCATATAAGGAATCCGAAGACCCGGATTTTCGTGCGTTTGTGGATTCTCAGGGCTTGGGGCGTGATGACCGGCTTGTGCCGCAGATCTTGCTGAAGGTCTACGACAGCGCCAGATGTCACCTTGAACCTCAGCGATGGCTTGACCGCTGCATCGAAAACGCGAACACAGATGCACTGACCGATGTATCCCAAACCATTTGGGGAAATTACCTGATCGTGGAGCTGAAGCGGTATCTTGCGCTGCAGATCCGTTCTCTGACCTGTTGTGCGGATGCTGCCGAGCGGGCGGGGGATATGCCAAAGCCTACAGCTTTGCTCCGCGATACCATCACGCAACTGGAAAATCTCAGTGCCTGCACAACGTGGGACGAGATCTACGCAAAAAGCAGCATCGACTACGGAACACTGACCTTTTCCAAAAAGCTTGCCGATCCCGATCTGGCAGAGACGATCAAGGCGGTGCGAAATGCCTGCAAAAAGGGTCTGGAAAAGCACCTGAGGGCTTTTTCTGATCCCAGCGACACAGTAATTGCCGATCTTTCCCGCAGCGGGGCGGCAGTTCGGGGGATGGTCAAGCTGGTACGTGATTTTGAGCGGGAATATGACCGTATTAAGAAGCAGCGCCGCGTTGTTGATTTCAGCGATCTGGAGCATCGGATGCTGGATCTGCTGATCGGAAAAAGTCGCTCCGGCGCAACCGCCGCAGCAGCGGAGATCGGCCGTCGATTCCGTGAGATCATGGTCGACGAGTATCAGGATTCCAACGCGGTGCAGGATGCGATCTTTATGGCGTTGACGCAGAAACGGCAAAACTGCTTTATGGTCGGCGATGTCAAGCAGTCCATCTATCAGTTCCGTCTTGCCGATCCCGGTATTTTCCTGAAAAAGTACGAAACTTATGCGAATGCAGAGGAAGCCACGGGAAATGAGGGCAGAAAAGTGATGCTTTCTGCCAATTTCCGATCCGGCGGCGCGGTACTGCAGGGCGTGAACGATGTGTTCGAAGTCTGCATGTCCCCGGCGGTCGGCGGACTCTACTACGGTGAAGATGAAGCACTGCATGAGGGCGTTCCTCATAAGCCCCTTGGCGAGCCGGAGGTGGAGCTTTGGACGATTCCTGTTCGTGAAAGCACCTATGATGAAGAGGCGGATTTTGTCGCCAAACGGATCGAGCAGCTTTGCGACGGAACCCATTTTGTCCGAGATAAGGATCAGCTGCGTCCGATCAAGCCGGATGACATTGCGATCTTGCTTCGCTCTCCCGGTTCTATGAGCCGACATTTCAAGCGCGCTCTCGCATCCCGCGGTTTTCGTTGCAGCACCGGCGGTGGTGATGATCTGCTGCAATCGCAGGAGGTTTCTGTCCTGCACGCACTTTTGCAGGTGATCAGCAATCCACGACAGGATATTCCGCTGATCGCTGCGCTTGCAAGCCCTGTTTTCTGCGTTTCGGCGGATGAGCTTGCGGTCATTCGCGCAGCGAATAAGCGCGGCAGCATTTACGATTCGTTGCTGCAATCCGAGCTGCCGAAGATCCGCACCTTCCTTGAACATTTGGCTGTGTGGAGAAGGGAAGCGCGATTAAGACCCTTAGCACAGCTGCTGGAATCCATTTTCCGCTTGACCCACATGGACAGTATCTATGCCGCCATGGAAAACGGCGCGCTGCGTCAGCGGAATTTGCAGCTTTTCTATGAGCTGGCGGTTGGCTTTGAGTCCACGGGTCGCCGGGATTTGGAGCAGTTTCTGGAGCATTTGACTGCCATGCAGGATAAGGGTCTGATCGTAACGGGTGAGCAGAGCAGCCCCGGCGCGGTCACGATCATGAGTATTCACAAGTCCAAGGGCTTGGAATTTCCTGTTGTGTTTGTGTGCGGTCTGTCGCGAAAATTCAATCGGGAAAGCCTGACGGCGCAGGTGCTTTGTGATCAGGAGCTTGGCTTGGGCTTGACTGCGGTGGATGAGAAGAACCGGGTTCGTTACCCGTCTGTCGCCAAGCGTGCTATTGCCGCAAAGATGAGCGCGGACAGCATATCCGAGGAACTGCGTGTCCTTTATGTTGCACTGACCCGCGCCCGCGACCGCCTGATCATGACCTACGCATCCCAAAAGTTGGAAAAAGACATAGCTGAGATCGCCCTGCGCATGGATGCAGATGTTACGGAGCTTTTGACGCGGGATGTTTCCTGCTGCGGCGAATGGGTGCTGCTTGCTGCACTACGTCGCACAGAGGCGGGTGAGCTGTTTGCCATCGGCGGTCGTCCGAAGCAAACGCAGCTTGGTCAGCCCCCATGGCTGATCCGGGTGATGGATGCGCCCGAGGCGGGCAAATCAGAAGTTAAAGAGGAAGCGAATGCAGAGGCAATCCCGGACGCGATCGTTCAGGAGCTTGACAAGCGCCTTGCATTCCGTTACGCATATACCGCTGCAACTGCAGCACCTTCTAAGCAGACCGCTACTCAGCGAAAGGGACGCATCAAGGATGCGGAAGCATCTGAAAACACGGGAAGCAACACGTGGCACAGCAGTTGGCGCAGCCCATCTTTTGTGTCGGGCGGTGCAAACGCTGCGGATATCGGCAACGCAACCCACGCAATTATGCAGTACATCCGCTATGCGTGCTGTACAGATGAAGCGGGTATTGATAAGGAGCTTGCGCGGCTCGTGTCGGAAAGCTTTATCACGCAGGAGCAGGCACAGCTTGTGGACTGCGGTCAGATCGCTGCGTTCTTCGCGACCGAGATCGGCACGAAGCTGCGTGACCACCCCAATGTTCTGCGGGAGTTTAAGTTCTCGATCCTCGATGACGGCGAAAATTACGCGCCGGAGCTGGCTGGTGAAAAGATCCTGCTGCAGGGCGTTGTGGACTGCGCGATGGTGGATGAGGATGGCATCACGATCATTGACTTCAAGACCGACTTTGTAACGGAGGAAACCCTTCCTCAAAAGCTGGAGCAATATCGGGCACAGGTTCTTGCCTACGCCGATGCAATGCAGCGCATCTACAAGCACCCCGTGAAGCGATCCCTTCTTTATTTCTTCCGATTGAACCGATTTGTAAACGTCACGTAAATATGTAAGCCGACCTGATGCAATCGCATCAGGTCGGTTTTTATCAGCGGGAGTTCTTGTTCTGCTGATTCTGATTGTTCTGCTGATTCTGATTGTTCTGCTGGTTGCTCTGATTCTGGTTGTTCTGATTCTGCTTGTTATTCATTGTAAATTCCTCCGAATCTCTGTAGTGCGGTGCTTCCGCTTCCATAGATTACCCATAATTTCAGGATTTATTCTTTGCCCTGAAAACCAGACTTGCCACAAGACCGCTGACGATTGCCGCGGTAATACCACCGGCGGCAGCCTTGAGTCCGCCGATGAAAATACCGACCAATCCGTCTTCATCCACAGCTTCCTTCACACCCTTGGCAAGGCAATGCCCGAAGCCTGTTAAAGGCGTTGTAGCTCCTGCACCTGCGAAATCCACCAGAGGCTGATATACCTTCAGAGCACTGAGCAGTACGCCGATGACCACATAGCTGACCAAAATACGGGCGGGGGAGAGCATGGTTTTGTCGATCAGGATCTGACCGATCAAACACAGCGCACCGCCCACAAGAAACGCTTTCAAATAGTCCATTCAATCACCTCCTGCGATGATGGAAACAGCATGGCAGATGCCGGGAATGGGAAGACCCTGCTGAGTCGAGGTAGGCGACAGCAGCGCACCCGTTCCGCAAAAGAGGATACGCTGCAGCTTTCCTGTTTTCAGCTTACCCAGAAGCTCGCCGCACAGCGTGATAGTGCTGCACCCACAGCCGGAGCCGCCTGCGTGGACATCCTGCGTGGTGTTATCAAAGACCAACGTGCCGCAGTCGGTCAATCTGCCGCCAAGGTAGACACCGTCCAGCCGGGCAAGCTCCATGAGCATTTCCTTGCCCAGCTGCCCCAGATCGCCCGTGACAATCAGGTCAAAATCCTCCGGGGTACGATGCAGATCCTCCAAATGGGTGCGGATGGTCTCGTATGCTGCAGGTGCCATGGCGCAGCCCATGTTGCTGGCATCCTTTACGCCCAGATCCGTTACCGTACCGACGGTGCAGGAATCGATCCGCGGACCGATGCCGGCAGAGCAAAGAAGTGCTGCACCCGACCCGGTCACCGTCCATTGAGCGGTGGGTGTGCGCTGACCGCCGTAGCCGAGAGGGAAACGGTACTGCCGTTCAGAGGAGGCGAAATGGGATGAGGTCATGGCGATCACTCTGTCCGAAAAACCGCCGGAGACCGCCATCGCGCCCATCAGAAGGCTCTCTGCCATCGTCGAACACGCGCCGTACAACCCAATGTGCGCCATGCCGGTGTTCCGCAGGGTAAAGGATGAGCCGATGCATTGGTTGAGCAGATCCCCCGAGAACACAAGACCGATTTGAGAATGACTCAGCCCTGCCTTTTCGATGAGCTTCTCAAGCGCGAGCTTTTGCATCTGTTTTTCCGCCTGCTCCCAGGTTTTTTGCCCGAAATAGGCATCCATGCAGGTCAGGTCAAAGGTCTTTCCCAGCGGACCTTCCGCTTCTTTTTTGCCCGCAACGCTTGCCCAGTGGGTGATCACGGGCATTTGCGGCAGGACAAAGCTGTGCTGCCCCCGTCTGTTTTCTGCCATCGCTTCGCACTCCTTGCTGTTTTTGACAGTAGTATGTGTTAAGTGACGAAAATAATTCTAATTATTGTAGGGCGGGTGCTTGCTCCCGCCATGGTGTAAGGAAATAGTTAATAGTGTAGGAAATGTTTGACAGTATATTGAAACGATTGTATAATGCTTCTGCATGAAAATTGCATCCGCGAGAAACGAGCCCAACGAAAGGAGATAAATATCATGAAGAAAAAGCAATTACTATGGATTCTTTTCGGAATCTTGCTTGTGGCAGTTCCGTGCATGGTATATTTCCTGCAACCAAGTCCGCCGCAGCCGGTGGAATTTCCCCTGACATTGACAATGACACAAATCGATCAAGAGGGAAATGCAACGCGTAATTGGCAGATGTTCATTGAAGGAGAAAAAGGAGAGAGTCCATCCGGTATTCCATATTTGTATGCAAGAATCAGTTCTTTTGATGGGATCAAGAATATAGAAACAATTAACAATCTCGACAGTAACCTCCCCGAGATAGTCACATATCCCGGCGTGGATCCGTGTGCGGTGACCTGTCTTGGGTTTGAAGCAGGAATGCCCGCTGCTGTTAATTTGGCTTTCAGCCCGGATCTTCAGCGCTGGTTGTTTTATAATATTGCGGATGAAACGTACTTTGTTGGTTCTGTGAATAACAAATTTACAACACAAGAGCTTTACAGTTATTTCAGTCCAATCATAACTGGCAGTTGGTCTCCCAATTAAGGAAGCACGAGATAGAAGAAAAGCACTCTGTAGATCACAGAGTGCTTTCGTCATTATTTGTGCTTTACCTTTTTCTTTGTTCCGTCGGGGCTGACGATGTAGGTGTTTTCCAGCTGTGCAACCAGATTGCCCTTGACCGAGTCGATGTAGATCCGGCGCAGCTTGTCACGCTCCGCGATTTCTTCCTCCGTCAAGCCTTCTTCCTTTGCCTTTTTTGCAAGCGCATTGATGCGCGCGATGACTTCGTCCATTTTCATTTTCATACCTCACACATATCGATGGATCTCCACGGAGATCCGATTTTTCTTTGTCTGTCCGTTTACCTTGGCAAGCTTGATCTTACCGCTGCCCCGCAGGGAGATCTTACAGCCTTCTGAAACTGCCTTGTCCGGCTTTTCGCAGGGAAGCCCGTCAATGGCGACCTTGCCTGCAGCTACATATTGCGCAGCCAAGCTCCGACCGATGCGAAAGCCGGAAGAAATGACGCTGTCCAAGCGCAAGGAAGCCAGAGTATCCTTTATGACCCTGATCTCTGGCTCCGGGATCTGAACATCGGAGAGAGGGATCGCCGAAAGGCGGAACTTTGTTCTGCCTGCGTTGCTGAAATTTTGCAAAAGGTATGGTGCAATTTCTTCCGTCACGAAAAAATCACAGCTGCCAACACCCACACAGATGTCGCCGATACATTCCCTTGCCACACCGCTGCCCATCAGCGAACCGAGAAAATCCCGGTGGGTGGGAGTGTCTCCCTCATAAAATACCGCCCGCAGAGCAACGACGGGGGAGTCCTCGCCGGAAAGGACGCTCTCGTCCATGTAATCGGGAAGATAGCAGAGCATTTTGCGTTCTGCATCCGGGTAGCCGCCGAAGGCATGAAGCCCTTCCGGCTCACCAAAGAGAAAGCGTGCCATTTCCAGCTCCCGGGGCGTCAGAAATGGGGTGTGTGCCGGGATGCTGCGGGAAAACCCTGCGTTGATCTTGTCCCAGAGCTTTGCAAGGAGCATTCTGTCCTCGGAATTTTGGGCGATTTTCTCAATACTATTTCGATTCATTTCATCACCAAGGGTATTATACCATAGCTTTTTCGGATTGCAAGGGAAGTTTTACTTGTGCGATGTTGTAATTTCTGCTACAATGATCAAAAGAAAGCAGGTGAAAGTATGGTTATAGGAATTATCGGAGCGGGCGCATCCGGCATGGCGGCTGCCATTTCGGCATCGGAATGCCCCGACGTAAATGTTATTTTGTTTGAACGGCAGTCACGGGTGGGCAGAAAGCTGCAGGCAACCGGCAACGGCCGCTGCAACCTCAGCAATCTGAACGCCGACAAGGGTGGCTTACATGGACAAAATTCCGATTTCGCCCGGAACGCCATGTCAAGATACGATGTGGAAAACACACTCGCTTGGTTCGGTGAGTTGGGTCTTTATACTGTTTCAGAGGAAATGGGCAGAGTCTACCCCTATTCCGATCAGGCGAATTCTGTTGTGGATGTTCTGCGTTTTGCTCTGCAGCGGGATAACATCCGCCTTATTACCGGCTTTGAAGTTTCCAAGGTGAAGAAATCGGATGATGGTTTCCGTGTAGAGGGCAACGGTGAGGTCTATTCCTGCGACAAGCTGATCATTGCCTGCGGCGGACTTGCCGGCACAAAGCTGGGTGGCTCTATGTCCGGCTATCAGCTTCTCAGAAGCTTCGGTCATCACATTACGAAGCTGCGTCCCAGCCTTGTGCAGCTGAAAAGCAGCTGGAGCGGCTGTGCTGCTCTGAAGGGCGTGCGTGCAAATTGCAGCATTTCCGTCTTTAACGGTGACATGCTGCATGCGAAAAGCATTGGAGAGCTGCAGTTTACGGAGTATGGTCTTTCCGGCCCGGTGGTGTTTGAAGTGTCCCGGGATGCCTGCAGCACAAAGGGAAACTGGCATTGTTTGATCGATCTGCTGCCTGCTATGGACGAACAGATGCTGCTTCAGCTTTTGAAGAAGCGCAGAAGCAGCACACTTTTAACGGATGAATTGTTTACGGGGATCCTGCACAACCGTCTTGGACGTGTCCTGACCCAGACAGCAGGTATCCGTGCCGGCGTTCCCATCAGCTCCCTTCGTGATGATGAACTCAGGGCAGCGGCTGCGGCTGCGAAAGCACTGGATGTTGTGGTCACAGAGCCGCTCGGCATGGAGCATGCACAGGTCACAGCCGGCGGTGCTGTTACCGATGAATTTGACCCGCTCACCATGGAAAGCCGCCTCGTACCGGGGCTTTATGCCTGCGGCGAGGTGCTTGACATTGACGGCGACTGCGGCGGTTATAATTTACAGTGGGCGTGGAGCTCAGGGCGACTGGCGGGCAAGAACGCGGGGGTGGAGAAATGATCCGAATCCGTGATATTTCCATGCCGCCGATGCATGATCCCAACCAGCTGCTTTTTGAAGCGGCGCGACTCTTGAAGATCACCGGCTCGAAGATCCGCAGGCTGAAGATCGTTCGCCGTTCCATCGACGCCCGCTTCAAGCCGGACGTGCGGATCATCTATACTGTGGATGTTGCTCTCGACGGTAATGAGCAGAAGATCCTGAAGTTTTCCGGGTGTAAAAAGGCTGCCATTGCGCCGGTTTCGTACTACAAAGTACCTGTCTGCCATGTGCAAGCGCAGAGCCGCCCGGTGGTTGTCGGTTTTGGCCCTGCGGGCATGTTTGCTGCGTTGGTGCTGGCGATTGCCGGACTGCGTCCCATCGTTTTGGAACGGGGTGAGGATGCTGAAACCCGTCACAAAAAGGTGCAGCATTTCTTCGCTACCGGCGAGCTGGATACCTCATCAAATGTCCAGTTCGGCGAGGGCGGCGCGGGTACGTTTTCAGACGGAAAGCTGAACACCGGCGTCAATAACCCCCGCATCGGCTGGATCTTGGAGCAGTTTGTGGCTGCCGGCGCACGGGAGGACATTCTCTACGATGCCAAGCCCCATGTGGGGACGGATGTGCTGCTTCAGGTTGTCCAAAATATTCGGCAGCGCATCATCTCTCTCGGTGGTGAGGTGCGTTTTAACACAAAGGTGACCGGCTTGATTTGCAAGGATGGCTGCATCAAGGGTGTGCAAACGGAGCAGGCGGAAGTTTACTCCGATCATGTGATCCTTGCCATCGGTCACAGCGCACGGGATACCTTCCGCATGCTGGAGCGTTCCGGCATCCATATGGAGGCAAAGCCCTTTGCCATGGGCGTGCGGATCGAGCAGCTTCAATCGGTGATCGATCAGACGCAGTACGGTACAAACGAGCTTCCGTTGCCGCCGGCGGATTACAAGCTGGTTCGCCATTTGGAAAACGAAACCGTTTATACCTTCTGCATGTGTCCCGGCGGATATGTGGTTGCCGCGGCATCGGAGGAGGGAAAGCTTGTTACAAACGGCATGAGCAACGCAGACCGCGATGGAGAAAATGCCAATGCTGCGGTGCTTGTGAGCTTAAATCCGGCTGATTTTCCCTATCCCGGTGCGTTGGGCGGTATGCGTTGGCAGGAGGAGCTGGAAGAAAAAGCATTTGCTTATTCCGGCAGCTTCCGCGCTCCTGCGCAGCTGGTCGGTGATTTCCTGCAAAAAGAGGCGAGTACCGGCGCGGCATCGGTACAGCCGACCTACCGACCGGGTGTTGTGTGGTGTGATCTTCACGATATTCTTCCTGAAAAGATCACCACGGCGCTTCGGACGGCACTTCCGTTGATGGATCAAAACCTGCGGGGTTTTGCTGCCCCGGATGCAGTTTTGACTGCGCCGGAAACAAGAAGTTCCTCGCCGGTGCGCATTCTACGTGGTGAGGATCGCCAATCCGGGCTGCGTGGACTATATCCTGCCGGTGAGGGTGCAGGCTATGCCGGTGGCATTATGTCCGCGGCGATTGACGGCATGCTGTCCGCGGAAGCGATCATCATGCAGATGGAGGGGATGGAAAATGGATGAAAAAATGATCCGCAGACAGCTGAAAAAGAAGATGGGCGTTACCGGCTGGTCGCTGCTTCTTTACTCCCTTGTCATGAATGTCTGCGTTATTGCAGCTGTGATGGTTCAAACGGTGGTTCTTTCACTGCAGGGCAGCATGCCGGAGGGGGACGCGCTTGAACAGATCATCTTGGGCAATGCGTGGGGCTATCTCATCGCCTGCGTTATTGCTCTTCTGCTGATTATCATCTGGAAAAAGCCGCATTTCCTTTTCAGCGAAATCTGGCAGAAAGAGAAAGACCTCAAGCCGAAAACCTTCTTTGCACTGTTGGTGGTCTTTCTCGCGGCGCAGGGCGCATTTCAGCTCTTCGCGAACATACTGGAGCTTGTTTTCAATCAGTTCGGTTTCTCTGTGCTGCAGTCGATCGAGGCAGCTTCCATCGTCCCTGATACACTGAGTATGTTCTTGTATGTGGGACTGTTTGCCCCCATTGTGGAGGAGATCATCTTCCGTGGCTTGCTGCTGCGCCTGATGCGCCCCTATGGCAAGACCTTTGCGATCCTGACATCTGCATTTCTTTTCGGAATGTTCCACGGCAACATCGTGCAGTCGCCCTATGCCTTTCTTGTGGGATTGGTTCTCGGCTACATTACCGTCGAGTACTCCATCGGCTGGGCGATGGTGCTGCATATGGCAAATAACCTGATCCTTGGCGATACCTTCTCCCGTATATCCCAGCTTTTGCCGGAGGGCACGGGTGATGTGCTGTTCGCTCTTTTGATCTGGGGCTGCCTGATCGCGGGCATCGTGATCCTGATTGTAAAACGCAGGGAGATCAAAGCCTACCGCACAGAAAATCCCATCCATCTGTGGTGTGTAAAATCTTTCTTTGGCTCCGGGGGCGTGATCTGCTTCACCATCGTTATGGCACTTACCATGCTTGCCGGCATAACATTGCTTTGATATGAGAAACTCAGCACCCGATGGGTGCTGAGTTTTTACATATGCAGCAGTATGATCAGTATAATATGCACAGCCAAAATAACAGGAAGCCCCATGGAAAAAAGAGGATGCTGCGTTTTATGTCGAAAAAGTGACATGCCGAGGGCAGCACCGAGGCTTCCGCCGATCAGCGCAACGCCGAGCAAGGTGCTTTCTCGGATCCGCCACTTCTTTTTTTGTGCTTTTTTCTTGTCTGCAAGCATAAGAAAGAAGGAAACTGCATTGATTATAAGCAGGTAAAGGTAGAGTAGTTCCATAGTGATTCCTTTCGGGAGGTTCGTAAATGAAAAAGCTTTTGTTGGTACTTGCTTTGATGATTCTGCTGTCAGGCTGTGCGGAGGATGTGTTTGAGACGATCGGTGATCCCAATGACATTGCGGTAATGGCGACACCGGCAACGGTGCTTGTTGAGCTTCCGTCCTCGGCGGCGTCGCCGGTGATGGAGGGTGCATCGGGAAAGCTATATTTTTGTGACGGATATGAACTGATGATCGAGACCTTCGATGCTGGGGATCTGGATGGGACACTCCGTAATCTGACCGGCTTTTCAAAAGACGATCTGCAGTTAATGGAAACCAAACGCTGCGGCGTTTCCTGTTACGAAGGCACATGGTCTGCAGCAGGAGATACGGGCGATCAGGTGGGACGCGTCATGGTTCTCAATGACGGAAATTACCATTATTGCATCAGCTTTATCACCGCTGCGGACAATGCGGCAAGCTGTGCTGTTGAGTGGCAGAGCGTGCTGGATTCCATTGCGTTGGCGGAAAGCTGAGCTTAACTCTCACGGGATGATTCCCGTGGGAGTTTTTTTGTTTATTTTGGATAGTCTAATTCTATCACAATTTGTCGCTTTCGCAAAGAGGAATTGCAATTATTTTGAAATTATGCTATTCTATTGCAAAAGGAGTGATATTTATGCGATATATCGGTTGTCATCTGTCCGCTTCCGGCGGCAATGTAGCCATGATCAAAACAGCACTTTCCATTGGGGCGAATACCTTTGCCTTTTTTACCAGAAATCCCCGTGGATCAAAAGCAAAGCCGGAAGATCCGGCGGACTGTGCAGCTGCAGTCGAAATGCTGAAGCAAAATAATTTCGGCCCGCTGGTTGCCCATGCTGCCTACACGATGAATCTGTGTACCGCTGACCCGGATGCCCGTGCCTTCACCGCAAGCGTTCTGGCGGATGATTTGCGGCGCATGGCAGCACTGCCCGGCAATTTCTACAATTTCCATCCCGGCTCTCATGTTGGGCAGGGCATGGAGACAGGCATTTCCCAGATCGTGGACGCACTGAAAAAGGCACTGGAGCCGCAGTATCCCGTCACTGTTTTGTTGGAGTCGATGGCAGGCAAGGGCAGTGAGGTCGGCGGACGCTTTGAGGAGCTGCGTGCGATCATCGACGGCGTCGGCAGTGATCAGGTGGGCGTGTGCCTTGATACCTGCCACATCTGGGACGGTGGCTATGACATCGTCAATGACCTTGACGGCGTGCTTGCGGAGTTTGACCGGGTAGTGGGTCTTGATCGTCTTCGTGCGCTGCACCTGAACGACTCGAAGAATGTTCACAACAGCCACAAGGATCGTCATGAATGCATCGGTGACGGTAACCTCGGTCTTGCCACCTTCGAGCGGATCATCAACCATCCGCTGCTTGCAGGCATCCCGATGATCCTCGAAACACCCAACGAGCTGCCCGGTTATCAGAAGGAGATCGCACTGCTGCGGTCGATGGAAAAGTAATCGATTCGATTTATACAAAGGAGGTGGGCAGGATGGATCTGAATCAAATATTTCCCGATGCGGCGCAGACCTTTGTGATGGTCTATCAGGCAATACTGCGCTATCTTGCCCCCGGACTTGTCTTTTTTATTCTGTTTCGCTGCGTGAAGCCGTTGGTGACCTTCCGTCGCGATCCCGAGATCTGGGCTTGGCTTTGTCTGGAGGACGGAACGAAGCTTCCGATCACCCATTGGGAAAATGTCATCGGTCGTCACAAACGAAGCGATGTAATCGTGAATATACCGACCATCGAAAAGAGCCATGCGGTTTTGACCCGTTATGATGACGGCAGCTGGACCATTGCGGATGCCGGTTCGAAAGAGGGAATCCGTGTCAATGGCGAATTGACGGAGATGTCGGAGCTGGATGAAAATGATGTGATCAACATCGGCGGCATCAACATGAAGCTCATGCCCATGAATACGCGCCAGAAGGGTCGCCTTGCGCAGCTTCGCACCAATGCGGCAAAGCCCCTTGCCAGCATCGGCAATCTTCTGCTGCTGACTGCCTTTCAGCTTCTTTGCGCCGCCAGCTATTTGATGTGTCTGGACGCAAAATACGCAGTTGGCGTGCTGACCGGCTTTGGGGGCATTTTTGTCTGCCAATGGTTGCTGCTTGGCTTTTATCTTCTGATCAGAAAGTCCTCTTTTGAGGTGGAAACACTGGCATTTTTGCTCTGTACGCTGGGTATGGCTGCCATCGCTTCGGTCAAGCCGGAGGAAATGGTCAAGCAGATGGCTGCGATGGTGCTTGGTCTTGCGGTTTTCCTGACGATGGGTTGGGCTCTGCGGGATCTGGAGAGAGCCAAGAAAATGCGCTATGTAGCGGCTGTTGCCGGTATATTGCTGCTGATCATTACGTTGGTGTTTGGCAAGGAATATAACGGCGCGAAGAACTGGCTGATCATCAGCGGTATGTCTTTTCAGCCTTCGGAGCTGAGTAAGGTCTGTTTTGTCTTTGTGGGATCTTCCGCGATGGATCGCATCCTGACAAAGCGCAACCTGATCTTTTTTATTGCATATACGATCGTTATTTGCGCGTGCTTGGCTGTGATGAACGATTTCGGCACGGCATTGATCTTCTTTGTGGCATTTTTGCTGATCGCGTATCTTCGCTCCGGCAGCGTGGGCACGATCGCCCTTGCCTGCACATCCCTTGGCTTTGCGGGCGTGCTGGCGCTTCGTCTTGCGCCCCATGCCATGCGCCGATTTACAAATTGGCGGCACATTTGGGAAGATCCCTTCGGTGCGGGGTATCAGCAGACCAGAGCCTTGATGTGCATTGCTTCCGGCGGACTGTTTGGTCTTGGTGCCGGAAACGGCTGGATGCGCCGCGTTTTTGCCGCTGATTCCGACGTGGTTTTTGCAACGATCTCGGAGGAATGGGGCATCTTAATGGCTGTAATGCTGGTGGTGGCGGTGATCGCCATCGGCTTGTTTGCCCTGCGCATGGCGGTGCTGGGGCGCAGCAGCTTTTATACCATCGGCTCCTGTACCGCAGCGGGCATTCTGATCGTGCAGACCATATTCAATGTTCTTGGTACGGTGGATGTACTCCCGCTTACGGGTGTCACATTCCCGTTTGTTTCAAACGGCGGCTCCAGTATGATCGGTGCATGGGGACTGCTTGCCTTTATCAAGGCGGCGGACACAAGGCAAAATGCCAGCTTTGCGGTCAGGCAGACGAAGGAAGGAAGTGGCGGCAATGAATAGAGTGATGCGACGCGCCAAGATTCTTCTGATCCTGATCCTTGTACTGCTGGGTGGTACGCTCTTTTTCCTCGGAGAATACGTGATGAAGTCGTCACAATGGGTGCATGCACCGGGTTCTCCGCACCTCTATAACGCGGGAAATATCGGCTGCGGTACGATCACGGATCGGGATAAAAATCTCCTTCTTGACCTCACGGGAGGGCGGACTTATGCGGCAAACGAGCTGCTTCGCAGCTCCACGATGCACTGGCTCGGAGACCGTCAGGGCAACATCAGTGCGCCTGCGCTGGCGCATTATGCCCAGCAAATTGCCGGCTTTGATCCGCTGAACGGAGTCTATGCCTACGGCGGCACCGGCGGTCAGGTGAAATTGACCTTGTCTGCAAAGCTGCAGATGGCAGCACTGGATGCCATGGGAAGCCACAGGGGAACGCTTGCCATCTATAATTATCAGACCGGCGAGATACTCTGCGCCGTCACAACGCCCACCTATGACCCTGAAAACGTTCCCGACATTTCTGCGGATCAAACAGATGCCTATCAGGGTGTTTATCTCAATCGCTTCACGCAAGCTGCCTATACGCCCGGCTCGATCTACAAGATCGTAACTGCCGCTGCCGCTTTGGAGGCAGTTCCCGGTATCGAAGATCAGGAATTTGTCTGCGAAGGCAAGCTGGAGTACGGCATCGATGTGGTCACCTGCATGGAAGAGCATGGCGTGCAGACCTTCAAGGATGCGTTCAAGAATTCCTGTAACTGCGCCTTTGCGAAGATCTCCGAGCAAATCGGCGGCAAGCGTCTTGCGTGGTATGCGCATCAGTTCGGATTGCTGGATGCGCTGCAATTCGATGGAATTACAACAGCAAAGGGATTGATCGACTGCGAGGATCGGGCGGATGTTCTGGTTGCGTGGAGTGCCATCGGTCAGCATAAGGATCTTGTGAATCCTGCGAGCTTTCTTGCCTTTGTCGGCGCAGTTTCCAATAACGGTGTTCTGAAAACACCGTATCTTGTGGACTCCATTCAAGTGGGCATTAAGACCACGTACCGCGTAGCCGATGATCAAAATCCCGACAAGCGGATCATGTCCACCGCCACTGCCCAAAAGCTGCAGGAAATGATGCGTAACAATGTTGAGAACTATTACGGCGATGAGAATTTTGCCGGCTTTACCGTCTGTGCCAAATCCGGCACGGCTGAGGTCGGCGGTGATAAGAAGCCGAACGCCATGTTCACGGGCTTCGTTCTTGACGAGGAATACCCCCTTGCCTTTATCGTTGCGATCGAGGAAGGCGGCTATGGGCGACCCACCTGCGTTCCGATTCTGGAGAAAGTATTACAAGTGTGCAAAGAAGCACTTTCCTAAGTGAATAGCCGGACACCTCCCGCATATGCTTTTGCGGGAGGTGTTTTTTGTGTGCAGGAAAAACCAACTGTGCGGTTGCGCACTGATGGCATTCGGCTTTGGCCTTCTGATCGGAAATTGTCTGGAATCCACGTTTTTTTGCAGCTTTGTGGGACTTGGGATCATGGCACTTGGGTTCTGGTGTAACGGGAAAAAATAAGTGTCATAAACTTGTCCCATGTGCATATAGTTTAGCAGAAATGCGGGAGGAGTGATTTCATGCACATTCAATTTAACAATATGCCGCTGCGGTGTATGCGGCAGATTTTGACACAAACACAGGCACAGGAGCTGACACAGGAGGTGAAGCTGCCGGACGGTTACCCTGATATCGGACGGATTCTCAGCTGCCGCGGTCAGATCGTGCTGCGCGGAAAAGAATGGCGCAGAACAGCAATGAGCGCAAACGGCGGCGTGATGGTATGGGTGTTGTACGCGCCGGAGGACGGCAGTGAGGCTCGTTGTCTGGATGCATGGATGCCCTTTCAGACCCGATGGGAACTGCCGGACGCGGTAGATGACGGCGTTGTGACGGTGATGCCATTGCTCAGCGAGCTGGACGGCAGAAATATTTCCGCAAGGAAGATCATTCTGCGTGCAGGAATTGAACTGCAGGGCCAGGCGATGGAGTACTGTAAAATGGAGATCCCCACGCCAACGGATGTGCCTGAGGATATTCAGCTGCTGCTGAAGACCTATCCCGTTGAGCTGCCGATGGAGGCAGGGGAGCGGCAGGTGCGGATCGAGGAGAGTTTGAGCATTCCCGATGATCAGCCGCCTATCGCAAGAATGATCGGTTATGAATTGGTCCCAACAATCCAAGAACAGAAGGTTTTGGCAAACCGATTGGTATTGCGCGGCAGCTGCACGCTTCAGCTCCGTTATCTTTGTGAGGACGGAAAGATTCATAACTGGAAGACGGAGCTTCCGATGTCCGATTACACGGAGCTTAGAAACGAATACGACACAACTGCGACAGCATGGCTTCTTCCGACAGTAACGGCTCTGGAGTTGGATCAAGGGGAAGGACAGCTTCAGCTGCGCGCCGGCGTGGCGGCACAGTACACTGTATTCGACAGAACAGTGCTTAAGGTGGCGGAAGATGCCTATAGTCCCTACCGTCAGGTCGATATTCAGCAGGAAATGCTGCAGCTGCCGGTGCTTCTTGACCGCAGGGAATTGGAAATCCCTGTTACTGTGACGGTTCCGAATGACTTGCAGGAAGTGGTAGATCTCTCTGTTTTGTGCCGGCAGCCGTATGTTTCCACCGAGGAAAACGGTGTATCCCTTACAGCCGCGGGTCAGTTTTTACTGCTTGGCAGCAGCAGCGAGGAGATGGCTCTGTCGGACAGCGTGAATTATGAGGAGAACATGCTGCTGCCGGGGGCAAAGGAAAACCATATCGAGCTATGGCCCGGGATCATTACAGACAGCAGCTGCGCAAAGTATGGCGGTGATTCTTCCGTACATGCAACACTGCCGGTTACTGCTTTCTCCTATACATCAGAACCGATACGGATGCTTGGCGGAATAGAGGTCGGCGAGCAGAAGCAATCGGATCCTCAGCGTCCGTCTGTTATTTTGAAGCAGACAGGAGAGGAGGATCTCTGGACACTAGCCAAGCGATATGGTTCTACAGTCGAGGCAATTCGCGAAGCGAACCATCTGGACGGGGATGAGCAACTCGGATCAATCCTCCTGATTCCTGTCTGCTGATATAGTAACCGCCGCTCCGGGGGAGAGCCGGAGCGGCGGTGGCGGGCTGTCGCAGGCGGGGATTTTGCTCGCCTGCGTGTATGATACTGCGAAAAATGCGAAGAACCAATCGAATTATGTCGAAGAAGTCATTATATTTCAGAAATAATTGCCCTCGGTCATAGGATTGAGGGCAATTTTTTGTTTTTGCTGGATTTTTGTAAAATGATGTGCTATAATACTTCGGAATTAAAATAACAGCCGGTCGGCTGTATACGGAAGGTGTAATTATGACGAAAATCGATATTTTCTCCGGCTTTTTGGGTGCCGGCAAAACGACCCTGATCAAAAAGCTCATTCAGGAGGGCTATCAGAATCAAAAGCTGGTGCTGATCGAAAACGAATTTGGCGAGATCGGCATTGACGGCGGTTTCCTGCAGGAGGCAGGTATCAACATTACGGAAATGAACTCCGGCTGTATCTGCTGCAGTCTGGTGGGCGATTTCGGCAAGGCACTGCAGGAAGTGATCGAAAAATTTGCTCCCGATCGGGTGATCATCGAACCCAGCGGCGTGGGTAAGCTGTCGGATGTTGTTGCTGCTGTGCAGAAGGTGACCGGCCATGATGTAGAGCTTGGCTATACTGTGGCGGTTGTGGATGCCGGTAAGGTCAAGGTCTATTCCAAGAACTTTGGCGAATTTTACAACAACCAGATCGAAACGGCTTCTACCATCATCATGTCCCGCACCGACTCCGCCCCGCAGGCAAAGCTGGATGCCGCAATCGAAATTCTGCGTGCGCATAATGCAGAGGCAACGATTGTGACAACCCCTTGGAACGATCTGACCGGCGTACAGCTGATCGCCGCAATGGAAGGAGTGAACACCAAGGCAGCTGAGCTGATGGACGAGGAAGCGCACCATTGCTGCTGCGGTCATCACCATCACCATGAGGATGAGCATGAGGAGCATCACTGCTGCGGTCACCACCATCACCACGAGGATGAGCATGAGGAGCATCACTGCTGCGGTCATCATCACGATCATGAGCATGAACATCATCATGAGCATCACCATCATGAGCATGATGAGCATTGTATCTGTGGCTGCCACGATCACGACCATGAGCATCATCACCATCATGCAGATGAGGTCTTTACCTCATGGGGCGTGGAAACCGCCAAGAAGTTTACCAAGGAGCAGATCGACGAGGCACTTCATGCGTTGGATTCCGGCGAATACGGCATCGTTCTGCGTGCCAAGGGCATCGTTCCCGCGACTGACGGTACTTGGATCCATTTTGACATGGTTCCCGAGGAATTCAGCATCCGCAGCGGTGCTGCCGATATCACCGGCAAGCTCTGTGTGATCGGCTCGAAGCTGGATGAAGCCGGTGTGGCGGCTCTGTTTGGGGTGTAAGTATGCAGCAGATCCCGGTTTACGCGTTTACCGGCTTTCTTGATTCCGGTAAGACGAGGTTTATTCAGGAAACACTCGAGGATGAGCGCTTTAATGCAGGTGAGCGTACCTTGCTTTTGGTGTTTGAAGAGGGCGAGGAAGAGTTTGATTTCACCACCTATCCGCACAGTAATGTTTTCCTGCATGTACTGGATCAGCAGTCTGTGACCACGAAGCAGCTGCAGGCGTTGGCAAAGCAGCACAAGGCACAGCGTGTGGTCGCGGAGCTGAACGGTATGCAGCTTGTCGGTGATCTGTACAGCCGCTTCCCCGAGGATTGGGTGGTGGCGCAGGAGGTTATGTTTGCCGATGCCACCACATTCATGGCATACAATGCCAACATGCGCAACCTGATGATGGACAAGCTGGTCGGCGCGCAAATGGTGGTGTTCAACCGCTTGGAAAAGGGCGCTGATACCATGCCCTTCCACAAGGTGGCACGTGCAGCTAACCGCCGTATTGACATCCTTTATGATTATACTGACGGTACGACTCAGTTTGACGATGTAGAAGACCCGTTGCCCTTTGACATCAACGCGCCGGTCATTGATCTGAAGGATGAAGATTACGCCCTTTGGTATCGTGATGTGACGGAAGAACCCCAGAAGTATCACGGCAAGACCATTCGCTTCAAGGGTCAGGTCGCTATGCTTCGTCGGGATAAGAACGGCATTTTTGCTCCCGGTCGCTTTGTGATGACCTGCTGTATCGATGACATCCAGTTTTGCGGTGTGCCTTGTAAATATGCAGATGCCGCAAAGCTCGAACCACGCTCTTGGGTAACGGTGACAGCGAAGATCGCCGCTGAAAAGCATATGCTTTATCAGGGGGAGCTTGGACCGGTGCTGACTGCGATCTCTGTTGAGCCTGCTGTACCGCCCGTTGAGGATGTTGCAACATTTTGATGTAAAAATCCCGCCATTTTCATGGCGGGATTTTTGCTGTGATCAGGGCTTGAAGCTGTCCTTCAGGCTGACGGAGCGGTTAAATACCAGATGCTCAGGGGTAGAATCCTTGGAGTCGGGGCAGAAGTAGCCCAGACGCATGAACTGATAGGAGGCAGGTGCCTTTGCATCCTTCAGGCTGGCTTCCACCTTACAGCCGGTGAGAACCTCAAGGGAGTTGGGGTTCAGGCAGGCGAGGAAGTCCTTGCCGGAGGCATCGGGGTCGGGATCGTCAAAGAGGTTGCTGTACTGACGGACCTCTGCATCGTAGCAGTTTTCCGCATCCACCCAGTGGATTGTCGCGCCCTTGATCTTGCGTCCATCAGCAGGATCGCCGCCCTTGGAGTCGGGATCGTAGGTAGCCAGAACCTCTACCACGTTGCCGTTTTCGTCGGTGACGCAGCCGGTACACTTGATGACATAGGCACCCTTCAGGCGGCACTCAGGTCCATCAGGATAGAGACGCTTGTACTTCGGCACAGGCTCGGCAAGGAAATCGTCTGCTTCGATCCACAGATTGCGGGAGAAGGTGATCTCACGAGTGCCGGCATCGGGATCGTTGGGGTTGTTTTCAACGGCAAAGGTCTCGGACTGACCCTCGGGATAGTTGGTGATGGTCAGCTTAACGGGCTTCAGCACCGCCATGACACGCTGCGCAGTCTCGTTCAGATCCTCACGCAGGCAGTACTCCAGAAATGCGTACTCGATGGTGTTGGGAGATTTGGCAACACCGACGCGGTCGCAGAAGTTGCGGATCGATGCGGGGGTATAGCCGCGGCGGCGCAGACCGCACAGAGTGGGCATTCGGGGATCGTCCCAGCCGGAAACATAGCCGTTTTCCACCAGCGCTCTCAGCTTCCGCTTACTCAGCACTGTGTGGTCGATACCAAGTCTTGCAAACTCGATCTGACGCGGGCGGTGGGGAACAGAAACGTTCTCAACGACCCAGTTGTACAGCGGTCTGTGGTTCTCGAACTCCAGCGAGCAAAGAGAGTGGGTGATACCCTCCAGAGCATCCTGAATGGGGTGGGCAAAGTCGTACATGGGATAGATGCACCACTTGTCGCCCTGACGGTGATGGTGCATATGACGGATGCGGTAGATGACGGGGTCGCGCATGTTGAAGTTGCCGGAGGCAAGATCGATCTTGGCACGCAGGGTGTAGCGGTTGTCCTCGAACTCACCGGCACGCATCCGTGCGAACAGATCAAGGCTCTCCTCAATGGGACGGTCGCGGTAAGGGGAGGTAGCGGGGGTGTTCAGATCGCCGCGCATTTCCTTTGCCTGATCGGGTGTCAGCTCGCAGACGTAGGCAAGACCCTTCTTGATCAGCTCAACGGCATACTCGTAGTCCTTCTCGAAGTAGTCAGAGCCGTAGTAGAAGCGGTCGCCCCAGTCAAAGCCCAGCCAGTGGATGTCTTCCTTGATCGCCTCGACGAATTCCACATCCTCCTTGGTGGGGTTGGTATCGTCCATACGCAGGTTGCAAAGACCGCCGAACTTCTCAGCAGTGCCGAAGTCGATGATCAGTGCCTTGCAGTGACCGATGTGCAGATAGCCGTTCGGTTCGGGTGGAAAACGGGTATGCACAGTCTGACCGGCATAACGACCGCCTTCGGCAATGTCTTCTTCAATAAAAGCGTGGATGAAATTCTTGCTTTCGGTGATTTCAGCCATATTCATAACCTCGTTTCGGTAAAATTCAATTTGAAACATTATAACCCATCGGCAGATGTTTTGCAACAAAAATTGGGTATTATTTCTATGAGGTTTACTAAATTGTAAAATTTTATAAAATTCGCGGGATTTTTGAATTTTGTGGTTGTCAATTTGCCATTCTTATATTAAAATAGGAGAAGATATTGGAAGAAGGAGTGATAGTAATTGTCTGAACTGAAATACAAGCGTATCCTCTTGAAGGTCAGCGGCGAAGCCCTTGGCGAAAAGACCGCCCATGGCGATGGCTTTGGGCTGGACTTTGCAAAGATCCATGAGGTCTGCGAATCCATCAAGCAGTGCCTTGATATGGGTGTGCAGGTGGGTCTTGTGATCGGCGGCGGCAACTTCTGGCGCGGTGTCAAAAACGGCAGCGGCAAGCTGCAGCGCTCCCACGCAGATGCTATGGGCATGCTGGCAACGGTAATGAATGCCATCGCCGTGGGAGATGTGCTTTCCCAGCACGGCGTTGACGCACGGGTACTTACGGCTGTGGAGATGCACAAGTTTGCCGAGTATTTCACAAGAGATCTGGCTGACCGCTACCTGAATGAAGGAAAGGTCGTTATCTTTGCCGGCGGTACGGGCAATCCTTATTTCTCCACCGACACGGGTGCGGTTTTGCGCGGTGTGGAGATCGAAGCGGATGCCGTTCTGATGGCGAAGAATGTGGATGCCATCTATTCTGCCGACCCCAAGAAGGATCCCAATGCAGTTCGTTATACGGAGCTGACCTATGGCAAGGTGCTTGAGGACAACCTGAAAGCCACCGACATCACTGCCATGGCGCTGGCGATGGACAACAACATGACCATGGTCTGCTTCGGTTTGGACGAAGAAAACAGTATTCTGCGTGTGGTGCGCGGCGAAGCCATCGGCACCACCGTTAAAAACAACTTTTGAGGAGGATTTATCATGAGCGTTGATTTTAGCGAATTTTCCAGAAGAATGGACAAGACTCTCGACCATCTGGCGGAGGAGTTCGGTGCTGTCCGCGCCGGTCGTGCCAATGCAAAGGTTCTTGACCGCATCACTGTTGAGTATTATGGAAGTGAGACCCAGCTGGCAGGCGTTGCAAGCATCTCTTCTCCTGATGCACGTACACTGGTCGTCCAGCCTTGGGACACCAAGCTGCTCAAGGACATCCAGAAGGCGATCCAGATGTCCGATCTGGGCATCAATCCCCAGAATGACGGCCGTGTTATCCGTTTGGTGTTCCCTCAGCTGACTGAGGAGCGCCGTAAGGAGCTGACCAAGCAGGTCAAGAAGTACGCGGAGGATGCCAAGGTCGCAATGCGCAACATCCGCCGTGACGGCATGGACTATATCAAGAAGCTGAAGAAGAATTCCGAGATCACCGAGGATGATCAGAAGAAGGCTGAAAAGGATCTGCAGGACCTGCTGGATAAGTATATCAAGAAGGTCGACGATGCTCTTGCGGCAAAGGAAAAGGAACTGATGGCAATCTGATTGCCTGCTACCGCATTGGGGGCGATTTCGCCCCCAATGTACTGCTATCTTGACGAAAGGAGGGTCACAATGTGAGTGCTGAAAACAGGACAGATCGCCGTCCGCCGCGGCATATTGCGATCATTATGGACGGTAACGGCCGCTGGGCGAAAAAGCGCGGTCTTGCCCGCACAGCAGGGCATGCTGCCGGTGCTGAAGCATTCCGCCGCACCGCAAACTATTGCCGCACGCTTGGCGTGGAATATTTGACAGTCTATGCATTTTCGACCGAAAACTGGAAACGCTCTGAGGAGGAGGTTTCCGGCATTATGACCCTGCTTGCAAGATACCTGCGGGAGGCACTGCGCGATATGGAGAAGAACCATGTCCGTTTCCGCTTCTTCGGCGACTTGAGCAGGCTTTCTCCCGAGCTTCGCAGGCTCTGTCTGGAAGCCCAGAGCCGCTCTGATGAGTACCATGAGGTGCAGGTCAATTTCTGCCTGAACTACGGCGGACGGGATGAGATCGTCCGTGCCGTAAAAGCCTTCGCGCAGGATGTAAGGGAAGGAAAGGCAGACCCTGACGATATGACCGAGGAGCTTTTGTCCTCTTATCTTGATTCTGCAAACGTGCCGGATCCTGAGCTTGTGATCCGACCCTCCGGCGAGCTGCGCACCAGTAATTTCCTGCCGTGGCAGACCGTTTATTCCGAGTTCGTGTTTATGAATGTTCTTTGGCCTGACTTCTCCCCGGAGGATCTGGATGCTGCCATTGAAGAATATCACCGACGTAACCGTCGTTTTGGAGGCGCGTGACATATGAAAGTAAGATTGCTTGCGGCTGCGCCCCTGATCCCGGTGCTGTTTATTATCGTTTTCTCCGCGCCTAAGGTCTTGCTTGCGATCATCGTGGGCTTGATCTGCGCTATTGCGTCTTATGAATTGCTTGCCGTTACCGGCTTGGTGAAAAATAAGCGTCTGATCGCCTATACTGCAGCGATAGCCTTCGCTGTGCCGCTGTGGAGTCATTTTGACGTTCCCGTCATCTGGACACAGGTTTGCATTCTGGTTTTCTTTGCGCTGCTGTTTGCGGAGATCCTCGCATCCCACGGAGTGATCCGATTTGATTGCATCGCCGTTTGTGTTACAAGCGGTCTGCTGATGCCGTATCTGCTGTCCGCATTGGTTCGTCTGATGGATATGGATGACGGTCGTTTTCTTGTGTTTATTCCCTTCGTGACTGCGTGTCTTGCGGATGCAGGTGCCTATTTTATCGGCAAGAAATGGGGCAAGCATAAATTTGTTCCCAATATCAGTGCCAATAAAAGCAGCGAGGGTGTCATCGGCGGAGTGGCGTGTTCTGTTATCGGCATGGTAATTTATTGCCTGATTTTGCAGTTTGCCTTCTCTTTCCGAGTAAATTACATCTTTGCGCTGATCTATGGCGTTGTCTGCGCCTTTGCGGGCGTGTTCGGCGACCTTTGTTTTTCTGTTATCAAACGTCAGACGGGCATCAAGGATTTCGGCAATCTCATTCCCGGGCACGGCGGCATCCTTGACCGCTTCGACTCGATGATGGTCGTGGCACCTTTGGTTGAATTGCTGCTGGCATTTCTGCCCGTTGTGGAGAAAGTAGTATGATGAATTGCGTGAGCATTCTGGGCTCTACCGGCTCGATCGGCCGTCAGAGTCTGGATGTTATCGAAAAATTGAATATCCGCGTTGCTGCGTTGACCGCCGGGGCAAATGTGGAACTGATGGCACAGCAGTGCCGTTTGTTCCGACCTGATGTTGCCGTGATGGCGACGCAGGAAGCCGCAGCTGCGCTTAAAGAGTTACTAAAGGATCTTCCCACCCGCGTTCTGTGGGGAGAGGAAGGGCTGACCGTTGCCGCTACCATGGACGAGGTGGACTGCGTGATCACCGCCGTGGTGGGCATGCTGGGTCTGAAACCGACTCTTGCTGCCATCCGTGCGGGAAAGCGTATCGGTCTTGCCAATAAGGAGACCCTTGTCTGTGCCGGTGAGCTTGTGATGGCAGAGGCGGAGAAATATCACGCGGAGATCGTTCCCGTTGACTCGGAGCATTCTGCGATTTTCCAGTGCCTGATGGGTGTCCGTCACCGCAAAGAGATCAAAAAGCTGATCCTGACCTGCTCGGGAGGACCCTTTTTCGGTATGTCCCGGGAGCAGCTGCAGCACGTGACCAAGGCGGATGCACTGAAGCACCCCAACTGGAAGATGGGTGCCAAGATCACCATCGACTGCGCCACCCTGATGAACAAGGGTCTTGAAGTCATCGAGGCGATGCGCCTTTACCGTCTGCCCCTTCAGCAGGTGGATGTTGTTATTCACCGGCAAAGCATTGTCCACAGCCTTGTGGAATGTATCGATGGTGCTGTGATGGCGCAGATGGGTGCGCCGGATATGCGCCTGCCCATCCAGCTGGCACTGACCTATCCTGAGCGGACGGCTTGCCCGGTCGATCCTCTGGATCTGACCACCTGCGGTGCGCTGAGCTTCTCAAAGCCCGACTTGGATGCATTTCCGTGCCTGCGTCTGGCTATGGAATGTGCCGCCAAGGGCGGTAACTGCTGCGCCGTGATGAACGGTGCGAATGAAGCCGCGGTCGCGCTCTATCTGGACGACCGCATCGGCTTCTATGATATCTACGAACTGGTCGCCGGCGCAGTTGCTGCCGTGCCGTTTGTGGATAATCCTGATCTGGACACGATCCTGCTCTCTGATCGGGAAGCAAGAGCATATGTTAAGCAAAAAAGCGAGGAAAAATAATGACCATTTTATTTGCGATTCTTCTTTTCAGTATTTTGATTTTCGTTCATGAGCTTGGACATTTTCTGGCTGCCAAGGCATCCAAGGTTCAAGTCAATGAATTTTCCATCTTCATGGGTCCTGCCATCTACAAGAAGCAGAAAGGGGAGACCCTCTATTCTATCCGCTGCATTCCCATTGGCGGCTACTGTGCCATGGAGGGCGAAGATCAGGATACTGACAATCCACGCTCCTTCCAAAAGGCGGCGTGGTGGAAGCGGCTGATCATTCTGCTCGCCGGCTCTGTTATGAATTTCATCGCAGGTATTTTGATCATGGTGATCGTATTCCTGCCTGCACAGCAGTTTATCGTTCCTACCGTTGCAGAAGTGGAGCCGGGTTCTGCCCTTTTTGGTGAAGGCAAGCTGCAGCTGGGGGATACCTTCCTTGAGATCAACGGCGAAAAGGTCTATGTTCAGTCTGACTTTTCAACGTTGCTTTCTCTGAAGTCCGGCGATGTCCATGACATTGTTGTGGAGCGCGATGGGGAAAAGGTCTATCTTGAAAACTTCAAGATGGAGAAAAGACCCTTCCTCAACGAGAAGGGCGAGGAAGAAATGCGCTATGGCTTCTCCTTTGGCTTGAAGGAAGCTACTCTCGGAGCGAAGCTCGACTATGCATGGCGCAATGTGCTCAATGCCGGACGTATTGTCCGTTTGAGTCTGCAGATGCTGCTGACCGGCGAGGCGAGCGTTTCGGATATGACCGGACCTGTCGGCATTGTAGGTCAGATGAACGATATGGCGCAGGCATCTGCCACATGGGTGGACGCGCTGCTGAATATGCTGTTCTTCGGCGGCTTTATCGCGATCAACCTGGGCATCATGAACCTGCTGCCCATCCCTGCGTTGGATGGCGGACGCGTGCTGTCGCTGCTGATCACGACCGTGATCGTCAAGATCACCGGCAAGAAGATCGACTCCAAATACGAAGCCTATATCCACGGCGCGGGCATGGTTCTGCTGCTCATTTTGATGGCGGTGATCATGTTCAAAGACATTTTTACCATTTTTAAGGGATGATTTTATGACCAGACAGATCCGTGTTGGAAATGTGACCATCGGCGGCGGTGCCCCGGTGGTCATCCAGTCCATGCTCAATACAAAGACAACAGATGTTGCCGCATCCCTTGCGCAGATCCGCGCCTTGAAGACTGCCGGCTGCCAGATCGCCCGGCTTTCCGTACAGAACATGGAGGCTGCCCGGGGATTCGCAGAGATCTGCAAGGAAAGTGAGCTGCCGCTTGTCGCTGACATTCATTTTGACTATAAGCTTGCCATCGCTGCCGCGGAAGGCGGCGCGTCCAAGATCCGCATCAACCCCGGTAATATCGGCGGCGAGGATCGGGTGAAGGCGGTCGTAGATGTCTGCAAGGACAAAAAGATCCCCATCCGCATTGGTGTCAACGGCGGCAGCCTTGACAAACGTTTGCTGGAAAAGTACGGACATCCCACGGCAGAGGCCTTGGTTGAAAGTGCCTTTGAGCATCTTGCGCTGCTGGAGAAGTACGGCTTTTACGATACCTGCCTTTCCATGAAGTCTTCCACAGTTCCGACCATGGTGGAAGCTGCCCGTTTGTTCAGAAGCAAGTGCGATTATCCGCTGCACATTGGTGTGACAGAGACAGGCCCGGTGAAAATGGGCATGATCAAATCCGCCATGGGCATCGGTGCGCTGCTGCTGGACGGCATTGGTGACACCATCCGTGTCAGCCTGACGGATGATCCCGTGCAGGAGGTCTATGCTGCCAAGGACATTCTGAAGGCTGCCGGGCTTTTGAAAGAGGGAGTCAATATCATTTCCTGCCCCACCTGCGGACGTACAGGCATTGACCTGATCGGTTTGGTCAATCAAGTGGATGAGGCGTTGAGAGATTGCGAAAAACCCCTGACAGTTGCGGTCATGGGCTGTGTTGTTAACGGACCGGGTGAGGCGAGAGAAGCTGATATCGGCATCGCCGGCGCGGACGGCTGGGGTGTTATTTTTGAAAAAGGCGTGCAGGTCGATAAGCGTCCTTATGACGAACTGCTGAGCGCGTTGCTGGAGAGAATCAAAAGACTGTAAGGAGAACCATGAGCGGGAAAACTTATTTCACAAATATGTTTCCGGACTATACGCCGCCTGAATCGCTTGAAAACGCGATGGATCAGGCGGCTATCGTTGCTGCGGATATTGACCCTGCTGCAAGAAGAATTACGTTGGAATTGTTTTGTGAGCGTTATCTTACCCGCAGAAGCATTGATGCCATCTCTGCGGAGATATGCGCACAGTATGATCTTGCTGCGTGTGTGTTGATCCCCACATATCCGAAGGAGCTTTTGCCTCAGCTGCACATTGAAGACCTGCGTGAGCTGTTTGTGCAGGAAAATTCCATTGCCCGTGCATCCATGGCAGGCGCGTCCTGCCGCATCGAAGGAGAAACCATTACCATCCTCCTTCGGGCAAATGGCAAAGCAGAGCTTCTTCAGGCGGTGCCTGCTGTTCAAAGTGCGCTCAAGCGCCAGTTTGGCGTCCCGGTGCAAATTGAGATCGAAGCCGGACAAGCCCTTGAGGGTCAGGCTCTCTTTGATGCAATGGAAAAGATCCGCTTGGAGTACATGGCGGACATGCCCAAGCCGGTAGCAGCGGAAACCAAGGTAAGCACCAAACCTGCTGCTCCCACTGCCTTTTACGGAAAGCCCTTCAAAGGAACGGCTACCCCGATGGAGCGCGTCAGTCTGGATATGGGCAGTGTTCTTGTAGAAGGCAAGGTCTTCGCGGTGGACCACAAAGAGTTAAAAAAGAGAAATGCGTGGGTCATCAGCTTTGATATCACCGACAACACCGGCTCGGTGCGCGTCAAGCGCTTCCTTGAGAATAAGGAAGCAGCACCGATCCTTGAGAACATCAAGGAAGGCTCTGTTGTCCGTGTGCAGGGCAAGATCATGATCGACAAATTCGACAATGAGATGGTGCTCAGCCCCTATGCCATCATGCCCGGAAAGATGGAAAAACGGCAGGATACCGCTCCCGGCGAAAAGCGTGTTGAGCTGCATCTTCATACCACCATGAGCAACATGGATGCGCTGACCGATACGCAGGCTGCAGTCCGACAGGCTGCTGCTTGGGGACATAGAGCAATCGCCATCACTGACCACGGCTGCACCCATTCCTTCCCGGATGCAATGCACGCAGTGGAGGGCAAGGGCGCAGCATTGGTTGCCGGCACAGACCAACCCATCAAAGTCCTCTATGGCTGTGAGGGTTACTTCATCAACGACGTGGACGGACGAGAGATCGTCCGTGGCGAATATGATATGGGCTTTGAGGGGGAGTATGTCGCCTTTGACCTCGAAACCACCGGTCTTGACCCTGAAGCGGATCATATCATCGAGATTGGTGCAGTAAGGATGTGCGACGGCAAGGAGCTTAGCCGATACCAGACCTTTGTCCAGCCCCATCGTGTTTTGGATCGCAAGATCGTTGAACTGACGGGCATTACGGACGAAATGCTCCGGGATGCGCCGGATATTGAAGCCGTACTGCCGGAGTTTTTGGAATTTATCGGTGATCGTCCGCTGGTTGCCCATAACGCCAAATTCGACACCGCATTTCTGCAAAATGCATGCAAACGGCTGTCGCTGCCCTATACCTATACATCCATCGATACCCTGTCTCTATCCCAGCAACTGCTCCCGGATCTGCCGCGGCATAAGCTGGATATCATTGCAAAAACGCTGAAGCTCCCCAGCTTTAATCATCACCGGGCTGCAGACGATGCCAATATCTGCGGCATGATTTTCGCAAAATTCATTCCCGATCTGCTTCAGATGGGCATAAAGAGCCTTCAGGGAGTCAATGATGTCCTGATGAAGCAGCGTTCCAAGGGCGTTATCTTCGCACGCAATCCGTACCACATTGTTTTGTTCGCGAAGAATCAGACGGGACTTCGGAATCTGTATCACCTGATTTCCGACTCTAATTTGAACTACTATAAAAAATCTCCTCGCATTCCCAAGTCGGAGCTTTTGGAGCATCGGGAGGGTCTGATCATCGGTTCAGCCTGCGAGGCCGGTGAGCTGTTTCAGGCGATTCTGAAGGGCAAAAGCTTTGAAGAGCTGAAGCAAATCGCATCCTTTTATGACTATCTTGAAATTCAGCCGCTGTCCAATAACCGCTTCATGATCGCCAAGGGTATGGCAAGTGATGATGAGCAGCTGCGTGAATTTAACCGTACCATCGTGCGCCTTGGCGAGGAGCTTGGTAAGCCGGTGGTTGCAACGGGCGACGTCCACTTCCTCAATCCCGAGGATGAGATCTTCCGCCACATCCTGACCCAAAAGTATGAGGATTGCGATCGTGAGAATCCGCTCTATTTCCGCACCACAGATGATATGCTTCGCGAATTTGCATATCTGGGCGAGGAAAAGGCGTACGAAGTGGTCGTTACCAATACGAATCTGATCGCCGATATGTGCGAGACCGTTCGCCCCGTACCCCACAATCTGTTTGCACCTTCTATCGAAAATTCTGTTGAAGACCTGAAAAAGCTGGTCTACGAGAAGTTCCACCGACTCTACGGTGACAATCCGCCGGAGCTGTTTGTCAAGCGCTTGGAAACGGAGCTGCATGACATCATATCCTGTCACTACGATGTGATCTACATGTCGGCGCAGAAGCTGGTTCAGAACTCGCTGGAAAACGGATATCTGGTGGGCTCCCGTGGCTCTGTCGGTTCGTCCATCGTTGCCTATATGTCGGGCATTACGGAGGTCAATTCCTTCCCACCCCATTACCGCTGCCCAAACCCTGCCTGCAAGCATACGATCCTCGATGTTCCCAAGGGTTACAACTGCGGTGCTGATCTGCCGGATGCGGTTTGTCCCAAGTGCGGCAGTCAGCTTGAGAAGGATGGCTTCAACATTCCCTTTGAGACCTTCCTCGGCTTCGGTGGCGACAAGGTTCCTGACATTGATCTGAACTTTTCCGGCGAATATCAGGCAAAAGCCCATGCTTACTGTATCGAAATGTTCGGAAAATCCCATGTCTTCCGTGCCGGTACCATTGGCACACTGGCAGAAAAAACTGCCTTTGGCTATGTCAAGAAGTATCTGGAGGAGCGGGAAAAGTCTGCACCCATTGCGGAAATGAACCGTCTTGCCTCCGGCTGTGTCGGCGTTCGCAGAACCACCGGTCAGCACCCCGGCGGTCTGGTGGTCATCCCGCAGGAGAACGAGATCTGGGATTTCTGCCCGGTGCAGCACCCGGCGGACGACCCAAATTCCGATCAGATCACCACCCATTTTGAATACCACGCCATGGAGGAAAACCTTCTGAAGCTGGACATGCTGGGTCACGATGACCCCACCATGATCCGCTATATGGAGGACATCACTGGCGTGGATGCCAAGACCATCCCGCTGGACGACAAGAATACCATGTCGATCTTCACCTCCAGCAAGGTTCTTGGTTATGAGAATGATCCCATCCTCGGTCCCACCGGCGCAGTGGCTGTTCCTGAGTTCAATACCCGCTTTACCCGCGGCGTTTTGCTTGACACCATGCCGACGAAATTCGACTTCCTTGTCCGAATTTCCGGCTACACCCATGGCACGGATGTGTGGCTGGGCAATGCCCGTGACCTGATCACGTCCAAGACCGCCACCGTGGACGGTACCATCGGCTGTCGTGACGATATTATGATCTACCTGATCTCCATGGGTCTGCCTGAAAAGCGCGCCTTTAAGATTATGGAATCCGTCCGAAAGGGAAGAGGTTTGCCCGACGGTGCGGAGGATGAGATGCGTGATGCCGGCGTGCCGGATTGGTACATCGGTTCGTGTAAGAAGATCAAATACCTTTTCCCGAAAGCCCACGCGGTCGCCTATGTTATGATGGCATTCCGTATCGCATGGTTTAAGGTCTACCATCCGTTGGCATTCTACGCGGCTTATTTCTACCGCCGCAGTCAGAAGGGCGGTTTTGACGCGGTGATGATGACCCACGGAATTGATGCGGTCAAGGCGCATATCGAAGCCATCGACAACAATGAAAACGCCACCGACAAGGATGAGGATCTGTTGACGACTCTTGAAGTTGCGTACGAATTCTATTTGCGTGGCTTTGAGTTCCTGCCCATTGATCTGTATCGCAGTGAAGCGACCCGCTTCGTTGTGGAGGATGGAAAGATCCGTCCGCCCTTTGTTGCGATTTCCGGCCTTGGTGAAAATGCGGCGCAGGATCTCGTCAACGGTCGTGACGGAAAGCATTTCATCTCCATTGAGGAGGTAGCCGCCGCCTGCCCGAAGGTGTCGAAGACCCACATCCAGATGCTCAAGGATGCCGGTGCCTTCGGCGATCTGCCTGATACCAGTCAGGTTAGCTTGTTTTAATTGAAAAGGAGTGTTACATATGCAAGCAACTGAAAAGCAGTATCATATCCAGTGCGTTGAAGGCGACGTGGGTCGCTATTGCTTCCTGCCCGGTGACCCCGGCAGATGTGAGGCGATCGCATCGTACTTCGATAACCCCGTTCATATCGGCATGAACCGTGAGTACAACATCTATACCGGCACGCTGCTGGGTCAGAAGGTTTCCGTCTGCTCCACCGGCATCGGCGGTCCGTCCGCATCCATCGCCATGGAAGAGCTTGCCGCCATCGGCACGGATACCTTTATCCGTATCGGCACCTGCGGCGGCATTGATCTGGATGTCTGCCCCGGTGACGTTGTGGTTGCCAACGGCGCGATCCGCTTTGAACATACTTCCATGGAGTACGCACCCATTGAGTTTCCTGCTGTTCCTGACTTTGAGATCACCGCGGCGCTGAAGGCTGCCAGTGAGGATCTAGGCTACCGCACCCATGTGGGTGTCGTCCAGTGCAAAGACTCCTTCTACGGTCAGCACAGCCCCGAGAAGTCTCCCGTGTCCTACGAGCTTCTGCAGAAGTGGGAGTCGTGGAAGCGCCTTGGCGTGAAAGCCAGCGAGATGGAATCTGCTGCGCTGTTCGTTGTTGCAGCCGCTCTGCACGTCCGCTGCGGCAGCTGCTTCCATGCGGTTTGGAATCAGGAGCGGGAGAAGGCAGGCATGTTCATGCCCATGACTGAGGATACCACCGGCGCGATCAAGGTCGGCATCGAAGCAATGAAGCGCATCATTGCTGCGGATCTGGCGAAATAACGTGAAAAAAGGCACCCGCTAGGGTGCCTTTTTCAGCTTGTGAAACGGAAACTGGGGAAGTAAAATCGCGATGAACACCAACGCACAGCCGATGCCTTCGGTAAGGGTCAGCTGTTCATTCAGCACAAGCCAGCCGGAAAGAACGGCAAAGACCGATTCAAAGCTCATCATCACCGATGCGGTCGCGGGGTCAAGCATCCGCTGACCGACGATCTGCAGGGTGTAAGCGACACCCATCGACAAAACACCCGCATAGGCAAGGGGCAGCCAGCAGTTCAGGATATCGCTGATCACAACCGTTTCTGTAAAGAGTGTGATCACAAGGGAGATCACCGCGCAGACAAGGCTTTGCACCATGTTCAGTGCCACACAGTCCAGATCGCCTGCAAAACGGTCGAGCAGCAGGATCTGTACGGCAAATGCCGCAGCACAGCCCAAGGTCAGCAGATCGCCGATATTGACGGATGCAAAGCCTGATCCGCTCAAAAAATAGAGTCCGGCAGCTGCTAACACGATGCTGATCAAAATGGATTTCGGCGGCTTCTTCTTTAAGATCAGCCCGAAGATCGGCACAAGTATGATATACATAGCGGTGATGAAGCCGCTTTTTCCCGCTGTTGTATGCATCAAACCAAGCTGCTGCAGAGCCGTAGCGGCAAACAGCGCAATGCCACAGATGATACCCACCTTCCAAAGCTGTTTGTCTGCGATGACAGAAGTAAAACTTGTTTTATTCCTGAACCAAACCACCGGGAGCAGCACGATCACCGCCAGAATACAGCGGATCGCCAGAAAGGTATAAGGTCCGATCACATCAACACCTACGCTCTGCGCCACAAAGGTCGATCCCCAGATGGCGGTTGCCAGCAAAAGCGTAAGTGTTCCCTTGAGTTTTTTCGTCATTTTTATCACCGAAGCAACTTTATCACAGCTGACCGTAAATTGCAAGATTGCTTTTTTTCTGCATTGTGCTATAATGAAGCCATAAATCTATTTAGGAGGTTTTCCTATGTCTGAAATCAAGAAAATTCCCGTCCGTTCCGAGATCCCCGTGGAGGATACATGGGCAACAGAGGATATGTATGCAAGTGATGCTGCTTGGGAGGAGGAGCTGGCAACTGTCGCTGCCGATCAGGCATTTGCTGCGTCCTTTGCCGGAAAGCTGGGCGAGAGTGCCGCCAACCTCTTTGACTATCTGAGTCAGGGGGAAAAGGTCAGCTCCAAGATCAGCCTGCTTGCCAACTATTGCATGCGCAAGGCTGATGAGGATACCCGCAATTCCACCTATCAGGCGATGGTGGGCAAATTCTACTCCACCATGGTCGCCTTTGGCGCTGCCACCAGCTTTGACACCCCCGAGATCATGGCGATTTCTGACGAGACCCTTGAGAAGTTCTATGCAGAAAAGCCCGAGCTGGAGCGTTACCGCCGCTATCTGACCAATATGCGCCGCCGCAAGGAACACATTCTGTCTCCCGCGGAGGAGAAGCTGTTGGCTGCTGCCGGTGAGATGGCATCCGCACCCGACGATATTTACGGCATGTTCGCAGATGCGGACATCACCTTTGCAGATGCAGTGGATGCAGAAGGCAACAAGTACCCTCTGCGTCAGGGCAACTTTGTTTCCTACGAGGAAAGTCCTGACCGAAAGCTTCGTCAGAGTGCTTACGAAAATCTCTACGACAGCTTCGCATCCTTCAAAAATACCGCCGCGGCTCTGCTGAATGCTCAGAACAAGCAGCAGAAGTTCTTTGCGGAAGCGAGAAAGTACCCCAACGCTTTTGAAGCCGCGCTGGACAGAACCAATGTTCCTACCTCTGTTTATCTGAACCTGATCGAGGCAGTCCATCAGAACCTCGACAAGATGCACCGCTATGTCCGCCTACGCAAGAAGCTGCTTGGTGTTGATGAGCTGCATTTCTACGATGTATACGCATCCTTGCTTGCAGATGTTGACAAGAAGATCCCCTTCGCGGATGCAAAGCAGACGGTTTACGACGCCCTTGAGCCTTTGGGCGAGGACTACCGTAAGATCCTCGCGGAGGGCTTTGCCAACCGCTGGATCGATGTCTACACCAATGAGGGCAAGCGCAGCGGCGCATATTCCGCCGGCGCAGCTGTCCATCCCTATGTTCTGCTGAACTATACCGGCACGCTGGACAGCCAGTTCACGCTGGCACATGAGATGGGTCATGCTCTGCACTCCTATCTCTCCAACAAGACCCAGAACCCCATCGATGCCCAGTATGTGATCTTTGTTGCTGAAGTTGCATCTACCTGCAACGAGGCACTGCTGATGGAGTATCTCCTGAAGAAGACCACCGACAAGAGAGAACGTGCCTACCTGATCAACCACTTCTTGGAACAGTTCAAGGGTACGCTGTACCGCCAGACCATGTTTGCCGAGTTTGAGCTGAACATCGGTCGCATGATCGCAGAGGGCAAGACCCTCACCGCCGACGTTCTGTGCGCAGAATACAAGCGTCTGAATGAGATGTACTTCGGACCTGACATGGTGGTCGATGACCGCATCGCCGTAGAGTGGGCGCGCATCCCGCACTTCTATATGAACTACTATGTCTTCCAGTACGCCACCGGCTACTCCGCTGCCATCGCGCTGTCCAGAAGGATTCTCAGCGAGGGTGAAAGTGCCGTCAAGGATTACATCGACTTCCTCTCCGGCGGCTGCTCCAAGAGTCCCATCGATCTGCTGAAGGGCGCAGGTGTGGATATGACCAGCCCCGAGCCTGTGAATCAGGCACTGCAGCTGTTCGACGAACTGTTGGGTGAGATGGAAGAGCTGACCAAGGATCTGTAATGATGAAAGAAATTTTTATCCCGACGCTTCACAGCTTTGCGATGGATAATGTTTTCACCGGCTCCTGCGGCATGTTCCGATTTCGGGCATGCCCAGCGGTGGTGAAAGCAACGCAGAAGGAAGTGGATTTTGAGAAAAGCACCATTGTCGCGGAGTATTGGCACGGACTTTTCTGTTATGAAAAGAGCGAAATTGAGGGCAGGGAAGAATTTTCCATGACCGAAGAGGGAAGACTTGCCATGAAGGCATGGCTCGAGTCCCATATTGAGGAGGAACACACTTGAATTTAGGCATGCCGACCCTGATCGAGGTGGAAACGGTCGCAGAAACCGCCGCCCTTTGTGCGGAGCTGGGACTTTCTTTTGTAGAGCTGAATACCAATTTTCCTTTGCATCAGCCGCATTTACTGGATGCAGATCAGTTGAACGAGCTGGCGCAGCGCTACGGTATCTTCTACACCATCCATCTCAACGATGAAATGGCGATCGCGGAGTTCAATCCCGCCGTCTCCGGGGGCTACCGCATGGCGGTTGCACAAACGATTGATGTTGCAAAGAAAATTGGTGCAAAGAAGCTGAATATGCATCTGTCTGACGGCGCAAAGTACACAATGCCGGATCGGGTGGTGCTTTTCTACGATGCTTACCGCGATGAATATTTGCGCCAGATCAGCTCTTTCCGTGATTTCTGTGAGCAGCAGATCGGCGACAGCGGTATTGTGATCTGCATTGAGAATACCAATGGCTTCCGCAATTTCCAGCGTGCCGCGCTGGAGATCCTGCTGGAAAGCCCCGTGTTTGCATTGACCCTTGATATCGGTCACAATTATTGCGCAGACCGCGTGGATGAAGTGTTTTACTTCTACAATCGCACGCGCCTGACACACATGCACATGCATGATGCAAAAAATGGAAAGAATGATCATCTTGCACTTGGTGAGGGAGAACTGGATCTTCCTTTCTTTGTGAAGCTGGCACAGGAGTGTGACTGCACGGTGGTTTTGGAAACAAAGACCGTGGAGGGTCTTAAAAAGTCTGCCCAATGGGTAAAAAATACTGGACTTCTTTGACGAAATGTGATATAATATCATGGATATGTAAAGACTGTACGGAAACAAAACAGATGACTGCGACCATAGCGAGAGGGGAATGGTGAAAGCCCTTGTCAGAAGCATCTGTCAGCCACTTCCGTGTCGCCCGGGATGACCGGGACGGGTGCTCCCGTTACAGAGCCGCTAAGATATCCCGCAAGGGATGAATTAGGGTGGTACCGCGATTCAACTCGCCCCTAAATTTGGGGGCGAGTTATATTTTTGTAATCTATTTGGAGGTAATTACCAATGAGCAATAAACCTTATGGCGTAAATGAACTGCGCGAAATGTTCCTTTCTTTTTTTGAGAGCAAGGGTCACCTGCGTCTTCCCAGCTACTCCCTGATCCCGCAAAATGATGCGTCTCTGCTTCTGATCAACTCCGGCATGGCACCCATGAAGCCCTTCTTCAAGGGTGATGTAGAGCCGCCCCGCCGCCGTATCTGCACTTGCCAGAAGTGCATCCGTACCGGCGATATCGAGAACATCGGCAAAACTGCCCGTCACGGCACTTATTTTGAAATGCTGGGCAACTTCTCCTTCGGTGACTATTTCAAGCACGAAGCTATCGCATGGTCTTGGGAATTTCTGACCAAGGTCGTGGGTCTTGAGGAGTCCCGTCTGTATCCTTCCATCTATGAAAATGATGAGGAAGCATTTGAGATCTGGACTAACGAGATCGGCGTTCCTGCGGATCACATCTTCCGTTTCGGCAAGAAGGACAACTTCTGGGAGCATGGCTCCGGCCCCTGCGGTCCCTGCTCTGAGATCTACTATGACCGCGGCGAGAAGTACGGCTGCGGCAGCCCCGACTGCAAGGTAGGCTGTGAATGCGACCGCTACATGGAAGTGTGGAATAACGTCTTCTCCCAGTTTGACAACGACGGTCAAGGCAACTACACCGAGCTTGCACAGAAGAACATCGATACCGGCATGGGCTTGGAGCGTCTGGCTGTTGTCTGTCAGGACGTCAACTCCCTGTTCGATGTGGACACAGTTATGAACATCACCAATAAGGTGACAACCATTACCGGCGCTTCCTACGGTCGCAGCGTCAAGATGGACGTTTCTCTGCGTGTCATCACAGATCACATCCGTGCGTCCACCTTTATGATCGCAGACGGCGTTCTGCCCAGCAACGAAGGTCGCGGCTATGTCCTGCGCCGCCTGCTGCGCCGTGCTGCCCGACATGGCAAGCTTTTGGGCGTGAACCATCCGTTCCTTTACGACGTCGTTGAAACTGTCGTCAAGGAGAATGAGGTTCATTACACCTACCTGCGTGAGCGTGCGGAATATATCACCAAGGTCATCAAGGTGGAGGAAGAGAACTTTGCCAAGACCATTGATGCCGGTATGCGCATCTTCAGCGAAAAGCTGGCTGAGCATAAGGCGAATGGTTTGACTGTCTTCTCCGGCGCGGATGCGTTCCTGCTGTCCGATACCTACGGCTTCCCTGTGGATCTGACCGTTGAAATGGTTGAAGACGAGGGTATGACCCTCGATATGGATAAGTTTAACGAATGCCGTGAGGAGCAGAGAGTCCGCGCCCGTGAGGCTCGGAAGGCTCTTGGCGATCTGGCTTGGGCGGGCATTGACTTCGGTCTTGACAACACCCCCACCGAATTTGTCGGCTATACTGAAAGCTCCTGCAGTGCCAAGGTGATGGCTGTCTGCGTTGGCGATGAGGTCACCGGCTCTATTGCCGGTGGCGAAAGCGGCATTCTGGTTCTCGACCGCACGCCCTTCTATGCTGAAATGGGCGGTCAGGTGGCTGACCACGGCGTGATCCTTGTGGGCGAGAGCCGCTTTGAGGTCAACAACGTTCAGAAGGACAAGGCAGGCAAATACCTGCATTACGGCAAGCTGAAGTCCGGCTCTATTAAGGTCGATGACGCTGTCTGTGCCTGCATCGATGTGGAACGCCGCAAGGCGATCATGCGCGCGCACTCTGCCACCCATCTGCTGCAGAAGGCACTGACTTCCGTTTTGGGTGATCACGTTCATCAGGCAGGCTCTTTTGTGGAACCTGATCATCTGCGGTTTGACTTTACCCACTATTCTGCTCTGACCTCTGAGGAGCTTGCGAAGATCGATAAGCTGGTGCAGGATGCCGTTTTGGAGGGCTATCCCATCGTAACCCGTGAAATGTCTATCGAGGAAGCAAAGCAGATCGGCGCGACCGCGCTGTTCAGTGAGAAGTACGGTGATACTGTCCGTGTTGTCAACATGGGCGGCTATTCCATCGAGCTTTGCGGCGGCACACATCTGGACAACACCGCGAAGGTTGGTCCTTTCCGCATCGAATCCGAAGCAAGCGTCGCTTCCGGCGTGCGCCGCATCGAAGCGATCACCGGCAAGCTCTGCCTTTCTGATATGGCGAAGTATCGCCAGATGGTCTATGACGCCTGCGGCGCAATGAAGACCAGACCCACTGAGTTTGCCGACAAGCTCATCGAGCATCTTGAGGAAATGAAGAACCTGAAGAAGGCAATCGAGGCATATAAGGCAAAGGAAGCCGCCGGCGAGGTGGATCGCTTCCTCTTCAGTGCCCACAAGATCGGCGATCTGCGTGTTCTGACCACAACTGTTCAGGGTGCAGATGCCGGCAAACTGCGTCAGATGGGCGACAGCTTGCGTGACAAGTCTTCTGACATCGTTGCAGTTCTTTCTACCGTCAATGAGGGTAAGATCACCTTCTTGGCTGTTTGCGGCAAGGATGCCATTGCCAAGGGGATCAAGGCAGGCGATCTTGTGAAGCTGGTTTGCTCTGCCTGCGGCGGCAGCGGCGGCGGTAAACCTGACTCCGCAATGGGCGGCGGCAAGGATGCTACGCAGATCGACAATGCCCTTGCGTTGGTTGACGATTTTGTTGCCTCCAAACTGAACTAAGAGGATGGGGGCGCTGCCTTTGGCGGCGCTCCTTCCTGAAAAATAAGGGGGATATGCATGCGTAAGCTCGCTTGGTTTACTGTTGGATTTCTCACAGGCATATTCCCTTGCGCATGCTTTTACGGAGCATGGATCCTTCCAACCGGGCTGGGTCTGCTTGCGGTTGCAGGTATCATTGGGTTCTTTGTAAAGGCACAAAAGCTGCCAAAGTTGGCATTACTTTTGTCCTTTGGCTGTGCCTTGGGTGTGCTGTGGTTTTCGGCTTATGACGCTCTGTTTGTGCTGACACCCAGAATTGCCGACGGTGAGACCGGCTATGTGCAGATCGAGGCATCGGATTATTCCGTGCAGACACGGTACGGCACTTCTGTTGAGGGTAATGTTGTGCTTGCCGGGAAGAATTATCGTGTAAAAGCGTATCTGCAGCAGAACGCGTTGGTTTATCCGGGCGATACCATTGCCGGTCGCTTCCGTTTTCGTTTGACAACGGACGGCGGACTTGAGAACCCAACCAATCATCGCACTGAGGGCATCTTCCTGCTCGCCTATCCCGTCGGAGAGTCCGTAATTACGGCAGCAGAAGAGATCCCATCCCGTTATTATCCGGCACTATGGCGGAAAGCCTTGCTGGATCGTATCACGCAGATATTCCCCAAGGATGCGGAAGCATTTGCCAGAGCATTGCTGATGAGCGACCGCAGCGGCATTGACTATGAACTGAATACAGCCTTCAAGGTCAGCGGTATCAGCCATATTGTCGCAGTTTCAGGACTGCATGTGTCGATCCTGTTTGGCTTGATCTATACCATCACTGCAAGGAAACGTTTTCTTGCCTGCATTTTGGGTATTCCTGCGCTGCTTCTGTTCGCTGCTCTGGTCGGTTTTACTCCTTCAGTTACCCGCGCGTGCATTATGCAGTCGTTGATGCTGATTGCAATGGCGGCAGACCGGGACTACGATGCAAAAACCGCACTTGCTTTTGCGGTGCTGGTGATGGTTGTCGCGAACCCCATGGCGATCCTATCTGTCAGCTTACAGCTGTCAGCCGGATCTGTTCTGGGAATTTTGATGTTCTCACAGCGGATTACAGCGCGGCTTTTGCCGGAGAAGAAGGGAAAGAAACGCGAGCGTGTTTGGAAACGCCTCCTCCACTGGCTCGTATCGTCGCTGTCCGTAACATTAAGTGCGATGGTGTTTACAACACCGCTGGTGGCTTACTATTTCGGTTGCGTCAGCCTGATCGGCATTGTGACAAATCTTTTGACGCTTTGGGTGATTTCCTTTATCTTCTATGGGATTCTGCTCAGCCTTGCCCTAAGCCTATTGAGCCTGCCGGTTGGCTGCTTCATGGCGGCATTTGTAGCATTTCCCATCCGCTATGTGTTGCTGATCGTGGAATGGTTGTCGAAGCTGCCACTGGCAGCTGTCTATACTGTCAGTATTTATGTTGTCATTTGGTTGATCGGTACCTATGTAATGCTGACGGTATTTCTGCTTATGAAGAAGAAGCAGCCGCTCATGTTGGCATGCTGCATTCTTGTAACTCTTGCTTTATCGCAGCTGTTGGCATGGACTGAGCCGCTGTGGGATCATTGCCGTGTGACGGTATTGGATGTCGGGCAAGGGCAGAGCATTCTGCTGCAAAGCGACGGAAAGACATTTTTGGTTGACTGCGGCGGTGATAGCAGTGAACAAGCTGCGGATCTTGCGGCGGAAACCCTTTTGAGTCAGGGAATCAGCCGGCTGGATGGCATCATTGTTACGCACTACGATGATGATCACGCGGACGGTTTGCAGTATCTTTTGACCCGTATCAGGACAGATCGCCTGATCCTGCCGCATATTTCTGATGAAGAGCAGGTCGGTGCGAAGCTTTCGGAGCTTACAGACGGAAGCGTTCAATACATCCGGGAGGATGTAATCTATCAATTTGATGATACACGATTGACCGTGGTCGGACCGTATTCCTACGATGCAGGCAACGAAAGCAGTCTTTGCATCTTGTTCCAAAGCGGCGATTGTGATATACTGATCACAGGCGACAGAGGCACATTGGGGGAGCTTGTTCTCCTGCGCAGCCACAGGTTGCCACAGCTTGACCTTTTGATCGTCGGACATCATGGGTCGGCAACTTCTACAGGTGAGGCACTGCTTGCCGCCACACGACCGGAACATGCCATCATCTCCGTTGGAGAGGACAACCGTTACGGTCATCCGTCCGACACGGTATTGCAGCGGCTGGCAGCAATCGGCTGCTGTGTGTACCGCACAGACATACACGGCACAATTATTTTCAGGAGGTGAGACCTTGGCGAAAAGAGAAGAAGCAGCATCCCAGCTTCAGGCATTGAAGACTTCCATTAAGGAGAAGAAGCCCGAAAGACTTTATATCTTCCATGGCGAGGAGGTCTTCCTTCTGCACCATTATTTGCAGCGGTTAAAGGATCTGCTGATCGATGATTTAACGGAGTCATTCAACTACCACCGCCTGACCAATGAGACATTTGATGTGCAGACCTTTGCGGATGCTGTGGAGAATATCCCTATGATGGCGGAATTTTCCATGGTTCAGGTGGATGACATCGACCTCTTCAAGCTGAGCGAGGATGCGCGCAACAAGATGGCAGAAGTACTCAGCGATATTCCTGAGTACTGCACAGTCGTGTTTACCTATGAAACAGTTGCGTGGAAGCCGGATAAGCGCTTGAAGAAGCTCTATGCTGCAGTGGACGAAAATGCTGCTGTCGTGGAATTTCCCAAGCAGGAGCAGCGGGATCTGGTCAGCTGGATCACCCGACATTTCCTCAATCGACAGAAGCGGATCACGCCGGAGCTTTGCGTCTACCTGATCGAGCTTACCGGCGGTACGATGACCGCCCTGAGCGGTGAGATCGACAAGATCTGCGCCTATTCCGGGGCGGATGCGATCTGCAAAGCAGATATCGACGCGGTGGTTGAGCCGGTACTGGATGCGGTCGTATTCCAAATGACGGATCTGCTGAGTGCGGGACGCTTTTCTCAGGCATTGGATAAGCTTCAGCAGCTGCTGAAAATGCAGCAGGACCCCATCGCGATCCTCGGTGCAATCGGAATGCACTTCCGCAGGATCAGTACAGCGCGCATCCTGATCGATAACGGACGAAACGCCTCCGAACTGGCAAGTCTTTGCGGCATCAGTGAATATCCGGCAAGGAAGACGATGGAGGCTGCCCGTAAATTCAGCCCTGCCTTTTGCAAAAAGACCGCAGAGCTGGTTTTGGAAACAGACTACCGCATGAAGACCTCCTTTGATGAGCAGGAGCGCCTGCTGGAGATGCTGTTGCTGCAGCTGGCACAGGAGGCGAGAGCATGATCAGGATCAGGGAAGCGATCCTTGTGGAGGGCAGGTACGATAAAAACACCCTCTCCCAGATCGTGGATACCACGATCCTTGAAGCCTCCGGCTTCGGCATTTTCAAAAACAAGGAGCTTATGAACCTGCTTCGCAGGATCGCACAGAGCAGGGGACTGATCGTGCTTACCGACTCGGACGGTGCGGGCTTTGTTATCCGCAATCATATCAAGAGTGCGATTCCGGCACAGTATCTGAAGCATGCCTATATTCCCGAAATTCCCGGCAAGGAGCGACGCAAGAGCACTCCGGGGAAAGAGGGCATCCTCGGGGTGGAGGGAATGACCCCGGAAGTGATCCTTGAGGTGCTGCGCCGCGCGGGAGCGACTTTTGACGACGATCCGCCATCGAATGCGCACGGCATCACAAAGCAGGATCTGTATGAGCTGGGGCTGTCGGGCGGAGCGAATAGTGCGCTGCTGCGCAAAAAACTCATCGAAAAGCTTGATTTTCCGAAGCATTTGAGTGCAAACGCATTGCTGGATGCACTCAATCTTCTATATGATCTGAACGAGCTGAAATGTATTGTAGAAACACTGGAGCTATAAAATGGTTGATATTTCTGTCAACAATTTAACAAAGTTTTTTGTCATCGGTGAGAACCTTCTGGATGGACTTTCCTTTGAAATTCAGGAAGGGGAGTGTGTTGCCGTTCTTGGTCGCAACGGCTGTGGCAAAACGACCCTTTTCAAGATCCTCTCCGGCGAGATGGACTATGATGAGGGAGAGGTGTACATCAATCCCAACAAACGGCTGGGCTTGATCTCACAGATCCCCCAATTTCCGTTTGGCTTTACCGTTGAGGACGTGCTGCGTTCCGCTTATGCGGGTATCCTGAAAGCGAAGAAGCGTATGGAGGCGCTGGAGCAGGAGATGCTCCATGGTGCGACACCTGAACAGCTTCGGGAGTATGATAACCTGACAAACCGCTTTCAATCCGGCGGCGGTTATGAGATGGATGTGGAAGTGGATAAGATCTGTAACGGTCTCGGCATTACCCCGGAGCAGCGCACGCAGGAATTTGACAGCCTTTCCGGCGGTGAACGCACAAGAGTCAATCTCGGCAGACTGCTGTTGGAAAAGACGGATATTCTGTTGCTGGACGAGCCGACCAACCATCTGGACCTTCGCAGCGTGGAGTGGCTGGAAAGCTATATCAATAGCTTTAAGGGAACAGTCCTTGCCATCTCCCATGACCGCTATTTCATCGATCGGATCGCAGATCGGGTCATTGAGATCACCGATGGTCACGCGGAGTTCTACTCTGGCAATTATTCCTTTTATATGGATGAAAAGCAAGCCCGCTTCGACTTGCAGCTGAAGCAATACGAGCAGGAGCAGGCAAAGCTGAAGCAGCTTGGCTATACGGTCGAACGAATGAAGGGCTGGGGCATCAACAACCGCACCCTCTACCGTCGCGCCATGTCCATCCAGCATCGGATGGAACGCATTCGCAAGACGGAAAAGCCCAAAACGGAAAAGAAGATGAAGGCGACCTTCGGCGAGAAGGACTTCTCCGGCGATGTTGTGTTTAAGATGAAGGGCGTATCAAAGTCCTTCGGCGAGCGCACACTGTTTTCGGATGTCTCTCTAACCGTTGAGGGCGGTGAACGCATCGCGATCTTGGGTGACAACGGGACGGGAAAGTCCACCTTCCTCAAGTGCTTGCTTGGTGAGGACGACTTCGGCGGCAAGATCCAATTTGGTCCAACAGTCAAATGGGGCTACCTTCCCCAGATCATCCACTTCGATCATCCTGAGCGAACCCTTTATGACACCATGCTTTATGAGAAAAATTGCTCTCCTCAGACGGCACGTGACCGACTGGGCGCATTTTTGTTTCAGGGTGAAGATGTGTTCAAAACCGTTGGAACGCTCTCCGGCGGCGAGCAGAGCCGTCTGAGACTGTGCATGCTCATGGATGAAAAGATCAATCTGCTGATCCTTGACGAACCGACCAACCATCTGGATATTGCATCCCGTGAATGGATCGAAGCCGCCATCGAGGAGTTTGAGGGCGTGCTGCTGTTCGTGTCCCACGACCGTTATTTCATTGAGAAATTTGCGGAGCGTATCTGGCTGTTGGAAGACGGACAGATCCGGGATTTTGCCTGTGGCTATGCCAAATATCGCTCCATTCTTGAACATGAAGCGGCTGCAAAGCCCCAGAGCTCGCCGCCGAAGGAGCGAAAGGAAAAGCCAAAGGGCGGCACGAAGGAGCAGGAGAAGCTCATCCGCCGTCTGGAGCGGGATATTGAAAAACAGGAGACGGTCATCGCGGAGCTTGATCAGCAGATCGAATCTGCCGCCGCTGATTATCAGCTTTTAACACAGCTGCTGACCCAAAAGGAAACGGAAGAAGCGCTCCTGCTGGAACTGATGGAACAGTGGGAAGCCGCGCAGGAAAGCGTCTGAGGTGATATATGAAGAAACGCAGAACGATCATCGTTACTGCAGTTGCGGCTGCGATCCTGCTGCTTTTGGTTTGGGCGATTGTTGATAATTATGCTCTCGAATTAAACAGGATCACAGTTTCCGGGGAGCGTTTACCTGAAGCTTTCGATGGTTTTCGGATCGCCCATGTGTCGGATCTGCATAACGCTGAAATGGGAACGAACAACGAAAAACTGATCGCTATGCTCCGTCAGGCGGAGCCTGACATCATTGCGATCACGGGGGATCTGATGGATTCCAGAGATACAGATCCGTCAGTTGCGTTGCATTTTTGCCGTGAGGCAGTAAAAATCGCGCCGGTGTATTACATCACCGGCAATCATGAGGTCAGACTGGATTCGGAATTATATACCCGCCTGCTGAACGGCTTGAAGGCTGCGGGGGTAACTGTATTTGAGGACACAAGTGTCATCCTGACACGGGATGATGCCTCTATCTGCCTTGCCGGTCATCAGTGGGGCAGGGCGGAACTGGTTGCGGAGATTACCGATTTTGATGGCTATAAAATTCTTCTGAGTCACACCCCTGAGGACCTTCCCGTTTATGCCGCTGCAGGGTATGACCTTGTTCTGTCCGGTCATGCCCACGGTGGACAGTTCCGCCTTCCTTTTATCGGCGGACTTTTCGCACCGGGTCAAGGGTTCTTTCCAAAGTATGATTCCGGGTTGTATCAGTATCGTGATACCCAAATGGTCGTTAGCCGCGGCATCGGAAACAGCCTTTTTCCGCTGCGCTTTAACAATCCGCCTGAGGTGATTTTGATCACCCTCGAGGCTTGACACATGTCAAACAAAGATCTATAATAGCGAAAGATCAATTAAAGGAGCGAGTTTCATGAGTTCGTGTAACGGTAACTGTGCATCCTGCAGCTCTGACTGCGGCGATCGCAAGAAGGAGAGTTTGCTGGCTGCGCTGAATCCTAAGTCCAGTATTAAGAAAGTGATCGCTGTGGTCTCCGGCAAGGGTGGCGTTGGTAAGTCTACGGTTACATCCCTGCTTGCTGTTGCCATGGCACGGCAGGGAAAACGCGTTGGCATCCTTGATGCAGATATTACCGGTCCGTCTGTTCCCACCGCATTTGGCGTTAACGAGTGTCAGGGTGCAAGCGAGGACGGCCTATATCCTGCGCTGACCCGCACCGGCATGCAGGTAATGTCCATCAATTTACTGCTGGATAATCCTGCTGATCCCGTTGTATGGCGCGGGCCGGTCATTGCCGGTGCAGTCAAGCAGTTCTGGACGGACGTTATTTGGGAAGATGTGGACTATCTGTTTGTTGATATGCCGCCCGGAACGGGTGACGTACCTCTGACGGTTTTCCAGAGCCTGCCGGTGGACGGCATTGTTGTGGTGACCAGTCCGCAGGATCTGGTGTCTATGATCGTTTCCAAGGCGGTCAAGATGGCGAATATGATGCATGTCCCCGTATTGGGCTTCGTCGAAAACTACGCCTATTTGACCTGCCCCGATTGCGGCAAGAAGATCAATGTCTTTGGCAAGAGCGGTCTTGATGAGGTCGCAGCGCAAATGGAGCTGCCGATTTTGGCACGCCTGCCCATCGATCCTGCTGTCGCGGAAGCATTTGACAACGGTCAAATGGAAACGCTCAACACGGATGCTGTCAGCGATGTGATCAAAGCGATTTTGAACCAATAAAAAGAACCCCTTCCTTGAGTAATTCAAGGAAGGGGATTGCTTTACAGGATCATGCCGAGTACATACCACAGTACCAGCAAAACGATCAGCAGGGGAATGGCAATCGCCAAAATTCCCGAACCGATAGCTATGATCACGACGCCAAAGTAATTCAGTGCGTAGATGATCGCGCCCATCAGGAGCGTGGACAGCATTGCCTTGGAGAGCATTTTACCCACGGCTGACGCGAAGAAGAAGGTATAAAGCACAGCGATCAACGGATTGACTGTGGCGAGTAAAGCGCCTACAAGTCCCTTCAGCGCGCCCAGAAGCAGCATTGCGACCAACAACGCCAGCAGAATCACCGGCGCCCAAGTCAGAAGTCCCGCCGGCAGATAATGGGACAGAAGCATGTTCGCGCCGGAGAAAAGGAGCATTGCTGCAGCGACACAGAGGATGCGCAGGGGCAGCCATGTATAGAATTTCTTTCCGTGAGGGATCAGGCTGTTGGCGACATTTGTCAGGAATGCGAGGATCACCATGTTCAGCAACTCACCGCAAAGAGCTACGTAATCGTGAAGAGGAACGTAAAGCTCTACAACCGTGCCAAGCTCAGCGGTGTTGTAAATGCTGAAAAAGGGGAGCGGAGAGACCAGAAAACCGAGATCCAGCCCGAAGCTGTGAATGAAAATGGTTATGATATAGATAAACAGAATGCCAATGGTTGCAGACACACTTTGATTCAACGCTGATTTCTTGCCGAAAACAAATTTACCGATGAAACCAAGCACCAGCGAGATTGCGGAAAAAACCGCTGCCATGATCAGAATGGACTTCAGATCAAAGTCTGCAGGGAGATATGCTTGCAGCATATCGTTAATGGAATCCATAGATAACCTCCTTATAAATACGCGAACAGCCGCCAGAATAAATTCCGGCGGCTGCGGTTGTAATCTGAAATTACTTCAGCTCAGCAGTTGCGCCAGCTTCCTTCAGCTCGGCGACCAGCTTCTCAGCGTCTTCCTTGGAGATAGCTTCCTTCAGGGTCTTGGGGCAGTTGTCAACCAGATCCTTAGCGTCCTTCAGGCCCAGGCCGGTAGCAGCACGGACAACCTTGATGACGTTCAGCTTGGAAGCGCCAGCGTCCTTCAGAATGACGTCGAACTCGGTCTTCTCTTCAGCAGCCTCAGCGGTAGCAGCAGCGGGAGCAGCGACAGCAGCGGCAGCGGCGGAAACGCCGAAAACTTCCTCGAGGGTGTGGACGAGCTCAGACAGCTCCAGAACAGTCAGTTCTTTAACCTGCTCAACCAGAGCAGTGATCTTTTCAGATGCCATGATAATTTTCCTCCTAAAATGTAAATAGTAAATGATTTGTTTGTGGGTTTACGAATGGATTAAGCTTCTGCTTCTGCAGCAGGAGCTGCGCCGCCATCCTTCTGAATGCGGATCTGATCCAGAACGAATGCCAGGCTGGAGATAGGCGCCAGGAAGGTACCAAGGACAGAAGCGACCAGAGCGTTCTTGCTGGGCAGCTCACCGAAGCCGTTCAGCTGATCAGCAGACAGCACGGAGCCTTCAACAACGCCACCCTTGATGGTCAGGGTCTTCAGCTTGTTCTTCTTAGCAAACTCGACAACGATGCGAGCGGGGGCGATGGGATCGCCGGTGGTGGAAGCCATTGCGGTAGTGCCGTTCAGAACTGCGCTGAAATCGTAACCGACATTCTTGGTTGCGAAATTGGTCAGAGTGTTCTTAACGACGGTGTACTCGACGCCGGCCTCGCGGAACTGCTTACGCAGCTCGGTATCCTGAGCAACCGTGATACCCTTGTAATCGACGAAAACGACGGAAGTAGCTTCCTGAATCTTCGCGGTCAGGGCGTTGACGACGGCCTGCTTGCTCTCAAGAACCTTTGCGTTGGGCATGGATTTTTCACCTCCGAAAAAATAAAAGTGTCTTCCTGCCAGAAGACAGAAAGACACGCAAACAATCAAACTGTTAAACGCACCTCGGCAGGACTTACTGCTTTCGCAACCTGCTGTCTTTGGCAACAGACATATACTATCATAGGATAAATGAAATGTCAAGTAATATTTTAAGAAAATTTTGTATTTGTAAGAAAATAATAGAATAATTTGACAATCTGAGTTAGAGATGTTCAGAAATTTATGCAATTTGGTGCATTGACCGTAGGTACGCTATATTGTACAATTTTAGTGATAATGAATACAGAATAAGGAGTTAATTGGGGAGGGTAATTTATGATAAAAAGAAGCAGTATATATGTTCTTATATTGGTGTTGGTAATCGTCTTTGCCGGATGTAATACAAAACATTCGAATGAATCATCCTTTGAACCGTTAACATCTGAACAAATTCAGGAAATTCGAGAAGATTGGCGCACTTTAGGACTTGGAACCCTTTCTCTTTCTGCTTTGACATCCGATAAAGTCTATTATGGCACTCACGGAGATTGTGTTGCAATTTTCTATGAACCTGATGACTTTATTTTGATGAAAAAAACATTGGAAGTAGCTGGTGTAACAATAGAGATTGCAACGGAGTGTGAGATTTACATCTACCGCAATGGTGCCTTTCTTAAACTGGAAGATGCCTATCGAGAGGAGTGGCTGAGTAAGGAAAACGTAGAAGCGATTGCGCAGCATCACATGGATGTACGTCTGATATTCTCAAATAATCCGTTGTTCCTGAAGGACTATCCGACTGTTCAGACCGTATCAGTTAGTGACCGATATACAAATGAATTGGTTTTCCGACTCGAGGATTCAAAAAGTATCCGGCAACTGGAATATGCATTTAATAATTGGAGTTATGATTCAGCAGCAACGGAAGTGATGGATATAAGTCTGAATTATACAATTACCTTTGAGGATTTTGGGAAAATGCTCGAGATAGAATTCTCAGAAAGCAGCACCTATTGCAGAATTGACGATAAGCCATATCTGCTTCCGGACACATTTCATCAGCTGATCATGGAATACATCGAAAACCACAATTAAGAACAGCTATAATCACTATAGAATATTGCAGATGTTTATTGGAAAGGATTGGCTCTTCCTATAAATAACACCCCCCTCGGTTATGAAACCGAGGGGGGGGAATCTATCCGATTACAGATACTTAGCGGAAGAGACCTTGACGCCGGGACCCATGGTGGAGGCGACGGTGCAGGAACGGATATACTGACCCTTTGCTGCAGCGGGCTTAGCCTTCACAACAGCGCGAACCAGAGTGTCCATGTTCTCAGCCAGCTTCTCAACGCCGAAGGAGACCTTGCCGATGGGGCAGTGGATGATGTTGGTCTTGTCCAGACGGTACTCGACCTTACCAGCCTTGATTTCCTTAACAGCAGCACCGACGTTGGGGGTGACAGTGCCGGCCTTGGGGGAGGGCATCAGACCCTTGGGGCCCAGAACCTTACCCAGACGACCAACAACGCCCATCATGTCGGGGGAAGCGACGACGACGTCGAACTCGAACCAGTTTTCCTTGGTGATCTTCTCAACCAGCTCCATGCCGCCGACATAGTCAGCGCCTGCTGCCTGAGCTTCTTCAACCTTTGCGTCCTTGGTGAAGACCAGAACGCGGCGAACCTTGCCGGTGCCGTTGGGCAGGACGACTGCGCCACGGACCTGCTGGTCAGCGTGACGGGAGTCAACGCCCAGCTTGATGTGGATTTCGACGGTCTCGTCGAACTTAGCGGAAGCACCCTTCACAACCAGATCCAGGGCCTCATTGGGATCATACTGAACAGAGCGATCGATCAGTTTTGCGCTCTCCTTGTACTTTTTACCTCTAAACAATGTTATATCCTCCTTATAGTGGTGATGCGGAATAATCCTCCCACATTTCCGAGGTGGTAAACCCCGGTCAGCAAATTTTAGTCAACGACAACAACGCCCATGGAGCGGCAAGTGCCACGAACCTGGCTCTCAGCGGCTTCGAGGGAGTTAACGTTCAGATCGGGCAGCTTGGTCTTTGCGATCTCAGTAACCTGAGCGGCGGTCAAAGTACCGACCTTGTTCTTGTTGGGAACACCGGAGCCACTCTGCAGACCTGCAGCCTTGAGAACCAGCAGGGGAGTGGGGGGTGTCTTGGTGATAAAGGTGAAGCTGCGGTCTGCGTAAACGGTGATAACAACAGGGATCTTGTAGCCTTCCATAGCCTGGGTACGGGCATTGAAATCCTTGATGAAAGCAGCGATGTTGACACCGTGCTGACCCAGAGCGGGACCGACAGGGGGAGAAGCGGTTGCCTTAGCGGCATTGATTTGAAGCTTGATAATACCGGTAACTTTCTGTGCCATTATAAGCACCTCCTGAATAAAATGTGGTAATGATGCGCTGTGCGCACTTTTTGCGGGGTTTCAACCCCTCCCACGTTCCGATCGGAAAATCCGATCCGATGCGTTTACTGGGATACGACCTCGATCTGATCGAGTTCGAACTCGACCGGGGTCTCACGGCCAAACATGGAAACGATCACGCTGACCGCATTCTTTTCGACCTCAATGCTCTCAACGACGCCGGTGAAGGAGCTGAGGGGGCCATCGAGGATCCGGACGGTATCGCCAACCACATAGTTGACAATGATCTCCTTCTTCTCAACACCCATTGCATAGACTTCATCGTCCGTCAGGGGAGTGGGGTCGTTGCTGGATGTACCAACGAAGCCGGTAACACCGCGGATGTTTCTGATCACATGCCATGTGTTGTCACTGTAGATCATCTTGACAAGGACATAGCCGGGGTAGACCTTACGTTCATAGGTCTTGGAAACGCCGGATTCGGTGATCTCGGTGACGGTCTCCATCGGGATGGAGATCGCGAGGATCACGTCCTGAAGATGACGGCTTTCGATGGTCTTTTCGATGGTGGCTTTTACCGTGTTTTCATAACCGGAGTAGGTATGCACTACATACCATCTTGCAACGTCTGCCATAGCGATTACCTTACTGGAATGCTTCGATCAGAGCGTTGATGCTGACACCGGCCACGAAGTCGAACAGCCAGATGAATACGCCGACGACCAGAACACAGGCGACGACGATCAGGGTGTTTTTAACAACCTGCTGCGGGGTGGACCAGACGACCTTCTTCAGCTCGCTTTTCAGCTCACGGAAGTAGCGGCATACTGCACCCCAGGTTCTTTTGAACCAGTTTTCCTTTTTGACATCTGCCATAGCTGTGTTCCTCTCCTTACTTGGTCTCGTTGTGAGTGGTGTGCTTTCTGCAGAATCTGCAGTACTTGCTCATTTCGAGACGGTCAGGGTCGTTCTTCTTGTTCTTCATGGTGTTGTAGTTTCTCTGCTTGCACTCGGAGCATCTCAAAGTGACTTTAACGCGCATAACGGCACCTCCTTATATTGCCTCCCTGTATCACCTCGTCTAGAAAAATTTAGCAAAGCGGCCACTACAATACCACTTCGAGGCTGAAAAGAGCGCAATAAAAAAGCCCTCTTTTCACAGGTAGAACCATTCTATCACAGGCTATGACGAAAGTCAACACTTTTTTTACCGAAATTTCGGCTGTTTTAGGCTCCAGGACATCCATTTTCGCATATTTGGCATAAATCCAAGGTGGGACGCTATATATGTAGAGATGGAGGGATGAAAATGAAGCGGAAATTCGTGGTGAGTTACATTATAGGTGTGTTGATCCCACTGGCTGTCGGGGCATTGTCCGCCCTTCTGACAATGGGGAATATGGACCTTTACGCACAAGGCATTCTGAAACCGCCCCTTTCACCGCCCGGATGGCTCTTTCCGGTGGTGTGGACTGGTTTGTACGCACTGATGGGCATCAGCAGCACGATGATTTGGCTTTTGCCACCCAGTGCCGCGCGTAACAGGGCACTCAATCTGTATATTGCACAGCTGATCGTCAACTTTTTCTGGAGCTTGATCTTTTTCAATGCGCAGGCTTTCGGTTTTGCGGCGTTGTGGCTGATTTTGCTGTGGGTGTTAGTGGCGTTGATGATTTTGCAGTTTTGGAAGGTTAACAGAACAGCGGCGCTTTTGCAGATTCCGTATTTGATCTGGCTGACCTTCGCGGCATATCTGAATATTGCGATCTGGATATTAAATGGATAAGGAAAGGTCAAAATTGACCTTTCCTTTTTCTGTCTGATGCTGTATAATATAGAAAAACAACGGAGGAAAACGTATGAAACGAATCATGGGAATCGATTACGGCGATGCACGCACGGGGATTGCACTTTCGGATCTTCTTTGTTCCATCGTGGGATCCACAACAGTGATCCCCAGCAGAAACCAAGAAAAGGCGATTGCAGATATTGTGCGCATTGCGAAGGAAAATGACGTGGCTGAGATCGTCGTCGGACTGCCGCGCAATATGGACGGCACGGAAGGTCCCCGCGCGGAGCTGTGCCGTGCGTTTGGCACATTACTCGGCGAGGCGACGGGTCTTCCGATCCGTATGTGGGACGAGCGGCGCACAACTGTAGAGGCGCACAACATCCTATCAGAACACAATTACCACGGGCAAAAGCGAAAAAATACCGTTGATGCCGTTGCTGCATCCCTGATTCTCGAAGGTTATTTGGCATTTCGCGGACGATAAAACAGCTCCCGTAAGCCTGTAATGATCAGCAATCCGCCGAATATCTTCCGAATGATGTTCAGTTCAATTCTCGTTCCGATCCATGAGCAGAGCGCCGCACCCAGACAGCCGGTGACGATCGCCGGAAGAATTGGTTTGATAGAGAGAGATTGATTTTTAAGTCTCAGGAGGCTGACACTGCCGGCAGCAACGATGAAGAACATCAGATTGATGGTACGTGCTGTTTCGTGATCTGTATTGATCACCAGCGTCAGCCAGAGCATCAGCAGCGATCCTCCGCCGACACCGAGACCTGCAAGAAAACCGAGAAGGATGCCGAGAATTACAGCAATCGGAATACTATTCAGCATAAATACCGCACGCCACCCCATAAGATCATAATTCCAAGTCCCCGGTGAAGCCACTTCACCGGGATCTTTTTTGCCAACACGCCTGCCAATAACGCTCCGGGAATTGCCCCGATGAGATAGGGCAGTGCATCTTTCCACGGCAGTGCGGTGTATCCCGGTGAAATTCCAAGGGACACAACGCACAGCGGCAGCATGATCGCAACAGATTTCATAAAGACAGCGGCATCATCAGAATCCAGAAAGGTAAGCAAGGGGACGAGGAGCATACCGCCGCCGGCACCCAGTAATCCGTTGATACAACCTGCTGCAAATCCGATTGATGCAAGTTTCCATTTGTTTGCTGTTCCCATATGATCCCTCCTGAAATGAGGTTTCCCAAAATAGGGAATGGGTATACAAACGAAAAGATCCGGGTCCCAAAGGACCCGGATCGGGTATTCCATTAGCCAACGACGATGTCGTACTCCATAAAGGTGAGGTTGACGATCGTTGCGGTGGTCTTCTTGAGCAGATCTTCGTGCCACTTCTCCATGTCGTCTGCGATCATGTCGTTTTCGATCATGAAATCACGGTAGGTCAGCTCATCGGTGGAGGAGTAGAACATGATGTGCCAGCCGTACTCCGTCTCGACCAGACCGGTGTCGCCGGTCTTGCGGCCTTCCTCGAAGCACCACTTCTCGAAGGGTTCGACCATCTGACCGGGATAGATATCCTCGTACAGACCACCATTGGTGACCTTGCCATTCTGGTCATCGCTCTTCTTGTTTGCCAGCTCGGAGAACTTCTTCTCGATCTTCTCGATGTCCTTCTCGTCCTTAATGCTGTCCTGGAATTCCTTGTAGAGCTTCTCTGCTTCGGTCTTGGCAGCCTGCTTTTCCTTGTCGGAGTAGGTCACGTTGCCGTCCTTGTCCTTAGTGCCGCCCTCGAACTTAACGAGGATGTGGCGGACGTTAGCCATCAGAACTTCGTTGGTATCGCACTCGTTGAACAGAACGATGTAGTAGCCGTTGACGAGCTTCTTGCTCTCGTCCTTTTCCTCGGCGCTTGCACTGTCATAGATGGGGAAGACACCCAGATCGCCGTCCTTGCGGCCTTCCTCGATGATCCACTTCTTGGCAGCTTCATTGACGTACATGTAGTCATAGAAGGTGTCCTTGGATTCCTTGGCAGTGGTCTTCTTGTCGTCAGCAACGGGCTTGCCGTCCTTGTCGTACTTGTAAATATCGAGGCTCTGCAGAGCTTCGTCGAAGGTCAGCTTGTTGGTGATACCGGCAGCCTTCAGTTTTTCCATGTCTGCCTTGACCTTTTCACGGGCTGCATTCTTTTCCTCGTCAGTCCAAGTGGTGTTGCCCTTGTCGTCCTTGGTGCCTTCGCCCAGATAGGAGCTCATGTTCAGGGAGTGGTAGACGAAGGTGTATCTGTTGTACATGTGCTTCTTCTCGTTTTCGTAAGCACGGTAATCCTTTGCTTCGTACTCGAGGGAGTCAGCATGATCGTCGTAGTATGCGGAAGCAATGCAGGTGATGGTGAAGTACTCAGCGTACTCCTTCTCGTTTGCACTGGGACCGTAAATCGTACGCAGGTACTCGTTAACAGTGTCGCAGTCGTTGTACTTTGCGTAGGTAGGCAGGGAAGCGAGGCTGTTGTCAAGGGTCTTCTGATCCTCTTCAGACATCTTGAAGTTCTTGGACATTGCATCGTCATACAGTGCATAAACGCTCTTTGCGTTCTCGATGGCAATGTCGATGAAGTAGTCAGCCCATGTCGTATTCTTTTCCTGATCCTTGATCTGCTTGTCGAGAGCCTTGGTGGTATCGAAGCCGAGCATCAGGGACCAGTAGTTGCCGTAGTAGCTATAGTACTGGGAGTAGACCTCGTCGTGATAGTTAGAGATGGCGTCGACATAGTAGTAGCTCAGTTCGGAAGCGGACAGCTCATGCTCACCGATGGTAACTGCATGGGAACCGCTGCGCAGGGCACCTTCAACATAAGGCGCGACAATAACGCCGAGAACGATGGCTACGACCAGTACCATTACGATTGCGAAGGTAACGGTGTAAGTCTTTAACTTTTTGGCTTCACGCTGCTCCTGAAGCTGCTTTTCAGTCAGGTTAGCGGCCATTTGCTCTTTACGGAGCTTTTTCTTGCTGGATGCGCTCATTTAATCAATTCCTCTCAAATGTAATGCATTTTACGATGCGGGATTTACGCATAGACCACAGTATTATAACCGATGTTATCGATTCTTGCAAGTGTTTTCTTTCAAAGTAGGGTGAAAAATAAAAAAAGTTTACAATATTTCTGCATTTGAACGGCAAAAAGCATGGAGAACATTGGTTCTCCATGCTCAAAACCCCGCTTTGGCCGTGTGCATTCATTTATGACCTGCACGAATCGGCAGGTGGGTCGCCGCTCTGTGCCTTAGCTGCTCCCAACGTCCACCGTACGTCAAAGCGCAGGCGGGAGGTCTGCAATCCGGCAAAGAAACTAACATCCCAAGAATAAAATGTGGGTCCAAAAGAACACATCACGCACCAAGCAGGAAAATGCTTATTCTTCGGTATCCTCGTCGCTGTAAAGGGCGTCCATCATCAGATCGTTGACAGCCTGAAGCTCCTGTTCGTCATCAACCACACAGAGGATGCTCTCGCCGTCTTCCTCAACGGATTTGAGAATGCTGATCTCGAGATGAACAAGAACATCCTCGTCGTGATCCGCAGGAATAACCGCATAGTACACAGCACCGTTGTATTCAAAGGTACCGAGTACTTCAAGCTCGTATTCTGTTCCTTCTTCATCGACGATCGTCAGGAAGTCAGAGCCGTAGAAATCGTCCATTGATATACCTCCTTCACATGCTCTGTCTATATTTTAATGCATGAAGGGAAGAAAATCAAGTGTCCTGTTTGATACATTATTATATTATGCGGCTGTTTCCGGGATGTTCACCGTCCTGAAAGATAATCTTCGATAAAATCCTTGAGTTCTCCGATGGAATTGAAATGAAGCCCCTTCTCGAGACGCTTCTGATCCCGCTGCGGCAACAGCGTTACGCTGTAGGGGAATACACGTACAGGCTCTTTTTTACCGTCCATCCACACGGCGACATTGCCCTCATAAACACCGAGCAGGAAGCCGAACAGCAGGACTGATGCGATCATTTTTTTGAGTTTCATTGTTCTTTACCTCTTTTCGGTTTTAGTATATCAGGATTTTTTCAGATTATTAACAAATTGGGTCTTTCGTTTTTGATTGGGGTATGCTATAATTATACAACTAAACCTATGCAATGACGCAGACTGCTTATAGCGCAAACAATTTCCACCGCAGTTTTAGGAGGTTTCACAATGTCTCAGGAACAAAATGAAAACGTCAGAAAGGTGACCAGACAATCATGGAAGCCCGGTTCGGGTCTGCAGATGGCTCGCGGCGGCTGGGTTGCGGTCTATTCTGTTATAAAGATCATCCTTGCCTCACTGGCAACGGTGCTGGCGATCACTGCCATCTGTCTGTTTGCTTTTATCGGAATCCTTGCGGATTATTTGGAGACAGATGTCCTCCCCAATTCCGAGCTGGTGATGGAGGATTTTGACCAGACCGGCAATTCCTTCATGTATTATATTGATGCTGATGGAGAGATCCAGGTGCTGCAGCGACTCCATGCAGACATTGACTCGGACTGGGTACCCTATGATCAGATTCCCGAAGCCCTTGTTTATGCCGCGGTCGCGATCGAGGATCACCGTTTCTTTGAGCATCAGGGTGTCGACTGGATCCCAACGCTCAAGGCGTGTGTCAACATGTTCATCGGCGGTGCCCGTGAATTTGGCGGTTCGTCCATCACCCAGCAGCTGATCAAGAATCTGATGCTGGAGTACGACGAGAAGGCTGACGACGTTACGGTTCAGCGTAAGGTGCAGGAGATCTTCCGTGCCACCGAGTTTGAAAAGCGGTATGATAAGGAGTTTATCATTGAGTGGTATCTCAATAAGATCTATCTGGGCAACCGCTGTCAGGGCATCAAGCCCGCTGCCGCGGAATATTTCGGAAAAGAACTGGAGGATCTAAACGCAGCGGAGTGTGCGGCACTGATCAGTATCACCAACAATCCGTCGCTCTTTAACCCTTACCGCGAAACGCTGGATAATTACAAGGATGAGCAGCTTAACGGCATGGAGCGCAATAAGCGCCGCCGTGAGGATACGCTCTACATGATGCGTGAATACGGTTGGCTGACGGATGAGGAATACGCTCAGGCACTGAAGGACAGCGAGAATATCGTTTTGAAGCGCGGCATCGATGAAGAGGACAAGTACGCCGATTGCCCCAATGAGGCCTGCGACTACCACGGAAAGATCGGCACTTATATTACCACGGAGGATGACCGCCACATTTGCCCCCAGTGCAACCAAGTGGTTGCCATCGGCAGTGATGCAACACAGGAAGTTTACTCATGGTTCGTTGATGTTGTTCTTGAAGAGGTAGCAAAGACGCTGTGTGAGCGCGCAGGCTATGACTGGAACACTTCCGGCGATGCGGGCGAAGCGTTGCGTGCTGACTACAAGCGTCTGGTTTGTCAGAGCGGTCTGCACATCTATACGACTCTTGATATGAGAGTTCAGAATCAGGTGGACAAGATCTATACGGATCTGAGTCAGATTCCTGATACCAACAGCTTGCAGCAGCTGGATTCCGGCATTGTTGTCATCGATAATAAGACCGGCGACATCGTTGCTATGGCGGGCGGCGTAGGCGAGAAGGTGGATCATGATGCGTACAGCTGTGCGACGGACGCAAAGCTGCAGCCCGGTTCTTCCCTGAAGCCTCTTACGGTTTATGCCCCTGCCTTTGAGCTTGGCGCGCTGACCCCTGCGTCCGTTGTTAAGGATATGCCTCTTTACTATACGGACGATCCCAAGCAGGATCCAAATGCGGAGAAGAAGACCCAGATTCCGTTCCCCAGAAATGACAACCGTGAGTATCAGCTGAGCCGTACGGTACTGCAGGGCATCACGAATTCTGTCAATGCTGTCGCGGTCAACAGTCTGGACATTATGGGTCTGGAGTACAGCTTTAACTTTGCGAAGGATCGCTTCGGCTTGTCCACATTGGTCAAATCCTATACCAATTCTTCCGGCAAGGTCTTTTCGGACGTGGGCTGGGCACCCCTTGGTATGGGCGCACCGACCATCGGTATCACAGTCCGTGATATGTGCAATGCCTATGCAACCTTCGCCAATATGGGCATTTACCGCAACGCCCGTACCTTTACTTTGGTTTACAATTCTGACGGTCAGCTGATAGTCAACAACGAGCAGACCGGCACCCAGATCATCAGCCCGAAGACCGTTAACTATATCAACTACTGCCTTGACAGCGCGGTTGAATACGGTACCGGCACGGATGCCGAGTTCCGTACCATGAATTTCGACATCTGCGGCAAGACCGGCAGTACCGCTAACTTCCGCGACCGTTGGTTCTGCGGCTTTACCAGTGAGTATACCGCGGCGGTTTGGTGTGGCTATCGGATTCCGGAAGCGATCACGGGTCTGAATCCCGGCGGTAACCCCGCAGCCCATTTGTGGCGAAAGGTTCTGGAGCCGCTGCACAAGGGACGCACATCTGTGCCCCTTTATGACGATAGCAAGCTGGTGGAAGTCAACGTTTGCCTTGATTGCGGCAAGCTTGCGACCGGCGACTGCCTGCTGGATGTCAGAACTGCCGAATATGGTATTGATCGGGTGGAATCCGCAATGGTCTACCCCGAGGATGTGCCGACAGAAACCTGCGATTGCCACGTGGTGGTTGATTACTGTCTGGTTTGCAAGACCGCTGCTCACGGTGGCTGCACATCCACCACAAAGCGTGCGCTGGTCAAAATGACTGCTGCGGAAGTAAAGGACATTTTCGCCGCAAGCAAAGCAGGTCTGTGGCAATCCCACAGCAGGGAAAATTATATCTATCTTGTGGACAAAAACGGTGAACCCCTGCCGTTCCATGGCTTCGAGGACAATAAGAATATCGGCATTGATTTGCCCTATATCGTCTGTCATGTCCACAAGCCGGTCATTCTGCCCACAGACCCCACCGATCCCACGGAAACGGATCCGACCGCAGGTGAACCGTAAACATTATCACAAAGGAGATCGCTATGATCTGGTTATCCGATGAATGGAAGGAATATGAAGTTCTCGACACCTCTGACGGTGAACGTTTGGAGCGATGGGGAAAGTATACCCTCGTTCGACCTGATCCGCAGGTGATTTGGAATACGCCCAAGGAGCATCCCGGTTGGCGTAAGTATGACGCACGCTATTTGCGCTCCAATACCGGCGGAGGTCACTGGTCTGACCATCACCTGCCGGAGCGCTGGCAGATCCATTACAAGGATTACCTGACCTTTAACGTCAAGCCCATGAATTTTAAGCACACCGGCGTCTTCCCGGAACAGGCTGCCAACTGGGATTTTATCCGGGATAAGGTCGCCTCTGCCGGAAGACCCGTGCGGGTGCTGAATCTGTTTGCCTATTCCGGCGGCGCGACCTTGTCTGCCGCTGCCGGCGGGGCAGAGGTCTACCATGTGGATGCATCCAAGGGCATGGTGGCGTGGGCAAAGGAAAACGCACAAGCCAGCGGACTTGCAGACAAGCCGATCCACTGGATCGTGGATGATTGCGGCAAGTTTATCCAGCGTGAGATCCGCCGCGGTCGCCGTTATGACGGCATTATCATGGACCCTCCCAGCTACGGACGGGGTCCCAGCGGTGAGATCTGGAAGATGGAGACCAGCTTCTATCCGTTCCTTTTGGAAACAGCGAAGCTCCTGACCGATAACCCGCTGTTTGTGATCATCAATTCCTATACCACCGGTCTTGCACCCTCGGCAGTCGGTTATGCGACTGACGTTGTCTTCGGTGCGGAGCATGGCGGTAAAACACAAGTCGGCGAGCTTGGCTTGCCGGTAGCTTCCACGGGCATTATGCTGCCCTGCGGATCTACAGGCAGATGGACACCCTGATAGGAGGAATGCTTTTTGAGCATTGCAATTAACGTTTCCCATCTTGCGTACACGTATCCTGGCGCAGACAGCGCACCGGGCGTTGTGGTATTTGAAGATCTCAACCTCTCCGTTGAGGAGGGGAGCTTTGTTGCGGTTCTGGGCGGCAACGGCTGCGGCAAATCTACCCTTGCAAAGCATTTCAATTCGATCCTCTTGCCGGTGGGCGGTACAGTACATGTTTTTGGTTTGAATACCGTCGATGAGGAAAACCTCATCAACATCCGCCGCATGACCGGCATGGTTTTCCAGAATCCCGACAATCAGATCGTTGCGAATGTTGTGGAGGAGGATGTTGCCTTCGGACCTGAAAATCTTGGTGTCGCCAGCCCTGAGATCCGCAGAAGAGTCGACAGCGCGCTGAAGCAGGTAGGGATGTACGAATACCGGGAACATGCACCGCACCTTTTGTCTGGCGGTCAGAAACAGCGTGTCGCGATCGCGGGTATCATCGCTATGGAGCCCAAGTGCATTGTTTTGGACGAGCCCACAGCGATGCTCGATCCCAAAGGTCGTCGTGAGGTCATGGACACCATCCTGCGGCTCAACCGCGAGAAGGGGATTACAGTGATCCTGATCACCCATCACATGGATGAGGCAGCACAGGCGCAGCGTGTGGTGGTGTTGCACAAGGGCAAAGTCGCCGCGGACGGCGCACCAAAGCAGGTCTTCTCGCAGGTAGAGCTTTTGCATCGGATTGGTCTTGCTGCGCCGGAGACGGTGGAGCTTTGTTATGAATTAAACAAATTGGGCGCGGATCTGCCCCTTGACAGATTGAGCCCCGAGGAATGCGCGCAGACACTTTTGGAGCATATGAAGGTCTGACGCGCCGGAGGTGAATGCCATTGGCACCGGTTTTAGAAATACAGAATCTGACACATATTTACAGTATCGGCACACCCTTTGAGCATACCGCTCTTGACGATGTCAGCATCCGCATTGAGCAGGGCGAATTTATCGGCGTGATCGGTCATACCGGCTCAGGTAAATCCACCCTGATGCAGCACATGAACGGTCTGCTCAAGCCGACATCGGGCAAGGTGCTGCTCGATGGAGTCGATATCTGGTCTGATAAGAAGATTACCCGTCAGGCGCGCTTTCAGGTGGGCCTTGTCTTCCAATACCCGGAATACCAGCTTTTTGAAGAAACAGTCTACCGGGATATTGCATTCGGGCCGAAGAATATGCGTTTAAGCGAGGAAGAGATCGACCGACGTGTGCGTGAGGCTGCCGGCTTCGTTGGTCTGACGGAGGAGATGCTGCAGGTATCGCCCTTTGATCTGTCCGGCGGACAGAAGCGCCGGGTTGCCATTGCCGGCGTGATCGCCATGGAGCCGAAGGTACTCATTCTTGACGAACCCACAGCAGGTCTTGATCCTGCGGGACGTGAGGATATTCTGCAGAATATCGACAATTATCGCAAAGCAAAAAACGCGACTGTCCTGATGGTCAGCCATTCCATGGCGGATGTTGCCCGGATGACGGACAGACTTCTCGTCATGAACGGCGCGAAGCTTGCGATGGACGGAACGCCCAGTGAGGTTTTTGCCCATTCCCGCGAGCTTTTGCAGATGGGTCTTGACATTCCTCCCATCACGCGGGTATTCCTGCAGCTGCAGGAGCAGGGGATGGATGTGCCGCTGGTCTACACCACCGAGCAGGCGATCGAAGCCTTGAAAGGAGGCGTGATCCATGCTTAAGGACATTACCCTCGGTCAGTATTTCCCGGGAAATTCTGTGATCCATCGCCTTGATCCGCGCACAAAGCTGCTACTGCTGGTTGTGTATATCGTAGCGCTGTTTATGGCGGACGGTTTTATTTCCTATGGCATCATGCTGGTGTTTCTGCTTAGCGTTATCGGCATCTCCGGCGTACCCGGAAAGGCATTCCTGCGGGGCATGAAGCCGCTTGTATTTATTCTGGTCTTTACGGCGATCCTGAATCTTTTGATGACCCCCGGCGAGACGGTTCTCGTCCACTTCTGGGTGATCACGATCACACTGGAGGGTGTTGTGCGGGCGTTTTTTATGCTGGCACGTATCCTGATGCTGATCACCTGCACATTTTTGCTGACCTATACCACATCGCCCATCGCCCTGACCGATGGCTTGGAGTCCCTTCTGTCTCCGCTGAAATTTGTCAAGGTTCCTGTTCATGAATTAGCGATGATGATGTGCATCGCCCTTCGGTTTATCCCGACGTTGATCGAGGAGACAGACAAGATCATGTCCGCTCAGAAAGCACGCGGCGCCGATTTCGAGACCGGCAAGCTGATGGAGCGTGTCAAGGCATTGATCCCGATCCTTGTGCCGCTGTTTATCAGTGCTTTCCGCCGTGCGGACGATCTGGCGACAGCGATGGAGTGCCGCTGCTATCATGGCGGTGAAGGCAGAACGAAGATGAAATTGCTGCGCTACAAGCGCCATGATCTGCTGTCTTTTGCTGCAGGAGCGATACTGCTTGCCGCGGTGATCGTGCTGGGACAATTCTCTCTGTGAGGTAGATAATGCGCAATATTGCTCTGTTTTTAACGTATCTGGGTACAGCCTATCACGGCTGGCAGATACAGAAGAACCTTACAACAGTTCAGGAAACAATGGAAAAAGCCATCGCCATGGTGACAGGGGAGAGTGTCCATGTCACCGGCTGCGGGCGTACCGATGCCGGCGTGCATGCGAAATGCTATGTTGCCAATTTCCGTACAGACTCCACCATTCCCATGGAGCGGCTGCCTTACGCACTGAATACCCATTTGCCGCCGGATATCGTTGTCCGCAAGGCATTTGAGGTACATGAAGGCTTTAATTCCATTGGCTCGTGTGCGCGTAAGGAATACACCTACCTGATCTATAATTCCCGTGTCAAAGATCCCTTTTACGTTGACCGCGCATGGTTTTATCCGAAGCATTTGGATGAGGAGATCATGCAGGCGGCGGCAGACCAATTTGTAGGCACTCACGATTTTGCCGCTGTACGAAGTGTTGGCACGAATGTTAAATCCACCGTCCGCACCGTATACTACTACAAGGTGGAGCGGGATGGCGATCTGATCCGTCTGCGTGTTTGTGCAAACGGCTTCCTTTACAACATGGCGCGCGCCATGGCAGGTACGGTCGTCTATGCGGCGGAGGGGAAGATCAAGCCGGAGGAGATCGGGGCAATCCTCAATTCCGGCAACCGTACCGCAGCCGGTCCGACTGTTCCGGCAGGCGGTCTTTACATGACCCACCTTTGGTACGATGACGGTATCGAGCTTTTCGAGTGCTGTCCTGAACGTTCATAATTTGTTTTATCATTTTCGGGCAAACTGTGATATACTGCCTGAAAATAAGTTCCTTGTGTAAGGAGTGATGTGTCGTGCAACCGAAATTGTGCACCAGATGTAAGAAGAATATCGCCGTTGTTTTTGTGACACGTGTAGAGAACGGAGTCACCATGAACGAGGGCTTTTGTATCAAATGCGCCCGTAGTCTGGGTATCCCGCAGATCGAGGAAGCTGTGAAGCAAATGGGCTTTTCCGATGAGGATCTGGACACGCTGTCTGATGAGATGACCAGCATGTTCGGTCAGATCGATCCCGCAGATGGCGATGAAGATGATATGGACAGCCGTACTGCCACCTTCCCGATGATCAACCAGATGTTCAGTGCTTCCAATCCGCCCGCGCACAAGGGGGAACAGCAGCCCTCCAAACGCCCGGATGGTAAGAAAAATGAGAAAAAAGAGGAGTCCCGCAAGGGTTCCGGCAAGCATAAGTTTCTCGACAGCTACTGCATGGATCTGACAGGTCGTGCAAGAGCCGGAAAGCTGGATGCGGTGATCGGACGTGACGTGGAAACGGAACGTGTCATCCAGATCCTAAACCGCCGCCAGAAGAACAATCCCTGCCTGATCGGTGAGCCGGGTGTGGGTAAAACTGCCATTGCTGAGGGTCTTGCCCAGCGTATTGTAGCCGGCGACGTACCCTACAAGCTGCGTGACAAGGAGGTTTTCCTGCTGGATCTGACGGCATTAGTTGCCGGTACACAGTTCCGCGGTCAGTTTGAAAGCAGAATGAAGAGCCTGATCGGTGAGATCAAGGAGTGCGGCAACATCATCCTTGTGATCGATGAGGTTCACAATCTTGTTGGTGCCGGTGATGCAGAAGGCTCAATGAATGCTGCCAATATCCTCAAGCCCGCCCTTTCCAGAGGCGAGATTCAGGTCATCGGCGCAACCACCTTCAACGAGTACCGCAAGCATATCGAAAAGGATGCGGCTCTTGAACGCCGCTTCCAGCCGGTGACTGTCGCAGAGCCGACCATTGAAGAAGCCAGTGCCATTATGCAGGGCATTGCCCCGAAGTACGCCGAGTTCCACGGTGTGTCCATCTCCCCGGAGATCGCACGTCAGTGTGTGGTGCTTTCCGAACGCTATATTACGGATCGTTTCCTGCCCGACAAGGCGATCGATTTGTTGGACGAAGCCTGTTCTGATGTCAATCTGCGCTGTAAAGAGATCTCCCGTCTTGCGGAGCTTCGCAAGGAGCGGGATGACTATGAGCTGGAGCTGCAGATGCTGACGGACGACACCGAAAACGAACATTATGAGCGTCTTGCGCTGATCCGCAGCCGCCTTTGCAAGATCGCTGCCGAAATTGAAGAGCTGGAGCAAGTTCCGCCTCCGGCTGTTACCATCGAAAATCTTGCCCGCATTATCGAGCTGTGGACGAAGATTCCTGCCTCCAAGATCAAGGCGCAGGAATATGAGCAGATCAGCGGTCTTGCAGATCGTCTTCGTTCTCATATCGTCGGACAGGATGAAGCAGTCGATGCCGTCGCCAAGGCGATCCGCCGCCACCGCGTGGGCATTTCTCCCAAGAAGAGACCTGTATCCTTCATCTTTGTCGGACCCACCGGCGTTGGTAAGACGGAGCTTGTCAAATGCCTTGCAAATGACATGTTTGACTCAGTTGACAGCCTGATCCGGCTGGATATGTCTGAGTTTATGGAGAAGCATACGGTCTCTAAGCTCATCGGTTCGCCTCCCGGCTATGTTGGCTACGACGAAGCCGGACAGCTGACAGAAAAGATCCGCAGGAAGCCCTATTCTGTGGTGCTTTTCGACGAAATCGAGAAGGCACATCCTGATGTCCTGAATGTGCTGCTGCAGGTGCTGGACGACGGACGCATTACCGATGCGCAGGGTCGTGTGGTCAATTTCGAGAATACGATCATCGTCATGACCTCCAACGCAGGCTCGGAAGGACGCGTTTCCGGCTTGGGCTTCGGCAGAACACAGCTCGATCAGGTAAAAGAAAAGACCATGGGTGCTCTGCGTGAGTTCCTGCGACCTGAATTTATCAACCGGGTGGATGAGATCATTACCTTTAACCACCTCTCGGAAGACCATTTCCGGGGCATCGCCGATATTATGCTTTCTGAGCTTGCAGGCTGCCTGCGTGAGCGTGGTTTGACCTTTACCTATACGGATGAGGTTAAGGAATATCTGGTCAAGAAGGCGTTCTCCATCGTCTATGGTGCCCGCAATCTGCGCCGTACCATCCAGCGAGAGCTGGAGGATCCGATTTCCGAGCGGATCATTGCGTCCTTTGAAAAGCCTATTTCTTCCATTTCCGCAACCGTAGAAGACGACGTGATCGTCGTCCGCGCCGAATAATGAAAACCGGGAGGTTCAGCCTCCCGGTTTTGCTTACATATCCATTTTATGGGTCATTTTGCATGCAACCTGCTGCGCAGCATCCTCAACTGCATCGGCAGCCTTGTTGGCAAGTCTTCTGGGTGCGCTCTGACGGGGGAACATCATAATCGCGACAGCGCCTGCCGCCGCACCGAGTCCCATACCGATCGCCCAACCTTTGATACTCATATAAATCCCTCCCTTCGACAATAGTATGCCCCGTTTAGAACCCGACAGCGTTGGAAAAAATCTGACCATTTTGCAGGAAATGCTTTGAAATCAGCTGCAATGTATGTTATACTGTATCCAGAATTATGAGGAGGGGATACCATGTCTATCGATCTGCTTCATGACAAGATCAGAAAACTGAAAAATCCGCTGATCGTCGATTTCGGTTTTCAGCATACGTTGATCCCGAAATATCTACTGAAAGAGGAAGGAAATCCGTGCAGGGCGTACCGCAGATTCTGCCTCGAATTGCTGGAAGCACTATCCGGCAATGCGGCAGGTGTTCGTTTTTCATTTGACGATTTTGCGCTGTTGTCGCAGGATGGTCTGCAGATCCTGACTGAGCTTCTGAACCGGGCGAGGGATTTGGACTTCTATGTGGTGCTGGATTGCACGCAGATCCTGAGTCCGTGGAACGCTGATCTGGCTGCTGATACCTTTTTTGGAACGAACACATATCCTTGCGATGCACTGGTGATCAGTCCTTATATCGGCACGGATGCCATCAAGCCCTTTGTTCCGTATTGCGCCAATGGTCAGAAGGCTGTTTTTGCTGCGGTTCGCTCGCCCAATAAAACCGCATCGGATCTGCAGGATCTGCTGACTGGTAAGCGTCTGGTTCAAGGTGCTGCGGCGGAGCTTGTGAATCGCTATGGCGCACAGATCGTCACAAAATGCGGCTATTCCACAGTCGCTTCCGCTGTCAGTGCAACCTCGCCGGATGGTATTCGAGCATTGCGCGCACAGTATCGCCATATGTTCCTGCTGGTTGACGGCATTGACTATCCCAGCGGCAACGCAAAATATTGCAGCTTTGCCTTCGACCGCTTTGGCTACGGTGCTGCAGTTTCTGTTGGTTCGTCTGTCACGGGCGCGTGGAAGCAAGCAGAAGACGGCAGGGAAGAGGATTACGTTTCTCACGCCGTACAGGCGGCAGACCGTATTCGCAAGAATTTGCTCCGCTACTTCACGATCCTTTGATATGTAGTCAGGCAAAGCCTGACTGTTAAGGTCTGACTCTGCCGTTTCTGCCGACCTTACCGCCGTTTGTCGCGTCGGTCTCGCCACCGGTCGCGCCGGGCTTCTCACTTTCGTTGGTGGAAGTGGTGGGCGTCGTGGTGGGAGCGGTTGTCGGGACGGTGGTAGGTGCGGTCGTGGGTGCCGTTGTGGGCGTTGTGGTGGGCTTCGTGGTCTCGGACGGCGCAGAGGTTTCTGTTCCGACGTTACGGCGGCAGCCGCAGAAGAGTGCTGCAGTAAGGACGAAGCTCAATGCAATGATTGCAATCTTTTTCATAGTAATACCTCCTGAAAATTCGGATTACATCGCTAGTATTGCCATAAGTCCCTGAATTAGACTGGAAAAGTTCCCCTGAAAAAGAAGACCCTTAACATTTTTTGCGGAACGCAAAATAATCATTGAAATTTTTGTAAAGTTCCATTATAATAAGCATATTATAGATTACATAAAGGAGAATATTCAGTTATGAAGAAGCTCGTTGTCAAAAAGGGTACAGAGTGTATGGCTTGCCTTGAATGTGTTCAGGCTTGCTCCAAGGCTTTCTACAAGGAGTTCCATCCCGATTATTCCTGCATCCAGATCGTCGCCAAGGGTGCGGGCGCAAAGCCGATGACCTGCATCCAGTGCGGCAAGTGCGCAAAGGTCTGTGAGCATGAGGCGATCACCCAGAACCCCAAGACCGGCGTTTACATGATCAACAAGAAGCTCTGCGTTTCCTGCGGCAAGTGCGTTGAGGTTTGCCCCATGAAGGTCATGGTCCTGAAGGAAGGCAGCACCGCTTCCAAGTGCATTGCCTGCGGTATCTGCGTTAAGGCTTGTCCCATGGACATCTTGGAGATCGTTGAGAAATAAGAACTTAATTTATGATGGGCAGCGTTTCGCTGCCCATTTCCTTTTGTTGACAGATCTGCAGCTTTGTGCTACAATATGAAACAGATGTTCGATAATTATTCTCACAAAATCAGCGTACAATGATTGCAAAATAGTTACAAATGTGTTATACTGTATCTAATATGGGATCGGAGGCATTTATGGCTGATTTGACTGATTTTCAGCGGGAATTTACCGCATTTCTTCCGAATATTGATTTTCGTTATCAGGAACCCATGTCCGCGCATACTTCCTTTCGAATTGGCGGAAATGCAGAGCTGATGGCATTTCCCAAGTCGGCGGAGGAGCTGGCGAAGCTTTTGCGCACTGCGAAGCAGTTTGGTATCAGTGTGCGTATTCTCGGTGCCGGTACAAATGTGCTTGCGCCGGATGAGGGGATCGGCGGTCTGGTCATTTGCCTGAAGGATTGCATGGACGGAATGGAACGCATTGATGACACGCACATCCGTGTCGCAGCGGGCGTGACCATGACAAGAGCCGCGGTGTATGCCGCCAACCTTGGTCTCTCGGGCTTGGAATTTGCCCATGGCATTCCCGGTACAGTGGGCGGCGGTGTCTACATGAATGCCGGTGCATACGGCGGAGAGATCTGTCAGGTCTGCACAGAAGTGGATGTGATGGATGGTGACGGTCAGATCCGCACCTATTCCTGCGCGGAAATGGATTTTTCCTACCGCCACAGCATCCTTGAAGATCAGGGTGGGATCGTTGTCAGTGCCGTCTTTGCTCTTGATGAGCGTGATTCTGATGAGATCCGTGGGAAAATGAAGGAGCTGATGGCGAAACGCTCGGCGTCCCAGCCGCTGGATCTTCCGTCTGCGGGTTCGGCATTTAAGCGACCCGTAGGTGGTTACGCTGCGGCACTGATCGATCAGGCAGGTCTGCGCGGCTTTGCCGTTGGCGGTGCTGCCATCTCTACAAAGCATGCCGGCTTCGCTGTGAATCTGGGTGGTGCAACGGCTGCGGATGTGAAGGCATTGCTTTCTCAGGTATCTGACAAGGTGTACGAACAATTCTCAATTCGACTGGAGCCTGAGGTTCGTATCTGGTAATTTGAACGAAAGAGGGGAGACCATGGCAATCTCATTCTCAGCGGCAGCAAAAGCAGAGATCTGCCGCGTGCTTCCCCAAAAGAAGTGCTGCGCATTGGCGCAATGCTTCGGAATATTGCTTTTTTGCAACAGCTTTGGCTCTGACGGTATTCGCATCATCACGAAAAGCCATGAACTGGCTGCAGCGTTGCCCAAACTGTTTCGCAAAGCCTTTGGCATTACCTTTGATCAGGTACCCGAGGAGAACGGGCAGGGCAATTTGGTGTTCAGGATCACTGACCATGAAAAGGTCGCCTTGATCATGAATGCCTACGGCTTTGACATCAATGGCACTTGGGCACTGCACGTCAATCTGCCGGTGGTGGAGGATGACTGCTGCAAGGCAGCCTTTCTGCGCGGCGCATTCCTGACCGGCGGCAGTGTCAAAGATCCCACAAAGGATTACTATCTGGAAATCATCACCTCTCACCATAGTGTTGCGCGGGAAACCTCTGCGCTGATGTGGGAAATCTTGGGCTTCAATCCCAAAAATGCGGAACGCAGCGGCGTTCAGGTGCTTTCCATTCAGAACAGCGAGCTGATCTCCGATGTGCTGACTTTTTTAGGCGCACCCATTGCCGCAATGGGCATTATGGAAGCCCGTCTTGAAAAGGAACTGAACAACAAGGTTAACCGTCGCTGTAACTGCGACGACGCAAATACCTCCAAAGTTGTCGAAGCGGCGCAGGAGCATCTGGCTGCGATCCGAATCTTGCGTGAACGTGGCGTGGTGGAGAACCTGCCTGCCAAGCTTCAGCAGGCGATCGTCGCCCGGGAAGAAAACCCGGAGGCTTCTCTGACGGAGCTGGCTGCCATGATGCAGCCGCCCATCAGCAAGCCCGCCATGAACCACAGACTCAAAAAGATCGTTGAAATCGCAAAGGAGGTCTGACGATGAGCTTTGTCCATTTACATGTTCATACGGAATACAGCCTCCTGGACGGTGCGTGCCGCATCGATCGGATGATGGAGCGGGTCAAGGAATTGGGACAGACCGCCATCGCGATCACTGATCACGGTGTTATGTATGGCTGTATCGATTTTTACAAGGCTGCAAAGGATGCGGGCATCAAGCCCATCATTGGCTGCGAGGTCTATGTTGCCCGCCGCGGTATGGAAGACCGCGTACATGGCATCGACAATGATCCTTACCACCTTGTGCTGCTGTGCAAGGACAGAACCGGCTATGAAAACCTCTGCAAGCTGGTTTCGGAAGCGTTTACAAACGGTTTTTACGGAAAACCCAGAATTGACCTTGCACTTCTGGAGCAATATCACGAAGGCTTGATCGCTACCTCTGCCTGCCTTGCCGGTGCGATTCCTCAGTACCTGATGGAGGAGAACTATGCCGCTGCGAAGGAGTACGCACTGAAGCTGTCAAATATCTTCGGCCCGGAGCATTTCTATCTGGAGCTGCAGGATCATGGCATTGAGGAGCAGCAGGCGGTCAATCAGGGCGTGCAGCGTCTTGCCCGTGAAACGGGTCTTCCCATGATCATCACCAACGATGCCCACTATCTGCGCCGTGAGGACGCGGAGATGCAGGACGTGCTGCTGTGCATCCAGACCGGCAAGACCGTTGATGATGCCAACCGCATGAAGTTCCAGACCGAGGAGTTCTATCTCAAGAGCGAGCAGGAGCTTCTGGAGCTGTTTCCCAATCTGCAGGAGGCTTTGGATAACACAGCAAGGATCGCAGACATGTGCAATCTGGAATTTGTGTTTAACGAGTATCACCTGCCGTCTTTTGATGTCCCTGCGGGCTTTACCAATGAGACTTACTTCCGCAAGCTCTGCTATGAGGGCTTTGAGGAACGCTATGACGATCCCCCGGAAGAATATCTGCAGCGGCTGGAATATGAGATCGATGTCATCAGCCGCATGGGCTATGTGAATTACTACCTGATCGTCTGGGATTTCATCCGTTATGCAAAGGAAAACGGCATTCCCGTTGGGCCGGGACGTGGCTCAGGTGCTGCCTCTATTGTTGCCTATTGCATGCACATTACGGAAGTTGATCCCATGAAATATGCGCTCATTTTCGAGCGCTTTCTCAACCCGGAACGTGTCAGCATGCCAGACTTTGATACGGACTTCTGTCAGGAGCGCCGCGGCAAGGTGATCGAGTACGTCACCGAAAAGTACGGCGCAGATCATGTTGCACAGATTGCGACCTTTGGCACGATGGCAGCCCGCGGCGCGATCCGTGACGTGGGTCGTGCGCTGAATTTTACCTATGCGGAGACAGATGTTGTTGCCAAGCTTGTTCCCGGCACGGTTCGCTCTCTTTCTGAGGCACTTGAGGTCAATCCCAAGCTGAAGGAGATGTATGACGGCGACGAGCGGGTACACCTGCTGATCGACACCGCAATGAAGCTGGAGGGTATGCCGCGAAATACGTCGACCCATGCTGCCGGTGTTGTCATTACAGCTGATCCTGTCTGCAGCTATGTACCGCTGTCCCGCAACGACGATACCATTGTTACGCAGTATACCATGACCACCATCGAGCAGCTGGGTCTGCTCAAGATGGATGTGCGTCTTGTTCGCTAACGAAAAACTTCTGAAAAGAAAACAAGTTAGCGGAGCAAATCAACCAAATGATTTGCTTAACTGATAAATTGATTAGAGTGGTGCAATTCCACTTGTTGGGCAAATGTCG
>SVMI01000011.1 GCA_015067495.1 Oscillospiraceae bacterium | reverse complement strand
ACAAGGCTAAAGGTTATGATTCTTTTACATAGTTTTTTCATTGTATTCCTCCATTCGGCACAAAGTAAGAAGTCAAATATTTTTTATTTTCTATTTCTTTCATTTTAACACAAGACGTCGCAAAAGATAATCAGATATTCAAAAGAATATATATTTTTAACAAACAACTTCAGCGGTGCGTCTTCGTGCTGAAGTGCGGCTTGATCTGCGTGCTTTTCATAACGCAAACTTGTAATCGTAAAAGTATATCGGTTTCCTTCCATATCTGTGTAGATAACGGTATCTCCTACAGAGAGCTCACGGTAAAAATCGTATTGCCCCTTTTGTGTTGTTGCGCCGATCTGCATTGTTCCGTTGTAAATACTTCCGCTAAAGCGGCAAGGATATTTAGATGTTTTACCCCAATCGGCGCAGACCGGAAGCACAGACCCATAACGCGGAAGTTCAATGATCCCAACAAAATCCGTCCCATCAACAGACAATACAGACATCTCATTATCTCTTCGCTCCTCTAAAGCAGCGTTTTGCGGATCCGGAATTAATTCTTGTAGTGTATTGACATAGTATTGCGCTCGCTTTTCGGAGTTGTTAATATTCCATCTCCACAAAGCCAGTATCACTATGGCCCCAACAAGCAGGCAAATGCCAACAAGAATGCAGATTTTTTGAATTGAAAAACCTTTTATCTTCATAAGCGCGATTTCTTTCCTGTAATACCTAAGATGATCAACATACTTCCTGAACCAATCATTAACAGAACATACAGCATTATATTCGATGTATCTCCCGTTTGAGGATGCTTACCGGGATCATCAGGATATGTCGGAGTCCAAGTATTTGTCAGGACAAAGGTTGACTGGCGCTCCTCTACCGTCATCGTGTAGCCTTGCGGAACATTTCGTTCAATCACCGTCCAAGTCGAACCGTCATCCTTTGCAAACCAAGTATATGCCCACTGGTTTTCTTCCGAAAGAATTACGGTTTCGTAGCTGATTCCGTTACAGAATATCTCGACTTCAATGCTTTCCGGCCGAACATTTCGGTTTTCGTCGCCCCTCCAAAGCTTCAGAACCTTAAGCTCTACGTTTTCATCTGGATCAACCGGAGGCAAAACCTCTCCTTTGGCATTCACTGAAACTTGATACTGCCAACGGCCATCGGAACCAAGATCCGGTAATGCGATCAAAGCAGAATCAAATCGGTAATGTAAATCATCTTGCTCTACTTGGTTGACGATTGCCAAGTACATACCAGTCTTCAGCGACTCAAAGCTTACTTGACCGTCCTCGTTTGTTACCGAAGTAAATTCCGGAGCAATATTATACGCAAGAATATGCGCTTCAAGCGTAGAACGAACTACATCCCATTCGCCGGTGGTTCGAATTCCATCCAGAATCAAACCGGAAGCCGCGAAGCTCTGCGCCAAAGTATATCTGAAATCTGCCGAAACCTCAGCAATTCTGTATAGCTTTACTTGTATGCCGGAAAACGCCGTCTCACCGCAGCAATAGGAAACTGTCAATGAACACTCGTTTTCAGGGATAATCGGCTCAACTGCATCAGAAGTAGATGCCGCCATTACTTGGCACGGCATTAGATGAAAACATAAACAAAGTAAAATGAATAGGATCCCTATTTTTCTGTTTATCATTTACTACCCTCCTCTTTTTTCTTCTGTTGCGTGTTCTTCGGCGGCTCTCTGTACTTAACAAGTAGGTGAATCAAAAGCACAAAGAGCACCGGTGCAGCAACTGCCGGTGTTACCAGCAAAGGTTCTATGCGAAATGCCTCGTTGGAGACATAAATAATCGGTTTTTCTTCAATCGTTTCAATTCTCACACCACGTACCAAAAGACGGTGTGTATTGATACCATATGGTGTGCAGGTGAAGAGCGTGCAATAGTCACCGCCTTCAATGATCTGCAAATCGGAAACATCGGTGGGTTCTATTACCTTTATGTAGTCCACCTGATAGGTCAACGCCTGATCCAAAATGACAATCTGAAAGGTATCGCCCTTTTCTACTCGGTCAAGGTCGGTAAACAACTTAGCACTGGGAAGACCTCTGTGAGCAGACATAACGCAGTGGGTGTTTTCGCCACCTACAGGCAAGCTACTGCCTTCCAAATGGCCGACACCTTTACTCAGTACTTTGTCCGATGTTCCATGGTAAATGGGAAGCTCAACACCGATGCGGTCGATCTTTAAATAGCCGATCATATCATTATCGGTTATACGAAGGGTATCGTAGTATCCCGACACTTGTTTATAGTCTCTTAACGGGAAATCCGTTTCATAGAGTTCTTTATTGTAAGCATACGCCTTTTCAAAAATGGCAGTATAGTCTTCAGGTTCTAAATCTTCCAAAACAGATTCATAGTCCGTAATTGCACGGCTTTGAGTCTTGCTGTTCCAGTAATCACTAAATGCAGGATATAACAGAATGCAGATACCTACCAAAAAACCAAGAGTCAAAAAAATCACAACTTTATGCTTTCTCATAGGCATCTCCTTTCTGCCATATTTTTAATGGGAGGAGAGGAGAAATCCTCTCCTCCCATTTGGGACAAGTCAGTATTTTAACAATTAGTCGTTGTAAATAGACATCTTCTTGTGGGTGATCAGGAATACAGCAAAGCCGATAGCCATCAGTGTACCGATAGTGATCAGCCAGAAGGTACCCTCACCGCCGGTGGAAGGCAGCTCAACGCCCTTGCTGTTGTGAACAACAGTGTGGGTCAGATCCAGTCTGTACTCCTTATAAACGCCGTCTTCTACCTGGATGTCAGCCACGTTGCCATCTTCGTCAGCAAAGATGATGAAGGGACGGATGCCCTCACCGGCCTTGATCTCAACAGGCAGACTCAGGGCGTTATAACCGGCAGGAGCCTCGACCTCCTTCAGGTAGTAGGTACCGGCCTCCAGGCCCAGGATTGCCAGCTTACCGTTGGCCTGGGAAACAACCAGGTTGTTCTGTACAACGGGGTTGCCCTCTTCGTCCTTCAGGTAGTCAGCCAGGTATGCGCCAAACAGATCTCTTGCGCTCTCCTTGGCGGTGCCGGTGATTTCCTCAATGGCCTTGCCGTAGCTGTCCACGATGTAAACGCCAGCCACGCCAGTGGGGATCACATAGATGGGCTTGGTGCATTCCTTGTCGCTGTAGATACGGAACTTTGCGCCGGCCAGGTTGATGCCGGTAGCGCCGTCGTCCTTCAGCAGGCCGATGCCGTACACGTTGGTCACGACCTCATCGGGAGTAGTGGAGCCGGTCTCGTGCTCGCTGGTCCAGGAAGCATAAGCCTTGTTGAAGCGGTTGCCGTGGCTGGTGTCGCCAATAGCAGCGTTTGCCTCGACTACTACATCATAGATGATCTCCACCTGAACGGGGGAATCGTACTTGGAAGCAGCATCCTCTGCGAAGGTCAGAGCGTAAGAGGAAACAGAACCGTCTGTGCCGAGAACATCCTTCAGGTCATGGTTTTCCAGCCATGGAATGGTGATACGGAACTGGTCGTAACCCAGGTGCACCAGATACCACTGTGCATCGTTGCGATCACGCTCAGCCTCGGGAATGGCAGACCAGTCGCCCAGGAACTCCCAGTTATCAGTGTTAATGCCGCCCTGGGACAGGTAGTAGCCTCTATCCAGCTTTACGCCGCCAACGGAGACCTGGAAGCTGTTGAACTCAGCCCAGATAGCGTCACCCTTTTCGTCGTGGATCTGGTAGAACTTGATCTTCTTGTCGCCTTCGTAGTTGGTAGCGGTGAAGGAAATGCGGTAGGAGAACTTATCGCCGATGTTGGCGCTGTTGGCGTCAGACCAAACGGGATCGCCGTTCTCGTCCACGCCGCTCTGAACCTGCTTGTCAAACTCGGTGCCGGGCTCCTGGTTCTTATCAATGACCTTAACATCAGGAGTATTGGAGTTGATGGTAACCGTTGCACCCAGGGAGCTTGTGATCAGGTAGTAGCCGTAGGGCAGATTGTCGAACTTAACTTCCTCGCTTGCAGCTACAATGGGGTCTGCGCTGGGCGTATATGCGCCGGTTGCGACAAGGTCGGTGAGGTACTTGATGAGCTCGGAATCGTTAACGCCTTCCTTCTTGGTTACAGAACCGGTGTTAGCGTTGTAAGTAAAGAAGGTATTGGCTGCTGTTCCGTCAGCACCGAACAGTGCCTCGAAGAACTGGTTGTCGGTCTCGATGCTGTATGCAACAGCTTCAGCAGAGCCGTCAGTGGCCAGCTTCAGGCTTGCATCGAAAACTTTGTAGACCTTATAGGTCTCACCGATAGTTGCGTTGGTGATGGTGATGGAACCGGTGTTCTCAGCTGCAAAAGCGGTAACGCCGAGAGAAAGAACCAGGGTCAGCACCATAAGAATAGATAAAAACTTTTTCATGGTAAATTTCCTTTCTGAAATAATATTTATTATTTGGAAACAGTCAGGCGCATAAGATGGGTTTTACGCCGTTTGGGGAGGCTTTACTACTTCAACCTCCTTCCATATCTGCGCCTCAAGCTGAATCCGTATACAAGCGGGCTGATTACAAGGATCAGACCGCAAAGTATATAAAGAAGTGCTCCTGTGCCGCCGGTGGAGGGGAGTGCGTATCCGCGGAGATTTTCCACCGTGAGCGAAAGTATTCTATTGCCGGTATTGTATTCACCGGCTACGCCACTGGGTGTTTGGGCGACTCTTCCCGCCGCATCACAGAAAGTAAAAGAAACTGTATTCTGGCCCGATTGGAGCCTAAAATATATCTCTTTTGTGATAATCGCATATCCGCCGGGAGGTCTTTCCTCTACCAGCTTGTAAAGCACGTCTGTCTGAAGTTCAGGGAAAGAAAGGCGTCCGTCAGATCCCGTGGTCAGTGTTGCCACTAAGCGGAATTCGCCATTTTCATAGCAATATAAGCCAAAAACCGCATCGGGCAGAGGTGCCTTGCCCACGGAATCGACCTTATGCAGCGAAAGTGCATATATCTCGCTTTCCCATTGGGCATACAAGGTTGTTAGCGGCTGTGTCAGAACAATGGTTGCATCTGGCGGATAGCTTGTACCGCTGCCGTCCGGCTCGGTATTCCAGCCGACAAAGGTGTAGCCGGCTCGACTGAACCACGCTGTGCCATCTCCCTTTGCATTATCCCAGACGGCTGCAGTGGCATTTTTCTTATAAGCAAAGCCGCCGTCATTAGGATAGATGCTCTCCGGTGTTCCACCGTTTGGATCGTAGCGCAGATAGACAACATCTTCGGACTTTGCCCATTGTGCCGTGAAGATCATGGTTCTTGGCCATCGTACCGGCACATGATCTCCGGGCTGATAAACAACGCCGTTTCGGTCAAGCAACCATCCTACGAACACCATATCCGGGTCAGTGTTGGCGGTTTCACCACGGGAAGCAACCGGCACCTCCGATTGCCAGATGGTGTACTCGTTGCCATCTGTAGGTGCAGTTCCCGGAATACCACCCTGCGGAGCATTGGGATCGTAAACTACCTTGGTATGAGATTCATCCCAGGTTCCGTAAATGCGGATAACATTTACGATCCGTTCCTCACCGTTGATCATACGGGTCTCCTGCACACCGTATTCGCCGTACATAGGAACATCCCAGTCAAATCGCTGGAACTGACCTTCTCCGTACTCCTGCCATACCCAGCCTTCCGGATATACCGACATGGTCGGGTACTGAATCAGCTCGCCATCGTCAAAGTAATGGGACTCGAATGGGATCGTGGAAGAACGATCCTCGTAGTATTCCACGATGTTGTTGGATATCTTTTCCCACTTGGCAATGAAGATCATTGTGTTGTTCTCGCTGTCACCGGTGGCAACCATAGATTCCCAATCCTCGGCATCGAGCACAAAACCGTTGGCATCCAGCCAGCCTGCGAACTCATAACCTTCCCGGTTGAGCAAGGCATGTTTCCCATAATCCGGCATACCAAATTGGTATTCAGCAATTTTTTCACCGTAAACTATGTTTTCATACTTAATCGTTTCGTTTGCGCCGTTTCCGTTGCTGTCATAGCCGAAGTTGAACTGAATGTTCATATGCAGGCGGGTGTAATAGAAAATATAGGCTTTATCAATATCGCTGAGGCTATCCACACCGCCGTAGATATCGTAATAACTCCAGTAGGTGGTGCCGAATAGGGTCTTGACGGAGGTGCCTCCCAGCTTGCTGGTGGTTGTGTTCAGATTTGTATAAGAGGCGTTGCCTTCCTTTACACAACCAAGCAGTTCCTTTTGGGTGAAATCACCGGTGTGATTTACGACCTCACATAGCTGGGTCTGTACCTTGTAGCCTATGCCACTGATGGTAAAGTCTGCGGTTTCACCGGGCAGGCACTCCACTGCGTACATCAAGCCGATTTTATCCTGAGCGGCAAAAACCGCCGTCAGGCTATAGGGCGCCAGCTTTCGGCCACTGCCACTGAAAAAGTCGGCAGACAGGTCTTCACGGCGGGAGGAGAACAACTGATCATTTCCAGTTAAATACCAATGGAATGCGTTGTTCCTCGGCGTTAGCCAGCTTCCGCCTACTGGATAAACCTCGTAGATTCGCTGACCATACTTCATATTGTGCAGGGTGTAGGTGTTGGTGCCGGTAGTTCCAGATGCCGCCTTGTATGTCCAGCTGATGTTCTCGACGGAAACACCGTGGGCGCTGACATTATTACCGTTTGCCGTTGGCTTGGTTCCATCGTAAATCACAGAGCCGGTAATCAGACCACTTTGCTGCAGCTTGTAGACATCAATATAAGCACCCGGGTTTCTGGTGGTAGCGGTGTTGGGAATGCTGAATACGATGTCATTACGCACACGCATATAGTCGAAGTTGATAATGGTATCTCCGGCGCTGCTGACGGGTCGTGTGCTGTAAGGTACTTCGCCGCCGGTGTAGACATCATCCCAGTTTACTTCATCCGTCCAGGTAGTCCCTGTGTTGTTATAGATGAAGTAGGTCGAATAAACATCGCTTAGTGTTGCCTTTTGTGTCAATGCTGAGTTTGTATAAACTGGATATTCAATACCATCAACTATACATACCACTTGATGCGTGCCGGTTCTGTTATTTCCGCTTCCACTATAAGTGGATTTTACACGGATCTGGGAGCCGGCCTTGGCATACCAAGTGCCCAGAATATCTGCCTGTGTCATGCCGGTATCGTTAGCATTTTCGATCCGCAAAATCGCCTCGAAAGGTACATACCCGGCATCCCATTTTGCATAAAAGGTAGTAGTTTCGCTAAGCGTTTGCACACCGGACACCGTAGTTCCGTCCCGGAGTGTCCAACCCGCAAACTCATAACCTTGCCTTTCCGGTCTATATTGATCCAAATTGATCGAGCCGCCGACCGGTATTGTAACCGGGTCTACCTTTGTACCGTAGGTGACAAAAATCGCTCTGCAGACCTCTTGTGTTCCGGGGTACAAGTATAGGTCACGTCCGTTTGCGCCGGTCAGGTAGCCTTCCATCTGACTGACGGGAATCTGGAAGTTATAGGCATTGGCACATTCCTTTTCCAAATACCAATTTCCGTCCCACTGAGTTCCTTCCGGTTCATTTCCGGGCGTGTAGGGAGATGCCGTCTGATTCTCTGTTACGCTATAAGTCATCAATACCAGCGGTGTATGTCCTTCCCGGAAGAAGTCCATGAAGTAGATGTAGTATCCATCCTCCTTTGGACTCCACTTGGCATATAGCGTGGTGTCTTCATAGAATACGTGGTCGGAATTTACCGGCTGCGTAAGGTCGCTGTTCAGGTACCAGCCGTCAAAGGCCATCGCCACGGAGTTGTTTTTCCAACCGGGTGTGGGCAGCAAAGTGGGGTGAGAACCATAAGAGACCTGTATATCGTCAATGGGGTACAGTAAATCTGAATACTGTCCTGTTTCAAAATGAACTGTCACAAACTGCCGCCATTGGGCAGTATATGTAATATTGGAGGTTACAGGTCTTGACATTAGTTCGTCAAAACTGTATACCGTTTGGTTGTCACTCGCCAGCCATCCTACCAGGGTATAACCGTCACGCTTCCACTGGGAAGGACCGGTTTCTGTGGGATAATCCTTATAACCCACATATTCCATCACCGGGTCAAATCCCTCTGATTGGAAGGTAACAGTATATTCCGGTGTATACCGCAAATAAAGAGAAATGGAAGTATCAGCTCTGTTTTTCCATCTTTGGTTTTGGGTACCGTTTGTTTGGGCGTATGCTAGGTAATAAGACCCGCCACTCCTGTAGCGCCACACAGTGCTTATGTTATCAATCGTTACCGATGTTTCCGTTCCAAAGTAAGCACTGTGATACACACCCAAATCATAATCAAACTGATCTGCTACGCTTTGTTTGGTAGTGCTATTAACCCTGAGCGTTCCTAACTCTGTTACAGGGAGATCGGTAATACGGTTTCCATCGTAATCCACCGGAAGCGCGTAAACATCAATGGTATAAACGTTGTTGTTTTTATTGATACTGTAAAGGGGCAGTGATTGTAAATAGGCTTCCCGCACTGCGGCTGTGTGGATGTAGCCTACAATGGAAGGATCGTCTTTTGCGATCTTAACCTCTGCAACTGCATTATCCCAGTCACCGCCGACAGCGGTTATCATTCCTTCTTCTGCCGCATTTTCTTCCAATGCCGTTACGATCAGCATCTTGTCGGCGTTTCCGTTGCCATCGGTATCAAGGAACAGAATGTTACCGTTCATACCGACATATTCATCCGGCTGAGATACGATCTCTTTGTCAGCACACAGCTGCATCATATTATAAACACCCGGACTCCAGGGAATCGCGTCCTGCGGTACATCGGCGTAGTACAGGCAGAAGGCTGCAAACATCGCTGACCAATCCCCGTGGGGATTTCCGTACCATTGACCGTAGCGAGTGATGCCCTGCTTGGCTTCTCCATCCGGAGCCATAATAAAGTTGGTTTCACTTTCCCTTACACCCAGCTGGGACAGGGCGATGCGAGATAGGTTCTCCGACCAATATCTGCCCAGATCCTTGGGGAGGGTGTCTTCCCAAATTTCCGCAGTTTCTACATCTGCCGAAGGGTCAGAGTAGCAGGAGATGGTATGGATATGCTCCTCCAGACCACATAGATATTGGGTTTCATAGCATCCGTCGCTGTGGGTGTGGATCTCCTCAGTGGAATCATAGCCGCAGGTAAGCACCGTTTCCGGTACGCATTCCGGAATGTGGACGTGCTCTTCAATGCCGCAGGTAGCATCATTGGCGATGGTGATACCGGTCATACGCAGATTCCACACAGTGACAAGCGCAACGATGAGCGACAGGGCAGATAAAATAACTACAGCTCGCAGCCACCGTCGTTTTTCAGTATTCAATTGTAACAAGTATTGTTCAATGAAACTCATAAACGCTTGGCCTTCTGTAAATTTTACGTCTTAATGTTTAGAAAAAACTTATTTTTTTAAATGGCCATACTCTAAAGAAAACTTTTCCAACGATTTGGTCTTTTGGAATACAGCCAATCAGGGAGTTGCGAGAATCTATAGAGCTTTCTCGCATATCTCCTATTACAAAATACTGCTCCTGTGGCACTTGGGAGGGGAATTCAAGATCACACTCTCCCAATGCCGTTTGCTGTACATACGGTTCATCCAGCTTGTCGCCGTTCAGATATACTGTGCCATCAGTATCGATCTCGATCCAGTCGCCGGGGAGACCAATCACACGCTTTACCAAAAGCTTGTTATTCCATGTAAATGCGCAAAGGTCGCCACGTTCAAAACGGGTCGTTTTCATAAGTAGCACAATATCACCGTTTGACAGTGTTGGCTCCATACTGGTGCCCTCGATTTGCAGAACGGGTAAAACAAGCGTTGCTATCAACACGGCAACAGCAGCCACAATGGTTAAAACGTATACTGTTCCTCGCAGAGCCTTGTTATATGCTTTCTGCCGGCGATATCGTTTTCGTTCTGTTTCAACTTGACTTTTCGTAGGAAGGGATACTTCCTTTTTCTTTTTATGTAACATATCTATCACCCGTTATCCGAATGACTCTGCCCATATTCTTTCAAAATCGCCTCTATTGCAGAATCGTAATCGCCCCGCGTCTTTTTTGCTCCCGCGATGATCGCCTCCGCTGCCGCTTGCGCCTGTGCAAGAATCCTCTGCCGCTCTGCCTCGGTTTCTTCGCGGATCGCGATAATTTCGTTCAAGTATTGCTCTGCAGCATTCTGTGCGCTGCGGAAACAATCGTTAATTTCAAGGGCGGCTTCAGCAATATTGCCGGCACTCTGCAAACGAAGTCGCTTATCTGCTAATTTGCTTTCCAGCTCCTGCTTTTCTTCATTCACCTTGTCAAGTTCCAATTGGAGCTTATAGATAATATCGATCAGCTGCGCTCTGCTGAGTCTTTTAAATTCCTTATCCGTCATATGCTGAGCCTCCTTTCAAATATAAATCCATTTCGAACCTGTATTTTACCACAAGCCCTCTTACAAACCTCTTACAAAACATGAGGTTTACCGATCACTTTTCAAAAATGCCCCTCACAATGTATGGTGCCCCCCTACGCTAATCATTACTTATTTTCTGAAAAGGCCCTTCTTTTGAACGATAATAGGCCAGCCGATGCTAACCACAAGTATAATGATCATCAACAGATACGGGAGCATCTCACCCGAACCAACGACTGTACCTGTTAACGGCATATTTGATATACTGCCGGCATCCAACACAGTGCCATCCGTCAAGGTTACCATAAGGTGCATCTGATCATTTATTTGTACGGATGCTATGCCAACACCTGCCGTACCGTTTGTCACAGTAAAGGTGGTGGTCGTTCCATCCGTCAAGGTGATGGTGTATGTATCCACATTACCCTCGGAACCGGTTTTTACAATGCTCAAAACGCCTACGCCGTCTTTGCCGTCGACGCCGTTCTTACCGTCAGCACCGTCTTCACCGTCGACACCATCCTTACCGGCAGCACCCTGGGCTCCGGTGTCACCCTTGTCGCCCTTTTCACCCTTTTCACCTTTTAGGGACTCCAGCCACTCGTCCTCTGTGCCCTGGAAGCCATTTCCCTTCGCAATTTCGTAAGCGGATTTTCCCTCTACGCCCCAAACGACGCTGCTGGGATCAGAGGCAATACTGGTATATGTCTCGCCGTTGCGTTTGCTATAAACTGCGGCAACGCTATAAGAGCAAATCTTTCCGTCATCGATCTGCGTCGTATTATCGGTATACAGAGTTTCCAAGGTTTGTTTGCCGTCAGGCTGTGTTGTCACCTTCAGATGTGCAATCAGTTCCTTATCGCCGCCGTCAATAGAACGGAACACTTTATAACCGACCAAACGATCATTATTCACAAGATCCTCTTGCTGAATGGGACTCCAGCTAATCTCCACTTGATCGCCCTTCACGGCTGCGTAGACATCATCCGGGCAGGAATTGGGCCGAGTTACGTTCGTGATCACATAACCGATGACAGGAACCTTCTGATCCTCGTCGGCGGTTTTTTGCAGAACATGCTCCCACATAGCCAGCTGCCAGTTGAAGTTGAAGGACTCAAGGGTTGCCCTTTCCACACCGTCTGCCATCCATGCGTTCTTGTCGATGTTTGCAACCGTGCCACTGGTGCCGGTTTCGTTGATTTGTGTCTCACTGTCGCCGTCGGAACCACCAAGCTCAAAACCCCAGTTCCAACCAAAGGAACCTCCTCCAAAGACAAATCCTACGCCTACAGTCTTTGAAACCTCGAAGCTTATTCCACCGCCGCTGGAGAAGGATTCCGTTTCCTCAAAACCGGATACAAATTCACTGCCGGTGGTGCCGCCGCTATGGGACAGGGCGTACAGCTCCTTGCTGAGGTAAACACCTCCACGCAGCGTATTGAAATAGTTTTCAGGCTTACCCAGAGCATCCTGAGGCAGGATATCATCCGTTATCGGATACAGCACGGTAGAAGAACCGTCATACTTGCCGGAATAAACCTTGTTATACTGCTCAACAAATTCATTATAGTCATCTACAGTCAAGCTATAATAGCTGGGACGCTGCGGTGCTGAGACGATCATTACTTCTTTATCGGACCATGTTTCGGTGATGGGATCAAACAGCTGATATTCATAGTTGATCAGCGGAACGCGCTTGATAACAACGATATCGTAAGGACCCGCCTCAAAAGTTGTAGTATAAGTTTCTGTGTGAGCGTGTTCCCATTCCCAGTTGAACGCCGCAGTAATACCTGCGTCAATCTCAACCTCTGCAAAAGGACCGATGGTACCATTGCCGGCATCAGCTTTGGCAATTACGCCTGCGCTCACAGACAGATCCACGCCTGTGGTATCTGCAAAAGTAATGCCGGAGGTAGTGGAGAAGCTGGTTGCGCCCTCCTGGTCGTTCCAGTCACCCAATTCTTCAAAATAAGGTGCTGCTTGGATCACCACTTCCACCGAGGGGTCAGCGTACATATAGCTCGTACCGATAAAGCGAGTCTTCAGGCCATCCTCATCATTGTCCACCGCAATGGGGATCAGAAATGCGGAGCCGGTGGGTTCAACATCGCCTTCTTCCTCGTCGATCCAGTGATCCTGCCCTGTGATGGCGTTTGTGTTATCAAAGAAAGTCTGATCCTTTTTGCCGATGATGCCCAGCTGATAATAGTAGTCCGTGTCAGAGGTCTGCTTCATGGCGATAGAGAAAACAAACTGTTCTTTACTCTTGTAATTTGTGTTGAATTGACCAACCGCGATGTTTTCCACATAGGCATCGGTGCCGGTCCGATCCTCTGCAAACCAGCCATAAGTGTGTACTTTTGCAAACTGATCGCCGTAGGAACTATAGATGTCGCCACCGACGAATACATACGTAGGTGTAAAGGGGCCATCCAGTTGAGCAGTCGCCACGGTCAGAGGAACCCAAACGTCATTGCTTTCCCACATACCCTCGGCAATGAACTCATTCATTGCGCAGGTGGTAATGTCGCCGGAGGCCAGCTTTCCATCACTGCCGATTTTTACATAAGACAGAGCATATGTATCCTCATCTAACACATATTTATCAGAGGTCTTGCCGTTCTTGTTTACATGGATCGTACCGGGATAACCGGCAACAATGATCTCATCCAAGCCGTCGCCTTCTATGTCACCTGTGGCGATCTGACCCGCGTAGATCACATGATAATCCCGGTCTGTGTTCGCGTTGGAGGCATCCTGCATGGTGTAGATCTGGGTCTTATTGATGGCTGCCGTGCTGCTCAGCGGTTCGTCAATGGAAGCCACACTTGTGGTAAAGCTGCGGAAATCGTAATAATCATCCGGATCGGTATCGCTGGAGCTGATGGCAATTGCCAGCTCATCCTTGGTATCCAGGTCGAAATTGCCGCTTGCCAGAGAGAAGATCGGGCGTTCTTCCATATCGCCGTTATTCTTAAAGATATTGGCAACAACCTTTTCTGTGTCCAGAAGGGTTTCCAGCTGATAATTCACCGAGCCGTTCACAATAGGCTTACCGTTAACATCCTCATCCAGATTCAGCACTGTAACGGACATATCCACATCGGTAAATGCAATGTCATCTGTTCCGTCACCGTCAAAGTCACCAACGGTCATAGAGATAAAGTTTTTGTAAGCATAGTGATCCAGCGCATAAATATCCCAGGGGATACTCTCTCTGTAGATATTTACATAATTCCAATCATTCGCACTGCCGGGATTCTGTTGTGCGTCTCGGAGAGCTACGTTGAGGTAGGCTGTTTCTGTACTACTTTGGACTGTCACATACAGCATAGCAATATAGCTTTCTCTGCCTGTGGACTTCATGTGGATTGCTGCTGCAGAAGCATAGTTGGCATTAAAATCGTGGGATTTGTACCAAGTATTGCTGGCAGTCGTGCCGGAATATAAGTTTTCGCCAACATTCTCATAGAAGCTGAAGGTATCCAAAGCATTATCCGGGAAACTGCGCCATAACAGAAGCTCGTTTTCCTTTGTCATCATAATGACTTCGTTTTTGCCATCACCGTAGGGGTTTGCCTCTTCGTCGGGATCAAAGCCTTCCGGCGGTGTTTCGTTTTGATTGAGAAGCACGTTCATCATGTTGTTGGTGGATGTGCTGTCTGCTTCGGTTGCAAAAGCCTGCCCCGGCATTGCGCTAAACAGCAAGCCGGCGATCAAAAGCAAGCTAAGCAATCCTGAAAGGATTCTTTTTGAAGTATTCATTTTCTTTCCTCCTGTATGATTAAAGATTTTTATTTTTTCTCTGACGTTTCAAAAAATATACGATAACCAAATATGTTACAATTGGCAGCACCGCGCCTATATACTGATACTGCGATGTTACCAGGGAATTAAAGATTGCGTGATAGATAATTGCAGTAGACAGGGCGGCAAATGTTCCGGTGTAGAAAAGCTTCCGTTTCTTTTTTACATAGGAAATAGCAATTCCCACAATCAGTGCGCAGAGGCTGTGCATCAGTCCTGTACCGAAGCCACGGATCAGCGCCCATAAAATAGTTGCGCTTTGGGGTGCTTGCAACAGAATGAAAGTGTTCTCCAGCACCGCAAAACCCATACCCTCTGCAGCAGAAATGTTCAGCAGGGTTTTCCGGTCATCGGAGAAAACGGTTGCATAAAAGAGCACCGGGATTAGCTTTAGCACTTCCTCGCTGATCGGCGTTGCTGCTGTTGTTATGGTGTGATAACTGACAGCAAGGTTATTCGCCAACACCCCATTCAATTCTGACGCAAACAGTGCAAGGAATAATCCAACAAGTAAATATGCTAAGGGAGGTCTGGCTTTTTTATCCACCACGCCCAGCATCAAAAGAAGCGGTCCGGCGATGCAAGCAAACAGTAAAAATATATCTTGAGGAAACTCCGCCCTTCCATAATCCAAGGTCGGTCATGATAACATCAACGCCAAAGGAGACCAGTGGCAAAATTGCGCCGAAATAAAGCCAACGTTCTTTTCCTTTTGTAACAACTAACTCTCGAATAAGGCATCCGAGCAGAATGATGTTTGCAAGTATTTGTACACTGGCCCAATAAAGCCAGGTATCAAAAAAGAGTATGTCTGTCAAAACTGGCAAAACAAGAACTACAGCATTAACAACGCCAAGCAGTGTAACGGTGATGATACCGATTGTCCTCGTGTCTTTCAAAAACTGCACAAGTGCAACGCAAAGAAAGAACATGTAGAACAGCATAGAGCAGCCCAAAATCGTCGTATTGGATACAACGGATTCGTTCCAGAATGAAACGCCGTCTGCGCTATAAGACAGATATGTACCGGCAAATAGAATCACAGTGCCGAACAGCCAAAGAGCCCGACATATACGCACAAAGCCTGCTCCTCCTATACAGAGAAGCAGGCTTTTGCTTGCTTCCTCAATTTAACAGACTTTGCTTATACTGTGATCGCTGCCATGTACTGCACGGTCTGGATATGCTCGCTTAAAATACGGTTATGGCGGTCAAATTTCATAGTTCGTACGGGACGGTTGCTCTTGGAAATTCTGGACATGAATGAAATACTTAGAAAATTCACCCATTTCTATGATGGCTTCTTCTCGTCAACTATTCTTTTGGGGAACATTTTAATATAAACAACCAAAAAAGTTCCCCAATCCTTGCATAAATCACTTGCATATTGGGGAACATTTTGTTATAGTATAGAAAAGAAAGTTCCCCAAGGAGGTTTTGCTATGGAAAACACCTACTCAAAAATTCAAGAATTACTGCATCAAAAAGCGGATTATCAGGCGCGGTTGAATTTGATTCCTTATGAAGGCACACCAGAGATCAAAGATCGGGACGGGCAGAAGTATCTATATATGCGCAAACGAGTAGCAAGTCGGCTGACTTCAACCTATGTGGATGCCTATTCCGATGAACTGTATCAGTTGTTGCTGCGAAATTCCAGAGAAGCGCGGGAGCTGCACAAGCAGATCCGCAAAGCAGAACGGGAATTGGCAGCACTGGGCTACGAAGAAACCGAGTTGTCTCCTCGGGTAATGCTGAATCTGGACTTTGCCCGGGCAAATATGAAGGCTAACATCTATGACCAAGCAGTTTTGGAGGGTGTCGCTACTACATTCCCCCAGACAGAAGATATTATTGAGAACGGCATTGTGTCCGGAATGAAGCCGACAGATGTGCAAAAGATTTTGAACCTGAAACATGCCTGGGAGTTTATCCTTGATAAGGATGTCCTGAGTTACGGAACAGACTACCACATTCTCTGCCACATCGCCAAGTTGGTAAACGAAGGCTTTTACTCAGACGGCGGGCGGATTCGTGGTGTGCCGGTTACTATCGGCGGCACAAGCTACATCCCTCCGCTGCCCATTGAGAGCATTGTCAAGGAAACTATCAATGCTATTATCCAAGAGGGTAACGATGCTGTAGACACCGCTATTAAGCTGTGCCTATACTGCATGAAGACCCAGATCTTCAATGATGGCAACAAGCGTGCAGCTGTAATTTTTTCCAATCACTATATGATCACTAAGGGACAAGGCTTGCTGGTGATCCCGCAGGAGCACGTCCCGGAATTTAAGCGCCTGCTGGTTGCCTACTACGAAGATCGTGACAACGGAGAAATTGTTAAGTTTATGCGTACCCTCTGCTGGCGGACATTCTGAATAATTAGACCCGGCAGAAATGTTACTTCTACCGGGCTCTACTTATACTGTGATCGCTGCTATGTATTGCACGGTCTGAATATGGCCCGCTGCAATACGGTTATGGCGGTCAAATTTTATAATTCGTACGGGACAATTCTTTTTGACCATCTGGCCGCCGACGGAGCCGGCTTCGCGGGAGGTCAGGTGACCGTTGTAACCGTTGGTCAGGTTGACGCCCACTTCCTGAGCTGCCTGCATCTTGAACTTGTCCATGGCTTCGCGAGCCTGAGGAACGTTGATCTGATTGTTGTTCTTCATGATAATTTCTCTCCTTTTTGCTTTCTTCGGATGAAATGCCTTCCGAAGAAAGCATTTTCTTTCCGCAAACATAGCTTTGCCGAATTAAGAAGAAAAAAACATAGTTGTTTTCGGAAATTGGCGCAATTTTTGGAAAAACACCATGTATTTCTCCTCTGGAATCCCCGCTCCCATTTGCAGGAAACCAAAATCCTTTGCACATTTTATTTTTGTTTTGTAGAATATGCGATGATTTACCAAGCCGCATTGACACGGTTTTGAACAGTATATATAATGAGCTTATCCATTTGATCGGGTCAGGAGGTGCTTTATGGATCTGCGAACAATATGGGTCAGCGACCACAACACACCTTATATCGAACCCCACGCGCACAATTACTACCAGATGATCTACTGTCAGAAGGGCAGCGGAACGATCTTGGTCGGCGAAACCGTTTACGACGCCGTACCGGGTCACATGTATCTTGTCCCGCCCATGGTGATGCATGAGATCACGCCGCAGGAGTCCCTGCGTCTGGCAGAGGTGAAATTTGTGGTGCGCCGTGAGGATCTTGACAGCTGCTTAAAGCAGCTGCCCGCTGAATACGAGATCGACGAGAGTACCACCCTCCGCCTGACCATGAAGGATCTCATCCGTGAGGGTCTTGCGGACTCTATCTACAGCTACGAGGCGACCAACGCCGCTCTCTATCTGTTTTTGATCCGTCTGCTGCGCAAGGCAGGCATTCAGGCATCCCACAAGCCGTGGCGCAGCTTCTATTTCGACACACCCCGGCGCCGCAGTGCCGGCGAGGATGCTGAGCGTGATGCGGAATTTGCTATGCTGCTGCATTATATCGAGCACAATTTGTCCGATCACATCACCCTCAATTCCCTTGCCGCCCGTGTCCACTTCGACAAATCCTATCTGACTGCGCGGTTCAAGGATTCGCTGGGTGCCTCTCCCATGCGTTATGTAAGTCATCTGCGTATGGAGCGCGCCAAATCGCTGCTTGCCACCACAGATGACAGCATTACGCAGATCGCAAAAGCGGTTGGTTTTTCCAGTATCCACTATTTCAGCCGCTATTTCAAAGAAAAAGAGGGCGTTACGCCCATTGAATACCGCGAACAGCGGCAAAGCTCGGTCAAACCGCCGAACTATTAACAAGGAGGAAACTATGATGCTGAAATTTGGAGCAATCACCATTGACACCTCTCACCCCATGGCATTTGCTGAGCAGCTTGCCGCAGGTGACCGCGCCCGCTACACCGCCATTTTCAACGACGGCTTCCGCGGCGATGATGAGGTGGAAGCCTTTGCCAAATTCCACGGACTGACCGTTTGCAAGACTGTTGAGGAGCTGGCTGAGCTTGTGGACATCGGCATGGTACATGCCTGCAACTGGGACAAGCATCTCGGTTACATCGACGCCTTTGCCAAGCGTAACAAGCCCGTCTTCATCGACAAGCCTTTGGTAGGCAATCTTGCCGACTGTGCCAAGCTGCAGGCTCTGGTCGACTCCGGGGTTAAGGTTCTCGGTACCAGTGCCCTGCGCTACTGCTACGAGGTGGATCAGGTACGGGAGAAGGTCGCGGAAAACAATGCAACCATCCTGCACATCAACCTCACCGTGGGTGTGGACGAATTTAACTATGCCATCCACGCCTATGAATTTCTCTGCGCGCTTTTGAATGACAAGCCCGTCAGCGGTCGTTACATCGGCACAAGCACTGCAGGTGCGAAGCCCTGTGACAACTATTTCCTTCGCTTTGAAGGCGGCGCAACCGCCATCATCAGCGGCATTCTCGGCAAATACACCGGCTTCCACACCGCTGTGCTGACGGATATTCCCGCCGCCGACTGCTGCTTCACCGTTGATACCTCCAAGCTGTACGAAGCCATGCTGCACCAGGTGTGCAGCGAGCTGGAGGGCAAGGAAAACACGCTCGCTCCCATGGCGCAGCTGCTGATCCCCATCCGCGCCGCCCTTGCCTGCAAGGCATCCAAGCTCGCCGGTGGCAAGGAGATCGCCCTTGACGATCCCTGCCTTGCTGACGTGTCCTTCGACGGCTATGAATTTGAAGCCGCCTATGGTGCCAATTCTCCCAAATCCTATCTTGATCTATGAGAAAAGAGATCACCGTTGTTCAGGCTGCCTGCGCTTATGAGCCTGAACTGTTCAAAACCGCCTTTGGCTTCAAGGGCAACAAGCTGACCGGCGTATGGCAGGTCGTTGTCGGACTGTGGGACGGCACGGATGTAGGCATCGGTCTGGGTATTGAAAGCGTTCTGTGGTCGGACAGTGCCGTCTTCGCTTCCTATGGTGAGGACAAGAGCAACGCGCTGATGTATCAGGTCACACAGCACGCCGCCCGGTTGGTGCAGGGAAAGACCTTCACTGCGCCTTCCGAATTGCTCGATTACGTTTTTGATGACTGCTACCGCTATGCCGTGGAGATCACCGGCATGGAGGTAACGGAGACCTTCGTCCTGAATGCCCTTGTTCCCTTCGACATGGCAGCATGGCAGCTTTGGGCGCGGAAGACCGGCTCCGACCGCTTTGACGACATTTTCGCCGGCACAGAGCATTGTGAACAGCTAGCCAACATCCCGCTGATCACCTACGGCGTTCCTGTGGAAACCGTGGTGCAAATGGCAAAGGAAGGCACATGCCTCTTTAAGATCAAGCTGGGCTGCGACCCGGACGGAGACGGCGACCTGCAAAAAATGCTCCTCTGGGATCAAAAGCGGGTGCTGCAGATCCATCAGGCACTGCGCAGCATCCCCACTTCCTACACCGAAAGCGGTCATATTCTCTACTATTTTGACGCCAACGGCCGTTACGACACCAAGGAACGTCTTGCGCAGCTGACGGACTTTTTGAAGGCAGAGGGCATCGCAGAGCGCACCGTTCTCTTTGAAGAGCCATTCGCGCCGGAAAATGAAGTCTTCGTCGGCGACATGGGCATTCCCTTCGCCGCAGACGAGAGCGCCCACAGCCTGCGCGACGTAAAGCGGCGGATTGAATTAGGCTACAAGGCGCTGACCCTGAAGCCCATCGCCAAGACCGTCACCGTCACCAAGCGCATGGCAGAAGCAGCTTATGCCGCAAACGTGGATTGCTTCTGCGCTGACCTGACGGTCAACCCCCTGATGGTGGAGTGGAACAAGAATTTTGCCGCGCGGCTGAAGCGGCTGCCCGGCATGAAGATCGGCATTGTCGAATCCAACGGCGCACAGAACTACGTCCGTTGGGAGCAGATGAAGGGTTATATCCCCAGAGCCGAAACCCAGAGCGACGGCTCGATCTACACGTTGGACGAAGCCTTTTACCGCAATGCAGGCGGTCTTTACGAAACCCCGACCCACTACCTGCAGCTGGTCTGCGATCAAAATCCCCATTTTATGAGGTGAAAACATGTTGAATTTTGCAATCTACGGCTGCGGTGTCATCTCCAAGACCCACGCCGCCGCACTGCAGGACATTGCGGGCGCACAGCTGGTCGCCTGCGCGGATTTCAATCCGGCAGCGGCAGAGTCCTTCGCCCAAGTCAACAGCATACAGATGCTGCCCGACTGGAATGCGCTGCTGGAAAGTCCTGACATCGATGCCGTGTGCATCTGCACCCCCAGCGGCACCCACGCCCCCCTTGCCATTGAAGCCCTGAACGCAGGCAAGCACGTGGTGCTGGAAAAGCCCATGGCGTTAAACACCGCCCAGTGCGATGAGATCATCGAAACCGTTCAGCGCACGGGTCGCAAGATCACCGTCATTTCCCAGCTGCGCACCTCGCCGGATATCATCCGCGCCAAGGAGCTGCTGGAAAGGGGTGATCTCGGCAAGGTCATCATGACCCAGCTGCACATGTGCTACTACCGCCCCGACACTTACTATCAGGGTTCGTGGCGCGGCACCAAGGAAATGGACGGCGGCGGCGCGCTGATGAATCAGGGCATCCACGGTGTAGATCTGCTGCGCTACCTGATGGGTCCTGTGAAGCAGCTGAAGAGTGTTGTCCGCACCCTGCTGCACGACATTGAGGTAGAAGACGCGGCAGTTGCCGCGCTGGAATTTGAATGCGGTGCCATCGGCGTCATCACTGCCAGCACTGCCACCCACCCGGGCTACGATCGGGAGATCAAGATCTACGGCACCCGGGGCGGCATGGAGTTCAAGGAGGACAAGCTGATCCGCCTTGTGCTGGACGGTGTAGAGCAGCCCTGCGGGGAATTTGTTTCCGCAGGTGCGGCAAACTCCAACCTTTTGCTCGACTACCGTGGACACGCCCGGCAACTGGATGCCTTTGTACGTGCCATCGGCGGCGAAAATACCCGTTATTCGGATCATTTTGACGGTAGACAAGCGGTAGAGCTGATCGAAACCATCTACCGGGAAACAATTTAAGGGGGAAACCACTATGAAAACAGCAATTATTTTCAAGAAGTCCGACATACCCGGTCTGTTTGCTGACAAGTCGCTGAAGCGTCTTGAAGCACTGGGCGAGCTTGCCATCCACGACAGCGACGATCTTTCTGACGAAGCTGTCAAAAAGACCATCGCCGGTGCCGACGTTGCCATCACCTCTTGGGGCAACACCACGCTGAACGAAGACATCCTGAGTGTCTGCCCGAACCTGAAGTTCGTCATGCACGCAGGCGGCACGGTCAAACCCATCGTCAGCGATGCCATGTGGCAGCGGGGCATCCGCGTGGCGGCATCCACCAAGCCGCTGGGCATCGGTGTTGCAGAATGCGCACTGGGCTTTGCCATCTCCGCTTCCAAGAATTTCTACAACGTCAATGAGGACATCCACAACGGCGGCTGGAATGAACGCCGCAGCAGCTGCATGGAGCTGTACGACATCACCGTCGGTGTCATCAGCGCAGGCTTCGTAGGTCGCCACTTCATCAAGCTGATGAACAACTTTGATGTAGAGATCCTTGTCTACGATCCCTACCTGACCGACGAGAAGGCTGCCGCCATAGGTGCCAAGAAGGCAGAGCTGAAGGAGCTGCTGGAGCGCTCCGATATCGTTTCCATCCATGCCCCCTCCATCCCCGCAACCAACAATATGTTCAACGCGGAGACCCTGAAGTGGATGAAGAAGGACGCTGTCCTCATCAACACCGCCCGCGGCTCCATCATTGACGAGCAGGCACTGTATGAACATATGGCTGCCGGCAACCTGAAGTATGCCTGCCTTGACGTGTTCAATCCCGAACCCCCGCTGGCAGACAACCCCCTGAGAACCCTCAAGAATGTTATCCTGACCCCCCATCTGGCAGGTCTCGCAACCAACGGCCTGCGCCGCATCGGTGCGCATTCTGTTGAGGAGATCGAACGCTTCCTGAACGGTGAACCGCTGCACTGCGAGGTTCGGGAAGAAATGCTTGCTACCATGGCGTAAGCTTTTACATACGCCTCTCTCCTGCAAAAGCCGGGCGCATCCCAACGGATGCGCCCGGTCACTATATTTCCTCTTTTTCGCCAAAATATGTAGGGCGGGTGCTTGCTCCCGCCACAAAATGCATCGATATTGTAATGGCGGCACCAAGGGGTCGCCCTACGTCAAATACACACGGGTACATCCGAACGGATGTACCCGGCGCTTTTATCGGTATCAATAGTTTTCTGCGTGGATCTCGAAGTAGCTCTGGGGATGTGCGCAGGTGGGGCAGATCTCGGGAGCTGCAGTGCCGATGATCAGGTGACCGCAGTTGCGGCATTCCCAAACCTTGACCTCGCTCTTGGCAAAGACCTGAGCAGTCTCCACATTGTGAAGCAGGGCGCGATAACGCTCCTCGTGGTGCTTCTCGATCTCAGCGACCAGACGGAACTTGGCTGCCAGCTCGGGGAAGCCTTCCTTCTCGGCGGTTTCTGCGAAGCCTGCGTACATATCGGTCCACTCGTAGTTCTCACCCTGCGCAGCGGACAGCAGGTTCTCAGCAGTGTCGCCGATGCCGTTCAGCTCCTTGAACCACAGCTTTGCATGCTCTTTTTCATTATCGGCGGTCTTCAGGAACAGGGCTGCGATCTGCTCGAAGCCTTCCTTCTTTGCCTTGGATGCGAAGTAGGTGTACTTGTTTCTTGCCTCAGACTCGCCGGAGAAAGCTGCCATCAGATTCTTCTCGGTCTGGGTGCCTGCATATTTATTTGCCATTTTAATTCCCTCCGTAAATTTCGGTGGTTTCCCACCTTTTTATTCAGTATAGCAAAATTTTACCACCATGGCAATAGAATTATGATAATTTCCTTGCCAACTCTTGCAAATTTTTTTCTTTCATGGTATGCTATTGTCAGCAAAGAATGGAAGGCTGTACGAAACCTTCCCTGCGATTCAAAAGCTTTAATTTATTGAGGAGGCAAATCCATGACGCTCAGCGAAAAGAAGCAGCTGCAGATCACCGCAGCAAAGGTCCGCATGGGAATCATCGAATCCACCCATGGCGCAAAAGCAGGACACCCCGGCGGCAGTCTGTCCGCCACCGAAATGTTCACCTATCTGTACTTCAAGGAAATGAACATCGATCCCAAGAATCCCAAGGCTGAAAACCGTGACCGTTTCGTCCTCTCTAAGGGTCACACCACCCCCGGTCTTTATGCCACTTTGGCAAACCGCGGCTTCTTCCCCGTGGAAGATCTGCCCACCTTCCGCCACATTGACAGCTACCTGCAGGGTCACCCCAACATGAATCTGGTTCCCGGTGTTGATATGTCCACCGGCTCTCTGGGTCAGGGCGTTTCCGTTGCAGTCGGCATGGCACTGGGCGCAAAGCACCAGAACAAGGACTTCCGGGTCTACACCCTGCTGGGTGACGGCGAGATCGAGGAAGGTCAGGTCTGGGAAGCCTTCATGGCTGCCGCTCACTTCAAGCTGGACAATCTGGTCGTGGTCATCGACAACAACGGTCTGCAGATCGACGGTGACATCGCCAAGGTCATGAGTCCCTACCCCATCGTGGACAAGCTTAACGCTTTCAACTTCCACACCATCGCCATCGACGGTCATGATTTCGACGCCATCGAGAGTGCTCTGAACGAAGCAAAGACCGTCAAGGGCAAGCCCACCGCGATCATCATGAAGACCACCAAGGGCAAGGACGTTTCCTACATGGAAAACAACGCAGGCTGGCATGGCAAGGCTCCCAACGATGAGGAGTACGCAATCGCCATGAACGAGCTGAAGGCAATTCTTTCTGAACTGGAGGGTAACTAAGATGGCTGAACTGAAGAAAGTCGCAACCCGTGATGCTTACGGTGCTGCCCTTGCAAAGCTGGGCGCAGAGTATGAAAATCTGGTCGTTCTGGATGCCGACCTCGCCGGTGCTACCAAGACCGCTACCTTCCAGAAGGCATTCCCCGAGCGTCATATCGACTGCGGTATCGCAGAAGGCAATATGATGTGCATCGCCGCCGGTCTGTCCACCACCGGTCTCGTTCCCTTCGCATCCTCCTTTGCCATGTTTGCTGCCGGTCGTGCTTTCGAGCAGGTCCGCAACTCCATCGGCTATCCCCACCTGAATGTCAAGATCGGCGCGACCCACGGCGGCATCTCCGTCGGCGAGGACGGCGCAAGCCACCAGTGCTGTGAAGACTTCGCGCTGATGCGCTCCATCCCCGGCATGACCATCATCTGCCCCGCAGACGGCATCGAGACCGAAGCCGCTGTCAGAGCCGCTTATGAGATGGAAGGTCCTGTCTACCTGCGCTTCGGCCGTCTTGCGATCCCCCAGTTCCATGCTGAGGACTTCAAGTTTGAGATCGGCAAGGGCGAAGTGCTGCGCGAAGGCACAGATGTCGCCATCATCGCCAACGGTCTGATGGTTTACGAAGCCATTCAGGCAGGCGAGCAGCTGGCTGAGATGGGCATCAACGCCATGGTCATCAACATGGCTACCATCAAGCCTCTGGATGAAGAGCTGGTTCTCGAGGCTGCCAAGAAGTGCGGCAAGGTCATCACCTGCGAAGAGCACTCCATCATCGGCGGTCTGGGCGAAGCAGTTGCCGCTGTTCTGTCCGAGAAGCTGCCCACCCCCGTCAAGCGCATCGGCGTCAACGACGAGTTCGGTCACTCCGGCCCCGCTGTCCCCCTGCTGAAGCAGTTCGGTCTGAGCGCAGAGCATATTGTTGAGGTCGCCAAGGAGCTTTGCAAGTAATTTAACCCCGAAATATGGGCAGACGGAAGATGCAAGATCTTCCGTCTGCTTTTCACGAGAAGGAACATTCCATGAACAGAACTGTTGATATGACCCGCGGAAACCCGGTCAAGCATATTCTTTCCTTTGCTTTTCCGCTGCTTCTGACCAATCTGGGACAACAACTGTATATGATCGTCGATGCCGCCATCGTCGGCAGAGGTGTGGGTATGAAAGCCCTTGCCGCCGTGGGTGCCACTGACTGGACCTACTGGCTGGTGCTGTGGACGGTGATCGGTCTGACCCAAGGCTTTGCCACCTTCGTCTCCCGCAGCTTTGGCGACAAAAACTACGGAGAAATGAACAGGGTCATCGCCATGTCCACGCTCCTGAGTGCCGCCAGCGGCATTGTCATGACCGTCGCGGGCATTGCCGCTTCCGCGCCCCTGCTGCAGCTTTTGAAAACGCCTGCGGACATTCTGGGCGATGCCCACACCTATCTGGTCACCATGATCTCCGGCATCCTTGTGGTCACCGCATACAACATGGCAAGCTCCATTCTGCGTGCCTTGGGCGACGGAAAAACGCCCCTGATCGCCATGGTCATCGCCGCCCTTTTGAACGTGGGACTGGACTGTCTGTTTGTCTTCTTGTTCGGCTGGGGTATTTTTGGTGCGGCGATCGCATCGGTTCTTTCCCAGCTGGTGGCATTCCTTTACTGCCTTTTCCGCATTTTTGCTGTGGATTGCATCAAGATTGACCGCAAGATGTGGAAGCCCGACTGGAAGCTGATCCGGCAAATGCTGCTGTTCGGCGCTCCCATCTGCCTGCAGTATATGACCATCTCCATCGGCGGCATTCTGCTGCAGTCGGCAGTCAATCTGCAGGGCAGCATTTTTATCGCCGGCTACACCGCCACCAACAAGGTCTTCGGTCTTTTCGAAGCAAGCGGCACTTCCCTCGGTCTTGCCGCTGCCACGTTCCTTGGGCAGAACTACGGCGCGGGACTGTATGATCGGGTCAGACAAGGTGTAAAAACAGCCTCTGTGATCGCCGTTATTTCCGGCATCATCGTGTTTGTGATCATGTATCTTGTCCGTTACCCGCTGCTGCAGTTTTTTCTTGATGTGCGCGAGGATGGTGCGGTGCAGGCACTGGAGGTCGCGGTGCGCTACTTGATCGTGATGATCCTTTTCCTGATCGTTTTGTATTTGATCCACGTATTCCGCAACGCCCTGCAGGCAATGGAGGTTTCTCTTTGGTCGCTGCTGTCCGGCATCGCCGAATGCATCTGCCGTATGTTTATGGCAAAGGTTGTCATCCATTGGATCGGAAGCGACGCGCTGTTTTTCTCGGAGCCGCTGGCATGGTTCAGCGCACTGCTGTGTGTGGTGCTCCCCTATTTTTACTATAGAGCCAAACGGCTGAAATAAAAGAAAGCGGCAGGAAGCTCCTGCCGCTTTTCAAATTGGCGTAAAAATGTATTTCTGTGTCAAGCCGTCGCAGGACACATAGACCGTCACTGCCCCATCGGCACGGCGGTCTGTGATCAGCTCCACCCGTTTGCCGGGAAGACGGCTGCGGACATAGTTTTCCGGGTCGTCCGTTTCCACTTCCTCAAAGAAGATGTCCCGCATCTGATTGTTGGGACAGAGGTTTTGAATTTCGATTACCAGTTCATATTCCTGCATAGTATCCCCTCCTTCTGCCATGATAACCTTGTTTTCACGAAATAGCAAGCCCAATTTTCCGTGCCCGGTTTACTTTTTTCCCGCTGCGTGATATAATAACGTAACACTGATCTTGGAGCTGATCCCTTTGCCTACTCACAACACCTATCTGAAAATCGATCTGGATGCGCTGGCGTCCAATTTTGAAGCCATCCGGCAAAAAGCCGGTGTCCCCGTTATGGCGGTGGTCAAGGCAAATGCCTATGGACATGGCGCGATCGCGGTTGCAAAGCTGCTGCAGGATCGGTGCGCTTTTTTCGGCGTTTCCTCCGTCGCGGAAGCTATGGAGCTGCGGCGCGCCGGCATCGATACGCCGATTTTGGTATTCGGAAGAGTTCCTGCCGATGTTTTTGAAACGGCGGTCAAGGAGCAGATCCGCCTTGCCGTTTTCCGATATGAAGACGCCTGCCGGCTGTCCGAGGTCGCTGTAAAGTTCGGCATGAATGCCCCGCTGCATTTCGCCGTGGATACCGGCATGGGGCGCATTGGCTTTGAGCCGAACGAAGCGTCCGCAGACCTCTGCCAGCAGATTTCCAAGCTTCCCAATTTGTTCATCGAGGGACTTTTCAGCCACTTTGCCGCTGCAGACTGCGCTGACCGCAGCCACGCTCACGAGCAGATCGCGCTTTTTGACCGTTTCAGTCAGATGCTGGCAGATCGGGAGATTTCGATTCCCATCCGGCACATGTCCAACTCCGCCGGTCTGATCCATTTTGATAAGCACTACGACATGGTGCGCGGCGGCATCGCCCTCTACGGCATGTATCCCAGCGCCGAAACCGACGCTTCCGCTCTGCCCATCTCCCCTGCACTGGAATGGATCAGCCGCGTTGCCTACGTCAAGGACGTTCCCGCCGGCAGACCCATTGGCTACGGCGGTACTTACGTCACCACCGCGCCCACCCGCATCGCCACAATCTCCGTGGGCTACGCCGATGGCTACCACCGAAGTCTTTCCGGCAAGTTCCATGTCCTGATCCGGGGTCAGAAAGCACCGATCCTCGGTCGGGTCTGCATGGATCAGATGATGGTGGATGTGACCCACATCCCCGATGTGACCGCCGAAGATCCCGTTACCCTGATCGGTCGTAACGGAAACGAGGTCATCACCGTCGAGCAGATCGCGGATGCTGCCGGCAGCTTCAATTACGAATTTGTCTGCGGCATTGGTCGCCGTGTGCCGCGTATCTATTACCAAAGCGGTACGGAGATCGAAACTGTTCACTATCTTCTCGATACGTAAAGGAGTGTTACTATGTCAAGAAAAAGAAAGAACTCCAGCCCGTTGGCTCTGATTGCCGCAATATTGTGTGTTATTCTTGCCGTACTGTTGGTGGTCGCCGCTTTCGTTCTGCCCGACCTGACGAACGATCAGCCGACAGATCCCACCGTCACCACCGCACCCAGCGAGCCCAGTGAACCCTCCTCCGAGCCCACCGAGCCTTCGGAGACCACTGCCCCCACCCAGCCGCCCATCATCAAGGAAAGCACCGCCACCATCGGTGCCACCGGCGATATCCTGCTTCACCAGCAGGTCATCGACAGCGGCTGGCAGAACGACAAGGGCATCTACGACTACACCTATATTTTCAAGCATTTGGTGCAGTACGTCAATTCTGTTGACTATGCCGTTGCCAACATGGAGGGCACTCTCTCCGGCACCGAAAACGGCGATGAATACAGCGGCTGGCCCACCTTCAACGCTCCCAATGCCATCGCCGAAGCGGCAAAGAACGCTGGCTTTGACATGCTGCTCACCGCCAACAATCACGCCTATGACAAGGGTCACCACGGCTTCCACCGCACCCAAGAGGTCATTTCCGGTCTGGGCTTTGACCACATCGGAACCCGGCAGGAGGCGGATGCCAAGACCTATCTTGTCAAGGATGTCAATGGCATTAAGATCGGTTTGAGCTGCTATACCTACGACACCCGCACATGGAACGATGAACACAAGATCTCCCTGAACGGCATCATCCTCAGCGAGGACAATGCAAAGCTGGTCAACACCTTCAACGAAGCTTATCTGGACGAGTTTTACACCAAGCTCTCCGGGGAAATGGATGCCATGAAGGCAGAGGGCGCGGATGTGATCATGCTCTTCATCCACTGGGGCGACGAGTATCACACCACCCCCAACGCGGAGCAGAAAAAGATCGCGCAGGGTCTGTGCGATCTGGGCGTTGACGTCATCGTCGGCGGTCACCCCCACGTGATGCAGCCCATCGAAATGCTGGAAAGCACCACCGATCCTGCCCACAACACCCTGTGCCTGTACTCCATGGGCAACGCAGTTTCCAACATTACCCATCGTGACAAAGCCCCCGACGGCACGCCCCGCCCCTACGAATGCGAGGACGGTCTGCTCTTCAACGTGACCTTTGCCAAGTATTCCGACGGCACGGTCATCGTGGAAAAGGCAGATGCCGTTCCGTATTATGTAAACCGCTACTATAGCTCTGCCCTCGAGCGCAACATGTTCCCCATGGTTCCGCTGGTGCTGCCCGAGGACGAATGGCAGAGTGCCTACGAGCTGTCCGACGAGATGTTCAATAACTGCAAGAAGTCCCTTGCCCGTACCAACGCCATCATCGCCGAGGGTCTGGCAAGCGCAAACGAATTCCTTGCCCAACAGCAGGCAGAAACCGAAGCCCAACTGGGCGTCGTGAAGAACTAAACCAAAAGACCGCTGCAACCGCAGCGGTCTTTCCTTTATTTCGTTGGTACAAGCTCCACGCCGCCCTCGGGGCGGATGGAGAGTACATGGCAAGCACCTGCGCCCAGCGCATTTTCGATGCCTGCGCGGAAATCTTTCAACAGCTCAAAGGGTACAAACGCCTGCACCGTACCGGCAAAGCCGCCGCCATGGACGCGGTACGCACCCCGTCCCTGCAGGTAATGCTCGCAAAGTCCCAGTGCCACTGCCATATCCTGATGCTGCACATAGCCCGCCGGAATCACGTTCTGCAGGTACATGTAAGAGGAGTAGCCGCTCTGCTTCACGAGTGCCAAAAAGCCCGCAAAATCGCCGTCACGCAGTGCCTTGACCTGCAGGGCGACCCGCTTGTTCTCCTCGTATTCGTGGATGCCCCGCATGACCGCCCGGTCACCGCAGGTTTTTCTCAGCATGGGGATCGCGGCATAGAAATCCGCCTCCGCCACCTGCGTCAGCACTTCCTTGCCGAAGTGGGCGCAGAGTGCTTTTATCTCGTTTGGGATCGCGGCGTATTCATCCGTCAAATCGGCATGATCCGCACCGCTGTCGATGATGCACAGGGCATGACCGCAGGCGGCAAAATCAAATCCCACCGGCTCGATCTTGGGATCGTCCTTGTCTGCAAAATCGATGGTCACCATGCCACCCACGGCAGAAGCCATCTGATCCATCAGACCGCTGGGCTTGCCGAAAAAGACATTTTCCGCGTACTGACCGATCATAGCGATCCGGGGCTGGGTCATGGCGCAATCGCAGAACAGATGATTGATGATCGTGCCGATCAACACCTCGAAGGCGGCGGAGCTGCTCAGACCCGAGCCGGGCAGCACTGTGGACTCCACGTAGGCATCAAAGCCTTTTACCTCAAAGCCAAGCTGCACGAAACGCGCCGCCACGCCGCGAATCAGCGCCGGTGTGGTGTTGATCTCGCTCTCCTGCGGCTGCAGCTGCGCAAGGGACACCTCGCACAGAGGATAACCCTTGGACAGCACCCGGACTTTGTCACTTCCGTTGCAGCGCACCGCCGCGCGGGTGTCCAGATCCACCGCGCCCGCCAGCACGCAGCCCCGCTGGTGGTCAGTATGGTTACCGCCGATCTCCGTTCTGCCGGGGGCGGAAAAATACCGCTGCGCCGCAGCACCAAAGGCGGCGGCAAAGCCGCTGTCCAGCGACTCCTTTTCCTGAATGGTCATGGTTTTTGTCATGAGTCGTTCCTCCTCTTGCAGGCGTATTCATAAGCCATTTTGTAGTCCTCAACGGCGCGACAGCAGGCTTCCAGCCGCTCATAGCACCGCTGCCCGTATTCGTTCTCTGCCTTGCGGTAATGGGAAATTGCCACCTCGTAATCCTCCACCGCAAAGGCTGCTTCTGCCCGCAGCCAATGCCAGCGGGCGCAGGTCTGATCCGCACAGCACGCAAGCAGGGCAATGCTTTGCTCCGGCTTTCCTGCCTTGCGCATCCATTCGGCACGGAGTAAAAGCCCCCGATCCTCTTGCGGCAGCGTGACGGGCGCATCCGTCGCCTCTGCCAACAATATCAAACGCCGACGTTCATGCTCCCGGGTGTAATACATGGTGCATGTTCCCGCTTGTGCCGCTTCGTCCAGCAGCTGATGAGCATAATACCGATTACCCTCGCTTAATGCCTGCTCCGCAAGCTCCGTCAGACAGACCGCCTGCAAAAGCCACCGTTCTTCATCGAAGCCACCCGCATCGTCCCGATATTGCTGCAGCTGTGACAGCAGCTGCGTCCACTCCTTTTGGGCATACAAAAGCCGCGCACGCTCGATCACATGCAAATTCGGAGTCGCCACGCTGTCCTCATCCAGAAAGAAGCTGACCGGCTTCCCCAGCTGCGCCGCCAGATAGGAAAGGGTGTCCATAGAGGGGCGGGCAGAGCCGTTTTCAATTTGTGAGAGCATATTGCGGGTGATCACATCGCCGCAAAGCTGCCGCTGGGATAACCCATGCTCCAGTCTTGCCTGCCGCAGCCGCCGACCCAGTTCCATCCGATCCCCTCCCCGGTAATTGCGATTTACCTCATTGTAGCACATTTACCCGTAAATTTCTACTGTTACAAAAAATTCATTTGCTATTTTCCCCATTTTGGTTTACCATAGGCTCATCACCAAGAAAAGGAGGCGGTTTGATGACCGTTCCCAATTATCACGAACTGCGCCAATCCGCCCGTCGTTCCCTTGACGCGGCGCGCAATCCCAAAAAGATCATCCTGATCCACACCGGCATCGTGGTGCTGGTGTCGCTGGCGCTGATGCTGGCGGACTATCTTCTGGAGCAGCAGATCGGCACTACCGGCGGCTTGAGCGGAATGGGGATGCGCTCCGTACTGGAAACCGTCCGCTCTGTTTTGCAAATGGCACAGTCGATGGTTCTCCCCTTCTGGCAGATGGGCTACCTCTACTACACCCTGAAGCTGGCGCAGGGAGAGGACGTTGGCACCGCCGGTCTGACGGAAGGCTTCCGCCGCTTTGCTTCCGTGCTGCGGCTGAAGCTCCTGATGGCGCTGATCCTGTTTCTCGTGATGATGGCAAGCTCCTATCTTGCCAGCGCGATTTTTATGTTCACGCCCTTCAGCGATCCGCTGATCGAAGCCCTTGCGCCGATGATGGACGGCACGATGGATCCCGAGGCAATGCTGGAGGCTTACGAAGCCCTTCCCCTTTCCGCCGTACTGCCCATGATGATTATTTTTATCGTGTGCATGATCGCATTGGTAATTCCCGTCTATTACCGCTTCCGCATGGCGGATCTGTGGCTGATGGATCACCCGGAAAGCGGCGCACGGACTGCCCTCTTCGCAAGCCGCAAAATGATGCGGGGCAACTGCATGGCTGTTTTCAAGATCGATCTGCATTTCTGGTGGTTCTTTGTACTGGATCTGCTGGTCACGTTCCTTTGCTACGGCGATATGATGCTCACTTCTCTCGGCATCACCCTTCCCATCAGTGCAGACCTTGCCTTCTATCTGTTCTTTGTCCTCTATCTGGTGGCGCAGCTTGGGCTGTACTACTGGCGGCAGAACGAGGTCTCCGTCACCTATGCCCACCTCTACGAAGCTCTGAAGCCAACGGAACAGGCATAACAAAAAATCCGGTGCTTTCGCACCGGATTTTTATGTTGCAGTAATCAGTCGACCTTGTAGATCTTAGTGATGTGGGTGTTGATGCCGTCGCCGGACTGACCGTCTTCATCAGCATCATACCAGTACACGAAGCCGTAGACATTCACGACATCGCCAACCTGCAGCTCAGCAAATGCCTTGTAGACATCGGTGTCGGGACCGGTCAGGTAACGCTCGACGCAGAAGCTGTAGGTATTGCCGTTCAGGGTGAAGTCAACATAGATGTCGTCACCGGGCTCGCCGTTCTTGTACTCGATCTTTGCAATGGTCAGACCCTTGAACATGCCCAGAGCACCGGCTCTGTTGACCAGCTCCTGCTTGCCCAGCATATCGGTCAGAACCTCTGCGTTGGCGATGAAGGTATCTTCGCCTTCCAGAATGGTCAGCACAGCGCCGTCAGCAGCGATCTCGGGCATGCCCTTGTAGAAGGTCTTGTAGCCCTTGATGTTGATCTTGGTACCGGGAACCAGCTTTGCAGCATCCTCTTCGGAGCAGGGGATGTTGTAGCCGAAGTAGCCGCCGTAGGTCTTGTCCTGAGCGTAGATCACGATCGCGTTGTTGTACCAGCTCTGGGTAGCCTGAACGTAGGCCTCGATCTCAACAGGCTCGTCTTCCGCGGCTGCCAGATACTGCGCGTGGGTCATGACACCGGCAACGGGGGTGCTGGGATCGGTAGGATCACTGGGATCACTGGGATCACTGGGATCGCTGGGATCGCTGGGCTGAGAAGGGGTGCTGGGGGTAGAGGGAGTGCTGGGATCGGTGGGATTGGTCTCATTGTTGCAGGCTGCGAACAGAGCAACGACCATCATCAGAGCCAGCACAAGTGCGAGAATTTTCTTCATTGGTTTTTCCTCCTTATCGGGGTAGTTGATTTTTACAAAGCCATTATACAACATTATTTCTAAAAATCAACTGCCTTGTTTATTTTCTTTGATTTTTCGAACAATGGCGATCGTTCCGAGGATCAGCCATGTGCAGCAAAGCACAGTCAGCAGCCACACCGACGTGTCCGGCAGCGGGCCGAGATCCGTACTCTCCACCTGATCCAGCCGGTACAGCGACGACACATCGGCAAAGAGCTTGTCAATATAAGCATCGTCCACCGTTTCCTTTCGCCGGACGGAACGGGTCACGTTTTCGATCATCTGTCCCGCTGCGTCACGAAGGGACGCCGAGCCGTTAAACACCGGTGTGACAAAGGTATCAGCCGTATGCTCCTGCAGGATCTGAATGACCTCCAGCTTGACCCAGTAGTACAGATCGTCATCCTCGCCGCTGCGGTTTACATAGTCGAGGTAGGCTTCGCTTTGCTGCGCCTTGGTGGTGACAGGCAGGTAGCCCTCTGTTTGGGAATAGCCAACCTGCACGCTGTCCGTCAGTAAAAACTGGGCAAACAGCCACGATGCCAATACTTCTTGAGGATCTTCCTTATTGAAGATACAGATAGAAGGTCCTTGGGAGATCATCTGAGGATGCTCGGGGTCGAACTGGGGGATCGGCATGACCTCCAGCTCAAAATCCACGACTCTGTCCTCGCTGATGTCCATCAGGGGCGCATCAGGACCCATCCACGTAGCACCCGCGGTGGAATCCACAGCAAAAATGCACTGACCCGCATTCAAAAGATCCGCCGGGTAGCTTTCGATCTTGAAGGTGGAGAAGGAGCGCAGCTTCACATGCTCTGCGATCTCCAGCAGCAGAGCGCGGGTAGTATCGTTGAATATCTCGATGGTGCCGCCGGGGGTGGAATAGCCCGCGCCCTTTTGCTGCAGCATCTGGATCATCATGTTGTCCGTGGACTTGTAGACGAAGGGGATCAGGATCTTCTGTCCGTTCACGTCATAAACGCCCTCGTCATTTTTCTTCATCGCCGCATCGGATACTTCAAACACGAAGTCCCACGTCAGCTTTTCCGGGAGGGTATAGCCCAGCTTTTCCACGTAGGTCTTGTTGATGTAGCAGGCTTCCGTGGAGCGCATGAAGGGAATGGCATACTGCACACCGCCCAGCTTGCCCTCTTCCATGAATTTCGACACCACCTGCTCCTTGGCGGGGCTGTCAAAATTCACCTCAGAGCCGCCCAGCCCGTACTTTTTATCCGCCATCAGGTCGTCCAGCGGCACGACACAGTTGTTGCCCGTCATATAAGTAGCGATGTGGTCAGGGTACGTGATGCAGACATTGGGGGTCGTATCGGTGGGAATGTTGGTGATGACGTCGTTATAAATTCTTCCGTAGTCCGTATACAGCCGCATATTGACGGTGATATTGGGATAGCACTTCTGGAAATCCTCGATCGCCTGCTTGTACACCGCCACCTGAGACATGTTGGTGTCGTTTTTCGCCCAAAAGGTGATCTCATAATTTTTTGAGGTATCAAATTCTTCCGGCACTACAAACGCCGCGCGCTCCACCGCGCCATGGCAGCCGGAGAACATGGACAGCACAAGGATCAAAAGCAGTGCCAAGGACAAAATTCGTTTCTTCATCCCTTGGTACCTCCTCTTGCCACACCCGCCATGATCTTGCGGCGGAACACCAGAAACAGCACGATCAGCGGCACAGAAATGACCACCACCGCCGCCATCATGGCAGGGATATTCTCACGTCCGAAGCCGTTTTCCCGGATCTCCTGAATACCGTTGGACACCAGAAAATAGTTCTGATCATCGGTAATCAGGCGGGGCCAGACATAGGAATTCCAGCACTCGATGACCTTCAGCACGGTCACGGTGATCAGGGTCGGACGGCAGATGGGAACCATGACCTTCAAAAGGTACTTCATATCCGACGTGCCATCCACCTTCGCTGCCCAGTAAAGCTCGTCCGGCACCTGAGAAAAGTTCTCCTTCAGCAGGTAAATGTAAAACACGGACGTTACCGACGGCAGGATCAGACCTGTAAAGGTATTGCGCAGATCCAGATTGGTCACGGTAACGAAATTGGTGATCACCACAAGCTCGCTGGGGATCATCATCATGGAAAGGAAGATCGTGAACGCGAGGTCACGACCTCTGAAGTTCATCCGGGAGAAGCCGAATGCCGCCAGCACCGTCACCACCAGCATGATCGCCGTGGTGGCGAGAGTGAAGATCAGCGTGTTGGCAAGGTAATCCGCCAGCGGCACCGCCGTAAACGCCATGAAGTAGTTTTCAAGGGTCGGATTCAGGGTGATGAACTGAGGGATAAACTCGCTGCTGTACTGGCTGTAGCTCTTAATTGAGGTCAAAATCATCCAATAAAAGGGAAACAGCACGATCAGTGCCCAAATACCCAAAAGGGTGTAGATGATGCCCTTGCTGATCTTCTTCCGCATCCCGGCGCGCTGTTCAATTTTTTGATAATCCACTTGTTTCATAAGCGCATCCTCAACCGTAGTGAACATGTTTGCGGCTTACCATCAGATTGATGCAGGTGATGGTCAGCACGATGGCGAACAGAATGATCGCAGCGGCAGAAGCATAGGACGGATAGCCGCCGCTGTTGCCGTAGAGCATATCATAGACATAACCCACGATGGTGTTCATGCCCGCCGCGTTCAGATCCGTGCCAAAAAGTGCCACTGCATCGCTGTACGCCTTAAACGCGCCGATGAAGCCCGTGATGATCAGATAGAACACAGAGGGTGAGATCATGGGCAGGGTGATGCGGGTGAACATCCGCAGGCCGGTCGTGCCGTCGATCTTGGCGGCATTGTAATAGGTGTCGTTTACCGATGCCAGTGCGCCGGTCAGCACCAGCACCTTGAAGGGCATGACCACCCAGATGGTATAAAGGCTGAGTACCAGCATCTTCGCCCAGTAAGGACCGCCGATGAAATCCACCGATTCACCGCCGAACCAGCTGATCATCAGGTTTACAAGTCCGTCGGTATAGGTGGTCTTTTTGAAGAGGATCATAAAGACTAGACCGACCGCCAAGGTATTGGTCACATACGGCAGAAAATAAATGGTCTGAAACAGCTCCCGCAGCTTCCTGATGGAGCTGAGTCCCAGCGAGATCAGCAGTGCCAGACCTGTGGAGATCGGCACAGTGATCGCAACAAGGATCAGCGTATTTTTCAGTGCCTGCAGGAAGTAGGGATCGTGCAGCACATACAGATAGTTGTAGATGCCCACGCCCGTGAAGGTCTGAGAGGCGGAATTAAACCCCTCCTCCAGCGAGTAGATGAACACATCGATCAACGGATAGACCATAAATACGCCCAGAAACAGCATTGCGGGCAATAAATACAGCCAGCCCTTTCGGTTTTGTTTTTCCATGGCAGCGTCTCCATTCCGGATGGTTTCTTTTTCCTTATTATATGCGCAAAACGCGCCATTTGCAAGGATTTTGTAAAAAACGACCGACCCACCCCTTCGGGCAGGTCGGTCGGGTCATATTGGAAAGAGATCAATCCATACGCAGGGCAGTGACAGGGTCCTTCTTCGCCGCCTTGCGGGACGGAAGCAGACCGCCGATCATGGTCAGCACCATGCTCAGCAGGATCAGCACCAGTGCTTCATCGGGATTCAGTACCGCATTGAGATCCTGATTTTCAATCAAAGCATGGATCACCGCGTTTCCGGGGATCAGCAGCAGACCCGTCAAGCCAACGCCCAGCACACCGGCACAAAGACCGACAATGAAGGTCTCCGCGTTGAACACCTGAGAGATATTGCGCTTGGATGCGCCGATGGCACGCAGGATGCCGATCTCCTTCGTCCGTTCCAGAACGGAGATATAGGTGATGATGCCAATCATGATGGAAGACACCACCAGCGACACCGCCACAAAGGCGATCAGAACGTAGGAAATAATGTCGACGATGGTGGTCACGGAGGACATCAGCAGTGCCACGTAGTCGGTGTGGCTGATCTGATCCTCCTCTGCCGCGGCTTTGTTATACTGGGCAATGCAATCGGAGATGAGATCCTTGTTTTCGAAGCTGTCGGCATAGATGTTGATGGCAGCAGGCGTATCAACGCTTACCACGCCGAACTTCTCCATATTGTCATCATAAGTGCCGGGAGAGATATAGCGGTCATAGATGGACAGCAGCACATCATCCTCCGGCTTCTGCAGATACATATCCAGCATCGCCGCCAGCTCTGTCTCGCTCTTGGTCAGCAGGCCACCGGTCAGCTGCGGGTTGTCGCCATAGATGTCATGCAGCATCTCCTTGAAGAGGGTCGCCTTGTCGGATACACCCATGCCGGCAATATACGCTTTGGTATCCGCGATCTTTGCCGCGTCATCCAGCGGAGAAAATGCCACACCGCTGAGGATGTTCACCTCCGGCTTCTCCTTCTGTGCCTGCACCACAGCACTCTTGTACGTGTACTGCATGACGTGATGTGTCAGTGCTTGGGTGTAGGCAAGATTGGCGGTGATGGGTGTATAATCCGCATCCTCCCCCGGACGGACACAGGCGGTGATCTTCAGTTCGATGGCATCCTCCAGCAGCTTTTCCACCTCGGTGGCAGTGGAGACCAGCTTGTAAAGACCGTTGTCCTGCTCCACGTAGAGATCGCATGCCGGCAGCAGGCAGAACTGCTGACCGCAGATGTCTTCATAGCTCCAGCTGCGCTCGGGCAGGTCGATCTTCTCCCCCGCTTCCAGCTTTTTCATGATCTCCCGGTATTCTGATGCAGGCATGATGCCCAGCTGATAGAGCATGGAAGCAGAGATCTCGTTGTTCTTGTTCAGTACCAGCACGATCTCGTCGTAATTCTGCGGCCATTCGCCGTACAGCAGCTCATAGCTCTCTGTCACAGCCGGACTTATAAGATTGCCGTCGCGACCGGGCAGCAGCTCATAGAAATTACGGATACCGCCGCCCATTATGGGTGCTCCCATGGACGCACTGCTGTCTGCCCGTACCAGCTCTCCCTCAGGGTCATGGGTGTACAGACCGAAGTCCACATCATAGGTGTAGACGATGCCGTTTTCGCCGATGTATTGATGGATGGGGCTGTTTGGATCGTCCAGATACGCCTTAAAGGCGGTCAGGTTGTTCTCCGTGATGCTGGAAGTGACCGTGGAAAACATCTCCAGATCCATGCCGTTCATGTAAACCTTGTCGAGAGGGTGGCTCACCTCGCTGTTCAATCCCAGCGCGCTTCCGCCGATAAGAGAGCTCAAATCCATCGCCTGTGCCTCAATGGTGATGGGATAGGAGGTCATGGTGTCCTTCTGGATGTCCGCGATATAGTTGTTGACGCCGTTGGACAGCGACAAAATCAGACCGATGCCGATAATGCCGATGGAGCCTGCAAAGGCAGTCAGAATGGTTCTCGCCTTCTTGCTGAGCAGATTCTTGAACGACAGCGACAGTGCCGTAGCAAAGGACATGGATGCCTTGCCCATGTTGCGGTGGACTGCCTCGTCCTCCTGCGCGATCTCATAAGGGTCAGAGTCATCGGTGATGCGTCCGTCCCGCAGCTTCACAATGCGGGTGGCATACTGCTCCGCCAGCTCCGGGTTGTGGGTGACCATCACCACAAGGCGATCCTTGGCAACCTCCTTCAGAAGCTCCATGACCTGCAGGCTGGTTTCGGTATCCAGCGCGCCGGTAGGCTCGTCTGCGAGCAGAATGTCCGGGTTGTTCACCAGCGCACGGGCGATGGCAACACGCTGCATCTGACCGCCGGAGAGCTGGTTGGGCTTCTTGTGCCACTGATCACCCAGACCCACCTCTTCCAGTGCCTGACGGGCGCGCTTACGACGCTCGCCGCGGGAGAAGCCGGAGATGGTCAGTGCCAGCTCCACGTTTGAAAGGATCGTCTGATGGGGGATCAGGTTGTAGCTTTGAAAAACGAAGCCGATGGAGTGGTTGCGGTAGGAATCCCAATCCCGGTCGGAGTATTTCTTTGTAGACACACCGTTGATCACCAGATCGCCGCTGTCATAGCGGTCGAGACCGCCGATGACGTTCAGCAGTGTAGTCTTACCCGAACCGCTGGGGCCGAGGATGGCAACGAACTCGTTGTCACGCAGGCTGAGGCTCACACCGTCCAGCGCCTGCTGCACAAGATCGCCGGTTTTGTAGCGCTTGGAAACATTTTTGATTTGAAGCATGGTAAAGCTCCTTTCGCTTTGCTCATGGATGCTATTATTTTACTTCTATTATGCTCCAAAACCATGAACATTCAGTAAAATTTTTACAAAAAAGAGGCGTGTTTTTTCACACGCCTCAGCTTTCCATCTGACTTCCGAGAAAATTCGCCGCGATCTGCACCACTTTCTGATCGGATTCAGACAGCGGCTCGTCGTTTTCGCCCAGCAGAAGCATCATGCAGCCCATCAGATCACCCTGACAGAGGATCGGCGATGCCGCGCCTAGATGGTACTTCTCTGCCCCCTCCGCGGCACGCACGGGGGATTCGCCATGGACGTAGCGGTAGTGCTTGCGCTGCTCCATGAGCTTGTCCAGCTCCTGGGAGTTGGGCTTGTCCAGAAGCTCCCGCTTCGGTACGCCGGACAGCGCGATGATGGCATCCCGATCCGCCACCGCCGCGATCCTACCGATGCCGCTGCCAATGGCTTCGCACATCTGGGAGGCAAATTCCTGCAGATCCCCCATGGGCGAATACTTGCGGAAGATCACGCCCCCGTCCTTTTCGGTGTAAATTTCAAGAGGATCGCCCTCGCGGATGCGCAGCGTCCTTCTGATTTCCTTCGGAATGACGATTCTTCCCAAATCATCCACTCTTCTGACAATGCCAGTTGCTTTCATATATATCTATCTCCTTATTTTACAAATTACGCTGTTAGTATCTGTAAACTGGCGGAGATTATACTGCCGGATTTTTTCGTGTATGGTTATTTGTCCAATGATTTCCGATAGACGGACGGAGAAACACCGTATCTTTTCAAAAACGCCCGGTTAAATGTCCGAATCGTTTGAAACCCGGACATATTTGCGACCTCGGTTATGGAATAGTTTTTGTTTTTTAAAATTTTCTCCGCTTCCGTAAGGCGCAGGGAGTTTACATAATCACAGAAATTCATAGAAATACGGGTGTTGAAAATGTGAGATACACAGCTACGACTGATGGAAAGGGCCTGCGCAACCATTTCAACAGAAAGGTCTTCTTTGTAGTGATTGGCACAATACTGCAGGATCTTCAGCACATTATCCCGCAAAGTACTCGTCTTTTCAATATTATAAAAAGGTATCAGCTTTCCGAAAAGAGCGGTCAGATAGGCTGCGATAACATCGCTGTATCCATCCCGGACGTATTCGCGGTATGCGGTTTCCAGCAAATAGCTGGCCCCGTCGTCCTCCGCTTCGGGGAAACGATACATCGCACTGTTCGGTACGCCTTTCATGAAAATCTCATTATACCGCAAAAAATTGGAGGACTTCATGATCAGAACCAGATATTCACCACCCCAAAAATCCGCATAATGATGCACCTGATTGGGAAAAACGAGGAACCAGGAACGGTCTGTCAAGGTATACTTTTTGCCATCACAATAAGCTGTTCCGCTGCCGCTTTTTACATAAACCAGTTCAATATCATCATGGATGTGTGCCGGAAAATTCAGGACCGCGCCTTTTCGAAACTCTATCCGTGATTTTGTTTCTCGAAAAATCTGTTGCACATTTCTCACCTACATCTGCATTTATTGTCCGAAAACACAGCGTTTTTTTCTTGTATAATAGCATAAATCGTCTTATAATACAACAAAAAAATACTAAGGAGGACTTACAACCTATGAATATCCAGCACAAAAGCAGCAAAGTTAAAGCAGATAAATGGGCAAGGTACAGGTATAATCTTACCACCAATATGGGCGCAGACGGAAAACGGCTAACAGGCTGTGCTGAGCATATCGCGCTGTCGAGAAACGTGGCTGCCGAGGGCATGGTGCTGCTGGAAAACAACGGTCTCCTGCCGCTGAAAGAGGGAACTGCGGTAGCGCTCTTCGGTGTGGGCACATTGGAATATATCCAGGGTGGCGGCGGCAGCGGTTTCGTGTTCCCTGCCTATGTGCGCAACCTCTATGAGGGATTCCGGGAAAAAGCCCCCCGTATCCGCGTTTTTGAACCGCTGTCCCAGTTTTACTATGATTACGCCGCTCCCAGGATCGCAGCACAGGAAAGAATTAGCCTTATGGATGTGCTTTCGGTCCTTCCTGAGCCCGCCATTCCTACTGAGCTCCTTGCCGAAGCAGCGGAATATGCTGATGTGGCGATTATCGCTATCCACCGTTACTCCGGTGAGGGTTGGGATCGCAGTGCCAAAAAGGGCGATTTCTATCTGACCGACGAGGAACGGAAACTGGTGGACGATGTGACCGCAGTGTTTCCCCACAGTGTGGCAGTCCTGAATGTGGGCGGTATGGTGGACGTAAGCTGGATCCGGGAAAATCCCAAAATCGATGGAGCCCTGCTGGCCTGGCAAGCCGGTATGGAGGGTGGTCTTGCCATTGCTGACATCCTTTGCGGTGATGTAAATCCCTCCGGCAAGTTGGTGGATACCTTCGCCAAATCCTTCAGCGATTATCCCTGCGCCGATACCTTCAATGAAAGCAAGGACTATTTGGAATACTACGAGGACATCTATGTAGGCTACCGCTACTTTGAGACTGTTCCCGGTGCCAAAGAAAAGGTCAATTACCCCTTTGGCTACGGTCTTTCCTATACCACCTTTGCACTGAGCAAGCCGGTGGCTGTGTTGGAAGAAGAAACGATAGAAGTATCTCTTACAGTGACCAATACGGGAGCAGTTGCCGGCAAAGAGGTGGTCCAAATCTACTTCTCTGCCCCACAGGGCCGCTTAGGCAAGAGTACCATCAGCCTGGTTGGATTTCAAAAGACCAAATTGCTGGCACCGGGTGAAACCCAGAAGATCACCGTTTCCTTTGGTGTTTCCGATATGGCCAGTTACGATGATCTGGGCAAATGCCAGATGTCTGCCTATGTGCTGGAACAAGGAGAATACCGTTTCTTTGCGGGAAATAACTGTCGGGATCTTCAAGAATGTGATTATCGCTACACCGTCACGGAGGATTTTGTGGTCACGCAGCAGCTGCAGCAGCGCTGCGCTCCCAATTTGCTGAATAAGCGGATGCTTTCCGACGGCAGCTTTGAAACATTGCCTGCGTTCCCTGTGCTCCATCATACGGTTGTCCCGACCCAAAACACAGCCCGTGCACTTTCTCTTGAAAAGCCGCTACCCCTGAGTGCGGTGGCACAGGGCAAGCTCACCCTGGACAAATTTATCCTCCAAATGACTGATCAGGAACTGATCCAAATGGTCAGCGGCATCCCCACGCGCGGCCTTTCCAACACCGCAGGCTGGGGCGGTATCCACCGCCTGGGTATCCCCGCAGTCATGACGGCGGACGGTCCTGCCGGTGTGCGGCTGCATCCCGGTGTGGGTATTCCCACCACTGCATGGCCCTGCGCCACACTGATCGCCTGCACTTGGGATCCGGAGCTTGCCTATGCCATCGGTGTAGCGGGCGGCGTGGAATGCAAAGAGAACGGACTTGCTACCTGGCTGACACCAGCAATGAACATTCACCGTAATCCCTTGTGCGGCAGAAACTTTGAGTATTTCAGTGAAGATCCGCTGATCGCCGGTAAATTCGCCGCTGCAAAGGTGCGTGGCATCCAAAGCACCAGTACTGCAGCCTCTGCCAAGCACTTCGCCGCCAACAACAAGGAGACCAACCGCGTCCACAGCGACAGCCGTGTATCGGAGCGGGCACTGCGGGAGATCTATCTGCGGGGCTTTGAGATCTGCGTCAAGGAGGCCCAGCCCTGGACGATCATGACCTCCTACAATCTGATAAACGCCCGTCGCGCTTGCGAATGCCATGAGCTGATCGAAGGCATCCTGCGGCAGGAGTGGGGCTTTGAGGGAATGGTGACATCCGACTGGGACGTTCCCTGCGAGCAGGCAAACTGCGTCCTGGCAGGCAATGATATCCGTATGCCCAGAGGCTTCCCGGAGGCGCTGACCCAGGCTTTGGAAGAAGGCCGCCTCCAGCGCGGTCATTTGGAAGTGTGCGTAAAACGGATATTAGAAATGATCTTAAAACTTGACTGATATTCCATACGCAGCAAAAGCGAGGTGAATTCCACCTCGCTTTTGCTATGTATACTCTTGGTGTTATAATGACACCAGCATCCACTCTTCTGACAATGCCGGTTGCTTTCATATATCTTTCTCCTTTTCCCGTAGTGGCGGGGTCTCCCCGCCCGCGGGACGGGAAACCCGTCCCCTACGATAATTTTACAAATTACGCTGTTAGTATCTGTAAATGGGAGAAGATTATACTACGCGATTTACTTTTTCATGCGCCTCTGCTATAATACTTTTCGAGGTGATTATTTTGAACATTTGGATCGTTTTGCTCGTCACTTTCTTTGCCGGTATGGGCGCAGGACTGGGAACGGGTTTCGCGGGTATGAGCGCAGCCGCTGTTATAAGCCCTATGCTGATCACTTTCCTCGGAATAGAACCCTACACCGCGGTGGGTATTGCCCTTGCATCCGATGTGCTGGCAAGTGCAGTTTCAGCCTTTACCTATGGAAAAAACAAAAATCTGGACATCAAAAACGGCTTGCTTATGATGGCAATGGTCTTGCTGTTCACCGTTGTGGGAAGCTATGTTTCCAGCATTGTCCCGGCACAAACCATGGGCAGCTTCAGCACCTTTATGACGCTTGTTTTGGGCATTAAGTTTATTGCAAAGCCGGTTATGACCACCAAGCAGGAAATGGAAGCCGTCAGCAAAAAGCGCAAAATCATCGGCTCCATTCTTTGCGGCATTTTTATCGGCTTCATCTGCGGCTTTGTAGGCGCAGGCGGAGGAATGATGATGCTCCTCATTCTCACGTCCGTGCTGGGATATGAGCTGAAGACCGCCGTAGGCACCAGCGTATTTATTATGACCTTTACTGCGCTAACCGGCTCAATTTCCCACTTTTCCTTTGGTGACAGCCCCAATCTTCTGATCATGGTGCTGTGCATTCTGTTTACCTTTATTTGGGCGCGGATTGCGGCTGTGTTTGCAAACAAAGCAAAGCCCGAAACCTTGAACAGAGCGGTTGGCGTTGTGCTGGTATTGTTGGGTATTATTATATTGGGGTTTGAGTATATTGTTTTGAACAATCCTGCGTTTACCTGAAAGCAAATCTTACACAGCAGAAATTGCAAAGGAGCTTTTACATGAAAACAATTACGATCATCGGATCGGGCATGATGGGCTCTGCCCTTGCCTTCCCCGCCCGGGAAAACGGCAACGAGGTGCGTCTGGTGGGCACACCTTTGGACAGAGAGATCATCGACACTTGCCGTAAAACAGACCGCCACCCTAAATTTGTCAGGGATTTTCCGGCAGGCATTCTCTATTATCAGATTGAGCAGCTGGAAGATGCGATCGAGGGCGCAGACTTCATCATCTGCGGCGTCAGCAGCTTCGGTGTGGAATGGTTCCGGGATGAGATCCTGCCCAAGCTGCACGATCATGTTCCTGTGATCTCCGTCACAAAGGGTCTGATGAACACCCCCGACGGCGAGCTTTTGACTTATCTGGACATCTGGCAGAAAAAACTGGATGAACTGGGTAAAAGCATTCCGCTCAATGCCATCGGCGGCCCCTGCACCAGCTATGAGCTGGTGGCTCACGACCAGACCGAGGTCTCCTTCTGCGGCAGGGATCTGTCCATTCTGCGCATGATCAAAGCCGCCATGGCGACAAGCTACTACCACATTAGCCTGTCCACCGATATTGTGGGTGTAGAAAGTGCTGTGGCACTGAAAAACGGCTACGCCCTCGGCATCGCACTGACCATCGGGTTGAATCAAAAGGAATTTGGCATCGACAGCGAGCTGCATTTCAATTCGCAGGCGGCGGTTTTCGGTCAGTCTGTGCGGGAAATGTCCAAGCTTCTGAGGCTGCAGGGGGCAGATGCCCTCGATAATCTGGTGGTGGGCGCGGGCGATCTGTATGTGACCGTCTACGGCGGCAGGACAAGACTTGTGGGCATTTTGCTGGGTCGCGGTCTGAACATCGACGAAGCCAAGGCAGAGCTGCAGGGCGTGACTTTGGAATCTCTCGTGGTTGCGGAACGTGTCGCAAAAGCAGTAAGGGCAAAGGCTGAAAGAGGTCTTGTAAACCTCGACGACTTCCCTCTGCTGATGCACATTGATGAGATCATCACAAAGAAAGCACCCGTGGACATCCCTTGGGAGAAGTTCACGTTTGAAAAATGATAAAGGCGAGGGGACATCCCCTCGCTTTTGCTATTTTGTCGATTTGTCAGGTTTTTTCCAGAGATACCATTGTTTTTTTCTGTTTGGTGTGTTATGATGATATGAGAATGAAGAGAATTGGAGAAGCACTTATGGGTACAAACGCATATCCTTACGTTTTTATCAGCTATGCACACCTTAATCAGGACTTTGTCCTTCCTGCCATCAGCGCGCTGCAGGCGCAGGGTGTCTCCCTTTGGTATGACCGGGGCATCGAAGCCGGCAGTGAGTGGCCGGAATTTGTGGCAGAAAAAGTCATGAGCTGCGAGAAATTCGTGCTGTTTATCAGCAATGCCTATCTGCAATCCCAAAACTGCAAGCGCGAGCTGAACTTTGCCATCTCCCGCAAGAAGGAGATCCTCTCGATTTTTCTGGAGGATGTAACGCTGTCTCCGGGTATGGAAATGCAGTTGGGTACTTATCAGGCAATTTTCTGCAAGCGTTTCCCCAATATGCAAAGCTTCTGTGACTCGCTTCCCAAAGAGCCTTTCTTCAATTCCTGCAAGAACATTCCGGGGACTGCGCAGCAGACTACAGAACCCTTCATCGGGCAGCAGACAAATCCCAATCCCCGGCAATCCTATCAGACGCAGCAGCCTTTCCAGACCCAACAATATACAAACCCTTGGGGAACGGGCGGCAATCAGAACACCGCCACCCAAAGCAGCTGGCAAAGAAATCCCGCACCCAATCCCATAAACCCGGTGCCTGAAAAAAGCAAAGCGATGGCTGTTCTGCTTGCCTTTTTCCTTGGCAGCTTCGGCGCACACAAATTCTATTTGGGCAAAAAGGTTTTGGGCATTCTGTATCTGGTCTTTTTCTGGACCTACATCCCCACCTTCCTTTCCTTTTTCGATGCGATCGTTCTGCTGTTCCGCAGCAAAGCAAGCTTCGAAACGCGGTATAAATGCCGCCTGAAGTAAACAAAACGCAGCGCAGTGAGATCACTGCGCTGCTTCTTTTTCTTCTCGCGGGGAGTATGCTACTGTGCAAATAAAATGAACCTCACTTTTTTCACAAAAGCAGGTTCATCTTTTTTGAAATTCTTCGCCGGTGATCAGATAATTGATGGATACATTAAAGTACCGGGACATAGCAACCAGCAGCGCAAGGGACGGCTCACGCTTGCCGTTTTCGTAATAGGACAGTGCCTCTCTGGAAATATTCAGGTCCATCGCGACCTTCTGCTGATTCAAATTCCGCTGCTTGCGGATTTTTTTGAGTCCAATCATCAAATCACCCCTTGCATTTATTGTAACATTGTGTTACACTACTTTATGTAACATTATGTTACAATAATTAATTTATAAACGTGAAGAAAGAGGTATTCGAATGAGCATTTTTGACAAGGCGAAATCTGCAGTAAAGAATTACACCGACAGCCTTAAAGAACAAGAGGAAAAAAACAAGGAAATGGCAAATGCGCCTATGGAAGAACGGATCAAAATGCGCCCCGAGGGTGTTAAATATTGCATGGTCAATAATTCCGGTAAAATTCTTGACGTCTACGAGAATAAGGTTGTATTTACTTCCACTCAGTCCACTTCCACGGTTGTTACAGGTCTTGTTTTTGGTACCTCTATGACTCAAGGCGAAAAAACCATTTACTATAAGGATGCTATCGGAGTACAATATAAGCCCTCGTCAATCGCTGACGGATATATTCAAGTAGAGACGGCTGCAGGTGGCGTAAGCACTTCCGGCAGCCAGTACGGCGGCGAAAATGCAATTCAGTTTAGCGGAAAAGAGAGAAATGAAGAAGCGGAAATCATTGTTGCATATATTCGTAAGCAAATCGAGGATATTAAAAATGCTCCTGTCGGTGGAGTTGTTCAACAATTATCTCCTGCAGAGGAGCTGAAAAAATTCAAGGAGCTTCTCGATCTGGGTGTGATCTCTCAAGAAGAATTCGATGCCAAAAAGAATCAACTTTTGGGAATCTAAAAAATGCACAAGCAACAGCGCAGTGATCATCACTGCGCTGTTATTTTCTTATTTCAGCTTATGTAACAAAAAGCCGGCGAAGTGATCCCACTTCGCCGGTCATTTATTGTTCTCACACACCCATGGAGGTGAAGAATTCCTCCAGCTGGGTCTGATCCATGCTCTTGTGCTGCACCAGACGCTCTGTCAAGGCATCCAGCACCTTGCGATGCTCCCGGATCATGCCGCAGGTACGCTCGTACTGGTTCTTCATCTCCTGCTCGATCTCATCCTGCGTCCAACGGGCATAGAGCTTCTCGCCCATGGCATAGTCGTTCAGGCTGATCTTCATGAAGTAGCGTGCCTGACGGATGTCGGAGCTGGCACCGGTGTTGGTGCCGGAATCATCGCCGTACACCTCGATCTCCGCCGCGCGACCTGCCAGACAACGGCAGACCCGATCCATCAGCTCCCGATAGGTGTAGCTGCCCTTGGTGTTCTCGCCGGCGCTCTCCATAAAGCCGCCGTAGCCGCCCCGGGACACCACCGTCAAAAACGACGGCGTCACACCGCACAGACGGCACACCAGTGCGTGACCTGCCTCGTGGCAGGCAGTCTGCCGCAGGTGGGCAGGATCCATCTTGTTCACTTCACCGAAGCGGTAGGCGTCCAGCGAATCCATGTAGGCAACGCCATCCGGCTCACCATCGCCAAGGATGCGCGCATAGTTGGCGTTGACCATCTCCAGATCCGCATTGTTCATGCCGCCGGTACGCTTCGCCATGTTTTTAAGGATCTTCTCATGATCCGCGCCAAAGTGGATGCCGTGGCGCTTCAGGCTCTTCTCCAGAAGTGCGTAGCGGTCATCGGTGTCGGGCAGCGGGATGAGGATCTTCCGATCAAAGCGGCGGACAAAGGCAGGATCGAGAACTCTGCCGCTCTCCCCTTCCAGCTCGTAGTTGGTCGCCGCCAGCACAAACACCGGGCGTTTTTCGTCGGTGATGAAGCCGTCCATCTCAGAAAGGAATACCGTCAGCGCATCCTCATTGTGGGTGCTGCCCACAGAGCCGGTGCGCATTCTGCCGATGGCATCCACCTCGTCGATGAAGATGATGGATGGCGCATACTTGCGCGCTCTCTTGAACAGATCATGAATGTTGCGCTCCGTTTCACCCACCAGCGGTCCGAAGAAGCCGGCTGCGGAAACGGGAATGAAGGTGGCGTTGCACTCGTTTGCCATCGCCTTTGCAAGCATGGTTTTGCCGGTACCGGGAGGTCCGTAGAGAAGGACGCCCTTGGGCATCTTCTTGCCCTTCATCGCCATCTTGCGGGGATTCTCCAGCATATCCCGATAGTCTGCCAGCGCTTCCTTGGCTGCCTTGCAGCCGATCACGTCCGCAAACTTCAGGTTGCCGTTTTCGCCCTTCTGGGCGATGGTCTTGCCGTCGCCTGCTTGGGGAACGCTCTTGATCTGCAGACGCTCAAAGGCAACCACCACGCAGCTGTCGTCAATGATATACTGTGCGCAGTTGAAGTTGAGGAATTTGCTGGAACGACCGAGAGAGAAGGTCACATTATTGACCAGCGCGCTGAACGCCAGCTCCTTCACGGTCTTCTTCATCTCGTTGCTGTCAGTACCGTCCATGCGGATCACGCCTCTTGCGCCCCGGGCGAGGAGGGTCTCGAAGGAACGGATCTTGCCGGTGGTATCCAGAATGTACACCGGGATCTCAGGCGCATACTCCCGCAGATACTCGAACATCTTCATGCCGTCGGAGTCAAGGTCTTCCACATCGTTGGGGATGTTGTCCTTCTCTCGGTTGCCGCACAGCGGATCCAGCAGGACGTAATCCGTTACGCCGCGAACCCGACGCTTGCACTCGTCAAGACCGGTCAATACGGTAAAGTCTGTCTGCAAGGACTCTTCCAGCGCCTCAAAATGCTCGGCGCAATTCTCTGCCAGCACCGCCACCTGCATCCGCTCCTGACTGGAGAACAGACCGCCGACCTCCTCGCTCTGCTGGGTATCGATGGTCAGGTTGATCTCCTGCAGGGCATCCACGCGCTCGGCACCGTATGCCAGCAGCTGCATCAATACTTCCTGCAGCTCACGCACCACAATGCTCCGCGCCAAACCACGCAGAGAGCGGGCATCGGACGTGCCGCCGCCATGGTACAGCACCAGCGCAGCCAGCGACACCGGGTCATACTTGACCTTGATGCCGGCAGACTTCTCAAACAGCGCAACCTGCTGCGCCAGCTCATCCTGCACGATCTGCAGAAGGGCATAAGGTTCCAGATGGTTAAAGAGGATCACTCTGCCGTTAGCCATACGGGTGGTGATACACTCAGGGAAGAAGGGCTCTTGGGTCTGGGGATTCACGTCCTTACGCAAAGCGTCCAGAATCACCTTTCTGGGAACGGAGGAGAGGTCGTAAACAGTTGCATCCTCATAAAGGGATGCGCCTGCATTGGTGGTCAGGATGATGATGGTATCCTTGAATGAGACCTCCCGCTTGATCTGGTGATCCATCATTCTGGCGCCATCCAAAATCTGCAGGAACTGGTAGATGGTGTTGATGTGGGCTTTCTCCACCTCGTCAAAGACGATAATGCCCCGGGGATTTTGCCGGACGAAGCCGGTAACCACCGCAGCCTGACCATGCTCGCCGTTCATTCTGCCGTTGGAAAGATTGCTGGAGTACTCGCTCATGTCCACGATCAGCATGGGTCTGTCCAGACACTTACTGGCAAGGCTTGCAAGGAAGGTCTTGCCCACGCCGGACGGGCCGGTGAACAGGAAGGTCGCCAAAGGACCCTTGCGATCCGGGTTTAGGGCAGAGAACATCTCGCTTTCAAAGATACCCTCCACCACGGCATCCACAGCATGACGCTGACCGCGCACCTTGGACAGCAGCGCATCTCTGAGCTTTTGGATCTTCTGGGTCTGCTCCGACAGCGGGGGCAGCTCTTCCTCTGCCGCCGCAGCTTCCGGCTCTTCAGGCGGTGCAGGCTGATCAGGGTCGACTGCGTCGGCAGCCTTTTCCGCAGCCTTGCTCAGGGGCATGGCATTGGTTTTGGGCGGTTCCGTCTTTTTTTCCGGCAGAGCTGCACTCTGTACGGCAGCCCAGAAGGCAGTGTTATCATTGGTGTCCACCTTCTGACGAAGCTTATCGATCTCATCGCCATCCGGCTCGGTCACGGAAACAACGATCATCTTGCGGAGCGTCTCATCCGGGATCAATGCTTCCAGCATTTTGCGGACAGCCGCCTTGTTCTGCTCGGGATCTGCTTCTGTAGCTACGTAAAAATGATGCTGGACACTGCCTCTGCTGCTGCAGACAGGCTTTGCAGGTGACAGAATCCCCTCCAGCGCATTGGTCAGCTCCGCCACCAGATCCTTGTCGTTCGCGGACTTGTAGTCACGGCAGACTGAGGGAGAGCGAAGCAAAAACGAAATTCTGAGTATGTTCATATTTTTCTCCTTATAGCAAAACAAAGGGGCGCAAGCCCCTTTGTCCGTGCCTCACAAAATCAGGCGTAAATTGCACGCATAATATCCGGCTTGACCTCGTCGCCGATCTTCAGGATGCGAACCAGCAGCTCGAAAGCTTCGTCAGCAGCGTTAGAGACGGAGAGGATCGCATCGTCATGCAGGACGACATCATTGTCGCTGTCAACATAGAAGGTGACCCACTTGTAGCGGCAGTTCAGCTCGTTGCAAGCAAAGATGACATCGGAGAGCTTGTCCTCGGGAACTCTCTCGTAAACCACGTAGATGGACAGGTAGCCGCCGTCATTGCCGCCGAAGAACATCTTGGCAACCTTGCCGGAGTAGGGGAATTCGACCACGGAATCACCGGACTTGGTGGTGCCGCACTCAAAGTTCAGGTTCTTGGACTTCAGGTTTTCTACAAACAGTTCTGCGCAGGTGTTCAGCATAGGGAAATCCTCCTTATGTATTTTTAGGATGGTTTCACTATAACACAATTTTCATCTATTGTCAACAAAAGCAGCAAGATGTCCCGCAGGCAAAGTAACAGCGCAGCAGATACTCTGCTGCGCTGTCTTTCGTTATTCACAAAGTGCCTTAAGCCGCTTGACTTCCTCCAGCTCAACCGCCGCGATCACGCCGTCGCTCTTGATGACGATCTCGCAAATCAACGCCAGCAGCTCCTTGTAAGCATCCGCCAGCTTTGCATTGATGCGGCGCATGTAAGTGATGCCGTTTTCAAAGGTCTCATCAAAGGCATGACCGATCTCCTCCCTGCAGTTGCTGTACACCTCACAAAGCTCCTCGCGGGTGTAGTCGAAGTCGAAGGTCTTGTTGAGATAGTCCACTTCCTTCTGGGTGATCTTTCCATCCACGGCGATCAGGCGGATGATCACACTGACAAGGTCGTTGGCGTAAAATACATCCATCTCGCCGTGGACATCCTTATCCCACAGCCCCAACTCCTCAAGGGAGTCGCAGCCGGTGCGAAAGGATTCATATTTCATTCGGAAACTCTGGGTATATTGACTGACGTTGTTCATAATTTTCTTCCTCTCTTTCGGTTTGTAAATCCGCAAAATCAGAGTCTGCGTATATGATAACACATTCCGCAGAAAGGTGCAAGAAGATAAATGAACGCCCCCGGTATCAGCAATTCCGCTCTTCCAGCTTGCTGATGATCTCGTCGCCTACCTGACCGGTGGAGCTGTTGCCGCCCAGATCCGCAGTCAGCACCTTGCCCTCACAAAGCACCTGCTCGATGCAATCGATCAGCACCTTGCCCCACTGGGGATAGCCAAAGAAGTCCAGCATCTGGCTGGCAGACCACACCGTCGCCAAGGGGTTTGCCTTTCCCTGCCCCGCAATATCCGGCGCAGAGCCGTGGATCGGCTCAAACATGGAGGGGAACTTTCTCTCAGGATTGATATTCGCACCTGCCGCCAGACCCATGCCGCCGGCGATCGCCGCGCCGAGATCCGTCAGAATGTCACCGAACAGATTGGAGGTCACCACGATCTCAAACCGCTTGGGATCCTTGATCATGAACATGCTGGCTGCATCCACCAGATAGGAGTGGGTCTCAACCTCGGGATACTCCTTGCTGATTTCCGCAAAAATCTGATCCCAGAAGACCATGGAGTAATTCAGGGCATTGCCCTTGCTGATGCTCGTCAGGCTTTTTCCCTCCTGCTTCGCCAGCTCAAATGCATAGCGGATGATCCGCTCACAGCCCACGCGGGAGAAAACGCCGTCCTGAATGACCACCTCATTGGGCTTTCCCTTATAGAGCCAGCTGCCGCTGCCGGCATACTCGCCTTCGCTGTTTTCCCGGACGAAGATCATGTCAATATCTTCTTCTCGAACGTCCTTCAGGGGGCAGGGCGCGCCCTTCAGCAGCTTCACAGGACGTAAATTCACATACTGATCAAAGCTCTTGCGGATCTTCAGGAGCAGATCCCACAGGGAGATGTGATCCGGCACACCGGGCTTGCCCACAGCGCCCAAAAAGATCGCGTCAAAGGCAGATAGGATCTCGATGCCGTCCTTGGGCATCATTTCGCCGTGCTGTGCGTAATAATCACAGCCCCACGGGAAATGGGTAAACTCAAAAGCAAAGCCGCCATCCAGCTGCGCAATCTTTTTCAGCACCTTGACGCCCTCGTCGATAACCTCCGGCCCGATGCCGTCACCGGCGATCACAGCAATTTTGTATGTTTTCATAGCAGGGTCTCCTTTCAAGAAAAGACTTGTTATTTTCATTATAATCCCGTATAATCTATTTGTAAAATATCATTTTCTTTTCATTTCATAGTTTTTTCTTATATTTGGAGGTTCTCTATGACTCTGGATCAACTGCGATATTTTCAGGCAGCATGCCAGTTTAGCAGCATCAGCAGAGCTGCAAGGGCACTTAACATCTCGCAACCCTCCGTTTCCACTGCCATCAGCAAGCTGGAGGACGAGTTCGGTGTTGCACTTTTTACACGGCAAAACAAACGGCTGATGCTCACCAAGGAAGGCGCGGTGCTTCTGAGGCATACCACTGCCCTGCTGCAGGAGGCGGACAACACTGCCAAACGAATGCGGGAATTGCGCGACACCAAGGTGCTGAATCTGGGTGTACCTCCCATGATCAGCGCGTTTCTGCTTCCGACTTTGTTCGGCGATTTTTTCCGTCAATACCCCTATCTGAAGGTCAATATCATCGAAGGCGACCGCAGCACTCTTGTGAACATGTTTGAAGAAAACCGAATCCACATGGCTTTTCTGCCCCATGATGGGGTGCTTGAGAGCGGATTGGCTTCTCAACTGCTGGCAGAAATGGACATCGCTTGCTGTGTGGGCAAAGAGCATCCCCTTGCGCATAGGAGCTGCGCTTGCATCGAGGATCTTCGGAATGAGAAGCTGGTGCTGTTTCAGAACAGCTTTTTCCATACCGGCCGCATCCTCGATCGTTTTCATCAAAGTGGAATCACGCCAAATGTGCTGATGCACACGGCGCAGGTTTCCACCGTGCAGAGCATGGTTGCGAGCGGTCTTGCAATCAGCTTCGTTTTTCAATTTCTGCCGGACGGAACAGAAAACCTTGTGGGCATTCCTCTCGACCCGCCCATGCGCACAAAGGTCAGCCTTGTATGGAAGCAAAGTGACTATCTGTCCGACGATATGCTGCGCCTGATCCAATTTGTGAAAAACACCTCCGGCTGAGCCGGAGGTGTTCCTTTATTCTCTTCCTTGGTAGCTTTCGATCACATATCGTGCAAAGAGCCGCCCCAGCTCCAACTCGCACAGCGCATCGTAATGACCCCAATCCGGGTCGCCTTCCGGCTCGTTGACGGTGACCAACCCGGCATCGATGGTGGAAAAATACAGATTCAGCGAAGAAAGCTCCGAAAAACGGCGCTTTGCCTCATTGACAGCGGGATAACCCGGCTCGCAGTAAGGGCCATTTGAAATGCCGGCATCGATGAAATAGATGCCGCCTTCCTCGGCATAGGGAGCAAGATCATGGCGCAAATAGGACACAAACGCACACTGATTGTCATAATAGCGTTCTGCCTTAAACTCGGAGGTGTCCGATTCCCCCTGCATCCAGCAGATCGCACCAATGCGCGCATCGTACCCCAAATTCCCGAGATGCTCCATATTTTCCTCGATGAAGATGCGGAAAGCATTATAAATCGAGCCACGCTCTCCGGCACACAGCCAGTGATGGTGCAGCGAATAGCCGGACATGGTGTATTTCAGGATCAAGATCCTTTCGTCGGGATAGGCTTCCGAAAGGACATCTGCCATGCCAACCTCCGGCCCGAAAAAGCCTTCTGCCGCACCGCAGGTCAGATCGACCTTCACATATTCCCCCTCGGAGCAGACATTATGGTCATCGATGCAGTAATTCATCAGGACAGATGGATAGCCCGCGCTGTATTTTGAAAAATCCTCCGGGGTGGAATTTTTTTCAAGGTAACTGACAATGGAGCTGCCGCTGGCATTGCTTTGCCCCAACAGCAAAATCACCTTCACCTGCTGCCCATCACCCCGGGGGAGCGTTTCCGAAAGACGAAAGTCGGTGTTCATTTCCATGACAACGGTCTCATCCGTTGCCGCTGGATCTGTGATTTCATTCCCACAGGAAGCGGTGCAAAAGCACATAACAAGCAACAGACAAAGGGTACGGATAAACTTATTCATCAGGATCCCCCCTTATTGATCACCACTCATGGCATGGTGGGAAAGCAGCGCGGCATCCGGCTCCTTATTGCAAAACAGCTCCCAAAGGGGAACGGATTGCGCCAATTTCTCAACCAAAGCCTCGGCTTTCTGCCGCAGAGACGCCTCTTCCGGCACGTGTGCCTGATGGCGCAGCAGCGTCAAAAGCTGCTCCGGCATCGCCGGATGAATTTCATTTTCAACGCCCCGATGCAAAGAGCAGATCCCTTGCAGCGGGAAACAGACATTGCTTGCCAGTCCGTGTTTGCCGCTCCAAGGCGAGCCATAGGCAAATACGCCCTTGGATGTGATCTGCAAAAAAGGCTTGTCGTCATTGACCATCACTGCCCGGTCACCGAACACCTCGCGCCATAGACGGGTGTGGGTGGATTTTCCCGTTCCGCAGGGAGCGGTGAAGAGGTAAGCTTTGCCGTCAACAGCGATGGTGCTGCCATGCAGCAGTAATGTATTCTTGTTCAAAAGCTGATCCGCAACACGGCGCTGAATGGTTGCGCGCTCCAGAAAGGGGTCTGTAAATTCCCGGCGCTTCAAGCCTTCTTCCATCGCCTCCACATCCAGAAGCTGCTGCTGAAAAGCAAGCTCCTCCGCAGTCACCTCTACGAAAAACTCAGGTGCTTTTTCGGTCAGGTATGCCCGGCAATATTCCCTTGTGCTTTGAAACAGCGGCTGCACAGACACGACCAAGCCGGCAATTTCCATTGTAAATACTTGCATCGGTATACCTCCCCGAAACCACCGAGCCGCACCCCACTTTGATCACGGCTGGTCTAAGATCCCGCCGTTGGTAATCCATAACGATTCGTCTTCAAGCATCCGCGTCATAATCTGCTTGCGGTTCGGTTTTTTCTGTTTGTCCCGGATCTCCTCATAGAAATATTGCGTAGTACCCAACGACAACGGCGGGAAATAAAACTTGCTTTCCTGTGGATTCTGGAAGCGCCCGTACTGCCCTCCCAATAATCCCTCATGATCGGCACCGCCCGAAACGTAAAGATCATACTCTCTTGCCAGAGCCAATGCCTGTCGACGCTGCTTTCCCGTAAGCATTCCGTGCCAGACCTCAATGCCATCAATGCCGTATTCCACAAGGTTGGGGACGAACTCCAGTCCCCCATAAATGCCGACAGGATGTGCTGCGATGGCAATACCTCCTGCCTGATGCACAAAATCAATCAACTGATCTGTGTCCATAAATTGGATCTTGGCAGGCACCTGCGCCCGGTATTTTCCGTAGCAGGTGTCAAAAAATTCGCGATAGTCGAGATCGGTGACCAGCTGCTTTGCCTTCATCGCACGGAATACATGCTCATTGCAAAGCCATGTGATGCCATGATTATACGCAAGCACCTCTTCCCATGTGATCCCCTTGATATATCCGATCTCCAAGCCTCTCTCAAACAGAACCTTGGTCTGATCCGTCTCCTTTTGGGACAGCCGGTCAAGATACTCCTTCATTGGAGGATACGCAGGATCAAAATGAAAGGCGGTCACATGAAATCCGTATTCACACGCCCAAAAATTCGTCGTAAACTCTATGCCAAGCATGCATTCCATCCCCTTTTTCTCGCATGCCAGCATCATCTCTTCAGTACCCGTCACGGTATCATGATCGGTCAGAACCAAAGCTCTGTAGCCCTCATCAAAGCCAACCTGCACCAACTCTTCAGGGGAATAAACGCCATCAGAATGGGTGGAATGGGCATGGAGGCTGGCATAGATCTGTGTATCAAGAGCCATTTTCCGCATCTCCTTTCCTCCTGCGTTGGTATGCGCTCATTATATCACAAGCCTCCCGGATGTCAATCTCCATCCGTTTTGATCAGAAGCCAATAAAAAAGGACATCCAACTGGATGTCCTTTTTTATTGGCTCTCGTGTCCGAAAAAGAACTGATCTAAAAACCTGATTTTCTTTATTATTTTATCAATTTTAGAATCGTTTCTGTCGAATTGATATATTCTGTTGCAATTTCTTTTATTTTATCCTGTCCGTAATTAAATTTATCATATATGCCTACCGTAGGCATGCCGATCTTTGCGGCGGTCTCAATAGCGGTAAGTGAATCTTCAAACACCCATGTGTCTTTTATTTCAGCACCCAAAAACTCGGCTGCTTGTAAAAAAACATCCGGCTCGTCCTTACCTTTACCTATGGTACCGCAAGAAAACACCTTCAAAAAATATTTTCCAATATCACAATGTTCTAATGCCACATCAATTAGTTCCGGTGCGGTTGCCGATGCAATACACATTTTGACTCCGTTATTTTTACAATGTTCTAAAAACGCCCTCACACCGTCTTTTAATTCAACTCTGTTGGCATAAAAATCAATCATAATGCTGTTTGCAAGAGACAGCAATTCTTCTCCGCTTTCGCCAAGTTTGTAATTCTTATGAATTAGATACATTGCGTCTTTCAAAGTAAGTGTGCGTACTTTTTTATCATCCTCAACACTTGGAGAAAAGGATCTATCATTCAAATATTTATCACCAAAGGTTGACCAAAGCACATCCCAAAGCATTAGTGAATCAACCAATGTTCCGTCCATGTCAAAAATTGCCGCTTTCATATTTGTAAAAATCACCGCCTTAGGTGTATTATAGCATAAAAGCAGAAATGCCGCAATACTTATTACCTATTACTTCTTACTTATTACCTTCCAAAAATCCCGTTCAAAACATTATTTGAAGTAATGGACGTTATTTAATTCCATTATTTTTACAGCGTCCAAAAAATTTTCGGTCAGGCTTTACAGTCAAAAATCCCGAAAAAACTGAAAAACGCCAAAAGGAACCAACGAACGAACCAACGGTCATAAAAGAAACTGTTATATACTCTCCCCCATTTATTCCTTAACCGCACTCTGTAAAGGCACTTTGAAGGAGGCCATTGTCAAAAAGGTGTATGTAAAAAGTGAAACAACACCTATGACAACACCCCGCCTTTGCTCGAAGGCGGGGTGTTTGCCGTTCATTGTATATTGATTACTTAAGAAGGACCTCAAGAATCTGTGATATATTCTTTTTCCCAAAAAACACCTTATCCTCGTTTACGATCATGCACGGTACACTCATCACATTATATCGGTTTTTGAGTTCTTCAAAATGACGGATATCATACACATGAGCCGTCACATTTGGTTTTTGAGCAGCAATCCGTTGGGCAGCGATCACCAGATCGGGACACATGGTACACGACAGTGTGACCAGGATTTTCATATCTGTCTTGCTCGTAATGGCTGCGATCTGTTCCCGGGTGGCTTCATCCAGAGCCTGTCCGGGGCCTGCAGCAT
>SVMI01000010.1 GCA_015067495.1 Oscillospiraceae bacterium | reverse complement strand
CCGCGCAAAGGCGTTCTTGATCACCAGCCGTTAAAGGAATCCCTGCACGCTTGTAAATAATGCGTAGAGTGTCAAAATACAAACTTAGTGATTCAATAGAATCGTTCGCATGCTCAAGAGTATGAAGGAATACTTGGAAATCAGCCCTGTACTCAGTTTCCAGTTGGGTTGCATAGTCTTTTTCGATACGCCCCCTCTTCTTCATGTCGTTGAGTTGGGCTACAGTACTAAGCTTATCTCACGAAAAGTTCCTGGCTGATTTTGTTGTAGTCAATGCACTGGTCGCTCTGCAAGGCATCCACGCCCGCCTGATAGGCGAAAAACTCATCCACCAGCACGGATCTCTCCATTGTTGGCCTGGCAAATCATACCGGGCACACCGCCGTCGTCGACCTGATAGTCCACCCAACCGTGATCCGAGTGAACGCGGCAGAGACCGCCAAACTGGTAGCGCGCAAACCGAAAAAATGGCCCCTATACAACAGCACCTGGTGCACATCTGCGGTATCAGCAGATGCCAGCATGGTGCAGCCAAATTTATCGGTATAGCTCCACTGGGCCTCATCCAGAAGATAGGCAGAGCGACACATTTCCTTAGCCGGGATCAACAACGGCTCGACGCTGGTTCCTACGTGATGCAGCGCCACCTTGTCGCCCTCCTGCCAAGCTTCCCAGGCAGCAATGGTACTTGCGTAGTAGTCGCGACTCCACTCATCCCGGTCCAAACAGTCGATCAGATGGCCAATCTCGTCGATCGTGCCGCAGTAAGTGCGCACAACGGGCTTGTCCTCGGGGTGCAGCATCAGTTCGAGCTTGATAATGTAATACTTGTCAATCATCAATTCGGGGGTGTCTTCAAATTGATATATTGCACAAACATATGACTCCATATTTGTGTAATATATGGAGTCGTGTACAATTGCAATTCTAGGTTTCCTTGTAGTATACTATTTTCAAAGGGGGTGGCTACAATGGCTGCAACAGAAGCACAGCTGCGCGCAAACAGGAAATACCACAGCAAGTTTTATCGTATGCAAATCCGCATTACTGACGATGAAAAACAACGTGTTGATGAGCACACAGCAGTCACCGGTGAGTCTGTGAATGCCTTTGTCCAGCGAGCCATATGGGAAACGATTGAGCGAGATGTTGCGGAAGGCCGCCGTGCGACTAAGGTTGACGCAGAATAAAGGGCAATATCTGGAAAGGACCGTTGAAACGCAAAAGCTTTTCAACGGTCCTTTTGTATGCGGTTGGAATCATCGATCAAACAGAAAATGCAACCAGTACGATATCTTTGCCGGTTTTCTTGCTGAGAAGTGCTTCCAGCTCTGTGATTTTGGCCAGGGCCTCGGTATCGTTACTCAGTTCCGCGTATTTTATGGGGCTGTATGCCACCAAAGCGACATCCTTACCGGTTTTGGCGGCCAGTTCCTTTTCCAATGCGGTGATAGACTCCAGCAGATCCTGTCTGCCAGTTAGGTTTGTATAGCTGTTCATTTTGAATTTCCTTCTTTCGTTAATCTTTAAGAGTAGAGCCGGGTGCCTGGGCACCCGGCTCAAAAAGGTTAGTTGTAGTCTACGATGCTGTGGCTGCTGCCGTAAATGCCCAGCCAGACATTGCCGCCGGTGAGTTGGTAGGCGTAGTGATAAGCAAATGCCTTGGCTTCGCTTGCATCCAAAGCATTGTCGGACAGAGCATCGTCAGCCCATGCCTGCCAAAGTTCAGCATAGTCGCTTGCCAAGTCAATGCCGTAGCCGTAATACTTCAGCACCTGTGCGTCTGTCAGAGAGGTCAGTGCTGCCACCTCTTCCTCCAAAGCGGACATATCGTACCAATCAAAGTGAGCGCAAAGCTGATAGAAGGACTGATTATAGCCGGACTGATCCCAGTAATTGGCATCATAATTATCGTAGGCCGCCTTGATCAGTGTGGCAAATCGCTGGGTTCCCTGCTGCTCCATCAAGCTGCCCAGTGCGACCACGGCGTGCGCCATGGAAGGTGTTTGCATACCGGCACCGACCTGTACAGCGTTGTAGCCCTCCGCAGTATAGTCGACGGTTTCAAAATACCGGATAGCCAGTTCTTTCTGCGCAACCAGATCAGCAGGCATTTCCTTGTTGTTTCTCAAAATGTACTGCTCATAAGAAGAGAATGCAGATGCGAAGTTAATGATCGTCAGCGCTTCCGTATAGGAGATTCTGCGCAGACCGGAGCTGGCGGAAACACTAACAACACCATCATTCTCCACAAATACACCCTTCAGGTAGTTCGCGATATTTGCAGCGCCGCCATAATAACCATAATCATTTGCCAGAACACGGACATACACGGAGCCGAAACAGGCGTTGGTGCCCATACAGTTGGCTCTGCCGAAGCTGACATTTTTTGTCAAGGCTGCTACTGTCTTGAACTGTTCTTCATATTCCCACTTGGAATAGATGGTGGCATTCTCGGTGATGGGCGTGTTGAAATCAAAGCCTACCGTGCAGGTTTCGTCCGCGTACCAGTTGACAAAGTCCGCTACCGGATTGGTGGGAACATAGTAATTGACCAAAGAGCCCTTGGTGACAGTAACGGTATTGTCGCTGTCAAGGCCCTTGAAGGTGACATCCACTGTTTCCGTGGTGCCGGCATAAATGCCGGTGTTCTCTTCGCCGATGTACCAGTAGCCGTCCGCACCGATGGTGGGCGTTACGCCGTTGGAGCCGTTTGTACCATTTGTGCCGTTATTGCCATTGGCACCATCCTTGCCGTCCTTACCGTCAGCACCGTCTTTGCCGTTTGTGCCATTGATGCCATCTTTTCCGTTTACGCCATCCTTGCCATTGATGCCGTCTTTGCCATCCTTGCCGTCAATGCCATCCTTGCCATCCGCACCGTCTTTGCCATTGGTGCCGTCGACACCGTCTTTACCATCGGCGCCGGTAGCCTTGACTTCCATAGACACCCAGGTAGCACCCTCGTCATAGGAAACCTCCCAGAAATTGGTATCGGGGTTGATGCGAAGCTGGGGCGTGACACCGTCCTTACCCTCGCAGCAGGCTGTCAAGCCCAGTGCCAGACTGGCAATCATGACGATCACCAGAATCATACTTACGATTTTCTTCATGTTTTTACCTCCAAGCAAAATTTCGTACTTTGAAAAGCTGTAGGTGTCCGACCTGTGAAACCAGCAGGCATTCCGCGCTTTTCTGTTTCCGGAAGGGCAATCTATGAGGGGGATCATAGCAACCGGAAACAGAAAAACCGTGGCATACCCAGCATATTGGGGTAGCCACGGCCGATTTTCCGCGCAAAAAGCACCGGCACCCAATACTGGTGGGGTCCGGTGAAAGACACCGTTTAAGCAGTTCTCCTGACTTGCGCATCTTCAGATCAGCACAGCCTTCTCAGGTTTCCCCAATGACCGACTTTCGTCTTGTGTTGATCCTCCACGCTCACAGTGGCGGTACCGTTCGGGATTCGCACCCGATTCTCTATTCTCCCATGGGGCTGTTACCGCTCCCAAGGGCACTTAAACTGTTGTTCACTTTTCAGTAGGAGTATAGCACCCTATTTCATAAAAGTCAACTGCTTTTAAAAAATGGGATTGCGTTTCTGTTCCGAATGTGTTAGGATGTATAAAAAGCGAAAGCTTACATATTGTTTTGTAGTCACTGGTTAATTGGAATGGGTAAATCCCAACGGTACCAAGCCGCCGTAGACGGACATTGAAGCCGTACATTTCATTGGCGCAAGCTGAGAAGAAATGTACAACATGGCGTCCGGAGTCGGAATACAGACCAGAGATGAATCCCGCAGGACTCTTGGGGTGGTCTGGCGGCTATTTTTGTTGCCTAAAAACGGTGTTTTTAGGCAGATTTGTGTTGTCTGAAAGTCCCCAAAAGGGGACTTTTTCTTTTTGTATGGAGGAATCATTATGAAAAAGAAAACCATTGCAAATGCCATTATGGTGGCGGTCATTGCTTTGATCGTTGTTTCCGGTGTCCTTATGGCAGGGAATATACTGGGCTGGTTTGATAAGCCCGATCCCGAAACAGCCATGCTGACGGATGTTCGGGGCATTGTCCAAATGCACCGGGACGGCGTAAGCTACACCGTGGAAAAGGATATCGTTCTGCGCCCGGGAGATGTGCTGTCCTGTGAAAAAGGTGCCGCCGCGACGATCTGTGTAAAGGGAAGCGCGCTTACCATCGGGGAAGGCTCCAGGCTGACCGTTGCAGATTCCAATGCAGATACCTTCTGCGCAGATATGTCTGCCGGAGAAATGTTTGCAAGTTGCACCGATTCTGTCACGGTTCGTTTTGCTGACAATACGCTGCAGCTTCAGGATGCCGTGGCGCATATCAGCGTCCGTACCGGCACACAGAGCATCAGCGTTTTCGCGGGCAATGTGGAAGGGGCCAATGCCGGACAAAAGCTGGAGTATATCGGTGGAGAAAAAACCATATCCGCTCTGCAGATCGAGGCGCTGAACGACTTTACTATTGCTTGCCTGCACCGGGCCAATCAGACGCAAAGTATGTGTTTTACCGACGCACAGCTGGATGCGCTGGTTGCCAAGCGCAATGAGGCGCTGGAGGACATTATAAACTCCCAAACGCCCACTGCTCCTTCGGAAACCGCAAAGCCTACCGAACCGACCCATACCCATGAATATCGTGTTACTGTGATCTCCGCCACCTGCAGTACAGGCGGTTACACCGAATATGTTTGCACCTGTGGCGACCGATATGTGGATCAGGAAACTGCTGCCAAGGGACACACCTGGTCTGAGTGGGTCATGGAAAAAGAACCGACCAGCGCTGCGGAAGGCAAAGAGAAACGCACCTGCATCCACTGTGATGCCTTTGAGGAGCGCGCGATTGCCAAACTGCCGGTTGGACACACCCACAGCTACACAGAAAAGACGGTGGCTGCCACCTGTACCACCGGCGGCTACACACTGCATAATTGCAGCTGCGGTGTCAGCTATAAGGACAAAGAAACGGCTGCCTTGGGTCACAGCTACACAGACAACGTAACAAATGCCACCTGCACAACGGACGGCTACACACTGCACACCTGCGCCGCTTGCGGTGACAGTTATACCGATACGGTCATCAAGGCCAAAGGACACAGCTGGAGCGACTGGGAGGTTACAAAACAGCCCACCACTTCTCAAACCGGTCTGCAAAAGCGCAGCTGTGCCGTTTGTAAGGCCAGCGAAGAAGAAACGCTGCCAAAACTGGAAATCACCGTCGCCGGATATGTATATCTCACCATCCGGTGCGATACGATTTTGGACAATTGGGACGAACTGAATCCTGCCAAAGCAGAATTTGTTCCTGCTGACGGCGTGATCATGCCCCGGGTGAAGGTGGCTTACGCAGAGGGAGAAACGGTCTTCGATATTCTGGTCCGTGTTTGCGAGGCTGCCGGCATCCAGCTGGAATACAGCTGGGAGCCGCTGTATGATGCGTACTATATCGAAGGCATCAACAATCTTTATCAGTTTGATTGCAGCAGCGAATCCGGCTGGATGTACAAGGTCAATGAATGGTTCCCCAACTACGGCGTTTCCGCCTATACGGTAAAAGACGGGGATGTGATCGACTTCTTGTACACCTGCCACGGTTACGGCACCGATGTGGGTGCGCCAGAATGGGAAGGCTGATATGACAGACGCTTTTTCCAAATGCCATCCGGCGGTGAATTTCCTGTTTTTTGTGGGCGTTATCGGTACGGGCGTGGTGATCGGACACCCGGCATATCTGCTGGCGGGTATCGTGACGGGAGCGATCTACTATCTGCTCCTGAACGGAGCAAAGGGCCTCAAAATGATATTGGGGCTGCTGCCGCTCTACATTTTTCTGACGGCCATCAACCCGCTGCTGAATACCTATGGCGCGACCCCTTTGTTTTACCTACTGGGTCGTCCCTATACCCTGGAAGCGCTTCTTTACGGTGGGACGATCGCCAGTATGTTCGTGGCGATGCTGATATGGTTTGGTTGCTATAACAAGGTGCTGACCAGTGATAAATTCACCAGCCTGTTTGGGAATCTGATCCCCGCTATCTCCTTGCTGCTGGTGATGGTGCTGCGCATGGTACCCAATTTTATCCGAAAGACACAGCAGATCATCGGGGCAAGAAAGTCCATCGGCAAAGGTGCACAGAAGCTTCAGGAGGGCATGACCGTGTTGGGCGCGCTGACCTCCTGGGCGCTGGAGGGAAGCGTCATTACCGGCGACTCTATGCGCGCTCGGGGCTATGGCAGCGCCAAAAGAAGCAGCTTTGTGATTTACCGTATGACGGTACTGGATCGGTTGTTGGTGGTGATTATGGCTGCGCTCATGGCATTTACGATCCTTGCTGCCAGTCTTGGGCAGATGTCCGCTATCTTTACGCCGGCGCTTGACATTGCCCCCGTTTCCTGGGGCGTGATCCCCTATACCGCCTATCTTCTGATCCCTGTCGCATTACATATAAAGGAGGCTATTTCATGGCACATTTCCAGATCCAGGATCTGAGTTTTTCTTACCCTACAGCCAAGGGAAAGGAATCGTTACATCATGTGAATATCACAATCCAAAAGGGAGAGTATGTTGTTCTGTGCGGCAAGTCAGGCTCCGGGAAAACCACCCTTTTGCGCCAGCTGAAATCCGTTCTTGCTCCTCACGGCAAACGCAGCGGTGAAATTTTGTTTAATGGAACACCCATTGAGAAAGTCAGCCAGCGGGATCAATCCTCTAAAATCGGCTATGTGATGCAAAATCCCGACGATCAGATCGTCACCGACAAGGTCTGGCACGAACTGGCCTTTGGCTTGGAAAGCCTCGGCTGTGACCAAAAGACCATGCGGGCAAGGGTGTCCGAAATGGCCTGCTATTTTGGCATCGCAGACTGGTTTCACAAGGATGTGGCCACCCTCTCCGGGGGACAGAAGCAACTGCTCAATCTGGCATCCATCATGGCCATGCAGCCGGAGGTTCTGATTTTGGACGAGCCTACCAGCCAGTTGGACCCCATTGCCGCATCGGATTTTCTCAATACTGTCCGGAAGATCAACATCGAATTGGGTACGACCGTCATCATCACCGAGCATCGATTGGAGGATATCTTCCCCTATGCCGACCGTGCCATCGTGATGGACGCAGGTCGGGTCATTGCTGATGACACCCCCAGAAATATCGGTAAGCTTCTGTATGCGCAGAAAAACGATATGTTTGCCGCTATGCCTACCCCTGTTCGTGTGTTCTACGGTGCAGAGGGTGCGGGAAATTGCCCGCTGACTGTCCGTGAAGGAAGGAACTGGCTCAGCAACGCTTATTCTGATCCGAAAGTCAAAGCTTTGCCCGCAGAGGTGTTGGAGGACGAAGTTGCAAATCCCGCCCTTTCCTTAAAGGAACTGTGGTTCCGCTATGAAAAGGACAGCCCGGATGTACTGCGGGGCGTGTCCGCAGAAGTCCCGAATGGTTCTCTGTACGCCATTGTAGGTGGCAACGGCGCAGGCAAGTCTACCACCTTAAAGGCGATTTGCGGCATTTGTAAGCCTTACCGGGGCAAGGTAAAGGTGTTTGGGAAGCCTATTGAAAAATACAAGTCCGCAGAGCTGTTCTGCGGCTGCCTTGCTATGCTGCCCCAAGACCCCAAGAGTCTGTTCGTCAAGAAAACTGTCCGGGAAGATCTTGCGGAGATGACGAAAGACGAAAAGAAAATTGCCGAGATCGCAGCCATCTGTGAAATTGAAGGCTTGCTGGACAGCCATCCCTACGACCTGTCCGGCGGTGAGCAGCAGCGCAGCGCCCTTGCAAAGGTACTGTTAACGGAACCGAAGCTGCTGCTCTTGGATGAACCCACCAAGGGTATCGACAGCTTCTTTAAGGAAAAGCTTGCTGCAATCCTTTGCAAGCTGAAGGAACAGGGCATCACCGTTGTTATGGTTTCCCACGATGTGGAGTTCTGCGCCAAGTACGCAGATATGGTGAGCATGTTCTTTGACGGGCAGATCCTGACTACCGATACGCCCCGGCGATTCTTCGGCAACAACAGCTTCTATACCACCGCGGCAAACCGCATGAGCCGTCATGTATTCTCTATGGCGGTCACCGCTGAGGATGTGATTGAACTGTGTGGGAGGAATCGGGAATGAAAAAATCCAACATCGCGACTCTTTTGGTTTTCCTCTTGCTGATCCCGGCAACCTTGTACCTTGGTACGCGGCTGCCCGGCAGAAGCTATTACATCACCGGCACATTGATCATCATCGAGCTGATGCTCCCATTCTTTCTGGCGTTCGAGGGACGCAAGCCCCAGGCAAGAGAACTGGTGGTCATTGCCGTTATGTGCGCCATTGCCATTGCCGGCCGAGTGGCGATCCCGATCCCCAATTTCAAGGCCACCTTTGCCATCATAATGCTTGCCGGCATTGCCTTTGGCCCAGAGGCGGGCTTCATGGTGGGCGCCGTGACGGCCTTTGTCAGTAACTTTTTCTACGGACATGGACCGTTCACTCCCTGGCAGATGATGGCCTACGGTGCAGGCGGTATGCTCTCAGGCTTTCTCTTCGCCAGAGGCCGTCTTCCCAGGAAGCCGTGGATCATGGCCGTGTTTGGTTTCCTTTGCGTGATCCTTTGGGTCGGCCCACTGCTGGATTGCTCCCATATTTTTCTGATGCTCTCCCGTATCAGCTGGGAAGCCGTGGCGGCCACCTTTGCTTCCGGCTTTCCGGTGAATGTCAGTCAAGGTGTTTGCACCGTGCTGGTCATGGTGCTGTTTGGCAGGCCGCTGCTGGAAAAGCTTGACCGCATTCAGGTCAAGTACGGTATGATGGAGGATGAAAATGGGCTTTGAACGCTGCCATCCTGCGGTCAACTTCCTTTATTTTGCCGCCGTGATCGGAGGAACGATCCTGTTTCAGCACCCTGTTTTTCTTGCAATTTCCGTTGTCTGCGCCTTTCTTTACAGCATAAAACGCAGCGGCTGGAAAGCAGCGATATTTAACACGGTGCTGCTGATTTTTGCGGTGGGATTTGCTCTGTATTACAGCAGCTACCATCATTTTGGCGTGACGGTTCTGCGTCAGAATTTTATCGGTAACAACATGACGCTGGAAGCCTTGGTTTACGGTTTCGTGTTGGGTCTTTCTGTGACAGGTGTCATGATTTGGTTTTCCTGCGTTCACTCGGTATTCACCACGGACAAGGTCGTGTATCTGTTTGGCAGGATCAGCCCAAGATTGAGCCTGTTTTTGGCGATCCTGCTGCGTCTTGTGCCGCGGATCAAAAAAGAAGCCAGGCGGATCAATACCGCCCAGCAGGGCATCGGCAGGGGCGCAAACCAAGGAAATCCATGCAGACGACTGCAGAACAGCATCCGTATTTTCTCCATGCTGATCACATGGACCATCGATTCTTTGACCACTGCTTCCGAATCTATGCAAAGCCGGGGAAGCGCTCTGCGAGGGAGAAAAGCCTTTTCTATCTACCGCTTTGATAACCGGGACAGAGCCTATGTGGTGGCGCTGTTCGGCTGCCTGACGGCGGTTTTGATGGCGGTCCTGCTCCAGCAGACAGACATTATTTATGATCCCCGGATCATGATGACACCGATTACTGCGATGTCCTACCTGTTCTATGCAGGCTATGCCGTCTTTTGTCTGATGCCCATGGGCTTGGAAGTGTGGACGCAGTATCGTTTTTGGAAAGCAAGGAAGACACTATGAAAAAGGAAAACATCTATCTTTCCACCATTGCCGCTGATGCTGCGAAAGTAGCAAAAGAATACGGCTTTGGCTTGGAAATTGCCGAATACTGCACCGCATGGAATATGGACGATAAATTTCCGGAAACGGATGCGATGGTACGTGAAAAGCTGACCGGGATCCGTAAAAGCGTATTTCATGGGCCCTTTAATGAACTCTTTCCCTGCGCCATTGATCCCAAGGCAAGGATCTTGGCGGCTGACCGTTACCGGCAGGCGATCCGTCTTGCCAAAGAATATGGCGCTGATAAGATCGTGATCCACGGCGGTTATAATCCGCAGATCTACTATCCGGCTTGGTATGTGGAGCAATCCGTTCTGTTCTGGAAGGATTTTTTGAAAGAAGATCCCGGTGTGGAGATCGTACTGGAAAATGTTTTGGAAGAAACCCCGGATATGCTCCTTGAAATTGTCAAGGGTGTGGATGACAAGAGACTTCGTTTGTGTTTGGATGTGGGGCATGTGAATGCCTATTCCAAGGTTTCGGTAATGGAGTGGTTGGAAATTTGGACACCGTATCTTTCCCATTTCCACCTGCACAATAACGATGGCTCCTGGGATACCCACAGTGTGTTGAACTGCGGCAGTATTCCCATGAGAGAGCTGCTGGCGCGCTCGGAAATACTTTGCCCCAATGCGACCTTTACATTGGAAGTGATGGGCGCAGCGCCTTCTGTTCGCTGGCTTTTGGAGGAATGAGAAATGGAATTACAGGAAGTGATCAGATCAGTAGCTCCATTGGATGAAGCGGCCATGGCAAAAGCAAGGGAGCGGCAGGCGCAGCTTGCTAAGCCGCCCGGAAGCCTTGGCCGATTGGAGGAGCTGTCCGTTCAGCTTGCAGGCATTACCGGGCAGGTACATAACAAAATTGAAAAGAAGCATCTGCTGGTGTTCGCTGCGGATAACGGCGTGGTGGCAGAGGGCGTATCTTCTGCGCCCCAAAGCGTGACGCTCCAGCAGACCGTCAATTTGACAAGGGCTAAGACCGGCGCATCCACGCTTTGCAAGCACTTCGGTTGTGAAATAACTGTCTGCGATGTGGGCGTCAACGCCGACATCAAAGAACCCAAGGTGCTGAACAAGAAGATCGCCTACGGCACGCAAAATATTGTCCACGGATCTGCCATGACCCGAGAGCAAGCTGTGCAGGCTATCTTGACCGGTATCGAGTTGGCGCAAAATACCGATGCGGATGTACTGGGTATTGGCGAAATGGGTATCGGAAATACCACAACCTCTTCCGCTGTTCTTGCTGTTTTACTGGATGCGGATGTGGACACAGTGACAGGCAGAGGCGGCGGCATCACAGATGACAGCTTCCGCAAAAAGAAAGAAGTTATCAAAACCGCCATATTGGTCAATAGACCGGACAAAAATGATGTTATCGATGTGCTGGCAAAGGTGGGCGGCTTTGATCTCGCTGCCATGTGCGGCGCTTTTATCGGTGCTGCGGCGACCCGTCGCCCGGTGGTGATTGATGGATTCATTTCTGCTGTGGCGGCACTATGTGCCTATCAGCTTTGCTCAAATGTGAGAGGATATTTGATTCCCAGCCATGCATCCTATGAGATCGGCTATCGACTTGCTATGGATGCTATGGGCTTGCAGCCTTTGTTCCTACTGGGGATGCGTCTGGGGGAAGGCAGCGGTTGTCCGCTGGCGTTTGAGGTGCTGAGCGCCGCCTGCGCCATACTCAACGACATGGCGACCTTTGACCAGGCCGGCATTGATGACGGCTACTTAGACGAAATCCGCCAGGGCGACAAGTTTACGGTGGAGGGTGCGCAATGACCATCTTTATTTCCGGCGGTGCCAAGAACGGAAAATCCACCTTGGCGCAAGACCTGACAGTTGCCCTCTCCAAGGGTGGAAAGCACTACTATGTGGCGACCATGATCTCTTCTGGTGCCGAAGATGACGACCGCATTCGACGGCACATTGCTGACAGGGAAGGCATGGGTTTTGAGACGATGGAGTGTTTCCGTAATATTATGGATTGCTTGAAAATCGCCGACAAAGATGGTGTGTTTTTGCTGGACAGTGTAACGGCTCTGATCCAGAATTCTTTGTTTCCGGTAGAGAAGAACTACGAAATAGACCTTAACGCAGCAAACCGCTGCGCGGAAGAATTGGTGGAATTTGCCCGTACTGTCCGCCATGCGGTGTTTGTCAGTGATTATATTTATTCCGATGCGGAAGCGTTCTCCGAGAGTACGGAAATGTACCGCAAGTGTCTGGCGGATATTGACCGCCGTCTGGCTGCGGTCTGTGATACCGTGATCGAAGTGTCCGCCGGGCAGTTTATTATCCACAAAGGGGATCTGCGTATATGAAGAAATACTTATATGCCTTTGTTATGTGCCAGAGCATGTTCTGCGCCATCCCTGCGCCCCAGGCGTGGGATGAAAAGGCGAAGGATAAAATGCTTCTCTTCCTGCCGATTGTCGGTTTGGAGATCGGTGCGCTCTGGGCAGCCCTTGCATGGCTTTGCAGGCTACTGAACCTGCCTGCACTTGTGGCAGGATTGGTGCTTTGCGCCTACCCGTTTCTCATTACCGGCTTTATCCATCTGGACGGCTTCATGGATGTGACCGATGCAGTGAAAAGCTGGCGAGATTTGGAGCGCAGAAGAGAAATCCTCAAGGACTCCCATGTGGGCAGCTTTGCGGTGATCGGGATCGCTTTGCTGATGCTTGCACAGTTTGCCTTTTTCTCATCTGCACCTGCGGAAGCAAATTCTTTGATTCTGATCTTCATCCCGGCAGTGAGCCGCTGCGGTTCATCCTTGGCTGTGACAGGTCTGAAGCCCATGTCCACCAGCCAGTATGCAGACCAAAAGAAACCGAAATCCCACATCGTTGCATGGAGCATTATGCTCTGCATCTTCTTGGCAGCAGGCTTCCTGCTTTGCGGCAAATACGGTTTTGCACTTGTTGGCTGCTTGGCTGGATACGGACTTGCTCTGCTGCGTGCTTACAGATCCCTTGACGGCATGAACGGCGATATTTCCGGCTTCGCACTGACCATCGGTGAACTGTGCGCTGTGGTTGTCTATGCGCTGATTTAGGAGGTAACTATGATCTTGATTATCGGTGGAGCCTACCAAGGTAAGCTTACATTTGCAAAGGAAACCCTTGGCATCACGGATATGGACGTGTATACCTGCAATAGCAGTCAGATTGACTTCTCCAAGCGGTGCATATATAAAATTGAAGAATTCACCGCCCGACATAATGATCCCATTGGATATTTTGAATCCCACCGGGAAGAGTGGCAGGATAGCATTCTGATCCTGCAGGACATTTTCTGCGGTGTGGTACCCCTGGGCGCGGAGAATCGCGGCTGGCGGCAGCGCACCGGCAGACTGGCGCAGTATTTGAGCAGTGAAGCAAATCAGGTCAGCCGGATCTTCTGCGGATTGGAGCAGAGACTAAAATGACCATCTATCTGATTCGCCACGGCAAAACGGAAGCCAACGAAAACCACCTATACTGCGGCAGTACCGATCTGCCCCTGTCTGCTGCAGGCAGACAAGAATTGCAGAATATCCGGTACGACATTAAAAATGTCCGCTTTCTTACCAGCGGCATGAAACGGACAGATGAAACGATTCATATTCTGTTTGGCGATGTGCCTTACGAAACCGATCCCCGGTTCCGGGAAGTGGACTTCGGCATCTTTGAGATGCATGGTTACGACCAACTTAAGAATACGCCGGAGTACCAAGCGTGGCTCACCGGGGACAATGAGGTCAATATTCCACCTCAGGGGGAAAGCGGTGTGCAGATGAAAGTGCGGGTAATGCAAGCCCTTTCTGAAATCAACGAAGACACCTGCATCATTACCCACGGCGGTGTGATCGCTGCAATCATGGAGCATTTCTTCCCGGAGGAAAACAAAAACCGCTACCAGTGGCAGCCTCGACCGGGGGAAGGCTACTGCATTACGGATCATACGAACAGGAGGATTCCTTAATGGCAACACCGGAACAAATTGGGTGGGCGATCCGCACCTTGCAAAAGCGGGCGCAGGAATTGGGTTATCCCCCGAAAAAGGCAGATTTTGACGACGCCACCCGGGCGCGGATCAAGACCTTTCTCGGCCCATGGCCCCGGGCTTTGGAACAAGCAGGATTAAAGCCCACTCCGCCAAACGGCAGGAAACAAAAAGCGCAAGTTTAGCGAATTGATCCTAAATTTGTGATGTTGACCCCTTGCTTGATTGCGTACTCCACCAGGTCTCTTGCGTTGCTCGCCGGATGCCAGACATAAGCGATCATGTAATTCACATGCTCAATCATGTAACGGTTGGCACGAACGATGGCGAACTTCCGGGGGACATTTTCCATTCCGGGAGGATAGAATGTCCCATCAAACCCTGGAGGCGCTTGTATCGCCCGCTCTGCGGGGTGATAAGGAACCAGCAGTAGAAGCACGATCTCCGGGTGCTGAGCCTTTGCCGCCACGAGAGCCCGGGCTACAACGCGATCAAATCCACCATAGTTCCCGACAATAAACTCACGGACACCGAACTGTGTAATATGCTGCTCGATTGCTGCCTCTAGCTGAGGGTATATTTCCCCCATTGTTTCCCGATGCCCGATAAAAAAGCAACTGCTCATATCTTCACCCGCTTATTTCGTAATACCAAATTTATTTTATTATATTTGGTATTACCAAATATATCAACCCCTAACCGACATATAATGACGGCATAGGGAGGTGAGCGGTTTGAAACCGAGAAAGCTGGAACTTGGAGATCGCAATATAATCGGCGCAAGAGTCACGCAGGCACGCAAGGCAAAGGGCATGAAGCAGGTGGAACTGCTCGCAAAACTACAGTTGGCAGGCGTGGATTTAAGCATCCCTGCGCTATCCCTTTTGGAAGGGCAAAAACGGCCCGTATCTGACATTGAGCTGAATGCCATAGCGGACATTTTAGGAGTATCCGTTGATTGGCTTTTGGGCCGGGAGAACTGAAAATAAGCAAAGCCAGAAAATGACCAAAAATCGGTCGTTTTCTGGCTTTTTTCTGTCAAAAAGCAAAATTCACAGAAAGTTTACATTTAATTTGTTCTACTTGCACAACTACAAGTGGCCGATTTTGTGCAAGATTCGGCGAGTCATGTCCGTGAAGCGTTTTTCTATTGACAGGCGTGCTACGGTGAAGATAGGACATACCCGCATCGGATGCAAAGGCAAGGTCTATCCTCTTGGATATGCTAACCATCCCCATAATGAGCAATCACCACATAGGGGATATTTTATGTCCGTGAATAAAAATGAATTTTAAAACGCTCATAATAGAATATAGAGCATTACTAGATAAGGAGGTAAATGTATTATGAATCAGAGAATGAATGCTCGTACTGCTGATTGCCAGCAGGATCAACGATCCGAAGTTCTTATGGAGCAGATCGTCAAGGCAATGGTCGAACACTACAAGATGGAACTCTCCGTCAAGATTACTTGCGGAAAAATGGCGAATGCCTGCAGCTGCCGCTTTAACGGCGGCTCCGTCCCCTATGGGTACCAGATCGATGATGAAAAGCACTATCAAATCAACCCCGACCAGACATCCGTGGTACAGGATCTCTTCCGGCGTTTTGCCGCCGGTGTCCCCATGACGGAGCTGCTTAGGGACCTGGAGACCAAGGGCGTCCGCAATGCAAAGGGCAATTGCTACACCCGCAAGGCGCTGACCAAGCTACTCTCCAACCGTATCTACATTGGCGAATACCGTTATACGGATATCTTTATCCCAGACGGAGTCCCTGCCATTGTGGACAAGGAGTTGTTTGATGCTGTTGCCGCCCGTCTGGCAAATCCTAATTGCAGATGATTCGAGGCGTTATTTATGCGAGATACTCGTCGGATGCCCAGCGAGAAGAGTCCATTGATGCCCAGATCCGCGAGAACACAGCTTTTGCTCAGAGAAGCGGTATTGAGATCGTAGGGACATACATTGACCGGGCACTGTCTGCTAAGACCGACAACCGTCCAGAATTTCAACAGATGATCAGAGATAGCGCCAAGAAGAAATTTGATGTGGTCATTGTATGGAGACTGGATAGGTTTTCCCGTAATCGCTATGACTCTGCCAAGTATAAGGCCATATTGAAGAAAAACAATGTCCGTGTGATTTCTGCAACGGAGAACATTTCTGAAAACCCGGAAGGTATCCTGTTAGAGTCTGTGCTGGAAGGTTATGCGGAGTATTTTTCTGCAGAGCTGGCAGTAAAGGTCACCCGTGGCATGGTAGAAAATGCACTTAAGGCCAAGTACAACGGTGGCACAGTTCCTCTGGGTTATACAATCGACGAGAACAACCATTTCCAAATTGACCCCATAACCGCACCAGCTATTTTGGAGATGTTTGAGATGTATGCGTCCGGCTTCACCATGCAGGAGATCGTAGACACTATGAATGCAATGGGCATCCGCAGCGGCAGGGGCAATCTGATCACCGTCAATGGTGTTACCCGGATGCTTCATAACCGCAAATATATTGGAGAATACTGTTTTCAAGATGTAGTGATTCCCAACGGTGTTCCGGCTATTGTACCACAGGAGTTGTTCGACCGCGTTCAGGAGCGTATGGCTTCTAATCACAAAGCCCCCGCCAAGCATAAGGCAGAAGATGAGTACTTGCTCACTACCAAGTTGTTTTGTGGTTGTTGTCAGCGTATGATGGTGGGAGAAAGCGGCACCAGCCGCACAGGGCAAACTCACCGCTACTATAAATGCATTGGCGTGAAGAAGCACCTTGGTTGTGACAAGAAGAGCGTCAAAAAAGACTGGATTGAAGATTTGGTGCTGATGTACATCCGCAAGCTTATTTTCGATGATGAGCTGATCGAAAAGCTGGCAGATCGCATGATGGAAGAGTTGGGAAAGGAAAACACCACTTTGCCGTTACTTCGAAGAAATCTCGCAGAAGCAGAAAAAGGGATTGAAAATATGCTCAACGCTATTCAGATGGGCATCTTTACTCCCTCTACCAAGCAAAGGTTAGAGGACCTGGAACAACAGCGCAAAGACCTTTCCTTACAAATCGCCAAAGAAGAACTGGCACAACCGACGCTGACACGGGAACAAATTCTCTTTTGGCTGTACCGCTTCCGGGAATTGAATCCAGAAAAAACAGAACATCGCCGTCGTTTGATCAATAGTTTTGTTAACGCAGTCTATTTATATGATGACTACTTTGTGTTTGTCGGAAACTACAAGGACGGAACAAAAACAATCAGCTTTGCAGAACTGGAAGCTGCAGGTATCGGTTCGGTTTTGAATGCATTAAGTGTACCAACAAAAGAGAGGGCAAACGCCCTCTCTTTTTTGTTGGCACGCCGGAAGGATGGACTCGAAAGGGCGACCCAGCCAAAGGCTGGGTAAAAATTGAGAGCCGGCGAGCAATTTTTAGCCCGTGGGAGAGTCCTCTGGATTTCAGACGCACCCGATATGGATGTGGATGAAATTCAGAAACAAGCCTTAAATAACATGTAGCCACCAGTTCAAAAACTGGTGGCTATCATAATTCTGCCCATTGGCATACCCATATTATTTTTTCGGCTTTTTCGACAGTCCAAGGACGTAATCCGCGGTCACTCCATAAAAAGCACAAAGAACCTTTAGATGGCGCACCGGAATTTCTGTTTCCCCGGTTTCATATCTACGGTACATTGTCCGCCCGATTTTCAGAAGATCGGCAAGATTCTGCTGTGTAAGATCCTGATCCTCTCGTAAGTTTCTTAAAATTTCATGCGTTTCCATGTCATCACCCAACAGTATAATAACAGATGACACAAATTTGTGTCAAGTAAATATTTAGAATCTATGATATGAACCGCTACATTGAAAATCTAAAAGTCTTTCTTGCCGAGCAGACACCCTGTTACTGTTATGACGATGCTCATTCTCTGTTGGAAGTGCTGTATTACTGCTATGCGACTGCGAATCCTGTGGACAATGCCACCATTCACTTCCAATTCCAAAAACTAAACGATATTCTACGCCGTTTGACAAGAAAGGAGATTGACAGCGTATTTTCTGTAGCCTGCGATCTGTGTATTTCTCATGAACGGCAGGCATTTCTCGACGGCATCCATGTCGGTATGCGTTTGTTCTCTGAGCTTTATGAATTGCCAACCCAAGTGCAGGAGATTGCCACGTCGCGTGAATAATGTATGCTTGCCCCCGGCAAGCATTTCATTTAAGATTCGCTGCGCTCTGCAACACGCTCCTTGCAATGACCTATCTTATTTGCTGAAAGCACCCTTATCATACGGAAACAGCCCGCCTTCTTTGTAGAAGACGGGCGGTTCTTTCATTATAAAGCAATTATGCCCACATTGCCTTTGCGAAGGTGGGGTATGCATCGTCGGTGATGTTGACCACTCTTCTGACCAGTGCCATGCACACTTCGCCGCAATTATCAGAAGAAACGTAAGCATCGATGGAAGCAACGATATCGGAATCATCATCCAGAGAGAACTTGACCCAACGGTACTCCTTGTTCATCATGTTGCAGGCATAGATGCCCTTGCCTTCCTTGCCCTTGAAATTGGCAATTTCCCAGCACTTGAACTGGACAATGGGATCACCGTCTTCATCGAAGAAAACATAAACAGGAATGGTCTTGAGGTTATCGCCGGTGTAAGTCACTCTCACCACATGCTCGTCTCTGTCAACGTACTTGATTCCCTCCATGTCCATGTAATTCATGAACAGCTTTTTATAATTTGCCATTGTGATACCTCCTGCTCGAGATGTAAAATATAAGCATAACCTGATGCATATGTACATTCTACAGCATAGAAATCCGTTTGTCCAGTATCTAATTCGTGTTATTTTCGCATTTTCATTCCAACAATGCCCACAGAAGGTGGCAAACCAGCTCTTCCTTGCTCATGACATCCGATTTCGCCATCGCAGGATTTTGGAAGCTATCCTCCAGAAGCCTGTGCAGTGCCGTCACATCCCGCACCGTCCCCGGTTTTCCCGAAAGCAGATAATCGATGGTCACGCCAAATTCCTGCGACAGTGCGATGAGCATATCCAGCGACGGCTCACGTCTTCCCTGCTCATACATGCCGATGGCACTTGCGCTGATATGCAGCCGCTTTGCCAGCTCCGCCTGACTTATGCCGCAGCCCCTCCGTAAGGAAGCGATCCGATTGCCCAACATATCCGTTCCTCCGCCTTGTGTCTTTTTTCTTTATGATAACACATTTTATGATCGAAGCGTGTCGAATTTTGTCGAAAAACAGAAAATTAGCGCATACCCCCTTGTTTTTTTCCCTCTGCGCGGTTATAATATCCGCAGAATTGTGATAGGAGGTCATATTATGGCTGTTAAAATTGAAAAGAATACCATCATCGGCGACGTTCTGGACATCGCTCCCCACGCTGCGCCCTTGTTCTTCGCTATCGGCATGCACTGCCTTGGCTGCCCCTCTTCCCGGGGTGAGACCGTTGAGGAAGCCTGCATGGTTCACGGCATCGAGTGCGAGCCGTTCCTCGCTCAGCTGAACCATTTTTTGGAGGCCTACGAGGCTGATCAGGCTGAAAAGAATCAGTAACGACCGGCTATGCCATCCCGGGTCTTGCCGGGATGGCATTTCTTTTGGAGGAAAATTATGAATCTTCCCATTTCCGACAGACTCCTCGCCTGCGCCGGCTTTGTCGCGCCGGGTGAACGGGTAGCAGACATTGGCTGTGACCATGGCTATCTGGGGATCTATCTGCTTCAAAAGAATATTGCCCGGTTTGTGATCGCGTCGGACATCCGTCCGCAGCCGCTGCAAAGTGCCGTTCGCAACGCCGCCAAATACGGAGTCAGCGATCGGATGTCCTTTCACCTTTCAGACGGTGCTGCCGACATCCCCCGGGATTTTGACACTTTGGTCTGCGCTGGTATGGGTGCAGACACCATGGTGTCCATTCTGGAAGCTGCGCCGTGGCTGAAGGACAGACGCTACCGCCTGATTTTGCAATGCCAAAGCAAAACGCCCCTGCTGCGCACCTATCTTTCCCGGCAGGGCTGGCGCATCGCAGAAGAGTCGGTACTGCGGGACGGACGGTTTCTCTACACCGTTATGGAGGTTTGGTATCAGCCGGACTATCCCCGTCTGACAGAAGCAGAAGCCCACTTCCCCCCTGCTCTGCTGGAAAATCCTTCAAAGGAAGTTCCCGCTTACTATCAATGGGTCGTTGGCGGCATTGCACTTGCCGCGGCGCACCAGCCGGAAAAGAAACCGCTTCTGGATGCTTTGGAAGCACTTTCCCAAATACCTGAACTGACATGGCTCAAGGAGGAAACAACATGACAAGAGTTGCTGATATTCTGCAATTTATTGAGACCCTTGCCCCTGCAAATCTGAAAATGGATTGGGATAACGTGGGTCTTCTCTGCGGCAGCAGAAACACCCCCGTGACCAAGATTCTGGTTGCACTCGATCCCTTTGAGGGTGTGTGCAAGGAAGCCGCTGCCATGGAAGCGGAGCTTCTGGTGACCCACCATCCGCTGATCTTCCGGGCAACCAAAGCCATCACCGATGATACCTCCGTCGGTCGCTCCATACTGACGCTGTGCGAACACGGCATCAGCGCCATCAATGCACATACGAATTTGGACTGCGCCGAGGGCGGCGTCAACGATGTCCTTGCCGCGCGGCTGGGTCTTGAGGATATCGAGGTCGTCCTCTCCCACGACGGACACAGTCTGCTGCGCATGGGTGATGTTCCTGAGCAGGCACTGGAGGATTTCCTATCCGATGTGCAGTGCAACCTAGGCTGCGCCGGTCTTCGCTACGTGGACGGCGGCAAGCCCGTCCGCAAGGTCGCTGTGGGCGGCGGCAGCTGCTCTGATGCGATCCTCGATGCGCTGCATGCCGGCTGCGATACCTTCGTCACCGCGGATGTACGCTACAACACCTTCTGGGATGCCCACGACCTTGGCATCAACCTGATCGATGCCGGTCACTTCGCCACAGAAAACCCCATCGTTGCCGTTTTGGCAGAAAAAATCGCGGCGGCATTTCCCAATGTGGAGGTAAAAATTTCCGAAACCCACACCGATTGCATGAAATACTATTGATTTTTGTGTTTTCTGATGCTAAAATAGATGCGAATTTTTTAATAAACTAACCTGAAGGGAAGAAATACACATGTCCGGACATTCCAAATGGCATAACATTCAAAAAACCAAGGGCGCACAGGACGCCAAGCGTGCAGCTGCCTTTACCAAGATCGCAAAGGAACTGATCGTTGCAGTCAAGGAGGGCGGCGGCATCACCGATCCTGCCAACAACTCCCGTCTGGCAACGGTCATCACCAAGGCTAAGGCTGCCAACATGCCCAACGATAACATCAAGCGCTGCCTTGAAAAGGCTGCGGGCGCAGGCGGCGGCGACAACTACGAATCCATCACCTACGAAGGCTACGGCCCCGGCGGTGTTGCTGTCATCGTTGAGACCATGACCGACAACCGCAACCGTACCGCAGGCTCCATGCGCCACCACTTTGACAAGTACGGCGGCAATCTGGGTGCCAGCGGCTGCGTCAGCTGGTCCTTCGACCGCAAGGGCGTTCTGGTCATCGACAACTCCGAGCAGGAGCTGGACGAGGAAGAGGTCATGATGGATGCCATGGAAGCCGGCGCTGATGACTTTGAGGTAGACGGCGATGTCTTCACCATCTACACCCTGCCCGATGATTTCAACGATGTGGTCGCAAACCTTTCCAAGTACAGCTTCGTTTCCGCTCAGCTGGAGATGGTTCCCCAGAACTATCAGAAGCTGGAGAGCGAGGAGCATATCGCCCTGATGGAAAAGCTCATCGACATCATGGAAGATGACGACGATGTGCAGAACATCTGGCACAACTGGGATCAGGACTGATTATATAATGTATAACCGCCCCGTGGAAAACCACGGGGCGATTTGCTGATCTGTAGGGGAGGCGTTGCGCCTCCCGCGGGACGGGAAACCCGGTCCCTACATATGCGTTTGTTTCTCACCGTAGGGACGGACGCCCACATCCGCCCGCAAATTGCATTCCGTATTCAAGCATTTTCATGCTGATGATCTTCTCGATCTTTCTCAACGCATCGATGATCTGCTCCACGTCGGCATCCTCGTTTTCAACGCCCAGCCGATCCCGCAGGCGCGCATACGCATCAAGCATTTGGTTGTAGGCGCAGTCGCATTCCCTTCCCTCTTCAAAAAGGTTTTCTACGCCCGCAACACAGAACGCTTCTTCCATTTGCCCGATCAGGGTGAGGTAAATGCTTTCTATTTTTACGGTATCCATTGTTTCATCCTCCATAAATTTTGCGTAGGACTTTATCGATACGCTTTATTTTAGTAAACTTCTTTACTAAAGTCAATAGTAAACATATTTACTTTGGTAGACTGTGAGCATACTAAAAACAAGGCAGGATGATCGTATGCGCACGATGATTGAAAAAATCAGAGGTCTCCGGGAAGATAATGATTTGACACAACAGCAGCTGGCTGATGTTTTAGGCACGTCGCAAACCATGTATGCCCGCTACGAAAGAGGTGCCAACGAAGTGCCTCTGCGCCACATCGTCACACTGTGCAAGTTTTATAATGTTTCTGCGGATTATCTGCTTGGTACAACACCGAACCCTCTTAAAAAGCAGAAAACAGCATCCCTATCTATCGCCAAAACAGCACGCAAATAAACATCGCCCCGTGGAAAACCACGGGGCGATTTGCTGTCTTGTAGGGGGCGGCACCTACATTTTTATACCGTTTCTTTCACTTTTCTGCGCTTTTTCAGCTTATAAAGCTCCTCCACTGCCATACGGGTCTTGGCGACGGGCGTGCCGTCCTTGGGGAAGCAATAGTACAGCGCGTCGGTATTTCCGATACAGATTACATCCGCAATGGAATACCAATAGTAATCGGCATACAGACCATAGCATGCCAATGCTCCTTGCTCGTAGGAGAGCTTTCCGTCGCAGCCGGTCAGGCGGAAGCCGTCGGCATCATGGGAAAGATGACCGTCACCCACCATATAGATGGCTTTGAAATCCACCATCATGCCGATATCCACATCGGTTTCGAGGGAATATGTCCCCTCCTCCAGCTCCCGCCGGACTTCATCCCGCTCCCATGCGTACCAATCGGGAATGTGGGCAAATTCCGTCTCCCCCTCCGTCGCCTTCATCTGACCGAGGGTGTCCATTTCCCATGTTTTGCCACAATGGGTGCAGGTAATGGACGTTCCCCTGCCGGTGAGCTTACCCTCTTCACGGCAATGGGGACATTTATAGAGGATGCGCTCCAGACCCTCTGCCCGGTCTGCCTCTGTGACGTGTACCTCGTTGTCCCGCTGCCATGCGAAATGGTCAAAGGTGAAAGCTTCATCGAGCATTTCGTCCAATTCACGGACTGTCTTCTCTTTGATCTCCTGCGCGGTAGCAAGGCATCTGACCTCCGCGGTCACATTGACCTTGCGCTTTTTCAGATTGTTATACAGCGGCTGGCGGGCAAACGCGCCCTTGGTGATGACCGTGACCACGGGAACGCCCAGCTTTTTCAGCAGTACGCCCATCTTGCGGGGCAGTGCTGTGGGCGTGCCGTCAAAGGAATAGCTTGCTTCCGGGTACATCAGCACGCTGGTCTTCTTCTCCTTAAGCATGTACTCCATATCCCGCACAAGGCTCACATCACTGACAAATTTCTGTGTCGGAATGCAGCCCAGCAGACGCATCAGCCACTCCATGCCCACGAAGCCGTCTGTGGTGCAGACGATGGCGTAGCGCTTGGGATAAAAGATGCGCGACATGATCATCAGATCGAGAAAGCACGAGTGATTCATCAGAATCAGGCAGGGTTCTTTCCTCAGCTGCTCCATGCCATGCATGGTGAATTTGAATTTCGTTGCCCAAAGATCGGGGATCGCGGCAAGGCGGATGACCGTCTGCAGCAGGCGGTTCGGACGCAGGGGCTTGCGATGCCTGAGCTTGGGCAAAAGCATTACTTTTTCATAGGATTTGCGGCGGGTACGGATCTTCATAAAGGTCACATCCTGTCAAATCATGATCGGGCTTATTTTATCACATTTGAAGCCTCAATACAACACACAAAAAATTTCTTTTCTTTTTGTCAAAAATCGTATATAATGGACGCATTCCACCAACGGAGGTAATTTCATGCGACATAAACACGTCATCGTCATCGACAAGATCCTGCATATTCTGGAGATCATCATTGCCATCCTGACCCTGATCGTGCTGATCGGCATGCTCGGTTGGGAGGTCTACAAGATGATCACTGTCCCCGAATACATCACCACCATTGACCAGTTCCTGCACACCATTTTGACTCTCGTGGTCGGTCTGGAATTTGTGCGCATGCTCATCGATCTGACCCCTGCCAACACCTTGGAGGTACTGATCGTCGCCATTTCCCGTCAGGTCATCCTCAACCACAATGACCCCTTGGGCAACATTGCCTGCGTGCTTTGCATCGCGGGTCTGTTCGCCACCCGCCGTTTCCTGATCCCCAAGAAGGAAATGAAGGTCGAGATGTCCGAGGTGGAATGACCGACAAAACCTCAGTCCCGCGGGAGGAGAAACGCCCCCCTACAGATCAGCAAACCGCCCCGTGGAGTACCACGGGGCGGTCGATTATATTACTTTTCTTCGTCAGATGCGGATGCTTCGTGATTCTTCAGCCACTCCTGCACAATGTCTTCAACCAACAAGGAAAGACTCCACTTCTTGCTGTTTGCAATTTCAAGGAGGGCTTCTTTTGTTTCTTTGTCGGTACGGAATGTAATATTGTCTGTCTTTTTCATAATCATCACCTGTATACATAGTATACCTTGCATCTTGACAATGCTATGTATACATTGTATACTTTGTGTACAATGTGCGATGGGGGTGGCGTATGAATACCGAAAAGATAGAAAACATTTACCTTACATTGATTGGTCAGATGGAGGATGCATTCTGCGTTCCGGGTGTGGAAAACCTTTTTGCAGAGGGCAGTGAATGTGACTGCTCCTATACGCAGATGCTTGATGCGTATGGGCGCCTGCGGGATCGGTTGGGTGTCGACGATGAAGATGCGGATGTAGAGCAGATCATCAATGCATTGAGAAAGATCGAGAAGATCATCAGCATGAAGATGTTTGAATACGGCATGAATTTTGCGGGCGGATAATATCCGCCCCTACGGAGGAAAACGAACGCATACATAATTTATCCTTGTAGTCCCGCGGGAGGCGAAACGCCCCCCTACAGATCAGCAAACCGCCCTGTGGTACATCCACTGGTACATCCACAGGGCGGTTATTCTTATTCCTGACTGATCACATGTGCGCCGTTGAACTCAATGTGCAGCGGCAGCAGCGCCCAGTTGGCTTCAGTGATGTCGTGCAGCTTCTTTGCCAGCTTTTCCTCCAGACCGGGGTTGCGGGTGATGCACAGCAACGTCGGACCTGCGCCGCTGAGGCAGAATGCCGCGCCGGTGGTGCGGATCAGACCCTCGATGCGCTCGTAGTCCTTGATCATGCTCTTGCGGTAGGGCTGGTGGATGCGGTCCTGCATGGCATTGCGCAGCAGCTTTTCGTCGCCCAGCTCCAAGGCTTTCAGCACCATAGCACCGTGGGAGATGTTGTAAACCGCATCGGCACGGGAATACTCCGTGGGCAGCACGCTTCTTGCCACAGTTGTCGGCAGGTCAAAATCCGGCACAAGTGCCAAAAATTCCCAATCGGGATGCAGGGGGAAATTGACGGTAACGGGCAAGCCGTTATCCACCATGGAAGCAGTCAGACCACCCAAAAATGCAGGGGCAAGGTTGTCAGGGTGACCTTCCATGGCATTGGTGATGGTGAGCAGACCTTGGGTGGACAGCTTGTTGCCACGCAGCACATTTGCGCCCATAGCACCCGCCACCAGCAGCGCAGCGGAAGAACCCAGACCGCGGCAGATGGGAATGTGGGCATCGATATGGATCTTGACGCCACGGATCTCCTCGCTCAGGGATTCCAGAACCGCGCAGTAAGCGGTATACGCCATATTGTCAGGGCCTGCGTACGCCTCGTCGCAGCCGGTGATCTCAAGACCCGCTTCCATTTCCTCGAAGGTCACGTCCGTATAAAGGCTCAGCGCGCAGCCGAAGGCATCAAAGCCGGGACCGAGGTTTGCCGTGGTCGCCGGCACGCGAATGGTAACTTTTTTCATCTTTCTTCTCCTCTCACAGCGACAGCACGAACTCGCGCATCTTATCCTTGTCGATCACCGAGGTGTGACGCTCCTGCTTTTCACGCAGACCGGCGAGATTGCCGGGAATGGGAATGCCCGTCACACGCTCCAGCGTTTCCATCTGTGCAAACTCATCGCCGGTGGTATCGCCGCCGATGGCAGCCAGAACTGCTGCCGGGAATTTATAGGGGGAAGCCGTAGACAGAACCACAAGGGGACGGGTGTCGCCGGTTTGGTTTACATAATCTTCCGCAACCGCCCAGCCGGAGGCGGTATGGGTATCACACAGATAGTTCTGCTCCTCAAAGACCTTACGGATGGTCTGTGCGCCCTTGGCATCGTCACACCAGCCCGCCCAGAAGGCATCCTGAATTTTGGCAAGGAGTGTTTCGGGAACAGTATAGAAGCCGTTGGTATTCAGCTGCTTCATTAAATCCGCCACCAGCAGGTCATCCCCGCTCATCAGGTACAGCAGCCGCTCCAGATTGGAGGAAACCAAGATGTCCATAGAGGGAGAATCCGTCTTGTGAAGGACACGGCGGCGGTCATAGGTGCCGGTGGTGATAAAGTCGGTCAGGACATTATTGGCATTTGATGCGCAGATCAGCTTGCCCACAGGCAGACCCAGCTGCTTTGCAAGCCAACCGGCGAGAATGTTGCCGAAATTGCCGGTGGGAACACAGAAGTTGACCTCGTCGCCCATTTTGATCTGACCACGCTTCAAAAGATCCGCGTACGCCTTGAAATAGTAGATAATCTGGGGCGCGAGGCGACCGATGTTGATGGAATTGGCAGAGGACAGCCGCAGGCAGTTGCCCTCCGTCAGGCAACCGTCCACCGTGGTGGCAAAGATGTTCTTCACGCCGGTCTGGGCATCATCGAAATTGCCGCGCACCGCGCAAACAGCTACGTTATTGCCATCTTGCGTGACCATCTGCGCCCGCTGCACGGCAGAAACACCGCCATCGGGATAGAACACACAGATTTTCACGCCCTCCACATCCTGAAAGCCCACCAGTGCCGCCTTGCCGGTATCGCCGGAGGTGGCGGTCAAAATGAGAATATCCTCTTTCACGCCCTTTACCTTTTTGGCAGCGGACATCAGCTGGGGCAGCATGGAGAGTGCCACGTCCTTGAATGCGGAGGTCGGACCCCGGAACAGCTCCAGCACCGTAAATTTGCCGGTGTCCACCGTGGGCGTCAGCTCGTCGGTCTGGAATTTGCCGCTGTAAGCCTGCTTCACAAGGGTTGTCATATCCGGAATATCCGGCAAAAGCGCGCCGATGATCCGCGCTGCCATCTGCATGGTAGTTTCCCGCAGGCAGGCTGCCACGTCAATTTCGGGCAATTTTTCAGGTACATACAAACCGCCGTCCGGTGCAAGACCGGAAAGCACAGCTTGCGCGCTGTCCACAGCGGTATGACGGTTTCTCGTAGAATGATACAGCATATTGACCCCCTGCTATCGATTTTTTCGTACCGATTTGAGCTTTCTGCACAAAAGAAACGCAAAATCGGGTAAATTGTTAGTTTTTTTAACATGGTTGCATTTATTTAAAGTATATGATATACTTTTTTATGAGAAAATGCAAGTGTTTTCAGCAGAAAAGCAAATGTTTACTTGCGAAATACCGGGAGGAAGAAAAATGCGTATTGGACTGCTTGGCTTTGGCGTTGTGGGCAGAGGTGTGTATGACCTGACCGCAGCACGTGAAGATATGACCGTTGTGAAAGTTGTCTGCTTGGAGGACGTCACTTTGCCTGACGCTGAAGTGACCAAAAACTTTCAGGATATTTTGAATGATGACACCATCGACACCGTCATCGAGGCGATGGGCGGTCTGCATCCTGCATACGAGTTTGTGCGTGCAGCGATCGAAGCAGGCAAGAACATCATCTCCTCCAACAAGGCGTTGGTCGCCACCTTCTACGACGAGCTGATCCCTCTGGCAAAGGAGAAGGGCGTTGCCTTCCGCTGCACCGCTGCCGTCGGCGGCGGTATCGGCTGGCTGTCCGAGCTGGAGCGCGCACGCCGGATGCAGACCATCGAAAAGGTCGGCGGCATCATGAACGGCACTTGCAACTACATTCTCGACTCCATGACCCGTCTGGGTCTTACCTATGCCGACGCCCTTTCTCAGGCGCAGGCACTGGGTTATGCGGAGGCAAATCCCACCACGGATGTTGAGGGCATCGACACATGGCACAAGGTGATCCTCTCGTCCAATATTGCCTTCGGCATCAGCCTCGACAAGGACACCGTTCCCGCTGCCGGCATCAGCAAGATCAAGGCATCGGATGTGGCTAACTTCACCGCCCACGGTTTTGTCTGCAAGCTGATCTCCACCGGCAAATGCGTTGACGGCAAGGTCAGTGCCTATGTCCAGCCCACCCTCGTTAAACTGGGCGAGCCGGAATCCGCCGTTCCCGCAAACTACAACCTGATCACCCTCGTGGGCTCTGCCTCCGGCAGAATGAGCTTCTTCGGTCAGGGCGCAGGTCGCTATCCCACCGCATACAATGTGGTGCAGGACTGCGCCGATGTCCTCGCCGGCAAGAGCTTCTACGCCCCCTACGGCGAGAAGGTCGCCGCAGAAAACACCGATCTGCTGTGCTACTACGTCAGCGGCGCAGCTGACGCATGGCTGGAAGAAAACAAAAAGGAAAGCTGGGGCGATGCCATCGTCACCGCACCCGTCTCCGTTGAAAAAATGCACGCATGGCGCAAGGCGCATCCCGATGCCTTCATCGCCGCGCTGGCTGAATAACGCATCCGAGAAGGAAGGAATTTGAATATGCTGAAAGTTACAAAATTCGGCGGCTCCTCCATGGCAGACGCCGGTCAATACCAAAAGATCCGCGACATTCTCAATAGCGATCCCGCCCGTCAGGTGGTCGTCGTTTCCGCCGCCGGCAAGCGCAATTCTAAGGATCACAAGATCACCGACCTGCTGTACCTGTGCCATGCCCATGTTCAGTACGGTGTGGACTGCACGCCGATTTTCGAGATGATCACCTCCCGTTATTTGGAGATCCGCGACGAGCTGAAGATCGAGCTGGATCTGGAGTCTGAGTTCGCGGCACTGAAGAAGCGTTTGGATGCCAAGTCCGTCTCTCAGGATGAGCTGGCAAGCCGCGGCGAGTATTTCTCCGCAAAGCTGATGGCTGCCTACCTTGGCTACCGCTTCATCGACTCCGCTGACTGGGTATTCTTCGGCATGGACGGTGCTGTCGACCAGAAGAAGACCTACGATGCCCTCAAGGCTCTGTTCATTCCCGGTCAGGGCGTTGTGATCCCCGGCTTCTATGGTCTGCTGCCCGACGGCAATATCCGTACCTTCACCCGCGGCGGCAGCGACATCACAGGTGCGCTGGCAGCAGCGGCTCTGGATGCGGATGTCTACGAAAACTGGACTGACGTTTCCGGCATCCTGATGGCAGACCCCCGCATTGTGGACGATCCTCAGGCGATCCCCGAGGTCACCTACAACGAGCTGCGCGAATTGAGCTACTCCGGCGCGCAGGTGCTGCACGAGGGTACGATCTTCCCCGTCCGCGAGAAGAACATCCCCCTGAACATCCGCAACACCAACGCTCCCGAGGATGCAGGCACCATGATCAAGGAGGCCTTTGACACCCCCGCCGATCCCGACCGCTTCATCACCGGCATCACCGGCAAGAAGGATTTCACCATTCTTTCCATGAGCAAGCGGGGCATGAGCAATCAGGTCGGCGTGCTGCGTAAGGTGCTGACCGTTCTGGAGCGTCACAATATGAGCGTTGACTACGTTCCCAACGGCATCGATAATGTTTCTGTCGTGCTGCCCACCGCCACCATCGCGCCCCACCTTTACACCATTCTGGGCGAGATCCAGAAGGAAGTGGAGCCTGACACCCTGGATGTCCACGATCAGATCGCCGTCGTCGCTGCTGTCGGTCGCCACATGGCATTCCGCCCCGGTATCTCCGGCAAGGTCTTCGCCGCTCTGGGCGAAGCCGGCATCAACATCCGCATGATCAATCAGGGTCCCGACGAGCTGAACCTGATCTTCGGCGTTGACAACAAGGACTTTAAGGAAGCAATCCGCGTGCTGTATACCAGCTTTGTAAAATAAGGAGGAGATCCACATGAAAACTTATACTGTTGCGATCCTCGGTGCCACCGGCGCTGTGGGTCAGGAAATGATGAAGGTGCTCGCTGAGCGCAACTTCCCCGTGGGGAAGCTGATCCCCCTTGCAAGCGCCCGCAGCGCAGGCAAGACCCTCAGCTTCAAGGGCGAGGAGATCGTCATTCAGGAAGCCTGCGATGCCGCTTTCGAGGGTGTTGATATCGTCCTCGGTGCTGCTGAAAATGACATTGCCAAGAAGTTCGCCCCCGCCATTGTCAAGGCAGGTGCTGTCTTTGTTGACAACTCCTCCGCTTTCCGTATGGATCCCAGCGTTCCGCTGATCGTTCCCGAGGTCAACGCAGAGGACATCAAGAACCACAAGGGCATCATCTCCAACCCCAACTGCTCTACCATCATCACCATTACCGCTGTCAACGCCCTCAATTCCATCGCCCCCATCCGCACCATGACCGCGTCTACCTATCAGGCAGTTTCCGGCGCAGGCGCAGGCGGCCCCATTGAGCTGGCAAACGAAGTTGCCGCTCTTTCCGAGGGCAAGACCTACGAGCCCAAGGTTTTCTCCCACCAGATCGCTTACAATCTGATCCCCCAGATCGGCGGCGAAGCCTACGAGGGCTACACCAGCGAGGAAATGAAGATGCAGAACGAGGGTCGCAAGATCATGCACCTGCCCGAGCTGACTGTCAGCTGCACCTGCGTCCGCGTTCCCGTTATGAGAAGTCACTCCATCTCCGTTTCCTGCCACTTTGACGTTCCCGTCACCGTAGAGCAGGCACGTGAAGTGATCGCAAAGGCTCCCGGCTGCAAGCTGGTGGATGACCTGGCAAAGAAGGAATACCCCATGCCCCTTTACACCTCCGATCAGGATCTGGTATTTGTCGGACGTATCCGTCCCGACCTGACCGATCCCAACGGCATCTGCCTGTGGTGCTGCGGTGATCAGGTGCGCAAGGGTGCCGCTACCAACGCTGTGCAGATCGCGGAGCTGCTGCTCGACAAGTAAAATGCGGGAAACGATCTACACGATCCCCGTCAACGAAGGCTTTGAAGCAGCAGACGAATGCCCCTTCTGCGCCATGGAACGCAAAGAGGAGCAGCGGGCGATCCGCTACTACGTCGGACCCGGTGCCAGCTACATGGAGCCTGAGGTTCGGGCGTCCACTGACCGGGCAGGCTTCTGCGGCGCGCACATGAAAAAGCTGTACGACTACGGCAACACCCTCGGAAGTGCACTGATCCTGCAGACTTATTACGCAGGTCTCTTGGAGGAAATGCAGGCGCAGCTTTCCGATTATGAGGTAGCCGCCAAGCCGGGTCTGTTCAGCCGCAAAAAGGCACATTCCGACAGCGGTTATCAGAGCAGCCTGCAGGAACGGATCGATTCCTGCGCCATGTGCGAAAAAGTGGAATACAACATGGAGCGTTATTTTTCCACCTTCTTCACGCTGCTGAAGGAAGGGGAATTTCGCGACAAGGTAGCCGCCTGCAAGGGCTTCTGCCTGCGGCATTTTGCAAGGCTTTTGGATATGACCGGCGAGCATCTGCCGGAGAGCCAGCGTGTCTGGTTTCAGGAGACGGTGCTTCCGCTGATGCAGGAAAACCTGATCCGTGTCAAGGAAGATCTGGATTGGCTGATCGCCAAGTACGACTACCGCAACGCCGGAAAGCCTTGGGGCAGCTCTCAGGATGCCCTCCCCCGTGCAATGCAGAAGCTGCAGGGCATCTACCCCTCCGATCCCCCGTTCAGCGAAAAGTAAACAAAACCGACCGTCGAATTTTCGGCGGTCGGTTTTTTCACCTTTGCACAAGGGAGGCTTTTATATTCCCAGCAGGGAGCTTGCAAACAAGAAATACAGCAACAGTGACACTGCATCGACAATGGTGGTGATAAAGGGACTTGCCATCACCGCGGGATCCAGCTTCAGTGCCTTGGCGATCAGCGGCAGCGTGCCGCCCACCACCTTCGCAAAGATGACTGTTGCCGCAAGGGCAAGGCACACAACAAGATTGATCATCAGGGTGATATCCTCGTTGCCCATCAGCAGGCGATCCACCAGCCAGATCTTGCCGAAGCAGACCACCGCCAGCGCGATGCCGCAGAGGATCGACGTGCGCAGCTCCTTCCAGATGACGCGCCAAATGTCGGCAAGCTCCAGCTCGTCAAGGCTCAAGGCACGGATGACCGTGACTGAGGACTGGCTGCCGGAGTTACCGCCCGTACCCATCAGCATAGGGATAAACGCCGTCAGCGCAACCTGCGCAGCCAACGCGCCTTCAAAGGCATTGATGATCAGTCCCGTAAAGGTCGCCGACACCATCAAAAGCATCAGCCACGGGATTCTGTTCTTGAAAAGCTCGAACACCGAGCTGCGAAGATAGGTCTTTTCCGAGGGCAGCATACCGCCCATGATCTCGATATCCTCCGTCGCCTCGTCTTCCATGACGTCCATGGCGTCGTCGAAGGTAACGATGCCCACAAGGCGGTTCTCGCCGTCCACCACGGGAAGGGCAAGAAAATTGTACTTGCTGAACATGCGGACCACTTCTTCCTGATCCGTATGTGTGGTGACCGAGATCAGGTTGGTGAGCATGATGTCCTGCACGGGCGTATCATCCTGCTCCGCCAGAAGCAGATCCTTGACGGTCACCAGACCGATCAGCTTTCTGCCCTCTGTGACGTAGCAGGTGTAGATCGTCTCCTTATCCACACCCTGACGACGGATGCGAAGGATCGCCTCCTCCACCGTCATCTGCGGGCGCAGGGCGACATATTCCGTGGTCATCATCGAGCCGGCGGAATTGTCGGGATAGCGTAAAATCTGATTGATGGAGCGGCGCATCTCCGGGTCAGCCTGCTTCAAAATACGCTTGACCACGTTTGCGGGCATCTCTTCGACCAGCGCGGCGGCATCGTCGACGTACAGCTCGTCCACGATCTCCTTCAGCTCGTTATCGGAAAAGCTGCGGATGAGCAGCTCCTGCGCATCCGTATCCATTTCCACAAAGGTTTCCGCTGCCAATTCTTTGGGAAGCAATCGGAACATCAGCGGAATACGTTCCTCCTCCACCTCTTCAAAAAGCCCGGCGATATCGCTGGGGTTCATGGTTACAAGCAGGTCCCGCAATGTCAGATACTTCTTCTCCTCCAACATTTTCAGGAGTGCTTTCTGCATAATTTCAAAACGTTCTGCCATTGTTTCCTTCCTCCTTTTAATAAATTGGAAGGCAACATACACAGACAAACGACCTCAGAGGCTCATGATCCACAGAGCCTTCAGAGGACTTCGCCCGGGTATACTGCCGCTACTGCCGGTTTCCATGGATCTTCCCCCTTTTTAATCAGATAGGAATATTGTATTTCTTTTTGACGAAAATGTCAACCTTGACTCCGGGCTGCGCACACATTACAATAAAAGAAACGACCCACGCGGAGGTAACCATGATCCGATTTGCAACGCCTGATGACATCGCCGCGATGCTTGCCATCTATGCGCCCTATGTTGAAAACACGACTTATACCTTTGAATATACCGTTCCGACCCACGAGACCTTTTTGCGCCGTGTGACCCAGTATACCCGGCAGCTGCCGTGGCTTGTCTGGGAGGAAAACGGCGAGGTGCTGGGCTACGCCTACGGAAGTCTTCCCTTTGAGCGCGCCGCCTATGCCTGGTGCGCGGAGGTTTCTGTGTATCTTGCGCCAAAAGCCCATGGTCGCGGCATCGGAAGAAAGCTCTATGCCGTGCTGGAGGAGATCCTGTGGCGGCAGGGCTACCGGGTGATCTATGCGCTGATCACCAGCGAAAACACCGGCTCGCTGGCTTTCCACGAAAAGGTGGGCTATCGCTTCTCGGCAGAGTTTCCCGGCTGCGGACTGAAGTTCAGTCGTTGGCTGGGTGTGATTTGGATGGAAAAACGGTCAAATCTTGTCGAAACTCCCAGTTGTGCTCCCGTTCCGTGGTGCATGATTGTTAAAAATGACGAAGAATTGGCAAATATTTTAGCGGATTTGTCTCTTTCTTAATCGCGCAAAATGTGGTATGGTAGTGGTGGGTCTTTTCGGGCTTGAAACGCCCTGCGACACCACCTAAGAAAGAACACACAAACTTTATCATAAGGAGCTGTTCACCATGTATTTCCAGAAAAAACGTTGCATCGCCATGCTTCTGGCCGGCGGCCAGGGCAGCCGCCTCAAGGTTCTGACCGAGAACACCGCCAAGCCCGCTGTTCCCTTTGGCGGCAAGTACCGCATCATTGATTTTCCCCTCAGCAACTGCGTCAACTCCGGCATCGATACCGTCGGCATTTTGACCCAGTATCAGCCCCTTGAGCTGAACGAATACATCGGCAACGGACAGCCCTGGGGTCTGAACAAGACCCATAGCTGCGCGCAGGTTCTGCCGCCCTACGAACGCCACGATAAGAAGAGCGGCTGGTACAAGGGCACTGCCAACGCCATTTACCAGAACATCGATTTCATTGACCGCTATCAGCCTGACTACGTGCTGGTTCTCTCCGGCGACCACATCTACAAGATGGATTACGCCGCCATGATCGACTATCATGAGGAAAACAACGCCTCCTGCACCATCGCCGTGCGTACCGTTCCGCTGAAGGAAGCCTCCCGCTTCGGTATTTTGAATACCAACCCGGACAACTCTATCTACGAATTTGAGGAAAAGCCCAAGGTTCCCAAGTCCACCAACGCTTCCATGGGCATCTATGTGTTCAACTGGGAGGTTCTGCGTGCCGCTCTGATTGCCGATGAGGAGGACGAAAATTCCTCCAACGATTTCGGCAAGAATATCATTCCCAACCTTTTGGGTCAGGGTCACAAGATGATGGCTTACAACTTCGACGGCTACTGGAAGGATGTAGGTACCATCGACTCTCTGTGGGAAGCCAACATGGAGCTGCTGGGCAAGAATCCCGAGTTTGACATCCGTGGTGATGAGCGCACCAGAATCTATGCCCGTAACAGCGCCCTGCCCTCTTCCTATATCGACGAGCGGGCGGTGACTGTCAACAGCTTTATCGCGGAAGGCTCTGAGATCTACGGTACTGTCCGTCACTCGATCATCTCTATCGGCTGCACCGTCGGTGTAGGCGCGTTGGTCGAGGACAGTGTGGTCATGCCCGGTGTCACCATCGAATCCGGTGCCATCGTCCGCCATGCGATCCTCGGCGAAAACAGCCGTGTTGGCGCCAACGCGGTCGTGGGCGGTGCCTTCGGCCCGAAGGACAAGATGAAGATCAGCGTCACCTGCAAGGGCGCAAATGTAGAAGACAACACCGTGCTTTTGCCCGGTGAAATGCTGTAAGGAGGTATCGCCATGAACGTAATGGGCATTATTTTCGCAAACGATGCAACACTCAGCGCGCTGACTGATCGGCGCACCATGGCATCCCTTCCCTTTGGCGGTCGCTACCGTCTGGTGGACTTCCACCTGAGCAATCTGGCGGCAGCGGGCATCCGTCATGTGGGTATCATCACCCGCCACAACTACCAATCGCTGATGAATCACATCGGCTCCGGCGAGGAGTGGGGTCTGACGCTGGAGGAGGGCGGTTTGGAGTTTTTGACCCCCTACGCCATGAGCGCAACCGATAACTACCACGGCAAGCTGGAAGCCATCCACGAAGCCATGAGCTTTCTGGACTTCGGTCCTGAAGATGAATACGTGATCGTCTGCGACTCCGCCATTCTCAGCAATATCGATATGGAAACCGTCCTCGATGCCCACGTTGCCAGCGGCAAGGACGTGACCGTTGTAACCAAGGCGGGCATCGCTGACGGCACGAAGCAGCTGGATCTTGCCCTGAAGCTGGACGACAACGGCGAGATTCTGGACATTGCCGTAGACTATATCGCCCCCGCCGACTATCTGGCTTCCATGGACATCTTCGTGATGAAGAAAAAATACCTGCGTGAAACAGTGCAGGAATTTATCGCCCGCAATCTCTTCCACATGGACCGTGACCTGATCATGGGTCAGTGGCAGAAGAACGCCATCACCATCAACGTCTTCCAGTTCCAAGGCGTGGCACTTTTCAACGAATCTGTGGACGAGTTCTATCAGAACAGTCTGTCTCTGGTCGATCCTGCTGTCCGCCACGATGTGTTCGGCAGAAATCACCCCATTTTCACCAAGGTGCGTGACCGCGTGCCTACCTACTACGGTGACAAGTGCAGCGTGAAAAACGCCATCGTCGCCGACGGCTGCATGCTGGAGGGCAACGTTGAAAACTCCGTTCTGTTCCGTCAGGTCACCGTCAACGAGGGCGCACACGTGGAAAGCTGTATCATTATGAATGATGCCGTGATCGGCGAGGGTGCGGAGCTGAAGTATGTCATTCTCGACAAGGACACCAACGTCCGCCCCGGCTCCAAGCTCATCGGCACGCCCAAGCATCCCATCGTCATTAAACGAGGAGAAACCGTATGAAAATCGCCATCGTAGCCTCTGAGGGCGCGCCGTATATCAAATCCGGCGGTCTTGGAGACGTCATGGAAGCACTGCCTGCCGCTCTGTCGCGTATTGCGGGCAACGAGGTCGTTTTGCTGCTTCCGTACTACAAAAAAATCAAGGACAACGCCGCCTACGAAACGGAGCTTGTAGCCGCTTTCGATACCCAGCTGGGCTGGCGGCAACAGTACACAGGTCTTTTGAAGCTTAAAAACCGGGCAGATGCCGTGAAGGTCTACTTCATCGACAACGACTACTATTTCGGCGCTCGCGGCGGCCCGATCTACGGCGACTGCGACGACGGAGAGCGCTTCGCCTTCTTTGCAAAAGCCTGCCTCAACTGCCTGGCGGCACTGGAATTTATCCCGGATGTGATCCAGTGCAATGACTGGCAGACTGCGCTTCTGCCCGTGTTCCTGAAAGCCCAGTACTGGGGTACATTCCCCAACACCCGCACCATGTTCACCATTCACAACGTGGAATATCAGGGCTGGGCAGACGGCTGGTTCTTTGACGACGTGCTGGCACTGCCTTGGGATCTGCGTCCCAGCCTTGACATGCACGGTCAGGTGAATATGATGAAGGGTGCCATTGAACATGCGGACATGGTCACCACCGTTTCCGAGACCTATTCCCGGGAGCTGATGTATCCCTACTACGCTCACGGACTGGATACGATCCTTGCAAATGCTGCATGGAAGCTCACCGGCATCACCAATGGCATCGATGTGAATACCTTCAACCCGGAAACCGATCCGAATCTCCCCTGTCACTACAATGCCGCATCCTTCGTAAACGGCAAGGCACGCTGCAAGGCAGCACTGCAGGCAGAGGTGGGTCTCCCCGTCAAGGCAGATACGCCCCTGATGGTCATGGTCACCCGGCTTGCGGGTCACAAGGGTCTGGATCTGCTGTGCTACATTGCCCGGCGGCTTCTGTGGGAAAACGATTGCCAATTACTGATCCTCGGCACGGGCGAAGCTCAGTTTGAAAGCTTCTTCCGGGAGCTGGCGGCAGATTTTCCCGATCAGGTGGCGGCAAAGATCACCTTTGATCTGGGACTGGCGGCACGGATTTATGCCGGCGGCGACATCTACCTGATGCCCTCCCGCTCCGAACCCTGCGGTTTGAGCCAGATGAACGCCATGCGCTACGGCACTGTCCCCGTAGTCCATGCCACCGGCGGTCTGCGGGACACCGTCCCCCCTGCTGACGAAAACGGCGAGGGAGGTCTCGGCTTCACCTTCCAGAGCTATAACGGCGATGATTTCTATGCATCGCTGAAGCGTTGTCTGGATCTGTACCGCTATAACCGCGACGGCTTCCGCGCCCTGCAGCAGCGGGACATGTCGCAGGATTTCAGCTGGGACAAGCCGGCGGCGCGCTACATGGAGCTGTTCCAAAGAATGCAATAAACCGAAAAGCGATGCCTGCAAAGCGGGCATCGCTTTTCCTTGCAAAAATATTTAACCAAAAAGTTAAATAACTATTGACAGCCGCCTTTTGATGTGTTATATTTAACCCAGAGGTTAAATGAAAGGAAGGCGATACCGTGGCGATCAACACCACCATGAAAGCCCTCTCCGATCCCATCCGCAGAGAGATCCTGCAGCTGCTGAAAGCCGGGCGACTCTCCGCCGGCGAGATCGCGGAGAAGTTTCCCGTCAGCGGCGCGGCAATCTCCAAGCACCTCTCGGTGCTGAAGGATGCCGATCTGATCCGCGATGCGCGGGAGGGCAAGTTTATTTTTTACGAGCTGAACGCCTCTGTTTTGGAGGAAGTCATGCTTTGGCTCACAGGTCTGAAAGGAGAAGGAACATGATCAAAAAGCATTGGAAATTACTGATTATTACATCGATTATCATCCTGCTGCCCATGCTGGTGGGCGTGATTTTGTGGGATCAGCTGCCGGAGCAGATCCCCACCCATTGGAACGCCGACGGCGACGTGGATAGCTGGAGCAGCAAGGCATTTGCCGTCTTCGGTCTGAGTGGTATTCTTCTGGGCGCACAGTGGCTCTGCACCCTCGGCACAGCCGCCGATCCCAAGAAGGCAAACCACTCCGACAAGATCCTGCAGCTGGTGCTTTGGATCATCCCGGTGCTGAGCGTTGTGCTGTACACCATCACTTACGCGGTGGCTTTGGGTAAGGAAGTGCGCATGGAGATCATCATGCCCGTGCTGATGGGTCTGATCTTCACCATCATCGGCAATTACCTGCCCAAATGCAAGCAGAATTACACCATCGGTATCAAGATCCCGTGGACGCTCAACAGCGAAGAAAACTGGAACAAGACCCACCGCTTTGCCGGTCGGCTTTGGCTGGTTTGCGGCATCGTTATTATGCTCACCGGCTTCTTCGGCGGCTCTTGGAGCTTCTTTGGCATTGTGCTTCTGATGGTTTTGGCACCGTTTGCTTATTCCTATCTCCTGCACCGCAAGGGTATGTAAACGACAAGGCACGGCAGAAATTTCTGCCGTGCCTTTGTTATCTTCCATTAACCCAAACGGGCGCCGGCGGGGATGGCGTCGTCGATCATAATGAGATTCAGCTTTTCCTCACCCTTTTCGGTGTGAACTGCGCTCAAGAGCATGCCGCAGGACTCGCGACCCATCATCTTTCTGGGAGGCAGATTGACGATGGCGACCAGCGTCTTGCCGATCAGCTCTTCCGGCTTGTAGAACTTGGCAATGCCGGAGAGGATCTGACGGTCGGTGCCGGTGCCGTCATCTAAGGTGAACTGCAGCAGCTTATCGGACTTCTTCACGGGAACGCAATCCTTGACCTTCACCGCGCGGAAATCGCTCTTGCAGAAGGTGTCGAAATCCACAGTTTCCTCGCTGTAAGGCTCGATCTCGATGGCGGGCAATGCCGCCTTGGCAGCCTGTGCCTTCAGCTCCTCCAGCGCAGCCAGCTCCTTTTCCATGTCAATTCTGGGGAACAGGGCAGCACCGACGGTGGTCTTCCACGCCTTTTCTTCGGCAGATTCGTAGACCAGCGCATCCCACACACGACCCTCTGCCGGAACATTCAGCTGATTCAGAATGCTCTCGGCGGTGTCAGGCATGACGGGGGTGATCAGGATCGCGGCGATGCGGATGCACTCGCACAGATTCTTCAGGACAGACAGCAGTCTTGCCTTGGTGTCCTCACTCTTTGCCAGCACCCAAGGAGCGGTCTCGTCGATATACTTATTGGCACGACCGATCAGGCGGAACGCCTCGTTCAGACCCAGAGAGAACTGGAAGGCATCCATGTGGCGGGTATAGTTAGCGACCACTTCGTCAGACAGTGCCTTCAGCTCCGCATCCAACTCCGCCGCTTCGCCGCCGAGGGTCAGGTCGCTGTCAAAGTACTTCTGCGCCATGGCGGTGGTGCGGGAAACAAGGTTGCCCAGCACGTTCGCCAGATCGACATTGATGGTGTTGATCAGCAGCTCGTTGGTGAAGTTGCCGTCGGAGCCGAAGGGGAAGGTGCGCAGCAGGAAGAAGCGCAGAGCATCCACGCCGAAGCGCTCGCTGAGCAGATAGGGATCCACCACGTTGCCCCGAGACTTGGACATCTTTTCGCCGTTGAAATTCAGCCAGCCGTGACCGTAGACCTTCTTCGGCAGGGGCAGATCCAGACTCATGAGCATTGCGGGCCAGATGATGGAGTGGAAACGGACGATCTCCTTGCCCACGAAGTGGACATCGGCAGGCCAGAAGGCAGACAGATCGTCATACTTGTCATTTTCAAAGCCCAGTGCCGTCATGTAGTTAAACAGCGCGTCGATCCACACATAGACCACGTGACCGGGGTCAAAATCCACCGGCACGCCCCATGTGAAGCTGGTGCGGGATACGCACAGATCCTCAAGACCGGGCTTGATGAAGTTGTTGACCATCTCGTTGACACGGCTGCGGGGTTCGAGGAAATCGGTGTTTTCCAGCAGATCCTGAATGCGGTCAGCATACTTGCTGAGTCTGAAGAAGTATGCCTCCTCCTCTGCATCCATCACTTCACGACCGCAGTCGGGACATTTGCCGTCCACCAGCTGGCTCTCCGTCCAGAAGGACTCGCAGGGCTTGCAGTACTTACCCTTGTAAGAACCCTTGTAGATGTCGCCGTTTTCATACATTCTCTTGAATATCTTCTGAATGGCGGCAACATGGTAGTCATCAGTGGTGCGGATGAAGCGGTCGTAAGAGATGTTCATCAGCTTCCACAGATCCAGAACACCCTTCTCACCCAGCACGATGTTGTCCACGAACTGCTGGGGTGTGATGCCGGCTTCCTTTGCCTTGTCCTCGATCTTCTGACCGTGTTCGTCCGTGCCGGTGAGGAACTTGACATTGTAGCCCTGCAGACGCTTGTAGCGTGCCATGGCATCGGTTGCCACCGTGCAGTAGGCGTGACCGATGTGCAGGTTGGCGCTGGGATAGTAGATGGGGGTGGTGATGTAGTAATTACCCTTGCAGTTTTGACACATAATTTCTCCTCCTATAAACGAAAAGCGCCCCCGGACAAGTCCAAGGGCGACAAAATTGACGCGGTACCACCTTGTTCCATGCACGCACAAACAAAAGATCGTGTCATTGCGAGCCGGTGCGCACACCGGCGTGGCAATCTCCTGTTTGATGCACACACCTCTTCACGCTCTAACGGGCGCACCCGGGAATGGCTACCTATCGCCACTCCGGCTCCGAGACCATGTTCCGCCGCTTCCGCCGTACCCGCTCTCACCAGCCCGGGTTCGCTGAACGTTTCCGCAGACGTACTCTTCTCTTCATCGCTTTTGTCATACAACTCGGTTATTATACCTCAAAAAGGCAGATTTTGTCAATACTTTTGTAGCAGTCAATACTCCCGCCGCTGCTCCATGTGACCGGAGCGCACCACCGGCACGGGCGGATCTGCCGCTTCCCATGTGATGGGCTTGGGTTCTTCCCGTTTTTCTTCTTTTTTCACATTCTCCCCTCCTCGCCGATAGTTTCTGCCGATGGGCAAAAAATATGTACCAAGAAAAAAGCCTCCCTTATGCAAAGGGAGGTGGATTCGCCGCAAGGCGAAGACGGAGGGATTGTAAAGTATCGACACATTACAATCCCCCAGTCAAAATCAAAGATTTTGCCAGCCCCCTTTACACAAGGGGGTCTTATCATATCGCGGGTTACACTTTTTCAATCGCAAAAGTAAGTCGCAGCAGCCATCGGATGAGCCACGGCTTTTTCTGCAGCTTCAAGGCAAGTGCCTTCATGTGCAGATCAAAGGCTGTCAGCTCTTTTTCCGTCAGCGTGTGCTGGCTGTATTTCGCCTTCTCCGCCAGCGAAAGCAGCTGCTCCGGCGGCGATTGTCTGAATATGCGGTTGCGGATGCGCACCGATCTCCAGCGTGCCAGTGCCTGCCGATTTGCCGTACCGCGATGGGTGTACCAAGTGCGGATGATGATCCGCAGGCGGTACTGCGCCCAAACAGCAGCGCACGCCAACATCACCCACAGCAAAATGACAAGAACCGTCTTCCACCTGCCATCGGTTTCCGGCTTTTGGGGTCTTGGAGACGTCGGGATCGTGAACTGGGGATCTGTAGGCTCTGTCGGCTCACTGGGCTGCGTCGTCGGCACAGTGGGATCGGTCGGACGGGTCGTAGGCGCAGTGGGCATTGTAGGCTCAGTAGTCGGTTCGGTGGTGGGATCAGTCGCAGGATTCGGATCGTTGTAGCCGGGGGTGGGATCCAAAATCGTCCAGCCCATGTTTTCGTCGAAATACTCCACCCATGCATGGGCGCGGCTTTGCGTCACCGCCATTTCCCGGTCTTCCATCACGCCCAAGGCATAGCCGGTGACGTAACGTGCCGGAATCCCTGCCGCCCGGAGCAAAACCGTTGCCGTTGTCGCAAAATGGATGCAGTAGCCGCTGTCGCCCTCGGTAAAGAACCATTTGGCGAAATCCTTCTCGCCCATGGGCATCCGCCCGGGATCAAGGCTATATTCCGCACTTTCACGCAGCACGCTTGCGATGCGGGTGGCAATGCTCTTCATCGTTGCGAATTGGGGAAGCCCGGGAAGGATCTCCTGCTGCAGCACCTGCTCCGCCCATTTTTTCGTTTCCTCCGGCAGCTGCAGACATTGCGTCCGCATCTGTCCGCTGAGGTGACCGCCGAGAATCGGACTGCCCCAAGAGAAGGAATAGGTCTTTTCCTTGTCCTTATTGGGCAGCATGCCCCATTCAAACAGCACCAGATCTTTCGGTCCGCCCTCGCCTGAGAAGTAATAGAACTTGCGGGCATTGGTCATGCGCACCGTCACACGGGCGCCGCTGTAGGAATGCCCCCAGCCGGTATCCAAGCCGGAGCTGTATTCCGAAGCAGTCCAATGTTTTCCGTCGTAGTTGTCATAGCCGCGACCCCGCAGGTACAGATAGCCACTGCCGGTGGAAGTCACATAAAACGCCACCTGATCGGAATTGCTCTTGCCGCCCAGCGTATCAAGAGAGATCTCATCCGCGCCGGAATCGCCTGAAAACCAACCGGTTTTGCCGGTCAGCCATTGCCAAAGCTCACTTTCCTGCAGCCATTGCTCCAGCTGCGAAAAGGCACTTTCATTCGGCTCATATCCCTCCCGGGGTGCCGCCCAGAAGAAGCCCATGGTCACAAGCATTACCGGCACCAGAAGAAATGCCGTTGCACGGCTCGCCTGCTTTGCATCGATCCGGCGCAGCGGGTTGGTCAGTGCCAGCAGCAGCAGACCTGCCATCATCAGCATCAGGTATTCGCTGTCCGGGACAGTATCGGTCAGCACAAGGCAGGACATCAGGGGCAGAAACGCTGCGATCGCTGCCCAAATCGCCTTTTTCTGACGGAAAACCACCCACACGATCACCAGCGATACGATACACGCGATCAGTGCCAGTGCATGGTTCATGCCCACGTTGGGGATCTCCTCTTCCCAATAAAGCACCGGCCAGCCGTAGCCGAGACTGTAGGTGCTGCTGATCTCATGGATCAAAAGTCTTTGGGAATCGATCACCGCACGGGCGTTGGGAAGGATCCAAAAAATCTCGGTCGCCAATGCAACGATCGGAACACCGAAGCGGTAACGGCTCGCCACCGTCCACGCAAGGCTGAAGCCAATGCAGATGAGCAGCAAAACACCCAGATTGACACCATCCAGCGAAAAGCCGGTGACAACGCAGGCGATGCCGCCAAAGCTGAGCATGACAGCCAGCAAAAATGCCCAGAAGCTGCCCGGTCGTCGGTTACTTGCCATCGGCAGCACCTCCGATCCAGTAGATCCCCGGGGTGGAATCATCCCCACCCAACTCATCTGCGGCGGGCTTCATGCCCAGCAGCTCATCCACTGCGTCCGTCAGCTCTTCTTCCGTGCGGATATAATACTGAGACGTGCCTTCTGCGTGGACTGCGTGCAGACGGAAGGGCATGCCCGCATCCAGCAGATGTGCGCCAACGCCCATCAGTCTGCTGAATTTCAGATCCAGCACTTCCTCCGAGCCCCAAAGGCACAGACCGACCGCCGCCCTCTGTCCCATGGGGATCATTGGCTCACGGATCATAAGATCGCCCATTTTTGCGGAGAGCTTCCAGTGGATCTGATTCAAATTATCCCCCGGGCGGTAAAGGCGCACCTCGTGATTTTCGGCGTAACCGCCGCCGGGCTTCGGCTTCCACCCGGAAGCCAGCTGCCGCTGCAGCTGGGGAAGCTGCGTCACCACCGTCCCGCCGGGGCGGACGGTGATCTGCGCTGTCGTGTTTGTGCCCAAACGGAAACGGAAGAGTCCCAGATAGTCCGACACCTCCACCTTTTCGATGTGGCACATCAGCTTACCGCAATGGGTCGTGGGAAATGCCTCAGTACCCTTGATGCGGTAGAATTTCCCGGTCAACGGCTTAAATACCGTGATAAAGCATTGATACATCGGTGCCGAAAACCATGACTTGTTGGTAATTGCAGCATACACCTCATTGCCCCGCTGTACGACCGTAGGGCAATCCATCTGGATGCGCAGGCTGAACAGTGCCGGCAGACTCAGCACCAGCGACACCACCGGCAGACACAGAACTGTCAGCAAAAACAGCCATGCGAGCCACTTCTGGTATGCCCAGTAAAATACCGTGGCAGCCAGCAAAACTGCCAGATACAAAATTCGACGTCTTGCCATAAGCTCAGTTCAGCTTCGGTGCAGCTACCGTATTAACGATCTGCTCCAGAATATCATCGGCGCTGACACCGCCGGTCTGTGCGGCAGTGGTCAGCAGCAGACGGTGTCCCACTGCCATGCTGAAGCTGTCCTGCACATCCCGGGGTACGACATAATCCCTGCCGTGGAGCTGCGCCAAAGCCTGTGCCAGAGAAACGATCGCAAGGGTCGCTCTGGGACTTGCGCCCCGCAGGAGCTTGTCGTGGGAACGGGTAGCGGCGATCAGACGGACAGCATAGTCCACCACGATCTCGCTGACATGAGTATTCGCCACCTCCTGCTGCATTGCCTGAAGGTTTTCAGCCGTCAAAATGCTGCTCAGCTGCGCCATGGGATTCTGTCCCCGGCGGGACAGAACCATTTGCTTTTCGTTCTCCTGATCGGGATAACCGAGACTCAGACGGATCATAAAGCGATCCATCTGGCTGTCAGGCAGCATCTGCGTACCGGCTGCGCCGGTGGGGTTCTGGGTGGCAATGACCACAAAGGGCTTGGGGATCGGGTGCGCAACACCGTCAACGGTCACCTGCCCCTCCTCCATCGCCTCCAAAAGAGCAGACTGGGTGCGGGAGGTGGCGCGGTTCAGCTCGTCCGCCAGAAACAGGTTGCACAGCACCGCACCGGGCTGATAACGCAGCTGCCCGGTCACAGGATCGGGGATGGAATAACCTGTCACGTCCGACGGCAGTACGTCCGGCGTAAACTGCACGCGGTTATATCCGAGACCCAGCACCTTCGAAAAGGCAACTGCCATGGTGGTCTTGCCCACGCCCGGAATATCCTCCAAAAGAATATGACCGCCAGCCAGGATGGTGGCAAGCACAGACAGAAGCGCCCGATCTTTGCCCACAACCACCTTCCGCACCTGAGCAAGGACGGTCTGTGCCTGCGTTTTGATTTCGGATGTACGTGTTTCGGTCTGCATACGCAACCCCTCCTTTTTTCTTTCTATTCTACCTTGACGGCTATGATCTGTCAAGGTTACGGTTGTTTATGGCAGAGTCATAACAATAATCCTTTTGCAGGGCATTTTATTGCATTTGGTGTTGCAAATTTTTCAAAAAACGGCTATGATATAGGTGGATGAAACTGTAGACTGCAGAAAGGATAATACGCCTATGTTTTTACAGGAAGCGCAGGAAGAATATGTACTGGCTTTGCGTCAGGGTCAGCGTGAATACAAATCCCGCACCGCCGCCGGCAAGGATCCCTATCCCAAGGTGCTTGATGAGATCATCGCGGATCGTCCCACCGGTGCTGTGATCGACATGGGCGTACTGGAGATCCCCGCAGAGCGGATCATCGGCACCAAATCCGCAGGACGCACCAACGCGTTCAGTGCCGGCTTTCTGCCCCTGCTGCCCCAGGAAAGTGAATTTGCGTCCAAATGGATCAACCTTTGCGCCGCCCATCTGGGGGACGGCATTCAGGATCCCATTTTGTGCTACGAATATCTGGGCGAGTTTTACGTGCAGGAGGGCAACAAGCGGGTCAGCGTACTGCGGCACATGGGTGCCACCCGCATTCCGGCTGTTGTCAAGCGGGTCATGCCACTGCGCGATGACAGCGAGCGGGTGCAGGCCTACTTCGAATTTATCGAGTTCCACCGCTGCTCCGATCTCTACTCTATCCAGTTTCGGGAGCCGGGTGACTACGCAAAGCTGCTGTCCTTTCTCGGAAAAGAGCCGGGTGAAAAGTGGAGTGATCGGGAAAAACGCACCTTCTCCGCCTACTACCAGTACTTCCGGGAAGCCTACAGTGCCCTCGGTCTTGACCGGCTGAAGCTGCTGCCGGAGGAAGCGCTGCTGCTGTGGCTGGAGATCTACCCCTTCCGTGACCTTGGAGAGCTGTCGGCAAAGGAGCTGCAAAAGACGCTCTCCTCCCTGCTGAATGATTTCATCTCCGTTTCCAACCCCAATGCCACACTGGTGCGCACCGAGCCGGTGGATACCGAAGGAAAGCCCGGTCTTCTCAGCCGCCTTCTCTACGGAACGCCTTCTCATCTGCACGTGGCATTTGTGCATCCCCTTGACCCCGAAACCAGCACATGGATCAAAGCCCACGACGAGGGCAGCCGGCATCTGGAGCAGGTGCTGGGCAATCAGGTGGTCGTCAGGAATTACTACCACGCCGACACCCCCCAGCTGGCGGAACAGCTGCTGGAGCAGGCAGTTGCCGAGGGTGCTGAGGTCGTCTTCGCCACTACCCCTCAGCTGCGCCGCAGCGTGCTGCGTGTAGCGGTCAAGCACCCCCATGTCCGCTTTTTCAACTGCTCCGTCGATACCCATTTTTCAAGTGTTCCGTCCTACTACGGACGTATTTTTGAAGCCAAGTTCATCACCGGCGCGCTCGCCGGCGCGATGACCAAAAACGACCTCATCGGCTATATTGCCGACTCCCCCACCTTCGGCGTTCCCGCGTCGATCAACGCCTTTGCGCTGGGCGCGCAACTGACCAATCCCCGGGCAAAGATCCTGCTGCGCTGGTCCTGTCAGAAGGGCGCGCACCAGCAGGAATTTCTGGAAAAGGGCATCTATGTCATCTCCAACCGGGATGCCCCCACCGAAAACTCCGCCTATCTGAACTTCGGCAACTACGGCACGTATTATCTCAACGACAATAACCTGTGGGAAGCGTTGGGTTCTCCCGTCTGGCGCTGGGGTCGGTGCTACGAAAACATCATCTACTCCATGCTGGTCGGCTCTTGGGCAAAGGAGGAGGAAGCCCACCGGGCTGTAAACTACTGGTGGGGCATGGACAGCGGTGTCATCGACATTCAGCTGTCTGACACCCTCCCCAGCGGTCTTTATAGCCTCGCAAAGCTTCTGACCCAATCCATACAGAGCGGTAAGATCGACCCCTTCCGCCGCCGCATCTATGACCAATCCGGCAAGCTGCGCAACAACGGAAGCCACAGGCTCTCCCCCGACGAGCTGCTTTACATGGACTGGCTGTGCGACAATGTGATCGGCACGATCCCCGCCTTCGACGAGATTGAGCCTTACGCCCAGCCGATGGTTCGGGAGCTGGGCATCTATCGGGATCAGATCCCCATGGAAAAGGAGGGTGCGCTGTGAAAATTCTCGCCCTTTCCGACGAAGAATGTCAGGGTCTGTGGGACTACTACCAGCCCGGCAAGCTCAAGGATTACGACCTGATCCTCTCCTGCGGTGATTTGAAGGCGGAATACCTTTCCTTTCTTGTGACCATGGCACGCTGCCCCCTTTTGTACGTCCACGGCAATCACGACGGCGGCTACAAGCACCGTCCGCCGGAGGGCTGCGACTGTATTGACGATCAGCTGGTGGTCTACAACGGTGTCCGCATCCTTGGTCTGGGTGGCTGTCGGAAATACCACCCCGGTCCCCACCAGTACACCGAAAAGCAGATGCGTCAGCGCATCCGCAAGCTTCGCTTTCAGCTTTGGCGTGCCGGCGGTGTAGACATCGTGGTCACTCATGCGCCGGTGCATAACCTCGGCGACAGCGACGATCCCGCCCATTGGGGCTTCGAGGCTTTTCGTGAGCTGCTGGATAAGTACCATCCGACCTACCTTGTCCACGGTCACGTCCATCTGCGCTATCAGCACGATCAGCCCCGCATTCTCGAGTACGAGGGCACGACCATCGTCAATGCCTACGAGCGCTATACGCTGGAGATACCCGAGGGGGAGCATCCCCTCAAAAACCACGGTCAGCTGATCTGGAAGACCCGTCCGAAGGCGCAGCCTGACTTCTGATTCTCAACAGAAAGAGGATACTGCCATGTTTCAAGGCTATAGCCCCGAGACTGTCGATTTTCTCTGGGGCATCCGCATGAACAACAACCGGGAGTGGTTTCTCTCCCATAAAAAGCAATATGTTGACACCCTCTACGAGCCTACGAAGGCATTGGGTGCTCATGTATTCCAGCCCTTTGTGGACAAGTCCGGCACGCTTTTGAAGGTCAGCAGGATCTACCGTGATGCCCGGATGCACCATCCCCTTCCCTACAAGGAGAGCCTTTGGATCTGCATCCGGCAGGATGTGCAGTGGTGGGCAGAGCATCCCTGCCTGTTCTTCGAGATCAACCCCGAGGGGGTTGACTACGGCTTCTTCATCTGGCAGCCCAAGCCGGCTGTGCTGGAACGCTTCCGCCAGACCATCTCCGCCCATCCCCAGCAATTTCTGAAGCTGATCGCTTCCACGGAAAAGGCGGTGGGCATGCCCATCTCCGCCTCGCTTTACAAGCGTCCCAAGCCCACGGACAATCCCAAGCTGGCACCCTACTTCGCGTGGAGGGGTCAGATCGGCTGCATCCGTCATGAGGACTTCGGACCTGACACCTTCGGTCCGGCACTTGCCGACCGGGTCAGGGACTTTTTTGAAAAGCTCACTCCCCTTTACGATTATTTCGTTCGTATCCATCAGGACTAACCAAAGGAGGTTACGATCATGAAAAAGACGATCTTCACCGGCATGGCGACCGCGCTGGTCACCCCCATGACCGAAACCGGCATCGATTACGATGCGCTTGGGCGTTTTATTGAATTTCAAATCCACAGCGGCATCGATGCGCTGGTCGCCGTCGGCACTACGGGTGAAAGTGCTACCCTCGAGCAGGCGGAGCAGACCGACGTCATCCGTTACACGGTCAAGCGCGTGGCAGGTCGTGTTCCCGTCATCGCCGGTACCGGCACCAACCATACGATCCACGTGCTTGAAAATACCGAAAATGCCTGCAAAGCAGGAGCGGATGCCGTTCTGATCGTGACACCCTACTACAACAAGGCTACCCAAACGGGTCTTATAGAGCATTTCACGGCAGCGGCAGACGTGTCCACCGTTCCCGTGATTCTCTACAACGTCCCCGGGCGCACCGGCTGCAATCTGCTGCCGGCAACCGTCGCCAAGCTGGCAGAGCATCCGCGGATCTGCGGTCTCAAGGATGCCAGCGGCAGCATGACCCAGTTTTTGGAAACGATGCGGCTGTGCGGCGACAAGCTCGACATCTACTCCGGCGAGGATGCCCTGACTGTTCCCATGATGAGCATGGGCTGCAAGGGTGCGATCAGCGTTTTGAGTAACGTCCTTCCCGCGCAGGCTGTCGCCATGACCGATGCCGTCAAGGCAGGCGATTACGAAAAAGCCGCTGCGCTGCAGCTGCAGATGCTGCCGCTCATTAACGCGCTGTTCAGTCAGGTCAATCCGATCCCCGCGAAGGCTGCGGTGTCCGCAATGGGCTACGGCGTTGAAAATCTGCGTCTGCCTCTGACACCCATGGAAGAGCCCTTCCGCAGCAAGCTGTATGAAGAAATGAGAAAGTTAGGTGTAACAGTATGAAAGCAATTCTCTGCGGCGCAAATGGCGCCATGGGCAAACTGATCGACGAAATTCTGGGCTGCGAGGTGGTCGGACGCGTCAGCATCGACGGGGAAAACGGCATTTGCAGAACCTTTGAGGAGCTGGGCGATGTGGGCGGCGATATGCTGATCGACTTCTCCCATCACAGTGCCATCGGGGATGTTGTTGCCTACGCAAAAAAGCACAGCTGCGCCATCGTGGTCGGCACCACCGGTCACACTCCCGAGGAAAAAGAGCTGATCTACGACGCGGCAAAGACTCTGCCCGTCTTCTACTCCGGCAATATGAGTCTCGGCATCGCCGTGCTGTGCCGTCTTGCCCAGCAGGCTGCTGCGCTGTTCCCCACGGCGGACATTGAGATCGTCGAAGTCCACCACAACCGCAAGGTGGATGCTCCCAGCGGTACCGCCCACATGATCTTCAACGCACTGCGTCAGGTGCGCCCCGATGCAATCGAGTATTGCGGACGTGCCGGTGAAGGCAAGCGTAAGCCCAATGAGATCGGCGTTGCATCTCTTCGCATGGGCAACGTGGTGGGCATCCACGAGGTTCACATCTGCACCGCCAGTCAAACCCTGACCCTGCGCCACGAGGCAGGCAGCCGCCAGATGCTGGCAGACGGCGCGGTGGATGCCGCCCGCTTCATGGAAGGCAAGACCGCCGGTCTTTACACCATGGACGAGCTTCTGGGCGAAAAGAAATAAAAATAGCCTCCCTTGCATAACAAAAGCCGCCCCGAGGGGCGGCTTTTGTCAGCATAATCCACTTCATTTGTAATGTTGTTTCCCCCAACGCAGAGCCATTTTAACGGTTTCCACTTCCAAATCATTTCGTGTGCGGATATACTCCTCTATCACCCCGCATTCTTGTTCCGATAATGCATGAGCAATCGTATGCACCCTTTCTTCCAGCATGGCACATTCCTCGCACAATGTCTCCAAATGGATATTCTCGTATTCACAAATATTGGGAACACGGTACAAATCCTTTATTCGATCATCCATACAAATCCCTCCTTTTGCATATTATAGTTACTTTTTTCAGTATAGTAAAGTACCTTTTTTCAAAAGATAATAACAATATCTTTTGAGCAAGGGGTGGTTTTCTTGATTACATACGATCCGTTATGGAAAACAATGGAAAAGCAGGGCGAAACCACCTATACTTTGATTAACAAGCACGGCATCAATCCAAGAACCATCAACAACCTCAAGCACAATAAGTCTATTACGATATACACCCTCGAACGTCTGTGTGCGATCCTGCACTGTCAGGCAGAGAGCATCGTCCTTTTTATCCCAGATACGTGATTTATGAACGAAAAAGCCGCCCCTCGGGGCGGCTTTTCATTACCCGGATCTTACTTGCGCGAATCAAGCAGGCGGCTCACCCGGTCGTGCAGGAGCATCGCGCCGAAGCTGACAGGGATCCACAGCAGCGAATAGCTCAGGCAGATCTGCCCCATAAATTGAAAGGGCATCTGCCGATAATCCCAAACAGCATAGCTTCTGTTCACAAGAAGTCCCGTCAACAGCTCCAGTGCTGTGATCACTGCCGCGCCTGCGAGCAAACGCAGTGCCAACGGCAGTCGTACCCACGCTGCGACCTTTCCGCCCACCAGCAAAAAGCACGCGCCGCCCAGTAAAAACATGCTGCCGTCGCTTCTGCCCCGCCACGCAAACTCCAAAAGCATATACGCCATGCCTCCCAGATAGAAAAGCACAGCCTTTTTCCAATATCGCATCCGCTCATCCCTCCCGGGTCAGTATGCCTCGGGAGGGTGTTTTTCAAACCTGCAGCAGTCCCATCAGCTCCGCCAGCAGTCTGCATTGCTCCCGCTGACGCACCCCAAGGGCTTCAAAAACCCCGCCGTATTCCCGATCTGCGCTGCGGCTTTCGCAGAAGGTGACTGTCTTGAGTGTCTGACCGTAGGCTTTGCGCAGTGCCGCCTCTGAAGATTCCATCGTTGCCCCGCTGCTGCCCACCTGCAGCACACCTCCCGCCACCAGACGGTGAACCCCCTTCAGGCAGCGCACAGCCGCCAGCTGCTGCTCATGCAAACGCATTGCAAGTTCTCTTCCTCTGCCCTGCAGCTGCCGGGCAAGATGGCTGTATACCGCTGCGTTTTCCTGCATGATCGCCACCATAGGCTGCAAGCCCTCTGTAACATTCGGCTGTGTCTGATGTACCCGCTGCCAGATCTTTACCTGCTCCCGCGGATCAAAATATTCCATACTTTCACCCCTTCCCAACAACATATGCCGCGGATCTGTAAAGTTTCCTCTCCGCACTTGTAAGCATGCTGAAAATATGCTACAATATACCAAATTTCCCTGTTTGAGGTGTCCTATGTCCAAGCCAGTTTTGACCCTTGAGGGTCTGAGTAAATTTTATACCTCCGCCACCAATGTGGTCGTTGGTCTGAACAACATCTCGCTGTCCTTTTCCCGGGGCGAGTTTGTGGCGATCACCGGCGAAAGCGGCAGCGGCAAGTCCACCCTTGCCCATGTGGTCGGCGGCATTTTGCAGTACGAAAGCGGCGAGCTGTATTTCGCCGGTCGTCCCACCTCCCATTTTGACGGGCGTGACTGGGAGCATTACCGCCGGGACAACATCAGCTTCATCTCCCAGAATTACGGCATTTTGCTCAGCTGCACGGTGCTTGAAAATGTGATCAATGCCCTGCGGCTCTCCGGCATGGAGAAGCAGGATGCCCGCCGGGAAGCGAAGAAGATCCTCGAAAAGGTGGAGCTGTGGGAGCTGCGCAGTCGCCGTGCGGCGAAGCTGTCCAGCGGACAGAAGCAGCGTCTTTCCATCGCCCGTGCGCTGGCAAAGCCGGCACCCATTCTCATCGCCGACGAGCCTACCGGCAATCTCGACCCAGAGAACAGTGCCAAGGTCATCTCCCTGCTCGCCGAAGCGGCAAAGGATCGCCTTGTGCTGCTGATCACCCACGATTTTTCCGAAGCGGAGGACTATGTGACCCGCCGCATCAGCCTGCAGGACGGTCGCATCATCATGGACGCGACCCTTCGCCCCGCGGCAGAGCCGTCGGAGCAGCCCGCTCCTGCACCGAAAAAGAAGCAGGCATTGAGCCTGTATGCGGCGCGGCTGCAGCTGACGGGTCGCCCCGTGTGGTGCAGCGTTGTGCTGACGCTGCTGGCACTGACCGCCTTTGCGGTGTTTGCCTTCCTTGGCACATTTATCGTCGCCCTCGACGATACCAACACCCGCCATTATGACAACTCCGCCTTCCGAAACGGCGAGCCGACGCGCATCGTCGTGCAGCGCTCAGACGGCAAGAATATGACCCCCGAGGACTATGAAAAGCTCCTTGATTTTTCCTATGTGGAAAGTCTGGAGTGCAGCGGCTACATTGCCGATGTCAACTGCTATTACATCAAGGGCGAGCATTACCGGGCAAGCTACCATCTCGTCAACGTCGGCTCCGCCGTTGACCCCATTTATGAGCAGCGGGAAACGGCAGAATTTCTGGATTACTCCCACTTTGCCCAAACTGTTCCCCTGATGGCACATGGCGAGTTCCTCACCGCCGGACGCGCCCCGGAAAATCTCCACGAGGCTGTCGTTGTGGGCGACGAAAGCCGCATCGGCGAGACCTTCACCGTCTATCTGCAGGACAGAAAGCACTGGTCCATCAGCTACTACATCCCGGTGCAGGTCACCGTGGTGGGTGTCACCAACTACGGCGAGGGTGTGTATCTGCACAGCGAGGTGGGACAGATGTTCCGTCAGGTCGCCATGTCCGGCGGCTGGATGTGCATGCCGGATGACGAGCTGAAGGGCAACGAAATGCGTTTTATGGCAGGTCTTTACGACCCCAAGGACATCGGCAGCACTGTCCTCTTCGGCAAAGACCCGGTCACCTTACAGGGTCTTCACACCATCTCCTGCCCCAAGCTGGTGCAGGTCTCCCGTGAAAAATTCGATGAGATGTTCTCAGACAGCGGTTTGGGAATGCAAGTCAGTCTGACCCTATCCAACTATGCCTACACCGACCGGGTGCTGGAGGCGATCCAGCGCAGCGGCTATGCTGCCCTTTCTCCCTACCGCATGGGTTCGACCACCCGGATCGACTCGCTGGTGGCGGAGCGCACCCGCACGCTGGTCATCTGCGGTGCCGTCCTGCTGGTGGTGCTGGCACTGCAAATGCTGGTGCTGCGCGCCCTCTTTGGCAGCGAAACAGAAAACTATCGCCTCCTTGCAAACATCGGTCTGACCTGCGCGTCGGCACAGCGGTCTGTGCTTTGGCAGGTGCTTGCCTTCACGGCAATGGGGCAGGCGGTGGGCTTTGCAGGACTTTGGTACTGCTATCGCGCGGGCATTGAACGGATCGTCAGCATCATCCGCTATCTGCCGCCGCACCTGATGGGTGTGCTGTCGCTGGTGCATCTTGCAGCGGCACTGATCGCATCGTTGTGGGTTGCCCGCGCCCTGCGCAAGCGGGTCTATCCCATGTTCGTGCGCCGTGATGACCTGAAGCTGGATGAGGGAGAGGCAGAAGCATGATCAAGATTGAAAAACTCAACAAGACCTACGACCGCCACCGCCGCAATGCCAACCATGTCCTCAAGGACGTGACCTTTGCGCTTCCCGAAACGGGCTTTGTGTGCATTCTCGGACCCTCCGGTTGCGGCAAAACCAGCCTTCTCAATGCCATCGGCGGTCTGGACCGCTTCGACAGCGGCAGCATTGAAACGGAAAACGTATCCGTCAGCCGTTACGGCAAGCGCGCCTACGAAGCCGAACGCAACCGCAATTTCGGCTACATTTTTCAAAATTACTATCTGCTCGCCGAGCATAGTGTTGCCTACAACATCTATCTGGGCTTGCACAGTCTGAAGCTGTCTCACCGGGAAAAGCTGCAGCGGATCCGTCAGGCACTGGAAGCCGTGGACATGAGCCGCTACATCCGCCGCAAGGTGGGCGAGCTTTCCGGCGGTCAGCAGCAGCGCATCGCCATCGCACGGGCGTTGGCACGTCAGCCCCGGGTCATCTTCGCCGATGAACCCACCGGCAATCTGGACGAAGCCAACACCATGAATATCTGCACCCTTCTGCGTAAAATTTCCCGGCAGAGCCTTGTGGTGATGGTCACTCATGAAGAACGCATCGCCAATTTCTTTGCTGACCGCATCATCCGTCTGGACGGCGGCGTGGTCAGTGAGGATCGGGAGGAATGGCAGCGCGACGGCATCAGCATGAGCGCTGAAAAGGAAGTATACGCAGGCGATTATGACGAGCGCTGCTTTGAAGCGGATCAGGTCAGCCTGCGGGTACTGCAGGAGGAGGGTGCTGCGCCGGTGGAGGTGACTGTCGTTGCGCTGAAGGATCGCATCCTTATCAAGCTCTCGGACAATCGCGCCATCAGCTGCGGCGCAGCCGGTCAAGTACCGATCCTGCGGGAGGGCAAGCGTCCTACCATCACCCTCGATGCTGTTGACCAAAGTGAACATCGTGCGGTCACTGACCGTGTCCCCGCGGCACAATCCCGCGCGGGACGGGGCATCGGCTTCGGCATGATGCTGCGCGAGGCAGGCTTTCTTGCCAAGGGCGGCGGCGCGAAGCGGGTGGGAATGCGGCTGTTTTTGATCCTGCTGACCCTTTTGACCGTCTGGACAGCGGCGGATTACATCACCGTCGCATCGGTCAATCCCCGGGATTTTGTCACCACCGAATCTCACATTCTGGAGATCCGAATGAAGCGGGGCAACGTCGGCACCAATACGATCCTGCTGGAGGATTACTACAACGAATTTAACCAAAAGCTGGCGGCATCGGATGTCGGTCTTGACTTCATCCCCTCGCCCGCCACCGCTCTGGGCTTCAGTATGCGGATCTTCGCCCAGATGGAAAACGTGCAGGAATACCTGAAGGAATTCAGCTATGTTCCCCTCACCCGTCTGGATGAAAAAGATCTGATCCTCGGTCGTATGCCTCAGGCTGCTGGCGAAGCAGTCGTGGATACATGGGTGCTGGAAAAGCTTCTGGAGGACGAGAGCATTATCAAAAATGCCGTGTCGGATGTCTCCTTTTTCCTCGGCAAGGAGCTTATGTTCGAGCGGGGCAACACCACGCTGACCGTAGTTGGTATCAGCGACAGCACAGAGCCTGCCGTGTATCTGATGCAGACCGACCTCATTCGTATGGGTACGGGTATGTACTCTGTGATGGGACTTTCCGAGTTCAAAGCAGGAAATCCCGGCGTCTATGACGACCTGACCCTTTCCGATCAGGAATGCATCGTCAATGCCTATGTTGCCGGCTCGGCATACCTCCATCTGGCGGGAGAGCAGCTGTACTACAGACCCGGCTTCAGCTGGAAGATCGTCCAAACGATACAAGGCACCGACAAGGCAGCGATCATCGTCAGCGACGCAGAAGCGCAGCGCTATCTGATGAGCCAGTGCGGATCCCACTACTATCTGTACTGCGAGGACAAGGAAGCAACCAAGGAGCTTCTGGAGCAGATGAAGCAGTCGCTGCGGGGTAAGATCGTGGTGGATGTGATCGACGAATACACCGATGCCTACAACGCCTATACGGAGGCTTCCCAGTTAAAGGTGGATGCCCGCCGTGTGGTGACGGTGACGGTGATGCTCATTTGCATGGTGATGCTGTACCTGCTGTGCCGCTCTCAGGCGCAGCAGCGCATCGGCATGATGGCGGTTTACCGTCTGCTGGGTATTCCCAAGCACAAGCTGGCGGTGATCTTTGCCCAGGAGGCTGTGCTGTCTTCCCTGTCCACCGCCCTTCCGGCGGCGGGGCTTGCATGGCTTGTGATCAACCTGCTCAGCCGGATCGACTCGCTGCAGGTGCAGCTGCTTCTGCCTTGGCAGGCGGCACTTGGGGTCTACGGCGCGGTGCTTGCCTATCACATTTTGGTGGCACTTCTACCCCTTTGGAGCCTGCTGCATATGCCTCCGGCGCAGCTGGCAGCGAAATATGATTACTAACACATCAGCATGGAGGATGTCTCATGAACTGCCCTATTTGTAACAGGGAAATGCAGGAAGGCGGTCTGGTCATTGATGGCGTTTTGCCGCACTGGATTTCGTTGGATCAGTTTCAAGCCAAAGGCTTGAAGCGGCTACGCTGTAAAAATCCACGCTACATTGGAAAAAGAAATACTTTGTTGCGTGAAACCCGCGTTTCAAATGCCTTTTTCTGCGAAAACTGCAACAAAATCGTCGGCATTTTCGATGTTACCAATGATGAATACTGATTTCTTCAGGAAAGCCCCCTCTGACGAGGGGGCTTTCGTTCCAGCGGTGCAGGACGAAATTTTTTCAAAAACCCCTTTTCTTTTTCGTTCATATGTGCTATAATAACAAAAATCAAAGGAGGGATCTTATGCCGCGAACCAGCGATAAGGCAGAAAAGATACTGGAATATGTAAATTCCTTCGTGCAGGAAAACGGCTATGCGCCCTCCGTGCGTGAGATCGGCGCGGCTGTGGGTCTGCACTCCACCGCCTCGGTCAGCTACCACATCAAAGCACTGCAGGAAAAGGGTCTGCTTCTTGCGCCGGGCGAAAAGGGTCGCAAGCGTTCCATCGCCACCAACGTCCGCCCCGGTCAGATCCCGGTGGTAGGTGTGGTCACAGCGGGCATACCGATCCTCGCGGTGGAAAATCAGGAAGGCACCATGTGCTGGGACGGCGAACCCGGCTGCTTTGCCCTGCGGGTGCGGGGCGATAGCATGATGGGTGCCGGCATCCTCAGCGGTGACAAGGTGGTCGTCCGCCCCCAGCAGACCGCAAACGACGGTCAGATCGTGGTTGCCCGCATCGGTGACGAAGCAACGGTCAAACGCCTGCGCAGGCGAAACGGTCAGGTCTGGCTCCTACCGGAAAACGACGCCTATGACCCCATCGACGGCTCGGAAGCCGAGATCATCGGACTTGTCAAAGCAGTGGTCAGAGAATACTAAACCACATAGGGGACATGCCTTTACGGCTTGTCCCCGATTTTGTTGCCGAAAAATAGAAAACATCAAAAATATGCAAGAAATCTGCAAATAATGTTTGCTTTTTGCAACCTTTCATGCTATACTATATGCGCATTCTGATAAGATAATCAAAAAATACAAAATTTTGGGCGAAAAGTGTTCGCCCGCAACCAAAGAAAGGGGTAATTCCAATGCACAAGTATGTATACCTGTTCACCGAAGGCAATGGCTCCATGCGCGAACTGCTGGGCGGCAAGGGCGCCAATCTGGCCGAAATGACCAACATCGGTCTTCCTGTTCCCCAGGGCTTCACCATTTCCACCGAGGCCTGCACCCAGTACTATGAAGACGGTCGTCAGATCAACGCCGATATCCAGGCGCAGATCATGGAATATGTTGACAAGCTGGAAGAGATCACCGGCAAGAAATTCGGTGACAAGGAGAATCCTCTGCTGGTCTCCGTCCGTTCCGGCGCACGTGCATCTATGCCCGGCATGATGGACACCATCCTGAACCTCGGTCTGAACGAGGATGTTGTTGAAGTTATGGCTGCCAAGTCCGGCAATCCCCGCTGGGCATGGGACTGCTACCGCCGTTTCATCCAGATGTACTCCGACGTCGTTATGGAAGTTGGCAAGAAGTACTTTGAGACTCTCATCGACCAGATGAAGAAGTCCAAGGGTGTCACTCAGGACGTCGACCTGACCGCTGAGGATCTGAAGGTTCTGGCAAATCAGTTCAAGGCTGAGTACAAGTCCAAGATCGGCACTGATTTCCCCTCCGATCCCAAGGAGCAGCTGATGGGTGCTGTGCAGGCTGTTTTCCGCAGCTGGGACAACCCCCGTGCAAACATCTATCGCCGCGAAAACGATATTCCCTACTCTTGGGGTACTGCTGTTAACGTTCAGTCCATGGCATTCGGCAACATGGGTGACGATTGCGGCACCGGCGTTGCCTTTACCCGCGACCCCGCTACCGGTAAGCGCGGTCTGATGGGCGAGTTCCTGACCAACGCACAGGGCGAAGACGTGGTTGCAGGCGTCCGTACCCCCATGCCCATCTCCGAGATGGCTGAGAAGTTCCCCGAAGCATTCGCACAGTTCCAGAAGGTCTGCGGAATCCTCGAGGATCACTACCGCGACATGCAGGACATGGAGTTCACCGTTGAAAACGGCAAGCTCTATATGCTGCAGACCCGTAACGGCAAGCGTACCGCGCCTGCTGCTCTGAAGATCGCCTGCGATCTGGTAGACGAAGGCATGATCGACGAGAAGAAGGCCGTTTCCATGATCGACCCCAGAAATCTGGACACCCTGCTGCATCCCCAGTTCGATACCAAGGCTCTGAAGGCAGCTACCCCCATCGGCAAGGCTCTGCCTGCCTCCCCCGGCGCTGCCTGCGGTAAGATCGTCTTCACCGCGGAAGATGCCAAGCAGTGGGCTGAGCGCGGCGAAAAGGTCGTTCTGGTTCGTCTGGAGACCTCTCCTGAGGACATTGAAGGCATGATGGCAGCACAGGGCATCCTGACCGTCCGCGGCGGTATGACCTCCCACGCAGCCGTTGTTGCCCGCGGCATGGGTACCTGCTGTGTCTCCGGCTGCACCGAGATCAACATCGACGAGAAGGCGAAGTACTTCACCCTGGGCGGTGTGACCTATCGCGAAGGCGACTTCCTCTCCCTGGACGGCTCCACCGGCAACATCTATGCCGGTCTGATCGAGACCAAGGATGCCGAGATCGCCGGCGAGTTCGGCCGCATCATGGCTTGGGCTGACCAGTATCGTAAGCTGAAGGTGCGCACCAATGCTGACTCCCCCCGTGATGCCAAGAAGGCTCGCGAGCTGGGCGCGGAAGGCATCGGTCTGTGCCGTACCGAGCATATGTTCTTCGAGGACGGTCGTATCGGACCCTTCCGCGAGATGATCTGCTCCGACACTGCCGAAGAGCGCGAAGCGGCTCTGGCGAAGATCCTGCCCATGCAGCAGGCTGACTTCGAGGGTCTGTATGAGGTTATGGAAGGCAACCCCGTTTGCATCCGTTTCCTGGATCCCCCGCTCCACGAGTTCGTTCCCACCACCGAGGAAGACATCGCCGCTCTGGCTGCCACCAAGGGCAAGACCGTTGCTGACATCAAGGCGATCATCTCCTCCCTGCACGAGTTCAACCCCATGATGGGTCACCGTGGCTGCCGCCTGAGCGTCACCTATCCCGAGATCGCCGCTATGCAGACCAAGGCTGTCATCCGTGCAGCCATCGCTGTCGCAAAGCGTCATCCCGACTGGAACAACGTTCCCGAGATCATGATCCCGCTGGTTGGCGACGTCAAGGAGCTGAAGTACGTCAAGGACGTGGTCGTCAAGACTGCTGATGCTGAGATCGCCGCTGCAGGCATCGAGCTGAAGTACGAGGTCGGCACCATGATCGAGATCCCCAGAGCTTGTCTGACCGCTGACGAGATCGCCCAGGAAGCTGAGTTCTTCTGCTTCGGCACCAACGATCTGACTCAGATGACCTTTGGTTTCTCCCGTGACGACGCAGGCAAGTTCCTGAACGCCTACTACGACACCAAGATCTACGAGAACGATCCCTTTGCCAAGCTGGATCAGACCGGCGTGGGCATGCTGATGGAAATGGCAGTTACCAAGGGTAAGGCTTCCGGCAAGCAGCTCCACTACGGCATCTGCGGTGAGCACGGCGGCGACCCCATGTCCGTCGAGTTCTGCCATAAGATCGGTCTGGACTACGTTTCCTGCAGCCCCTTCCGCGTGCCGATTGCACGCCTTGCCGCCGCTCAGGCTGCTATCAACGAAAGTAGGAAAAAGTAATTTCGTTAAAGTCCAAGAGTTTTCAATAGATTTAAGCGAAGCCAAAGCTTATCTCTACGCATACTCCACAAGGCACAGGATTCATAAATGGGAAGACTTGAACATT
>SVMI01000021.1 GCA_015067495.1 Oscillospiraceae bacterium | reverse complement strand
AAAAAACGCCACCTTCCGAGTGATTCCCCGGAAAGTGGCGTTTTTACCCCCTTTAGGGGTAATATCAAGAATAATAAGAAAAAAAGTCCACGCCAACTCTATCAAAGTTAGCGTGGACATATGGTACGCCGGAAGGGACTCGAACCCCCGACCTACTGATTCGTAGTCAGTCACTCTATCCAACTGAGCTACCGGCGCATAGACGCTTTTTACAAGCGCCTAAACATACTAGCACACCTTGCCTGAAAAAGCAAGCATTTTTTTGAAAAATTATCAATTATTTTTGCGGCGACGGTTTTTTGATGTCCTTTTGAAGAGAACGGTCAGCACGGCGATCAGCATTACCACCAGCACGCCCAGCAGGATCAAAAGTGCGATCAGCTTCCGCTCCCGGCGCAGGCGTTCCTGCTGTTGGGCGAGCTTTTCCTGCTCCAAGCGCTCCTGTTCCAGCCGTTCCTGCTCAAGACGCTCTTGTTCAAGGCGCTCCTGCTCCAGCCGTTCCTGTTCCAAACGCTCTTGCTCAAGGCGCTCTTGCTCCAGCCGCTCCTGCTCCAGTCGCTCTTGCTCCAAGCGCTCCTGCTCGGCATAGGAAACGATGTTTTCCATAAAGTCATTCTTTTCGACATCGGCACCGACGGTGGATCGGTACAGACCGAAAAGGCAGGGGTTGTACTGGGTGATCTCGGTGGCTTTGGTGATCTTGACGCCCCGCTTACCGTTGATCCAGCCGGTCAGCCATGTCCACTGCTGGGATTCGTGGCAGGGATAGCCCAGCTTTTGACTGACCTCGAAGGCGGTCATGCCGTCAAAGGATGCCAAAGGCTGATCGTAATCAAGGACGATGGGGTTTTCTTCATAAAGGTGCAGATAGGTTTTGGGCACGTCCCATACGCCGTATTGTTCCGCGGAGTCAGGGAAAACTGACGGGTCGTTGGTCATATCCAGCGCCTTGGTCAGCAGATCCGCGTAGATCATGTGCATGCCGTGCTTATATTCGCCCATCAGGTCGTGACCGATGGCAACCTGCGGACGGAAGCGACGCAGCTGCTCGACCATAAACGCCTGCAGCTCCTCACGGCTGCGACCGTAGCTTTCGTATTCCTGATAGGAAAGCTCCATGTCCTCAATGAGGAAATCCTCGAAATCACCGAACACCGGGTATGCCGTTACACCGACCGTCCACAATCCGTTGAGCATTTCGTGGACACGGGTGTTGGTCAGATTGCGGTGGTCGGTCATGTAGACCACCTGCAGGGCATAGCCGCGCTCCTTGGCGTAATAGGGCATCAGTCCCGCGAAGAACAGATGCTCATCATCGCCGTGGGTGGAAAAGAGGACGATATCCGCCTTGCCCTCCAGCGGCGCATCCCAGACCTGCACGAAATCGGGAAGCTTGCCCTCTGTGAAGGCGAAGATCTCGCCAAGGCGCACAGAGCCGCTCTCGAATTTCAGCGTCACGGAACGGGGCTGCGTCTTAAACAGTGCCTGCAGATCGATGTACTCGTGTAAAAAGCGGTTTTTGCCCACAGTGGCGGCTGCACCGCTGTCATTGTTTATAATGGTATATTCGCCGTACTCCAGATCGAACATCACATAAAGGGAAGCGATGCCCGTGGGATGGGTCAGGGTGACGGATGCGTTTCCGTTTGAGCGCTTGTAGACGTAGAGATCCTTATTGTGCAAAAAGGACGGATCGTCGTAGCCCTCTGCTGTGACGGAACACGCATTTGTAATATCCCGCGCCGCGATGTCCTCTGCGAAAACGGCAGGGATCAGGGCGGACAGCGTGAGCAGGAATATAACAACTGCAAGCATACGCTTGAGGGAAGCATTCATGGGTCGACCTCCGGGGTGAAGATGGGTCCATTGTAGCAGACGGGGCGAAATTTGTCAAAAGGCTTTACGGTTGACAGGAAATTGTCTTATGATGTAAAATAGCCGCGAAAGGGTGGTACTTCGTGGAGCTTATGAAACAATTACCCGGGGCACTGCTGCCATGGTTTGAAGAAAATAAGCGGGAGCTTCCGTGGCGGAAGGACAAAGAGCCTTATCATGTGTGGCTGTCGGAGATCATGCTACAGCAGACCCGCGTGGAGGCGGTGAAGGGATACTATGCCCGTTTTTTGGAAGCACTGCCTACGGTGCAGGCTTTGGCGCAGGCGGATGACGGACTGCTTTTGAAGCTGTGGGAGGGTCTGGGCTACTATAACCGCGCCCGCAATCTGAAGAAAGCGGCGGTGGAGATCGTGACCCGTTACGGCGGCGAATTTCCGAAGAAGTATGAGGAGATTTTGAGCTTGCCAGGTATCGGGGAATATACGGCGGGAGCGATCGCGTCCATTTGCTTCGGACAGCCCACACCTGCGGTGGATGGAAACGTGCTGCGGGTGATCGCCCGCATTTGCAATGAGGACACACCCATCGATACGCCTGCCTATAAGAAATCGGTGCAGGCGCGTTTGGCTGACATTTATCCCGAGAATGCGGGTGAGTTTACCCAAGCACTGATGGAGCTGGGCGCGACACTTTGCGGACCGAATTGGGCACCCCGGTGCGGGGAATGCCCCTGCGCATCCTTTTGCAAAGCCCATGCCGCCGGAACGGCGCAGCACCTTCCCGTTAAAGCTCCGAAAAAAGACAAAAAGCAGGAAAAACGGACGGTTTTCATTCTCTCATGCTATGAGCGATATGCCCTTTGCAGACGCCCTGAAAAGGGCTTGCTTGCAGGTCTTTGGGAATTTCCCAATGTTCCCGGTGCGCTTACTATGCAGGAGGGCATCACCGTTATCGAAAGCTGGGGGCTGAAGCCCGTACAGCTGCTGAAAAAGGTACAGCGGCAGCATATCTTCACCCACATCCGCTGGGAGATGACGGGACTATATGTGGAAGTAAAAGAGCCGCTGGGCGGCTTCGTGTGGTACACTGCCGAAGAAATTGAAGCACAGGCAGCATTGCCCACGGCATTCCGGCAATTCTGGGAGGAATTTAACCATGTTTGATTTTCACATGCACACGACCGTGTCCTATGACGGTCACGGCGCGCCCCTTGCAATGGCGCAGGCGGCGAAGGAAAAGGGCTTGCAGGAGATCTGTTTTACGGATCACTTGGATTATATGCACGTTCCGCTGTACGGTGAAATGAAATTCCGGGTGGAAAACTACAATGATGCCTACGACGGGCTGCAGGTGGAGGGTCTTGTGATCCGAAACGGCGTGGAGATCGGCATGACCCCGTGGAATATGGACGAGGTGAAGCAGGATCTGCAGCTGCGACACTACGATTTTGTATTGGGTTCTGTCCATTTCTTTGATGACCGGGATCCGTATCTGGACGAAATGATCTGGAAGGAGCATTCTCAGGAATGGGTGGAGCGTCGCTATTTTGAGGAGCTGCTGGAATGCGTGAAGCTCCATGATGATTTTGATGCTTTGGGACACCTGACCTATATTGCCAAGGTCGCAGCCAATCCCAATCCCCGGAAGATCGCGCTGGTGGAATACCGGGAAATCGTGGATGAAATTCTGAAAATTCTGGTCGCCAAGGGCAAGGGCATGGAGGTCAACACCAGCGGCATGATGAAATTCGGCGATTATCTGCCGGGCGCGGAATACCTGCGCCGCTTCAAGGAGCTGGGCGGCGAGATCGTCACCGTCGGCTCGGATGCACACAACGCAGACCGGGTGGGGGAGCATACCTTCGCGGTTTGCGAGCTGCTCAGGGACATCTTCGGACATGTCTGCACCTTCAGCGACCGCAAACCGGTTTTTCATAAGCTGTAAAACAGTGACCCCTCCTCATGGCTGCCATGAGGAGGGGTTTGTAAACAATGTCCGATAAACTGCAGAAAGATAACCTGCGTATATGCTTTTCAGATGCTCCCGATGTCTTGGTAATCTTCAAAAAAGCCACCTCAAGTTGCTTCCAATGATCCGGCAGCTGGTTCAACTCATGCCTTCCGGGCTTGAATTGGAACACGATTGATCTGTTATAGATACACTATGCGAAAATAAGTTACATCATCTGCAAAAATTAAAGATCTAAAAACAATTTCTCTGTTAGTAGGAATGTATTCACAGATTAAATATGGATAGGTTGTTCCGCTTACCTTAATGCTATATAGGAAAAACATTCTATCATCAGTTGTTGCATAGAAATCATAAAAATTGCAATCAAAACCAGCTAACGCATCATTAAATGCTTCATAGACAAGTGCAGTAGGATCAACCCTATGCGTTACGTTGCTCTGCTGATCTTCAATGAAAAGAGTTCCATTCTCATAGGTGGATGAGTAAGCTCCATTAGAATCGGCTCTATAGTCTGATAGCCGAGTCGTTTTGCCAGTCGCTTCTGTTTGATACACCCCCGTAACAACATTGTACGAATCAATTACCCGTGCTGACGCATCAAAGGTATTTGTAGAATAATGTTCAATGTACAGGCTTTCTCCGCTTCCCGTCACCCATGGGTGTGTTCTGAATCCATGCTTTTCAAATACCAAACATTGGTGGTTTCCATATAAATCACAAGAATAGACATATAACGAGTAATCAAAGAAGCCATTTTCTTTCGCGGTTGAGAAATATAACGCTCCATCCACAAAAAGGTATCCGTTATTTGGTTCTCCCCTAGTGTCAATATCATTCAAGCTTATTTTATGGTCAGCAAAATAAAATATGAAATCATCCAACACCGCAATCAGGTTGCTGTCGGATGTAAAGCCTTCAAATCGGTGTTTTAATTCACCCGCTGTGGATGCAGTGCAGCAAGTTAATGTAAAAATGAGCAGAAGCAGAAATGAAATCGTTATTATATATTTTTTCATCAACCATACCTCCTATGAACATTAATAATGCTGTCCGCGCATTTTTCATCATTCATATCCCTTGTTGATAGGGATATGTGAAACACCCTTATGTGTTGCAGCTATATTATACAGTATTGTGACAGTGGGAGTCAACTGCGTACGTTACTCCACCTTATAGTAATAACGAACATGCTGCTGGTTTTTAGACACGTTGCTGAAAATTTGCACCGTGTCTTTTTGTACAGATTTTTCCGGCGGGATCGGTACAAAAATATCTAAAATTAAGGTTGAATTTGTGCGCGATATGTGATACGATATACTTGTATCGATATGTGCGCATCCTGCGCGCGAAAAATGATATTTGCAAATCATGCAAATAGGAGGAAAAAGAGATAAGTATGAGCGTAATGGACATTTTTGAAGATCGCAGTGCATTTTCCTTTGAGGTATTCCCTCCCAAGACCGACGCCGGTATGGAAAAGCTCTGCGGCAAGGGCGGTGTGCTGGAGCAGCTGTACACGCTGAATCCTGACTACATCTCCTGCACCTACGGCGCAGGCGGCACCAACGTCGGCAAGAACCTTGAGGTTCTCGACAAGATCGTCGCTGACGGCAAATGCACCGGCGTCACCCACTTCACCTGCATCGGCAACACCAAGGAAGGCATCCGTGAGCAGCTGCAGAATTATCTGGATCACGGCATCGACCATATGCTGGCTCTGCGCGGCGACCTGCCCTTTGGCTGGACCGGCACCGGCGGCGACCTGCACTATGCAACCGAGCTTGTCAAGTTCGTCCGTCAGGAGTTCGGCGACAAGTTCACCATCGCTGTTGCAGGCTCTCCCGAGGGTCACATCCAGTGCCGCAGCATCGAAGCTGACATCGCTTTCCTGAAGCAAAAGCAGGACAACGGTGCCGATTACATCATGACCCAGCTGTGCTGGGATATGGACCAGTTCCGCTGGTGGCTGGATGCCATCCGCGCAGCCGGTATCTGGATGCCCGTTGACGTGGGTATCATGCCCATCCTCGACCAGAAGGCAACCATCAATATGGCACTGTCCCGCAACGGCTGTGTCATGCCCCGCGCTCTGTGCGAGATCATCTCCAAGAACTGGATCTTCCCCGATCCCTTCGTTTCCGATCCCTTCGATGCGGATGTGGAAGGCAAGAAGGCTTCCTTCCGCGCAGCCGGCATCGAGTACACCATCAACCAGATCGACGAGTACCGCGCCTGCGGCATCAACGGCATCCATCTGTACGCACTGAACAAGTTCGACGATGTTGCCTACATCGCCAAGGAAGCTGGTCTGCTGGATTTGATCTAACGATCAAATCCAAGTGAGAAGTAATAGTGAAAAGGTAAGAGGTAAGGTATCGGCTTCGCCGATGTTTTAGATTCGTCGCGCAGCGACACCATACTTAATCACTATTACCTATTACTTATTACTTTAAAGTCCGGAGGATTTTTATGGCAACACCTCATACCATTGCCGTCGCCGGCAAAGGCGGTGTCGGCAAAACCACCACCTGCGGTATGCTCATCGACTACCTGTGCAAAAAGGGCGACGGCCCGGTGCTGGTCGTAGATGCCGATGCCAACAGTAACCTCAATGAGGTGCTGGGCGTTGAGGTCGAGACCTCACTCGGCGCGATCCGTGAGGAAATGGCACAGGCAGAGCTGAAAGGCACGATCCCTGCCGGTATGACCAAGGCTGACTACGCAAACTTCAAGTTCAACTCCGCCATCATCGAGGAGGACGACTTTGATATGCTGGTCATGGGTCGCACCCAAGGCAAGGGCTGCTACTGCTACGTCAACGGCATCCTCAAAACGCAGGTGGACAAGTACGCAAAAAATTATTCCTACATCGTGATGGACAACGAGGCAGGTCTGGAGCATGTGGCACGAGGAACGCTTCCCCATGTGGACACCATGCTGCTGATCTCCGACTGTTCCCGCCGCGGTGTTCAGGCTGTGGCACGCATCGCTGAGATGATCGATGAGATGAATCTCAACCCCGGTCAGATGGGGCTGATCATCAACCGCGCGCCGGGCGGTGTTCTCGATGAGGGCGTCCGCGCCGAGATCGAAAAGCACGGTCTGAAGCTCTTCGGTGTCCTGCCCCACGACGATGCGGTCTACCGCTGCGATTGCGACGGTGAACCGTCTTCCAAGCTGCCGGACAGCGATCCCATGAAGGTCGCCCTGAAGGGCATCATGCAGTCCATCGGACTGTAATAAGGCTCCCCTGAAGGGGAGGCTTGATTATGTTTATAAAATATTTTTAATAAAACAAGGGGGAACCAATTATGTCTTTCGCACCTAAGACGGCACCCTTCAGCGGCAAGATCAATGCCGTGACTCTGGGCACCGGTGACAATGCAATCGTCATCGGCGGTCAGAATGTGCTGCCGTTCTACACCTTCGATGCACCCATCGAAAACGCACCCAAGATCGGCGTTGAGGTCTCTGACGTCGCTGCTGACTGGGCATGGCCCGCTCTGAAGGAGTTCTATGCAGGCTGCACCACCATGGCTGAGTATGCCGCCAAGGCACAGACCATCGATGGCTGTGACTTCATCTGCCTGAACTTCGTCGGTGCTGACCCCAACGGCGCTGACCGCTCCGTTGAAGATTGCGTCGCTGACGCCAAGGCTGTTGCCGAGGTCGTCACCAAGCCCATCGTTGTCATGGGCTGCAAGAATCTGGAGAAGGACGGCGAGCTGTTCACCAAGATCGCCGAAGCTCTGGCTGGCAAGAACGTTCTGTTCATGTCCGCAAAGAACGAAAACTACAAGACCGTCGGCGCAGCCGTCGCTCTGGCAAACGGTCAGAAGGTCGGTGCTGAAACTGCTGACGACATCAACCTGGCAAAGCAGCTGAACATCATGCTCAAGAGCCTGAACGTCGATCCCGCTTCCGTTGTCATGGACATCGGTACTGCAGCTGTCGGCTACGGCTACGAGTATGCTGCTTCCACCTTTGATCGCATCCGTCTGGCTGCGCTGGCACAGGGCGACAGCGATCTGCAGATGCCCATTCTCGCTGCTGTCTGCAACGACACTTGGGGCGTCAAGGAATCCACCGCATCCGAAGAAGATGAGCCCGCATGGGGCTGCATGGAAGAGCGCGCCATTTCCATGGAAGTCGCTACCGCAGCTGCTGACCTGACCGGCGGTGCTGACGCTGTTGTTCTGCGTCACCCCGCGTCTGTGGCAACCATCAAGAAGTTCATCACGGAACTGCTCTAATCGGAAGGAGGATACATAGTTATGGCTTTGAAAGGTCTTGATATTTTTAAGCTGTCTCCCAAGAAGAACTGTAAGGAGTGCGGCAGCCCCACCTGTATGGCATTCTGCATGAAGGTGGCGCAGGGCGCAGTGTCTTTGGACAAGTGCCCCTACTTCTCCGAGGAAGCTCTGGCAAGCCTGAACAGTGCTACTGCTCCTCTGATGAAGACCATCTCTGTCGGCGAGCACAAGCTGGGCGGTGAAACCGTTCTGTTCCGCCACGAGAAGACCCTCGTTAACAAGAACCTGTTTGCTGTTTGCGTCTGCACCGACTGCGCTGACAAGGCTGACGAGAAGCTGGCCGAGGTCGCTAAGGTCGATTACGAGCGTATCGGCGAGCGTATGTACGTGGAGTTCATCCATGTTGCTAACAAGCAGTCCGATCCCGCTGTCTACGCTGATTTGGTCAAGAAGGCAGCCGCTACCGGCCGCGATCTGGTTCTGGAGTGCTGGGATGTGGAGTGCGCCAAGGCTGCTCTGGCGGTCTGCGGCAAGAACGTCATCCTCGACGGCGCGACCCCCGAGAACTGGGAAGCAATGAACGCTCTGGCTACCGAAGCAGGCGTCGTTCTGGGCGTTTGGGCATCCAACATCTCCGATCTGTACGACACCGTCAAGAAGCTGGAAGCTGCAGGCAATAAGAACCTGATTCTGGACGTCACCGGCGCCACCGCCAAGGAAACTCTGGCAAACGCTGTCAATGTCCGCCGCACCGCTCTGAAGCAGGAAGACCGTACCTTCGGTTATCCCTCCATCGTCAATGTTGCCAAGCTCGCAAAGGGCGACGACCGCCTGCAGACCGCTCTGGCAGCTATGTTCGTTGAGAAGTATGCTTCCATCATCGTCATGTCCCACATGTCCTACGCTCAGGCTCTGCCTCTGTACGGCCTGCGTCAGAACATCTACACCGATCCTCAGAAGCCCATGAAGGTGGAGGCTAAGATCTACCCCATCAACGGTGCTGATGAGAACAGCCCCTGCGCTCTGACTGTTGACTTCGCTCTGACCTACTTCCTGGTCTCCGGCGAACTGGAGCGCTCCGGTCAGCCCGTCAACCTGATCATCACCGATGCATCCGGCATGTCCG
>SVMI01000009.1 GCA_015067495.1 Oscillospiraceae bacterium | reverse complement strand
ATCTAAACTACCCTCTCGGATAGCTCAAATCAATCTTTTGAATAAATTTGTTCTAGCAAATTTTACTCAAGAATTTTCGTTGGCTGTTGTTTCTATTCGTACACGAATATTTCTTAAACAATCCATTCATTAATTGTCCAAGGTGTTTATAGTTCGTCTCACATTATTCAATTTACAAGGTACAGTCGCTCGCCGCAGCGAACTTTCATATGATAGCACAGCATTTTCAAATTGTCAAGCACTAATTTTGCTCTTTTTGAAAATTTTTGCGGTATCGCTGCACAGCCGCATTTCTCAAGCAGTTATGCTTGAACATAATACCATCCCGGCGAAAAAAAGTCAAGTATTTCCTCGGCATTTATGCCTTATTTTTCCAGTAAATTTGTGCAGATTCCTCCCAGTGCCTCTGCAGCGTCGTAGTTGGTCTCATCAATACACGCCAGATCACCTACGCTGACCATCCCACACAATCTCCCCTGCTCCACAACAGGCAATCGCCGTACCTGCTCACGTCCCATTAAATGGGCTGCGACACCCGTATCCATCTCCGGCGATCCGCAAACAACACGTCCTGTCATAATATCCCTTACGTGCGTTTTTTCAGGCAGATGCCCCGAAGCGACGCAGCGGATCACCACATCACGATCCGTGATCATCCCTACGAGCCTCCCCTGATCGTCGCACACCGGAAGCGCTCCTATATTATAATGTGTCAGCATACGTGCTGCAACATCCACCGTTTCTTCCGGATGGATTCGGACTACGGATGGTGTCATGATCTCTTTTAGTTTCATTTGCTCAACTCCTTTGGATGGAGTATAGACGTGACATTTTGAAAATATACACTTACACGGATATTGATTTTACTGTATTTCTGTGATATGCTTGCTACACTTCACAAAGGAGCGAAACCCTTATGAGCTGCATTGAAAAAGCGCGCAACATTTTGGAGAATACCGGCTGCACCTGCGTTTTCTGCAATGGACAGACTGTACTGACTGATTCCCGTCGGGGTGTCAGACCGCTGCTTGATCTTCTGGAGAACAAAATGGATATGACGACCTATGATGCCGCTGATAAGGTTGTTGGCAAGGCTGCTGCATATCTGTACTGCCTGCTGAAGATACGGTCGCTTTATGCTGCCATCATCAGCCGATCGGCACTTGCCGTCTTGGAAAAGTATCACATCCCCGTTTCCTACGGAACGCTTGTTCCTGCGATCCGTAACCGCAGAAACGACGGACCATGTCCCATGGAACATGCTGTTTGGGAGATCGACGATCCCGCGGAAGCGCTGCAGGCAATCTACAAAACACTGGAATCGCTGAAGCCATAGACTCCACTTGTAAATCGGTGGATTTTGTGGTAAAATATTGAAAAATTCGTCAGAGCTATGACTGGAGAAATGTTATGTCAACTTTAGTTCAAGAAATCAGCCGTCGCCGCACCTTTGCGATCATCTCTCACCCCGACGCCGGTAAAACCACGTTAACTGAAAAATTCCTGCTCTACGGCGGTGCAATCGCGCAGGCAGGCGTTGTTAAAGGCAAAAAAAATTCCCGCTCTGCCACCTCCGACTGGATGGAGATCGAAAAGCAGCGCGGTATTTCTGTCACCTCTTCCGTTATGCAGTTCCAGTATGACGGCTTCTGCATCAACATCCTCGACACCCCCGGTCACCAAGACTTTTCCGAGGACACCTACCGCACCCTGATGGCTGCGGATGCCGCAGTCATGGTCATTGACGGCGCGAAGGGTGTCGAACCCCAAACCAGAAAGCTCTTTAAGGTCTGTGCCATGCGTCACATTCCGATCTTCACCTTCATCAACAAAATGGATCGGGAAACCAGAGATCCTTTTGAGCTGCTGGATGAGGTCGAGCGGGAGCTGGGCATTGAGACCTACGCCATGAACTGGCCCATCGGCTGCGGCAAGGACTTCATGGGCGTGTACGACCGTGAAAAGAGTCAGCTGCTGTTTTTCTCCGGCAAATCCGGCAAAAACCGCGCAGAGCGTGAGGCAGTTGATCTTTACGATCCCCGCGTTGCCGAGCTTCTCGACAGCGAAACAAAGCACAGCCAGCTGATCGATGACGTGGAGCTGCTCTCTGCCGGACGTGAAATGGATCGGGATGCTGTGCAGTGCGGTCAGCTTTCTCCCGTTTTCTTCGGTTCTGCGCTGACCAACTTCGGCATCGAGCCATTTCTGGAAGCCTTCCTGAAGCTGACGCCGCCTCCCCTGCCCCGGGTATCTGATGCTGGTCCTGTTGATACCTTCAGCCCCGACTTCTCCGCCTTTGTTTTCAAGATTCAGGCGAACATGAACAAGGCGCACCGTGACCGCCTTGCGTTCATCCGTATCTGCTCCGGCAAGTTCCAGCGTGACAGCGAATACTATCACGTGCAGGGCGGACGCAAGATGCGTCTTTCCCAGCCCCAGCAGCTGATGGCAGCGGAACGCGAGATCGTGGACGAGGCCTATGCAGGTGACGTGATCGGCGTTTTCGATTCCGGCATCTTTGCCATTGGAGATACCATCACCATGCCCGGTAAGAAGTTCCGCTTCGCCGGCATGCCCACCTTCGCCCCGGAACACTTCTGCCGCGTTTCCGCCAAGGATTCCATGAAGCGCAAGCAGTTCGTCAAGGGTACGGAACAGATCGCGCAGGAGGGTGCAATTCAGATCTTCAAGGTGCCCAATTCCGGCATGGAAGAGGTCATCGTCGGTGTTGTCGGTGTCCTGCAGCTGGAGGTTTTCCAATACCGAATGAAGAACGAATACGGCGTAGAGCTGCGTATGGAGAGTCTTCCTTACGAAGAAATCCGTCTGATTGATCACGCTCCCTGTGATCTGTCTGATCTGAATCTTGGCAGCGATGCCGAGCTTCTGGAGGATTACCGCGGAAGATCCCTGCTGGTGTTCAGCAGCTACTGGGCGATCGACTTTACCTGCAAGAAAAATCCCGGTCTTACCTTGAAGGAGATCGTTGTTGAGGAAGGCTGATACCTGACAATAACATAAGCCCGCTGCCGATGGCAGCGGGCTTTCATTCATTTTAGTCTTCAACTCTGCGGATCTGCGCCCCGAGCTGTGTCATTTTTTCAATCAGACGCTCATAGCCGCGCTCCACATAGTGGACATTCTTGACCCATGTGGTACCCTCAGCTGCAAGGCCTGCGATGATCAGCGCCGCACCTGCACGAAGATCCCGGGCAGTTACCGTAGCGCCGTAGAGGCACTCTGTGCCGGTGACGATCGCAGTCTTTCCGCTGATCTGAATGTCTGCGCCCATGCTCTCAAGCTCGGTACAGTAACCGAAAAAGCGGGTTTCATAGACACTTTCCGTCAGCCGGCTGACACCGGAAGCGATGGACATACACACGCAGATCTGCGCCTGCATATCCGTGGGGAAGCCGGGATACGGCAGTGTCTTTACCGTCGTATGGCGCAGTCGTCCGTTGCCGCGGACGCGGATCGCATCATCATAGTTGATGATCTCAACACCCATTTCAGCAAGCTTCGAGGTAATACATTCCATATGCTTCGGAATGACATTCTCCACCAGCAGATCGCCGCCTGTGGCAGCTGCTGCAGCCATGTAGGTGCCTGCCTCGATCTGGTCGGGGATGATCACATAAGTACCGCCCTGCAGACGCTCCACACCGTGGATCTTGACAGTATCCGTACCGGCGCCGGAAATGCGCGCGCCCATGGTATTCAGGAAGTTTGCCAAATCGACGATATGCGGCTCTTTGGCTGCATTTTCAATGATCGTCTGCCCCGGAAGCAACGTTGCCGCGATCATAATATTGACCGTCGCGCCGACACTCGCCATATCCAGACTGACACGACCGCCGCGCAGTCCGTTCGGGCCTGCCTTCAGAGAAACAAATTCTTCCGTTTCCTCCACATCCGCGCCCAGTGCCACAAAGCCCTTGATGTGCTGATCAATGGGACGCACCGCAAAGTTACAGCCGCCCGGCAGCGCAACATGCGCCTTTTGGAATCGGCTGAGCAGCGCACCCATCAGGTAGTAGCTGGCGCGGAGCTGCTTGACCATGGACTCATTCGGCTCTGTACGGGTGACATTACTGCTGTCAAGCACCACAACACCCTTTTCAGGGCATTGCACCGTCACGCCCAGATCCTCAAGAATGGAAAGCAGGATTCTGACGTCAGAAATATCCGGAACATTTTCAATACGGCACACGCCGTTTACCAGCAAAGCTGCCGGCAAAATCGCAACGGCGGCATTTTTGGCGCCACTGATGGTAACCTTACCACGCAGCGGGATGCCACCTTTAATTTCATATCGAGCCAAGGATGATCCTCTCCTTGAGAAAATGATGTAATAACTTCGCTCAGGTATTATACCACAAAAACAATCTTATGTAAAGTACCATTTCACCGATAACGGCGCAGACCCTTCGGATAATGGTTCTTCAGCTGCGTGCCATCACCCTTTCCCCAGCCGATGGAATAGCCATCCACGGTCACAAGGCACCAGCCCTTTTGAGATGCCGGAATCACATTTCCCGACAGATACTCCTCGATTTCCTTGGAATCTGACGGACAATCGTGGGTACACTTTGCTCCCCTCAGCCACAGTGCCAGCGCATGGGCAGGCTCGAATCTGTCCTTCTTGACCTCGCCCAGCTCCAATCCGGGTCGCATAACCTTCAGCCCCTTGATGGAGGGCTGATCCGACGCTGCCCAGTAAAGGCTCGTTCCGAATGTGAGTGCTTTGCCCGCAGGCAGGTCGATACCCATCGATTTTGCAAATTCCAGCCAAAGCTTCGGCAGCTTCTCTCCTGATGCTTCCGTTTCAGGAAGCTCCGCTTCTCCCTTGCGGCGCAGCACCGCGCCGAAATGCCCCTCCCCTAATAGTTTATGGGGCCACATGCGAAATTGTCCCTGTCCCGCCGGCGTAAACCACGGCGCGGAAACAGATTCCGTTTCAAAATCGGGATGACGCTGTAAAAAAGCGTCGATCGCTTCCTCATTTTCCTGCGGTGCAAAGGTGCAGGTGGAATAGACAAGCCGTCCGCCGGGGCGCACCAGCTGTGCGCCGGAGTCAAGGATCTCCGCCTGCCGACGGGCGCACATCTCCACCGTTTCCAAGCTCCAGTCAGTCACCGCAGCCTCTTCCTTGCGGAACATACCCTCGCCGGAGCAGGGCGCGTCGATCAGCACTCGGTCGAAGTAGCCATTCAGACGATCCGCAAGCCTCTGGGGATGCTCATTGGTCACCAGCGCATTGGCAACGCCCATCCGCTCGATGTTACGGCTGAGGATCTTGGCACGCTTGGGGTTGATCTCATTGCAAAGAAGGAAGCCTTCTCCCTGCATTCTGCCGGCGATCTGTGTTGTCTTGCCGCCGGGTGCGGCGCACAGATCGCAGATACGTTCTCCCGGCTGAGGATCCAGCAGCGCAACGGCAGACATTGCGCTTGCCTCCTGCAGATAATAGACGCCCGCTTCATGATAAGGATGTAAACCCGGACGTGCATCCGGGTCGTAATAATAGCCCATCGGCTCCCACGGAACGTTTTCGCCCACAAAAGGCAGCTGCGGCAGCGCACCCTTCATGGGATTAAAGCGCAGCGCCACCGCCCGGGGACGTTCCAAGCTATTCAGAAACGCATCGTATTCCGCTCCCAACTGGGATTGCATACGTGATAAAAAATCCTGCGGCAGCATCGGCACTGCTCCTTTCTGTTTCTATTTGCGTTTGCGACCGGCGACCAGCTTCCAGCATACAAAGCCGAGCAAAACACCCGCCATGTTCAGGATCAGATCATCCACATCGCAGCTGCCACGCAGCGACAGCAGCTGCCCGATCTCGACCGCGAGCAACGCGCCCAAAGCTGTCAGCATCACGCTCCAAAACTTTTTGAGCGTGGGGAAGCACATGGGCAGGAATACGCCCAACGGGATAAACAGCACCACATTTCCCACAAGATTGACGATCGCAGCCTTTGCCTGCTCCCTGTAGATCGCCATCGCGCCCCACTTATCAAGATAATGCTCCGGTCGTGCCAAAACATCCCAATAATTGCGGATGGTGTGAAGGGGGCGCAGATTATAATTCTGCAGCACCTGCTCCCAATAGGGCAGCTCGCTCTGCACCGCACGTCCACGTACAAACAACAGATACAGCATACATGCACAATACACTACAAAAAACAGCCGCACGATCGGATTGTTCTTTTCCTCTTGCTTTTTCATCCCATTCTCCATGCAAAAACAGTGTCATCCCCAAAAGGGATGACACAAATTTTACTTTTTCTCCTTGATCTGTGCCTGCAGGTGCATGCTCAGCACCGCCAAAGACGTTGCCATATTTTCATACTGCACCAGAATACCATCCGGCACGTCAAGATGAGAGGTTGCAAAGGACCACACCGCTTTAATGCCGCAGCGGATCAACTGGTCACATGCCTCCTGTGCATGCTGCGCAGGCACGGTAATAATGCCCATGAGTACCTTGTTGCTCTTGCAGAAGCTCTGAAGCTGATCAATATGATAGATAGGCGTGCCTTCCTCAGTGAACTCTGCCACGGGTTCTGTATCGAATGCCGCCAGAATGTTCAGACCGTAGTCATCAAAGCCGCTGTAGCCGCAAAGCGCACGACCCAGCTTGCCGGCACCGATCAGAACGGCGTCGGTGGTGTTATCATAACCCAAAAACTGCTCAATATCATCGATCAGGCTCTCACGCAGATAACCGATCTTCGGACGTCCGCCGTCAGATACCATTGCCAGATCCTTGCGCACCTGCACCTCGCCCATGCCCAGTGCATTGGCAAGTGCCGTTGCGGAGATGTACGGATGCACGTTGTCTTGGATCGTTTTCAGATATGCCAAGTAACCCGGCAGGCGCTTCAATACTGCTTTGGAAACCTCTTTGCGTGTCATTCCCGCTCCTCCTTAATCGATACAAAATGTTATCGATATGAATTTGTATCGATTATAGCAGAATATGGCTGTATTTGCAAGGATTATTTCAGGCGCAGGTGGTTTGGCGCAGAAATTCCTTTCGCAGCCGCAGCATGATCCGCTTTTCAAGGCGGGAGATGTAGGATTGGGAAATCCCCAGCAGCTGTGCTACTTCCTTCTGGGTCATTTCCTGATATCCGTTCAGCCCATAGCGCATGCAGATGATCTCCCGTTCCCGGGTCGGCAGCTCAGAAAGGGACTGCCGCAGCACGCAAAGATCCACGTCATCCTCCATGGGGCGGTAGATCTGATCCTCATCTGTCCCGAGAATGTCAGACAGCAGCAGCTCGTTTCCGTCATAATCCATGTTGATCGGCTCATCCAGCGACACCTCCGCCTTTTGGGCAGATGTTTTGCGGATGTACATCAGTATCTCATTTTCAATACAGCGGGATGCGTAGGTCGCCAGCTTGATGTTCTTGTCACGGCGGTAGGTGTTGATGGATTTGATCAGTCCGATCGTACCGATGGAAATGAGATCCTCCAGATTGATGCCCGTGTTTTCAAAACGCCGGGCGATGTAGACCACAAGGCGCAGATTGTGTTCGATCAGCTTTTGCTTTGCCGCCTGATCCCCTTCCTCAAGGGCTTCCAGCGTCTCCTGCTCCTCTGTTCCCCGCAGCGGCGGCGGCAGGATGTCGTTTCCGCCGATGTAGTAGACCTGTCCCGGGGGAACAAGCCCGATTTTCATTAAAAAAGCCCACAGTTTTTCCATTTTATACCCCTCCTGCCAGTACCTGATATGTACTTTTGCTTCCCAGCCGCTCCGGCGTAAACGCCACAACGGAGCTGACTGTCCGTCCATCCAATTTCACCTGCTCACAGCGAACCGCCAGCAGCATACCGTTGGGACACCCCACCGCGCGGTAAGGAATCAGCCGCGCACCTGAAAGTGTTCCGGCACACACCCCTGCGATGGGATCCTCCACAAACGCCCGTGGAATATTCAGCTGCTGCGCCACGTCCATTCCGGCAATCAACACCGTCGCACCACTGACCGGGTCGCGCAGTGTGTTTCCCGTATCGATCAGTGCTGTCAGCTCCAGCCTTCTTCCCTTCCATTGAAGCTCTACATGCTGATACTGCTGCGCTCCCACAGGGTTCTTCAGCCCAAACCGGCATAGCAGAGCAATCGTCCCCGCTGCCAGCAGGAGGGTGATGAAACCGCTTCCGTCGAAGCCCAGCATGATCCCGCCCAGTGCCATGCTCAGAAGCACAAACACCGTTCCTCTTCGAAAAGCAGACCAATTCCATCCAAAGGCAATCACCGACATCAATGCAAGAATGACGATCCGAAAGAAAATACCGCCAAGCACGTGAAAATGCGGCAGCATACACACCCCTGCATACAATCCGCCAACTGTCGCCGCAGGCAGCACCCGCTTCCATCCGGGCGGATATCCCGTCAGCCGGTTTGTTCCCAGCATCAGCAGCCCATCCACCAGAAAATTCAGCAGCACCACCGCATCCAGATATACCGTCATCCCCTCACCTCCCTGCGTGATGATTTCAGTATAACGGCGGTGATCAAAAAAGTCGGTCGCAATCTCGTCCACCCCGCACGACAAGTCGCGTGCGCTCTTTTTCAATTTCGTCCGGGATTGCAGCTTCACGCAAAAAAGCGGCAGCCGAATTTATCGGCTGCCGCTTGAATCTGTCGAGGGATTTTCTGTTCTTTCAATGCTGCGAATATTTTTCTCTGCCTTGAACCGGGGTGTCATGATCTCATGACCGCAGCCCATACAGCGCAGACGGAAATCCGCGCCCGTTCGCAGCACAAGCCAACGTTTTTCGCCGCAGGGATGCTCTTTTTTCATGGTGAGAATATCATTCAGTCGAATATCCATACTGCCTCCCGTCAGCGCTTTTTCAGCGCATCCCAGTACTGCTTGGCAGCCTGCTCCAGCTTATTGTCGCCGTAGGTGTAGTAGGTCTTTCCGGCGAGGTCATCCGGCAAGTATTGCTGCTGCACCCAATGACCGGGATAGTCATGGGGATAGCGGTAGCCCTGCTCCCGCTCCATGGTGTAGGTATCCGCATGGACGTTCTGCAAATGCCGCGGGAAGCCACGTCCCAGTCCGTTGCGTACATCCGCAAGAGCGGCATCAAGGGCGATATGACCGCTGTTGGACTTCGGTGAGGTCGCCATCAGCACCGCCGCATCACCCAGAGGGATGCGCGCTTCCGGCATACCCAGCATCAGTGCTGCATCCACGCAGGACTTGACGATGGGAATGATCTGCGGGTATGCAAGACCCACATCCTCGCAGGCAATCACCATCAGCCTGCGGCATGCTCCCTGCATCTGTCCCGCTTCCAGCAGCCGCGCCAGATAGTGGCACGCCGCGTCAGGATCAGAGCCACGGATGGATTTCTGCAGCGCCGACAGCAGATCATAGAAATTGTCACCGTCGCGATCAGCGCGCAGCGCACTCTTCTGGCTCACAGCCTTGGCATCCTCCAGCGTCAGCTTCAGCACACCGTTCTCCGGCTGACCGGCTGAGAACAGCACCTCCACCGCATTCATCGCCTTGCGGATGTCGCCGCCGCAGGAGCCAGCAATATACTCAAGTGCCCCCTCCTCCGGCTCAGCAGTCAGTGCGGTGCGTTCCTCCAAAAACTTCACCGCTCGCTTGATCGCCTGCAGCGCAGCAGGCGCATCGATCTGCTTAAATTCGAAGATGGTGGAGCGGCTCAAGATCGCATTGAAAACATAGAAATAGGGATTCTCTGTAGTGGAAGCGATCAGGGTGATCTTGCCGTTTTCGATATACTCCAGCAGGGATTGCTGCTGCTTTTTATTGAAGGACTGGATCTCGTCCAAATACAGCAAGATGCCATTGGGTGCAAGGAAGGTATCCAGCTGTGCCACGATCTCCTTAATGTCCGCCGTGGATGCTGTGGTGGCATTCAGCTGAAACAGCGTTCGGTTTGTCTGCTGGGCGATGATTTTTGCAACGGTCGTCTTGCCCGTACCGCTGGGGCCGTAGAAGATCATATTGGGAATATTGCCCGAATCGATCAAGCGGCGCAGGATAGCACCCTCGCCGAGAATATGGCTCTGTCCATAGACCTCATCCAGCGTCTGCGGACGAAGCAGGTCTGCTAATGGCTGATACATACGCCGCTCCTTTCTGTGTTTTTTTCAGTATATCACACATCCGGCAAAATTGCACGCACTTTTTTCATTATTTTCGATTTTTTGTTCTAAAAAGAACCTGCCGCAATGCGGCAGGTTCGATTTGCTGAAATGTAGGAATTAAGCCTTGCCTGCGCAGCCAAGGACGTTGATCAGCTTGTGGCGAACGATCTCCTTGATGTTGGCACGTGCGGGCTTCAGGTACTGACGGGGGTCGAAGTGATCGGGATGCTGGTTGAAGTACTGACGAACAGTGCCGGTCAGTGCAAGACGCAGGTCAGAGTCGATGTTGATCTTGCAGACAGAAAGGGCTGCTGCCTTACGCAGCTGCTCTTCGGGAACACCGATCGCATTGGGCATCTTGCCGCCGTTGGCGTTGACCATAGCGACATACTCCTGAGGAACGGAGGAAGAGCCGTGCAGAACGATGGGGAAACCGGGCAGACGCTTGGTGACTTCCTCGAGAACGTCGAAACGCAGTGCGGGAGGAACCAGAATACCCTGCTCGTTGACAGTGCACTGTTCGGGGGTGAACTTGTATGCGCCGTGGGAGGTGCCGATGGCGATTGCGAGGCTGTCACAACCGGTGCGGGTCACGAACTCCTCGACTTCCTCGGGACGGGTGTAGGAAGCAGCTTCAGCAGCGACGTTAACTTCGTCTTCGATGCCTGCCAGACTGCCCAGCTCGGCTTCAACAACAACACCGTGATCGTGAGCATACTCAACAACCTGCTTGGTGATGGCGATGTTCTCCTCGAAGGACTTGGAAGAAGCGTCGATCATGACGGAGGTGAAGCCGCCGTCGATGCAGGACTTGCAGGTCTCGAAGCTGTCGCCGTGGTCCAGATGCAGAGCGATGGGAATGTTGGGGCATTCGATCACAGCAGCCTCAACCAGCTTCACAAGGTAAGTGGGGTTGGCATACTGACGGGCGCCCTTGGAAACCTGCAGAATAACGGGAGCATTCTCCTCGCGGCAGGCCTCGGTGATACCCTGAACGATCTCCATGTTGTTGACGTTGAAAGCACCGACTGCATAACCGCCGTCGTAAGCCTTCTTGAACATTTCAGTAGTGGTTACAAGAGCCATTGGAATCAATCCTTTCTTACTTATACAGGTTGCCCTGTGATTTTCGCATTCTATTATAACACATTATTTCACTTTTTCAATAAAAATCTTCAAAACTTCCCATGTTATTGAACATAAATTTTTATCCCATTCCCCTTGGAAATTTGAGAAAATTGTGCATTTTGCTATTTACCTTTTGGGGAAAATGGAGTATAATGTCCCGTAGAATTCATTAAAAGACCAAAGCAAGGAGTTATCAACATGAAATTATCCCCTCTTCAGCTGGCAAGATACCAGTACCAGCCCAAGCTGCCCGGCATGCTCAGAAACGGTATTTCCGAGATCTGCGTTAAAGACGGCAGCGCAACCGAAAGTGTTGCCGATCAGGAGAAGATCAAGGCTCTGTTCCCCAACACCTACGGCAAGAACGAAATCACCTTCCAGAAGGGCGCAAACACCTCTGAAACCAAAAAACAGGTTGTCGGTGTTATTCTCTCCGGCGGTCAGGCACCCGGCGGTCACAACGTCATCTGCGGTCTGTACGATGCCCTGAAGGCAACCGACAGCGACAACGTCCTCTACGGCTTCAAGGGCGGCCCCAGCGGTCTGATCGAGGACGACTACATCATCTTTGACGACGCTTACATCAACGCTTACCGCAACACCGGCGGCTTCGACATCATCGGATCCGGCCGTACCAAGCTGGAGACTGAAGAGCAGTTTGCCATCGTTGCAGAAAACTGCAAAAAGCACGGCATCACCGCTCTGGTCATCATCGGCGGCGACGACTCCAACACCAACGCAGCTGTTCTGGCTGAATACTTTGCCGCCCACAATGCAGGCGTGCAGGTCATCGGCTGCCCCAAGACCATCGACGGCGACCTGAAGAACGAGGACATTGAGTGTTCCTTCGGCTTCGACACCGCTACCAAGACCTATGCTGAGATCGTGGGCAACATCTGCCGCGATGCCAACTCCGCCAAGAAGTACTGGCACTTTGTCAAGGTCATGGGTCGCTCCGCTTCTCACGTGGCCCTGGAGACCGCTCTGCAGACGCAGCCCAACATCTGCCTGATCGGCGAGGAAGTAGCAGCCAAGAAGATGTCTTTGGCACAGATCACCGACTACATCGCTGACTCTGTTGCCAACCGCGCTGCCAAGGGCTGGAACTTCGGTGTTGCCATCATCCCCGAGGGTATCGTGGAGTTCGTTCCCGAGTTCTCCGTGCTGATCGCCGAGATCAACGAGCTGCTGGCAGGCGAAAAGGCTGATAAGTTCAACGAGCTGCCCAGCTGGAGCGACAAGTACGCCTTCATCAAGGCAGGTCTGACCCCCGCTTCCATGGCTGTTTTTGAGATCCTGCCCGATGCGATCCAGCAGCAGCTGTTCCTGGAGCGCGATCCCCACGGCAACGTACAGGTCAGCCTGATCGAGTCCGAGAAGCTGTTCTCCGCCATGGTCAAGGAGAATCTGGCAGCCCGCAAGGCAGCCGGCACCTACAAGGGCAAGTTCTCTCCCCTGCACCACTTCCTTGGCTACGAAGGCCGCTGTGCATTCCCCTCTAACTTCGATGCTGACTACTGCTACAGCCTCGGCTACAACGCCTTTATGCTGATCCAGTACGGCTTCAACGGCTATCTGTCCAAGGTTTCCAATCTCTCTAAGCCCGCTGAAGAGTGGGTCGCCGGCGGTATGCCCATCACCAAGATGATGAACATCGAGCGCCGCCACGGTCACGACAAGCCCGTCATCCGCAAGGCTCTTGTGGAGCTGGACGGCAAGCCCTTCACCTTCTTCGCAGCAAACAGAGAGCTGTGGGCAAACGAGACCTGCTACGTCTATCCCGGTGCCATCCAGTACTGGGGTCCCAGCGATGTCTGCGACCAGACCACCAGAACACTGGCTCTTGAAAAAGCCTGATCAACACATAACAAAAGAGAGAACAAAACCTCGGTTTTGTTCTCTCTTTATTTTATTGCTTTTTCCGTTTTCTTGCCAGCTCGAAGCCGAGCAGGATCAGCGCGTAAACCGCGGCATAGATCGGTGCCATTACCCAGATCGTAAAGGGTGTGTCTGACAAGATCGGCTCTGCGATATGCATCGCATCGCTCATGTCGAAGGTGTTCATCAGGAACGCACCTACGGTCACATAGAACATGAAACCGATGGCAGACCAGTACCACTTCTTGTAGGTAACGTTGATCTGCTTCAGCCAGAACAGCGACACCGCCAGCATGGCACTGAAGCTGTGATGGAGCAAGCCGGACATGGTGGGCAGGCAGAAGAATGTGGGATTGTAATGAAGGAACGTGGCGTAGGCAACTGTAGACAGACCGCCAAACAGACCGATCAGCCACATGGCATGGGTAACACCATTATCCTTTTTACCCAGTAGAATGCTCAACGAGAAAACGACACTCGTCATACCGCAAATGCTGTCCGGGATCAGATAATACCAAAGCACCTGACCATCAACAAACACCTGTGTCAAGCGGTTTGCCATAACCGATACCAGCTGCAAAGCTGCAATGCACTTCAGGAAAACCTGCTTTGCCTCTTCTGTCTTTGCAAACTTCTTCGCAAGCAGCAGCGCAGCGGCAGCTACCACCGCACTGATGACGATATAAAGTATATGCTCAACACCATAAAGCTGTGGACCCATGATGCTCCTCCTCTATTTATTCAGGAAACAGATCAATACTTGGTCGGTTCGATGTGCCAGATCTCTTCCGCATACTGGCGGATGGTGCGGTCGGACGAGAATTTCGCGCCGCTGGCGATGTTCCACAGACACTTGCGACCAAATGCCATGCGGTCAGCATAGTCCCGGTTGACGCGCAGCTTTGCATCGATATAGGTCAGGTAGTCCCACAGCAGATAGTAGTGGTCTGCTCTGTGCCAGTTCGTGCCGTCCAAAATCGCGTGGTACAGCTCCTGCTGATCGCAATCCGTGGGAACTGTGCCATCGATCAGCGTATCCAGTGCGCGGCGGACATTGGGATGGTGATCGTAGATCGCCCGGGGGCTGTAAGCATCCTTACCGCTGTTGATCTCCTGCACCGTCGCGCCGAAGATATACTCGTTTTCGATACCGGCTTCCTTGGCGATCTCAACGTTTGCGCCGTCCAGCGTACCGAGGGTCACAGCACCGTTCAGCATCAGCTTCATGTTGCCGGTGCCGGAGGCTTCCGTGCCGGCGGGAGAGATCTGCTCGGAAACGTCCGCGGCAGGGATGATATGCTCGGCATAGGAGCAGTTATAGTTCTGCACAAATACGACCTTCAGCTTGTCGCTGACATCGGGATCGTTGTTAATGAGCTTCGCGATGCGGTTAATATAGCGGATGATCGCCTTGGCACGGGCATAGCCGGGCGCGGATTTCGCGCCGAAAATAAAGGCGGTGGGCTGGAAGTCCGGCAGCTCGCCGTTCTTCAGGCGGAAGTAGATATCCACAACGGACAGTGCGTTCATCAGCTGTCGCTTATACTCGTGCAGACGCTTGACCTGCACGTCAAAGATAAAGTCGGGGTTAAGCTGCACGCCCTCGCGCTTTGCGATGACCTTGCACAGCTGTTCCTTCTTCTGACGCTTGATGGCATTGAAGCGGCTGACCATCTCATCGTCGATCAGGGGCTTCAGCTCTGCCAGACGATCCAGATCGCCGAGGAAATCGCCGCCGATATAGCTGCGGATCAGCTCCGTCAGCTCCGGGTTGCACAGACCCATCCAGCGACGGGGTGTTACACCGTTGGTCTTGTTCTGGAAGCGTTCCGGGAAGACCGCATACCAGTCACGGAACAGATCGTCCTTGAGGATCTGGCTGTGGATCTCCGCAACGCCGTTGACATAGCTGCCCACGTAAACGCTCAGATTTGCCATATGCGCCGTGTTGTCACGGACGATGAACAGCTGGGGATGCTCCTCCTTCAGCTTCTGATCGATCCGCAGGATAATGTCCACGATCTCCGGCACCACACTGCGCAGCAGATCCAGATTCCACTTCTCCAGTGCCTCACCCATAACGGTGTGGTTGGTGTAGGAGAAGGTCTTCTGTGCGATATCAAATGCCTTGTCAAAAGCCATGCCCTCTGCCATCAGCAGGCGGATCAGCTCGGGAATCGACATTGCCGGGTGGGTGTCATTGAGCTGCACTGCAAAGAAATCCGCAAAGCGGCTGTAGTCCTCGCCGTGGGTGAGCTTATAAACGCGCATCAGATCCTGCAGGGATGCAGAGCAGAGGAAATACTGCTGCTTGATACGCAGGCGCTTGCCTTCCCAAGTGGAATCGTTGGGATACAGAACGCGGGTGATGTCCTCCGCCTTGTTCTTCTGTGCCAAAGCGCGCAGATAGTCCTGATCGTTGAAGGCGTTGAAGTCAAGCTCCTCCTCTGCCTCACACTGCCACAGACGCAGGGTATTGATGTTTTTTGTGCCGTAGCCGATGACGGGAACGTCATAGGGCACAGCCAGCACCGTGTGGTCTGCAAATTTGACCTTAACCGTGTGGTTATAGCGGCGGTATGCCCACGGATCACCGAACTTTGTCCAGTCGTCCGCAGCCTCGCACTGGGAGCCGTTTCCATCAAAGCTCTGCTTAAAAAGTCCGAAGCGGTAACGCAGTCCGTAGCCGGACAGCGGGATATTGCAGCTGGCTGCGCTGTCAAGGAAGCAGGCTGCCAAACGGCCAAGACCGCCGTTACCAAGTGCCGCATCCTCGATCTCCTCCAAACAGGACAGATCCACGCCGCGCTCCGCAAAGAGCTTCTTCATCTCATCCAGAATGCCCAGATTGTAAAGATTGCTGTAAACAAGACGACCGATCAGGTATTCTGCAGAGAAATAATAAGCCTTACGCTGGGGCATACGGGTGCGCTTGGAATGATTCCAGTTCTCCGAGATGGTCATCATCACCACCTGCGCCAGTGCTTCATGCAGCTCCTGAGGGGTCGCTTCCGTAAGAGAAACGTCGTGGGTATATTTCAGCTGTGCTTCCGTCCACTTCAAGATGTTCAGACAGGTTTCGTTCATTGCTTGCTCTCCATTTCTTTCAGGGATATTGCTCACCAAGACGGCCGTACAGGGCGGTCAGGTGGAATAGTTTTTTCGTCAGATCTTGGTCTGTATAGCCATTGTATGCGCGCCACGTCCAGTTGGCATCGCTCATGGTGCCGGGGAAATTCATACGCGCTTCAGCACCCAGATTCAAAAGATCCTGCATCGGGATGATGCAAAGCTCCGAAACGCTGGACATTGCGGTGCGGATCACGCCCCAGATGAGTCCTTCGCGCTCATTGAGTGCCATGTATTCCTTGGCATAGGCGACGGCATCGGCAGATGCCGTTTCGAACCACTGACGGGTGGTCATATTGTCATGGGTGCCGGTGTAGCACACAGAATTAACAGGATACGTATGGGGAAGATACTCCGAAGGCTCCCGGGAGTCGAAGGCAAAGCCGAGTACCTTCATGCCCGGAAAGCCGCTGCCATCACGCAGATCCAGCACTTCCTGTGTCAGGAAGCCCAAATCCTCAGCGATCATCTTCAGCTGCGGCAGCGTACGCTTCACCGTATCGATAAAGTCCATATCAGGGCCTTTGATCCACTTTCCGTTTTTGGCGGTGGTATCGCCGTAGGGAACAGACCAGTAGGCTTCAAAGCCGCGGAAGTGATCCAGCCGGATCACATCATACCACTTCCCTGCCGCTGCCAATCTGTTCAGCCACCAGCTGTAGCCGTCCTTCTTCATATCATCCCAACGATAAAGCGGATTGCCCCAAAGCTGACCGTCTTCTGAAAATGCATCCGGCGGGCAGCCTGCCACAGCAGTAGGCTTCATATCCGAATCCAGCTGGAACCAGTGAGGCGCGCTCCACACTTCCACAGAATCGTAAGGAACGTAGATCGGAACGTCACCGATGATCTTCACGCCGTTCTCATGGGCGTATGCCCGCAGCTTCGTCCACTGTTTGAAAAACAGATACTGCACAAAGCAGTAGAATCTTCTCTCGCTGTAAAGCTCCGCCGCCGCTTTCTTCATCGCATCAGGGTGACGGAATTTCAGCCCTTCCTCCCACTCGTACCACGGCTGACCGTTAAAACGGTCTTTGAGTGCCATGTAAAGCGAAAAATCAGACAGCCAGTGGTCATTTTGTGCGATGAACTGCTCAAATTCAGGGTTTTCTTCAAATCGCGCATATGCAAGGCGCAGCACACGCAGTCGATTTCGGTACTGAATGCCGAAATCCACCTTATCGGCTCGCCATCCCCAGTCGACGCTATTAAGCTCGTCATAGGTAAGCAAGTCATCCTCCACCAATGTATCCAGATCGATCAGGTAGTGGTTGCCTGCATAGGCAGAGCAGGACTGATAAGGAGAATCACCATATCCGGTAGGTGTCAGCGGAAGAATCTGCCAGTAACGTTGTCCGGCAGCATGGAGAAAATCAACAAACGCAAAGGCCTGCTTTCCCATCGTACCCACGCCGTAGCTGCCGGGCAGTGATGTGATGTGCATTAGAACACCGCTTTCACGCATCGCCTGAACTCCTTCCAAAATAAAAAACACGGGTCATTGAAAAGGTGGCGATCGCTGCCCCATTTTCAAAAATCCATACCCTATGAGAATAATACTTTTCGGCCGTTTTGTCAAGTAAAAGCAGCCTTAAAGTCAGTATTTCCAAAAGGAAAAATAAAAAACGGACCTGCCGGATGGCAGGCCCGTGGGGATATTGGATTAAGCTTCCAGATTGACGCCGGTCTCCTTGCTGAAGACATGGCAGATATTGCCACCGAAGGCATACTTGATGTTGGCACCGGTGGTCAGAGCGGAAACCTCTGCGCCGGTCATGTTCATGGTGGAAACGACCATGACAACATCGCGACCCATGGAGGTGACGTGCAGGTGGACGGAAGAACCCATCATTTCAGCGACGTCAACTTCTGCTGCAACGCCGTTGTCGTCCAGAGAGATGTGCTCAGGACGGACGCCCAGAGTGATGCTCTGCTCAGCAACGTTGTTGGCTTCCAGTGCAGCCTGCTTTTCATCAGCCAGCTCGACGACCAGATCAGCCAGCTTGACAGCATACTTGCCGTTCTGCTTGATCAGCTCTGCATCGAAGAAGTTCATCTGGGGAGAGCCGATGAAGCCTGCGACGAACAGGTTGTAGGGGTGGTTGAACACTTCCTGAGGAGTGCCGATCTGCTGGATGAAGCCATCCTTCATGATGACGATACGATCGCCCAGAGTCATAGCCTCGGTCTGGTCGTGGGTAACGTAGATGAAGGTGGTATCGATGCGGCTGCGCAGCTTGATGATCTCAGCACGCATCTGGTTACGCAGCTTGGCGTCCAGGTTGGACAGAGGCTCGTCCATCAGCATGACCTTGGGGTTACGGACGATCGCACGACCGATTGCAACACGCTGACGCTGACCGCCGGACAGAGCCTTGGGCTTACGGCCCAGGTACTGGGTGATGTCCAGAATCTCAGCAGCCTGCTTGACAGCCTTGTCGATCTCGGGCTTGGGAGTGTGGCGCAGCTTCAGACCGAACGCCATGTTATCATAAACAGTCATGTGGGGATACAGAGCATAGTTCTGGAAGACCATTGCGATATCGCGATCCTTAGGTGCGACCTCGTTGACCAGACGGTCGCCGATGTACAGCTCACCTTCGGTGATCTCTTCCAGACCTGCGATCATACGCAGAGTGGTGGTCTTGCCACAGCCGGAAGGACCGACAAGAACGATAAATTCCTTGTCAGCGATCTCGAGGTTGAATTCCTGAACAGCGACAACGCCCTTGTCAGTGATCTGCAGGTTGACCTTCTTCTCTTCCTGCTCCTCGCCCTTCTTGGCCTTCTTTGCCTTCTTGGCATCGTCGCCGTTGAAGGGATAGACCTTCTTGATGTTTCTCAGAGATACGTTTGCCATAATGTACTGACTCTAAGCATGACGACTCCTCGTACATGCTCTCACAGATGCCCGTAAAATGTGACATCTGTATTGCGACAGGTCTCCACACTGCCGCACCGCGAGCCTGCGGTTGTTTTCCTCCTTTTTGGGTGAACGATGACTATTTTGTGGAGTAGGCATAGTTCACCTAGATATGGAAATTATATCACATCTGTCAAGCTGCTTCAATGGTAGGTTCTAACAGTTTTTGGTATCCGTTTTTAGTGATTTTGACGAAAATCAACATTTCATCTTTTCCAGCTGATCTAACCAATCCAGCGTGATCGGCACAGAAGCCAGCCCGATGTCAGCAACGCAGTTGGAGCAAAGGATTGCACCCTCGATTTCGCCGGAAGCCAACTTCTCCCCGACGTAATCCAGCTGCAGGCGCATCATATCATCAGAAAGCTGACACCTGTTGCCGTAATCGTACAGATAAACGCCCAGCATCAGGCGACCGTCGCCAATAAACTTCTCACGCAGCTGTTTGATGTGCTCATCACGCTGGGGATAAGAGTTGCCGTACCATGTCCAGAAAGTTGTCAGATCGAATTCCACGGCACGGGACTGCATGGGCTTGTCAAGATCATGCTCGTAAATAACAGACCACAGTTCCAGCGGACGGTCAAGAGCAGTATGCAGTCGTTCCCGGTAACCGCGCAGAACCTCAGGTGTAAATACCTCCATGCGCTCAGAACCGTAAAAATCATCCATGACCGCGCTGACGATGCGAGGATCATCCTTGGCAAGGGTCAAAATCGCATCCATATCGTCCTTCGGAACAGCGCTGCCCGCACCGATCAGGGACAGACAGATCTGCTTGGCAGGCTCGCCCAGCCACGGATCATCAAAAAAGGAATAGCCTGGCTCCTTGCCCAATTTGACACGGCAAAGCTTGTCGATCCCAAAAAACTCCAAGCCCTCTGTGGGAGTCATTTTGTTTTCCTTTGGAATCAGTGAAAGCTTGTAGTAATCGGGGCTATGATGTCCACCGGGAATTTGTCCCCAAAGCCAGATCTTATCACGTAAAGTTGCCATAAAATCATTCCTTTCACGATCAAATCATTGGTGATTTCACCACTTCTATTGTAGTGCATGTCCTTGTAATTGACAATTGTATTATTTTATCTTTTTTGATAGCCTCGTTTTCGGTCTTTTTTCTTGCTTCTGCGTAGAATATCTGCTATTTTATAAGAAAAGCTTTCAGGAGGTGATTGACTATTTCTGTCGTTGAAGGACGTTTTTTGCATCGACCCAACCGCTTTATCGCCCATGTGGAGATCGGCGGCGAGGAGGTCGTATGCCATGTCAAAAACACCGGGCGTTGCAAAGAGCTTTTAGCCCCCGGCGCACGGGTGTACTGCGAAATTGCCGCAAACCCCAACCGAAAGACAAGGTATGATCTGATCGCAGTTTGGAAAGGAGACCGCCTGATCAACATGGACTCCCAAGCCCCTAACAAAGCTGCTGACGAATGGCTGCGAGGCGGCGGACTGGGTACGATCACCGATCTGCGGTCAGAGGTATTTCACAAGGATTCCCGCTTTGATTTTTCTTTCACTATCGACGGACGGCAGTGCTTTCTGGAGGTCAAGGGTGTCACCCTTGAAAAGGACGGCATCTGCGCCTTCCCGGATGCCCCTACCCTTCGGGGTGTCAAGCACCTGCGGGGATTGGCGGAAGCCGTCAAGGAAGGCTACGGCGCGTATGTTCTGTTTGTCATCCAAATGACGGATGTAGCCTATCTTCACCCCAACGATGCCACCGATCCCGATTTCGGCAAAGCCCTCCGTGACGCCGCCGCTGCCGGCGTAAGCATTTTGGCTGTGGATTGTGACGTGACAGAGGACTCTATGACCATAAAGGATTTTGTGGAAGTGATGCTGTAACAAATGACACCATCCGATGGGTGGTGTCATTTGCGCTGGAGACTACGGGACTCGATTTGCACTTCCCTTTGCTCTCCGTCTCCTTTTGCGCCTTGCGGCGCTGGAGACTACGGGACTCGATTTGCACTTCCCTTTACTCTCCATCTCCTTTTGCGCCTTGCGGCGCTGGAGACTACGGGACTCGATTTGCACTTCCCTTTGCTCTCCGTCTCCTTTTGCGCCTTGCGGCGCTGGAGACTACGGGACTCGATTTGCATTTTTGCCCCATGCGGCAAAAATTAAAGTAGCCACCAGTTTTTGAACTGGTGGCAGCAATATGCCACCGGCATATTGCATCTAAATCGGTTCGAGTCCCTTCCTTATTTCTCCACCAAAAAAGACACCACCCATTGGGTGGTGTCTTTTTGGTGGAGACTACGGGACTCGAACCTGTGACCTCATGCGTGTGAAGCATGCGCTCTAACCAGCTGAGCTAAGCCTCCGTGTGAACAGCTAAGATTATAGCACATATTCCCCATTTGTCAAGTCTTGTTTACCAAATTTACGAAACGTGCCTGCCGCAAACTGCAGCAGGCACATCGTTTTTAAGCGAAATAATAATTCTCTCCGTCCACAGTGAGGGTACCGCCATAATAGGTCGCCATGATCTTTTCCAGATCCATCGCATCCTGCACGCCTGCGGTTTCATAGCAGGAATGCATCGCCAGCTGCGGCAAACCAATATCCGCCGTGGGAATGGAAACATGAGAAAGGGAGATATTTCCGAGGGTCGAGCCGCCGGGAATGTCGGCGCGGTTGCAGTAGGTCTGTACCTTTGCATCTGCCTTTGCGCAGACCGAACGGAAGATCGCCGCAGACACGCCGTCAGTACTATATCGCAGGTTGGCATTAAACTTCAGCACGACACCGCCATTGACCACCGGCGCGTTGTTGGCATCGGCATATTCGGGATGATTGGGGTGAATGGCATGGGCATTGTCCGCAGAGATCATGAAGGAATTGGCAAGCATCACCTGTTCATCCAGTGCCAATGCCTGACAAATTCTTGTGATGGTCGCTTCCAGCAGCTTGGACGCCGCGCCCTGAACAGAGGAAGAACCCACTTCCTCGCTGTCAAAGATGCACAGCACCGGGATACTGCCGCTCTCTTTGGCATTCAGGAAGCCTTGGGTACAACTCCAAGCGCATTCCAGATCATCCAGTGCTGCAGAGGAAATATACTCCTCATCAATGCCCCAGACAGTCGCCTTCTCCCGCACATACAGATAAAGATCATGACCGAGGATCTTCCCCCCTGCCGTTTCTTCCAGCAAGGCATTCAGCTTGCCTGCTGCGTCCGCACCGCCCAAAAGCGGCAGTGTATCCACCGCGGGATTCCATTTATAGCCGTCATTCGCCTGCCGGTTCATGTGGATGGCAACATTGGGTATCATCAGCAGATCGCGGTCGATATTTACAAGTCGGCTTTCGATGCCGTTTTCTGTTTCCACCATCACACGACCCGCGATGGACAGCGGGCGATCCAACCACGGCGCAATGAGCATACCGCCGTATTTTTCTGTGGAAAGGCGGGTGTATTTTCCCCGTAGCTCCGCATTTTCCTTGACCTTAAAGGTGGGGCGGTCAGAGTGGCTTGCGGACATCAGGAAGCCCTTGGTCTCCCCCGCCGGCACACGGAATGCCAGCACCGCCGTGCCGCCGCGGATCAGGTAATACTTACCGCCGGGAGAAAGTGTCCACTTTTCCCCCTCCGACAGCCGCTGATAGCCTGCCTTTTGCAGCTGCTTTGCAATGTAATCCGCAGCATGGTAGACACTCACCGAGGCATCCAGAAATGCCATCAGGTTTTTGGTTTGCTTTTTCATAACGTCACCTTTATTTCTCAACCAGCTGGCAGAACAGATCGATCTCATCCGCGATCGTCTGCAGTGCTGCGCGCCAGAAGTTCTTATCCGTCAGGTCGATGTCTGCAACCTTAGCGGTATCCTCGACAGTCGCAACGGAGGTTGTATACAGCAGCTTCTTGTACTTTGGAACGAAGCTCTCACCCTCGGCAAGATACTGTGCGTACAGACCGCGGGCGAACAGACCGCCGAAGGCATAGGGGAAGTTGTAGAAGGTCGGTCCGTAGTAGTGACCCTTGCACACCCACATGTAAGGATGCATGCAGCTGTGATCCAGACCGTCGCCGTAGGACTGCTTCTGCGCCTCGGTCATGAACTGACACAGCATGTCCGCATTCATGAACTTCTCCTCCCGGTTTTCGAAGACCATCGCCTCGAAACGGAAGCGGGAGTAGATATCGCAGATGATCTGCGTCGCATCCTGCAGCTGGGATTCGATCAGGGCAAGGCGCTCATCATCGGACGCGGCACTCTTGATGGCAGCCGCCATAACGATGCACTCGTTAAAGGTGGACGCGGTTTCCGCAACGGGCATGGAATAATCCTTATTCAGGGGCTTGTGACCCTTGATGCACAGATTGTGGAAAGCATGACCCAGCTCATGCGCCAGCGTGACCACGTCGCCCAGCTGACCGTCGTAGTTGGTCAGAATGCGGCTCTCGCCAAGGCACTCCGCGCCGGCACAGAACGCGCCGCCTGCCTTGCCGTCACGGGGATAGAAATCGATCCACGCATTGTCAAATGCCTCCGCCACCATATCGGTCAACTCCTGATCGAAGGTGGAGAACTGCTTAACCAAATATGCCTTTGCCTCTTCCGTTGTAAACTTGGAGGATGCCTTGCCCATGGGCGCGAACAGATCGTACCACGGAAGACCGTTTTCGTGACCCAGAGCCTTTGCCTTTGCCTTCAGGTACTGCCAGAACTTGGGGCAGTATTCATCCATCGCCGCCAGCATCGCATCCAGCGTTTCGCGCTTCATATCGGAATGCTTCAGGGTTCTTGCAAGCGGAGAGTCATAGCCGCGCAGCTGGCAGTCGGAAATGGTCTCCAGCTTGATGGAGTTCAGCGCAAATGCCACCGAATCCTTGATGCGCTCATAGCAGGCAAGCTCCGCCTCGTAAGCGGCCTTACGGACGGCAGGATCTGCATCATACGCAAGATTGCGAATGGTGGACAGATTGGTCGTGGTGCCGTTGTATTCAACGGGAACGGTGCTGGTCAGGTAGCCCTGCAGATCACTCCATGCGCTGCCGCCGGAAAGGCGCATCCGCGCCATGATCTCCTCACCGCGGCCGGGCAGCTGATAACGGCTGGAGTCAGCGATCTTACCGAACATGAAGCTGTATTCCTTCAGCTCCGCATCAGACTCCACCAGCTCCATCAGGTTCGGCAGCTTGGAAACCCACTCACGGAAGGCAGCATTCGGCGCTGCCATCGCGCTGTAAAGCGCCATCAGGCGACCCATCTGGGAAGCGGCTTCCGCATCCCGGCTGTTGGCAGACTGCCGCAGTGACGCGAAAAGACCCAGCTTATTAACAAGCTCCTCGATCTGCTCCAGAAGCGCGATCCCCTTACGAAGACCTGTCAGCGCGTCGCAGTTGGCAAGCTCTGCTGTAAAAGCGGAAAATTCCTGCAGCTTTTCTTTGCTCAGCGAAATGTCCGCTTCAAATGCCGGATCATCAAAGCCCTTGTAAATCGGATCAAGATTCCATACTTCATTCATAATATGTTCCTCCTATATAAACAGTTGTCCTTATTCTACACCATTTTCATGGTGCGCGTCAAGTCATTTCCGATTTATGCGCTTGTGCAGGCAATGACAGCATTTCTCATGGAAAAAATGCTTTTTTCCTTCCGATTGTCGAAATTCGTCGCTTATTGTCGAACGATTGTTTTGATTTCTCCTTGCAAAAAGCGATGCATTATGCTAAATTATACTTGTCGCACGGCTCACGCACTGTCGTGAATTTTCAGGGGAACAAAATTCAATCTGACAGGAGAGGTAATTATGGATAACCGCACAACAGTTTTGATCGCTGACGGCGCAGAGGACTTTTGCTCGTCACTCGTCGCTGCGCTGGGGCACGCAGACGGCTTTCACGTCATCGGAACGGCTTCCGACGGAGAACAAGCCGTTCGTATGATTCAGGAAAAACGCCCTGATGTTCTGGTATTGGATCTGATGCTTTCCAAGAAGGATGGCATCGGTGTTCTGAAATCCATTGCAGGTATGGATAAAAAGCCTGTTACATTGGCAACCTCCGGCTTTGTCACGGATTACGTTGCATCGGCAGCCGCAGCCCTTGGCACTCGCTATCTGATGCTCAAGCCCTGCGACGTATCTGCCATCGTTGAGCGTCTGGAAGAATTCCGCGGTGGGGAGAACCAGCGGGTCATTCCTATCCGCCGCCCGGACAAGAACAGCATTGAGACCATGGTCACCGGCATCATTCATGAGATCGGTGTTCCTGCCCACATCAAGGGCTACCAATATCTTCGCGAGGCAATCATTATTGCGGTCAATGATATGGATGTGATCAATGCCATCACCAAGGTACTCTATCCGCAGGTTGCCAAGACCTACGGCACGACACCCAGCCGCGTGGAGCGTGCCATCCGCCACGCTATCGAAGTGGCATGGGATCGCGGTGATTTGGATACCCTGCAGCGGTTCTTTGGCTATACTGTCAGTAATACCAAGGGCAAGCCCACCAATTCGGAGTTCATCGCCCTCATTGCGGACAAGCTTCAGCTGCAGCTGAAATCCGCTGAGGTCGCCAGCTACTGATCGTACGATGACTTGACACGCTCCTGCCCTGTTTGTTATAATATAGGTATCAGAAACAACAGGAGGAATCTGTCATGGCACAATCCCGCTTCTATCTTCGTATCAGCAATCGAACCTTTGAGCATTTCGGAGGTCACGGATATGTGGATGCCGGCGGCGCGCCGGAAGAGATCATCCCGCTGCGCAAGCTCTGGAGTCTGCACCTTTCCGTTGAGGACAGCATTTTCAATGAAAACGGTGAGGAGATCGGTGTGCGTTTCAAAAACCGGGAAAGCGGTGAATTGCATGATGTATTCCCCGGTGAGGTCTGCAACATCAATGTGTGGACAACAGCAGTGGATGATGACGGCTGTCCTGAGGATATCTGTATCAGCTTTTATTTGGAGATCATCCCCGCCGAGCTGGTACCTGAGGAAATCCGCAGCAAGGAATAATATTCAAAAGCCTGCCATAAGCAATGCTTACGGCAGGCTTTTTTATCCATGGGATTTCGCCGCACTTTCGGGTGTTTTTAAGATTGACAGAAACACAAAAAGTATCTATAATTACAATAGCAAATTGTGGCATTTTGTGATGCCCTGAAAATTCTTTGAATTTGACTTTTCCAAGTCACAGGAGGTAATTGAATTATGGATGTATTAGCAAGACTCGCAGCTGCAGGCGTTGTCCCCGTTGTCGTGATCGACGATGCCAAGGATGCGATCCCCACTGCCAACGCCATGCTGGCAGGCGGCATTGATGTCATGGAGATCACCTTCCGCACCGCTGCTGCCCCCGACGCCATCAAGGCTGTCGCCGACAACTGCCCCGACATGCTGGTCGGTGCCGGCACCGTTCTGAATTTGGAGCAGTGCAAGAAGGCTGTTGAAATGGGTGCAAAGTTCATCGTCTCCCCCGGCTTCGACGCTCAGGTCGTTGGCTGGTGCATCGAAAACGGCATTGCTGTCACTCCCGGCTGCGTCACCCCCACCGAGATCACCGCAGCGGTCAACATGGGTCTGAAGGTCGTCAAGTTCTTCCCTGCCAACGTCTACGGCGGTCTGAACGCCATGAAGAACCTGTCCGCGCCCTTTGGCGGCGTGAAGTTCCTGCCCACCGGCGGTGTCAATGCTGCAAACATCCGTGAATACATCGACGCACCCTTTATCCATGCTGTCGGCGGCAGCTGGGTCTGCCCCAAGGCTGACATCGCAGCCGGCAATTTCGACAAGATCACCAAGCTCTGCGCCGAGGCCCGTCAGGCTGCCTTCGGTTGATTTGATACAAAGAAAGGAAGCATAACAATGGCTAAGATTATCACCTTCGGCGAGCTGATGCTCCGCCTGCAGCCCTACAACTATGAACGCTTTGTCCAGTGTGACCATGTAGAGTTTACCTTCGGCGGCGGCGAAGCAAATGTTGCCGTTTCTCTGGCAAACTACGGCATGGACGTGGCTTACGTCACTAAGCTGCCCGCACACGCCATCGGTCAGTCCGCTCTGAACAGCCTGCGCCGTTACGGCGTTGACACCGGCAAGATCGTCCGCGGCGGCGACCGTCTGGGCATCTACTTCAACGAAAAGGGTGCTTCCCAGCGCGGCTCTGTCTGCATCTATGACCGTGCCAACTCCGCCATCGCCAAGGCAGTTCCCGAGGATTTCGACTGGGATGCCATCTTTGAAGGTGCTGAATGGTTCCACTTCACCGGCATTACCCCCGCACTGGGCGGTCATCTGGTTGAGATCTGCAAGCAGGCATGTATCGCCGCAAAGGCTCACGGTCTGAAGATCTCCTGCGACCTGAACTACCGTGGCAAGCTGTGGACCCGCGCACAGGCTCGTGAAGCCATGACCGAGCTGTGCCAGTATGTGGATGTGTGCATCTCCAACGAAGAGGACGCAAAGGACGTCTTCGGCATCGAGGCTGAAGCAACCGACATCTACGCAGGTGAGCTGAATCATGAAGGCTACAAGTCCGTTGCCAAGCAGCTGGCTGACAAGTTTGGCTTTGAAATGGTTGCCATCACCCTGCGCGAATCTCACTCCGCATTTGACAACGGCTGGAGCGCAATGCTCTATAACGTGGCAAATGACGAGTACTGCTTCTCCAAGAAGTACGATCTGCACATCATCGACCGCGTTGGCGGCGGTGACAGCTTCGGCGGCGGTCTGATTTACTCCATCCTGAACGGTAAGTCCACGCAGGCTGCTGTTGAATTTGCAGTGGCTGCATCCGCACTGAAGCATTCCATCGAAGGCGACTACAACATGGTCACTGTTGCTGAGGTCGAGAAGCTCGCCGGCGGCGACGCATCCGGCCGCATCCAGAGATAAGGAGGAAATAATAATGGCTGAAGAAATCCTGCAGGAAGAGCAGAACATTCTGGTACTGACCGACGAAAACGGTGCCGATGTGGAATTTGAGTATCTCGATTGCATCGAGTACGGCGGCAAGGAGTACCTTTGCCTGATGCCCGCTGTGGAAGACGCCAATGAGATCGTCATCCTCGAGGTCGAGCCTGTTGACGAGGAGACCGAGAACTACATTGCCGTCACCGACGAGGCCGTTCTCGATGCCGTCTACGGCATCTTCAAGGAGCGTTACAAGGACGTCCTGACCTTCGAAGACTAATAAAATTCCAATCGCCCGGCTGAAATTCAGCCGGGCGGTTTTTGTATAGAAAATGCCGGCAGCGAAATGCTGCCGGCATTGATTTTTGAATTACTCTTCGTTCTTCTTGGCATCGTCAATGATCTTCTGCTGGTTGGCCTTCGGAACTTCCTCGTAACGGACAAATTCCAGAGTGAAGGAACCGCGAGCCTGCGTCATTGCGCGCAGGTCAATGGCGTAGCTGCTCATTTCGGCCATGGGAACTTCTGCCTCAACAACGGTGTTGCCGTCAGAGTCGGGGTTCATGCCCATGGGGCGGCCGCGACGCTTGCTCAGGTCGCCCATAACGTCGCCGACGTAATCCTCGGGAACGGTGACAGCCAGTGCGCCAACAGGCTCGAGCAGAGTGGGCATTGCGTTAGGCATTGCTTCCTTGAAGGCAAGGATCGCAGCCAGCTTAAATGCCATTTCGTTGGAGTCAACGGGGTGGTAAGAGCCATCGTACAGAACAGCCTTCAGACCGACCATGGGATAGCCTGCCAGAGGACCCTTCTGGATCGCTTCCTGAATACCCTTTTCAACAGCGGGGTTGAAGTTCTTGGGAACTGCGCCGCCGACGACTTCGACATCGAAGATCAGATCGTCCTGCTCATCCTGAGGCTCGAAACGAACCCAAACGTCACCGAACTGACCGCTGCCGCCGGTCTGCTTCTTGTGACGGCCGTGGGCCTGAACGGTCTTCTTGATCTTCTCGCGGAAGGCGACCTTTGCGGGACTCAGCTCTGCATCAACGCCAAAGCGGCTCTTCAGCTTTGCGACCAGAACGTCCAGCTGCTGATCGCCGGTGCCGGAGATAACCAGCTGATGGGTCTCAGCATTGTTGACCAAGCTGAAGGAAGGATCTTCTTCGTTCAGACGGCCAAGACCTGCAGCGATCTTTTCTTCCTGACCCTTGACCTTGGGAGCGATTGCCTGAGAGTAGCAAGCGGGTGCGTAAACGATAGGCTCCAGAGCCTCGACCTTCTTGGGATCACACAGGGTGTCGCCGGTCTTGACCTTGTCCATCTTGCCGATGGCGCCGATGTCGCCGGCAGTCAGAACCTTGACTTCGGTAGCCTTCTTGCCGCACATGGTGTACAGACGGCCCAGCTTTTCGGTCTCGCCGGTACGGGCATTGACCAGAACGGTATCAGAGGTGATCTCGCCACCCAGAACCTTGATGTAGGAGTACTTGCCGTACTGATCGGAAACGGTCTTCCAAACGAAAGCACCACCCTCAGCGACCTGAGGAGCGGGGATCAGGCTGATGACATTGTCAAGCAGGGTCAGCGTACCCAGACAGGAGGTAGCAGAACCACAGACAACGGGAACCACGCTCAGGTCAGCAACGCCCTGCTTCAGGCCGGTGACCATCTCTTCATAGGTGAAGTCTTCACCGTCGAAGAACTTGTCCATCAGAGCCTCATCGGTCTCAGCAACAGCTTCCTTCAGAGCCTCGGTGAACTCGTCAACGACAGCTTCCTTTTCTGCAGGCAGAGCAATATCCGTTCTCTTGAAATTCTGAATACCGTAAGCCTTGCGGGGCAGCACATCAATCAGACCGCTGACCTTCTTACCGCCGTCAAACAGAGGAACGACGATGGGAGCGATCTTGGTGCCGTACTTTTCACGCATTGCATTCAGCGTTGCGTTGAAGTCGGAGTTGTCCTCATCCAGCTTGGAGATGTAGATGAAGCGGGGCATCTTGCGCTGTTCACAGTACTTCCATGCCTTTTCAAAACCGACAGTGATGCCGTCCTTCGCGGAAGCGACCAGAATGGCAGCATCAGCAGCGCGCAGAGCTTCAGCGACAGCGCCGGAGAAGTCGAATGCGCCGGGGGTATCCAGAACGTTGATCTTGCACTTGCTGTACTCAACGGGGATCACGGAAGTGGAAATGGAAATATTGCGGCGGATCTCTTCGGGATCGTAGTCAGCAACAGTGTTGCCGTCTGCGTTCTTGCCCATACGGTCGATCGCACCGGTCATGTAAAGCAGGCTTTCTGCCAGAGCGGACTTGCCGCTGCCGCTGTGACCCAGCAGGCAGATATTGCGAATAGAACTAGCATTGTACATAAAAAGTAAAATCTCCTTTCAGGAAGGTTTCCCTCCCTCTCCTTCAATAGGCGTTAAACACCACTAGGGTACATTATACATGAAAAGCAATCACATTTCAATGTATTTTTTCGTCAAAATGTAAAATTCGTTAAAATGGCATATAGACGATTGTTCTTCTGTGCAAAACACACAAAAATGTTTGTGTTCCGCCAGCAACACAGCCAAAATCAGATGGATCTTGTCCATTCCGTGATCAAAAGACCCGGAATCATCCAAATCAGCTCAAACAGCAGCAGGTTGCCCGGCGTGAGCAGATAACCGGCATCCACCAATGTCAGCACAAGCATCGACAGCAGTCCCAGAATGCCCGCAATCATATGCACCGTGACACCCAGCACCGTAGCAGTGCGCAACGCTCTTGCGCCTGTCACGGCGTAAGCAGCACCGGCAAGACCTTCCCGTGTGGTCAGTGCCAATCCCAGATTTTCAACATCCGGCACTACCGCTCCCAGTTCCTTGCGTACCTTGCGTTCCGGGAAAAGGATGCGCTTCGTATTCGCGCCGAACTTCTTGCGGATAAACTCATCCGTCAGGATAAAGTCCACCGCTGTCAGCAGCGGGTACAGCTTGCGGTAGGAGCATAGTGTCGACAGACCTGCGGAAGTGGAGCGCAGCTTGCTGTAGGCGATGGCGAAAACGCCGTTCAGCACACCGTCCACGGCGACATAGATCGCCTGCTTGACCTTGACGCCTTCCGGCATTTCAACGCCCATATCCCGCATGAAGGTCAGCGAGCCAACCAGCACCGCTTCCCCATTGACCACACCGCCGATGCCGCCGTTGGGATAGGCGCGAAGGGTCTCCACCTCATAATGGTAGCCGTTGCGGCTCTCCAGCAGCTGGCTGAACAACGGCGCGATCACGCCGCCGTCCGCAACGATCACTGCCGTACTGTATGCCACCACCTGATCCGGGTTGCGGCTGCCGTAAAACTTCAGTCCGTTCAGCTTGGCAGCTGTGCCAGGAACCAAGTCGGTATCACTCAACGGGAACACCGCTTTTGCGTTGAGTCCCGTCACACCGCGCCAGCCGCAAAGAACAGTTCCCAACCGATGAAGGCGGCGCTCCAGCAGTGCCATCGGGCGGGAGATGGTAATGTACGCCGTTGCCGGCATCGCAACCAGCAGTGCCGCGCCAAAGAACTGCAGTCCTGACACCATATCTGTACGCACTGCGGCAACAACACCGATCAAAACCGACACAAACAGCGCGACCAACGCATAGCTATTCAGAGTCTTTTCCGGCACAGAGGGTTCCCGGTAGGACTCCATAAAGTCCTCCACCTGACCCTCACCCCGCAAAAATCCGGGCATTCCCTGATAATAATCCTCGTGCAGCACGATGCTGTCAAGTCTTGCCGCCTTGCGCAGAGTATCCATCTGTCCCAAATCGGTATTGCGCCGCTGATAAGCACTCCACAGGGACATGGTGACATTCAAGCTGAACGGCGCGCAGCAGGGCATCCGCACCTGATTCAGGCACAGAACGCCATCGGCAATGCAGGCAATAAAGCTGAACAGCAGCAATGTGTTCGGTGAGAAGCGACGCTTGATCAGATCACCGACGCCCTCGATCAGCTGATAGCTGCCAAAGAGTGCCGACAGCAGCAACGCCAGAAATTGTCCGAACACCAGAAAACGCATCCGATCCTCCGGGATGAGTCCCATGGCATAGCAGCCCGTAGCTGCAGCTGAAAGGATCGCTACGATGCCGTTGGCAATAATTGCCATTCGCAGCTTGCCAAAGCCCTTCTCCAGAAGCTCATAGTACAGCTTTTCCGGCCCTTCCACCAGCTTTTTCTTCAGCTCCAGCATGCGGGATCTGGGCTTGAACTGGATCGGCTCAAGGGGAACGTAGTCGGAGATCGGCTGCTCATATTCCGGCTCCCACTCCTCCGAATAGGGTTCTGTTTTCGGTTCAGGGGGTAAAATGATGTAAGGCGGCTCTTCTTCCTCCACCTCTGACACGGGCGTGAATCGAATGGTCTCGTCCGATGCCTTCGGCTGCTGCCTGATCACCCGGGTAATATCATCCAAACGGACGGTATCCTGCGTTACCGGCTGGTTAAGTGCTCTCTCCTGCTCCGGCTCTTCATCCCAAAGCAGAATATCGTCGTCTGCATCTTTTTCCGATTGTTCCGGCGCACCAAACTCCTTCAGGATGTCCTCCAGCTCCAGTTCAGAGCCGTCTTTTTGCATTTCATCCATGCAGCTTTCCTCCAATTATCCGATCCGTTGACGGACAGCCTCATAAAGCAGGATCGACGCGGCAGCAGATGCATTCAGCGACGAGATCCGTCCCCGCATCGGAATGCTTACAGTCACATCACAGTTTTTGCGCACCAGCGGACTCATGCCGTCGCCCTCATTGCCGATGACGATGGCAGCAGGACCGGTCAGGTCTGCCTTGTACATGGGGATCGAGCCTTCCGCGGCTGTACCGAAAATCCAGACGCCCTTCTCCTTCAGCTCAGCGATGGCACTGTTGATGTTGGTCACCCGGGCGACCTTCATGTACTCTACCGCACCGGCGGATGCCTTGGCAACCGTTGCCGTCAAGCCGACGCTGCGACGCTTCGGAATGATCACGCCGTGAGCGCCCGCGCACTCTGCAGAACGCATGATCGCTCCCAGATTATGGGGGTCGGTCAATTCGTCACAGATGACGATCAGCGCATTTTCGCCGCGGGAAGCGGCCTCCTCCAGAATATCATCGATGGAGCAGTATTCATGGGCAGCAGCAAGCGTGATGACGCCCTGATGCGCCTTGGTAAAGCTCATGGCATCCAGCTTGCGGCGATCCACGGGAACAACAACCGCGCCGGCTTCCTTTGCTTCCGCCGCAAGACGCTGCAGGCCGCGGTCGGTCTCGCCTGCCGCGATAAACACCTTGTCGATGGTGCGACCGCTGCGCAGGGCTTCCGTCAGAGCGTTTCTGCCCTCCAGCTGACCTTCCACCTCTTCAACGGGTGCAGGAGCAGCACGTCTGTCATTTCTTCTGTCGCCCCGTCCAAAATTCCGTTTGTCATTCATGTTTCTCATCTCCAAGTCATATAAACATAGTTATTGACATTATAGCAGAAGATCATCATTTCCACAACAGATTTTTTAATCTTTCGTCCAAAACAGCAAGTTTACAGAAAATTTACGGCATAATAAGAAAACACCGATTGCGAAGGCGGAAGAACTGTGATATGATACAGTCAAATCATATAAAGCCCAAGGAGGCAAAAAATGGAACAAAAACCCAACACCCCGCAAAACGGCGGTAACAAGCCCGGGAATGAGAAGAAGCCGAAGGGCGGAATTTTCCTCACGCTGATCATTGCTGTGGCAATCGTGCTGCTCATCAGTGTTGTCTATAATGCGATCGCCGGCAGTCAATACACGCAGACCACCTACTCCGACTTCCTGAGTGCAATGGAAGAGGGTAAGCTGGCTGAGGTAGAGCTGCAGTATGACCGCATCCTCTACCTGACTAAGGAGGAGGCTGCCAAGCCCGCAAATCAACAGAAGGCGTGCTTCACAGGTCTACCTGCCGGCGGCGACAAGATGGCTCTTGCCGAGCGGCTCGATGAAATGGGCGTGAAGGTCAATCAGGAGATCGTGGAGGACAATTCCACCATCATCATGATCCTCTACTATGCCCTGATGATCGGCGTGCTGTTCTTCACCATGCGCATGATCACCAAGCGTATGAGCGGCGAAGGCATGATGGGCGGCTTCGGCAGCAGCAAGGCAAAGATGTATATGGAAAAAGAGACCGGCGTCACCTTCAAGGACGTTGCCGGTCAGGACGAGGCGAAGGAATCCCTGCAGGAGATCATTGACTTCCTGCACAATCCTAAGAAGTACACCGACATCGGCGCAAAGATGCCCAAGGGCGCGCTGCTGGTAGGCTCTCCCGGTACGGGCAAGACACTGCTTGCCAAGGCGGTTGCCGGCGAAGCGGGTGTCCCCTTCTTCTCCATCTCCGGCTCTGACTTCGAGGAGATGTTCGTGGGTGTCGGCGCGAGCCGTGTCCGTGATCTGTTCCAGCAGGCGACCAAGGTCGCGCCCTCTATCGTTTTCATCGACGAGATCGATGCTGTCGGTCGCAGCCGTGACTCCCGTTTCGGCAATAACGATCAGACCCTCAATCAGCTACTGGGCGAGCTGGATGGCTTTGACTCCTCCAAGGGCGTCGTGATCCTCGCCGCCACCAACCGACCGGAAATTCTTGACAAGGCACTGCTCCGTGCCGGTCGTTTTGACCGCAGGATCGTCGTTGACCGTCCCAACCTGCAGGGCAGATTGGACACCCTCAAGGTTCACACCCGGAAGATCAAGCTGGCTGAGGATGTGGATCTTCGAAAGATCGCTCAGGCAACTGCCGGTGCTGTTGGTGCTGACCTTGCAAACCTCGTTAACGAGGCTGCTCTGCGCGCCGTGCGTAACGGTCGTCAGGCTGTCAATCAGGAAGATCTGCTGGTCTCCTTTGAAACCGTCATCGCAGGTACGGAAAAGAAAAACACCGTCCTCAGCGAAACGGAAAAGCGCATGGTCGCCTATCACGAGGTGGGTCATGCTCTGATCTCTGCCCTTGAAAAGCATGACACCCCCGTTTCCAAGATCACCATCGTTCCCCATACGGAAGGCGCGCTGGGCTACACCCTTTACCTGCCCGAGGAGGAGAAATTCCTCTCCACCAAGGAAGAGCTTCTGGTGAAGCTGCGCTCCCTGCTGGGCGGTCGTGCTGCGGAGCAGCTGGTCTTCGGCACCATGACCACCGGCGCTGCCAACGACATCCAGCGTGCAACCGCACTGGCGCGGAACATGGTCGCCCTCTACGGCATGAGCGAGGAGCTGGGTCTGATGGCACCTGCCAGCATCACCAACCAGTATCTGGAGGATCATGCGCAGCTGGACTGCTCCCCTGCTACCGCTGCCATCATCGATTCCACTGTGCAGAAGATCCTCAGGGAAAGCTTCGATACTTCTATGGATATCCTGCGCAAAAACCGGGAGCTGCTGGATGAGATCTCCGCTTACCTGCTGACCAAGGAAACCATCACCGGCGAGGAGCTGATGGCGTTCATTGATCCGCCCAAAACTGAGGAAAAAGCCGAAGCACCTGCAGAAGAATAACCGGCAAAACTTGGGTCGTCACCGACCCAAGTTTTTCTTTTCATTTTGGGATTTTTGTGGTATAATGCACTCATTAACGATCAAAGGAGAATCCCATGCGTTCCATAGCTGAAATTCTGTCCGAAGAACTGGGACAAAAACTCGAATACATCCAAAACGTCCTCGACCTGATCGACGAGGGCAACACCATCCCCTTCATCGCCCGCTACCGTAAGGAGGCTCACGGCGCGATGGATGACACCACTCTGCGCGCCCTTGAGACCCGTCTGACCTACCTGCGCAATCTGCAGGAACGCCGTGATGAGGTCAAAAAATCCATTGAAAATCAAGGCAAACTGACCGAGGAGCTGTCCGAAGCCATCGACAATGCCGCCACCTTGGCAGAGGTGGAGGATCTGTACCGCCCCTACAAACAAAAGCGCCGCACCCGCGCTTCCATCGCCCGTGAAAAGGGACTGCAGCCTCTTGCGGATGCAATTTTCGCGCAGGACGGACAAGACCCTGCTGCTTTGGCAGAAGCCTATATCGATCCCGAAAAAGAGGTCTTTACTGTCGAGGATGCGTTAGCCGGCGCATCGGACATCATCGCGGAAAATCTTTCCGATGATGCCGACATCCGCAAGAAGCTGCGCGCTCTTGTGATGCGCAAGGGTGTGTTCACCTGCAAGGCAGACGCCCCGGAAACCGATACTGTTTACCGCCTTTACTATGATTTTTCCCAGCCGATCTCACGGCTGCTTGACCACCAGATCCTCGCCATCAACCGTGGTGAAAAGGAAGGCATTCTCAAGCCCAACGTGACGCTCCCCGGAAACGACGGTGCTGCGCTGGTCTGCCGTGCGGCTCTGAAGCCCACCGCCTTTGTTTCCACCTTTGTCCGTGCCGCGGCAGAGGATGCTTATGAGCGTCTGATCTTCCCCTCCATCCAGCGTGAGATCCGCTCTGATCTGTCTGAACGTGCCTACAACGGCGCGATCCGCAACTTTGCGCTGAACCTGAAGCCTCTGCTGATGCAGCCGCCGGTCAAGGGCTTTGTCACCATGGGTCTTGACCCCGGCTACCGCAACGGCTGTAAGGTCGCTGTGGTGGATGCCACCGGCAAGGTGCTGGACACCGCCGTGGTCTACCCCACCTTCAACGAAAAGAAAAAGCAGGAAGCCATCGCCATTCTGTCCGGCTTGATGCGCAAGCACAAGGTCATCCACATTGCCATCGGCAACGGCACCGCATCCCGGGAAACGGAAGCCATGACCGTGGAGCTGCTGCGCTCGTTCCCGGATGCCAGCTATATGATCGTCAATGAAGCCGGTGCATCCGTCTACTCCGCCTCTCCCCTTGCGGCTGAGGAATTTCCTGAATTTGATGTCAATCTGCGTTCTGCCGTGTCCATCGCCCGCCGTCTGCAGGACCCCCTTGCGGAGCTTGTCAAGATTGATCCGAAGGCGATCGGTGTGGGTCAGTACCAGCACGATTGTCCCCAGAAGGAGCTGGACGCCGCGCTGGGCGGCGTGGTGGAGGACTGCGTCAATGCAGTTGGTGTAGACGTCAACACCGCATCCAGAAGCCTGCTGGAGCAGGTATCCGGCTTAAATGCCACCACCTCGAAGAATATCGTCGCTTTCCGTGAAGAAAACGGTCCTTTTACCAGCCGCACACAGCTGAAAAAAGTGCCGAAGTTGGGACCAAAGGCATATCAGCAATGCGCCGGCTTCCTGCGCGTGCCGGAAAGCAAGGAGCTGCTGGACAACACCGGCGTCCATCCCGAGTCCTACGATGCCGCCAAGCAGCTGCTGTCGCTGTTCGATCTGACCAAGACCGGCGATCTTTCCGACCTTCCCCAGCGTCTTGAAGCCTACGGCACAGCCAAAGCTGCCGCAGAATGCGCTATTGGCGAGCCGACGCTGATCGATATTGCCAAAGAGCTGTCCAAGCCCGGTCGTGACCCCCGCAGCGATTTGCCTGCGCCGATCCTCCGAAAGGATGTTCTGGAGATGAAGGATCTGCTGCCCGGCATGGTTTTGACCGGGACAGTCAGAAATGTCATCGATTTTGGCGTTTTTGTGGACATCGGTGTCCATCAGGACGGACTTGTCCACATTTCCGAGGTGTGCAACCGCCGCCTGAAGCACCCCAGTGAGGTTCTGAAGGTGGGCGACGTGGTCAAGGTTGTGGTGCTGAGCGTCGATCAGGAACGCCACCGCATCAGCCTGAGCATGAAGCAGGCAAAATAACACAAAATGGACCTGCACAATGCAGGTCCATTCCCTCATTCCTATTGATGCTTTTTCAGCTGCAGCTCCGGCTGCTTCATGGTCACGGTGGTATCCGCAGGAATCGAGCTGGTCACAAAGGCATTTGCGCCGATGACGCATCCCCGTCCGATCACCGTTTCGCCACCCAGAATGGTCGCGCCGGCATAGATAGTAACAGAATCCTCGATGGTGGGATGGCGCTTTGCGCCGGAGAGCTTCTGACCGCCCCGGGTGGAAAGACCGCCGAGAGTCACGCCCTGATAGAGCTTGACGTGATCGCCGATGATCGTGGTCTGACCGATAACAATACCTGTGCCGTGGTCGATAAAGAAATACTCACCGATGGTCGCACCGGGGTGAATATCGATGCCCGTGGTGCTGTGTGCCAGCTCCGTCATGGATCTGGGGATCAGCGGCACATTCAGCTTGTATAATTCATGGGCAAGGCGGTAAACTGTGATCGCATAAAGTCCGGGATACGCCAGAACGATCTCGTCGTAGCCGGTGGCAGCGGGGTCACCCTCAAAAGCTGCCAGCAGATCCTTTTCGATCTTGCCGCGGACAGCAGGGATCTTTTCTAAAAAATCCATGCAAATGCGATCCGTGTCCTCGTCAGGACACACCTTCTCCAGCTGGCTCATCAACAGGTCATAGGACTTTCGGATCATCTGTCCCAGCTCCTGCTGTGTGCCGCGGAAATAGACCAGTCGGTGCAGATGCTTGACCAGCTTCTTCACACCCTCGTGATCCGGCAGCTCTCCCCAGTGGATGCCGTCCATCCGGCGCAGCTGCTGAAAATCCTCCCAAAGCAACATCGTCAGTTCCTTCATGCTTCATCGCCCCCTGCGATCAATTTTGATTGTATATCAGTATAGCACGAAAGTATGCAAATGGAAAGGAGTTTTTTACCGTGTCTGTAAAAAATACCATGCCGGATATGATCGGCAATACGCCGTTACTTAAAATTCCCCACCCGACCTGCCGGATTCTGTGTAAAATGGAGTGCATGAACCCCGGCGGCTCAGTGAAAGACCGTGCCGCCTATTTTATGATCGAGGATGCCAAAACACAGGGTCTGCTGACTAAAAATACGCAGATCATCGAAGCAACCTCCGGCAACACAGGCATCGGCTTGTGCGCCATCGCCGCGGCGCAAGGGTATGCCATCACCATCGTGATGCCAGAAAATATGAGCCTTGAACGCCGACAGCTGATGGCTGCCTACGGCGCGAAGGTGGTGCTGTCGCCGGCAGCAGAGGGAATGTCCGGCGCTATTGCATTGGCTGAAAAGCTGGCAAAAGAAGCAGGAAACGCCTACATTCCTGGTCAGTTTTCCAATCCTGCCAACATCAAAGCTCATTATGAAACCACCGCCCCGGAGCTTTGGCAGGATACCGACGGACAAATCGATCTGTTCGTCGCCGGCATCGGAACAGGCGGTACGATCACGGGAACTGCAAAATATCTCAAAGAAAAGAACCCCGCTGTACGTATTGTAGGTGTTGAACCGGCAAGCTCCGCGGTGCTGACCGGCGGCAAAGCAGGTTCGCATAAGATTCAGGGCATTGGCGCAGGCTTCATCCCTCCCCTGCTGGAGCTGTCCCTTGTTGACGAGATCATTCCCGTTTCCGACGAGGATGCCTATACACGGACAAAGGCGTTTGCCAGGGAGCAGGGAATCTTAGTGGGCATCTCCTCCGGCGCTGCGCTGCAGGCCGCTTATGAGCTGGCAGACCGCCCGGAAAACAAGGGCAAGACCATCGTTGTTCTTCTTCCCGACAGCGGCAGCCGCTACCTTTCCACCGGCATCTTTGGATAACGAAATCCCCATAGGAATCGCTTCCTATGGGGATACTTTTAGTTTTTCAGGCTTTGGATCGGCGCGGGGATCCGTCCGCCTCTTGCGATGAAGTCAGCCGCAGACTCTCCATGCACAGGCATCACAGGCGCACTGCCGAGCAATCCGCCCATCTCCACCATGTCTCCGACTGTCTTGCCGGGCGCAGGAATGATACGCACGGCGGTGGTCTTGAAATTGACCATGCCGATGGCAGCCTCATCCGCAATGATGGCAGAAATGGTTTCGGCACTGGTATCGCCGGGAACGGCGATCATATCCAAGCCAACGGAGCAGACACAGGTCATGGCTTCCAGCTTGGAAAGGGTCAGCGTACCGCTCTGTGCGGCAGCGATCATGCCCTCGTCCTCCGACACGGGAATAAACGCGCCGGACAGACCGCCCACATGATTACTTGCCATAACACCGCCCTTTTTGACCGCGTCATTCAGAAGTGCCAGCGCGGCGGTCGTGCCGTGGGTGCCGCAGACCTCCAGACCCATTTCTTCCAGAATCCGGGCAACGCTGTCGCCAACTGCCGGTGTGGGTGCAAGGGACAGATCAACGATACCGAAGGGCACACCCAGTCTGCGGGATGCCTCCTGACCCACCAGCTGACCCATACGGGTGATGCGGAACGCCGTCTTCTTGACGGTCTCTGCCACCACATCAAAGGGCTGCCCCTTCACGCTCTGCAGCGCATGGTACACAACGCCGGGTCCCGAAACGCCCACATTCAAAACGCATTCCGGCTCGCCGACCCCGTGGAACGCACCTGCCATGAAGGGGTTGTCCTCCACCGCATTTGCAAAAACCACCAGCTTGGCACAGCCCAAACCGTCATTCTCTGCGGTCAGCTCAGCGGTTTTCTTGATCACACGACCCATTTCCGCAACGGCATCCATGTTAATGCCCGCCTTAGTCGAGCCGACATTGACACTGGCGCAGACACGTTCCGTGCATTTCATCGCCTCGGGGATCGAGCGGATCAGCTTCAGGTCGCCGCTTGTTGCACCCTTCTGCACCAAGGCGGAAAAACCGCCGATGAAATTGACACCGCACTTCTTTGCTGCGGCATCAAGGGTCTTTGCGATCTCAACGTAAGACTCCGCCTCGCAGGAGCCTGCAACCAATGCGATTGGCGTGACGGAAATGCGCTTGTTGACAATGGGAATGCCAAATTCCTTCTCGATTTCCTCGCCGACCCTGACCAGATCCTTGGCGCAGCGGGTGATCTTGTGATAGATCTTATCACAGCAGCGCTGCAGATCGGTATCGCAGCAATCCAGCAAACTGATGCCCATGGTGATCGTGCGGATGTCAAGATGCCGCTTGTCGATCATATCGAGGGTCTGTAAAATATCTTTTGTATTCAGCATATCATTTCCTCAAACGCGGTGCATTGCCTCAAAAATATCCTCCCGCTGCACACGGATGGAAAGTCCTTTGGTCTTGCCGTGCTCTTCCATATCGGTGCAAAGCTGTGCCAGCGGCACATTACAAGCGGACACGTCCGCAACCATCATCATGGTAAAATAGCCCGACATGACGGTCTGGCTGATGTCCAGAACATTCACATTGTAATCTGCAAGCTTCATGCAAACGCCGGCAATGATGCCGACCTGATCTTTTCCCACAACTGTAACAATCGCCTTCATACTCTCACCTCAGAAATCGTAATCCGCGGCAACACGGGTGTCGAGGAAGCTCCAGAAATGCTCCTTTGCCTCCAGATGCAGCGGATGCTTTGCATAGTTTTCCAGTGCCTCACGGCTTTCAAATTCGGAATACAGTGCGCAGTCCATGCCGGAGAACGCCTGACGGATCTCCAGATGCAGCAGACCGGGGATCTTACCGACCAGCGGCTCCAGCACAGATCGAATGATCTCCACCGCTTCCGGCTTGTTGATGCCTTCCTTGAGAGTGTAAAGAACAATGTGTTTAACCATAATAATCCTCCAGAATGCACGATACCGGGACCGGCAAATGTCGGTCCCGGTATGTAGGTTTCAATTATTCAGCAGCTTCTTCAGCGACTTCCTCTGCAGCCTCTTCAACGACCTCTTCTGCAGTTTCTTCTGCAGCAGGCTCGATCAGGGCGCGGATGGACAGGGAGATGCGCTTGTTCTCTGCGTCCACATCGGTGATCTTAGCCTGAACGACCTGACCCTCAGCCAGAACGTCCTCGGGCTTTGCGATGCGGCGGTCAGCGATCTGGGAGATGTGGATCAGACCGTCAACACCGGGAATGATCTCTGCGAATGCGCCGAAGGTCATCATCTTGACGATCTTGACATCCACGACATCACCGACATTGTAGCCGGTCATGAACTGATTCCAGGGGTTCATCTCAGCGGTCTTGTAGCCCAGAGAGATCTTGCGCTTTTCAGCGTCGAAGGAGATGACGTAAACGTCGATCTCATCGCCAACACTGACAACCTCTGCGGGGGTCTTGATGCGGTTCCAGCTCAGCTCGGAAACGTGAACCATGCCGTCGACACCACCGATATCAACGAATGCGCCGTAAGAAGTCAGGGACTTCACGACACCGTGATACTTCTTGCCCTCTTCGATCTCTGCCCACAGCTTCTCCTGAGAAGCCTTGCGGTTCTCAGAGTTGACAGCGCGGATAGAGCCGATAACACGGCGGCGTGCGCGGTTGACTTCCGTGATCTTCAGCTGCACGGTCTGACCCAGCATAGCGGACATGTCGCCACCCTTGGCAACGCCGGACTGGGAAGCGGGGATGAAGACGCGGATGCCCTTGATGGTAACAACCAGACCACCCTTGTTCTCTTCGGTGACAACACCCTCAACAGTGGTCTTGTCCTCTACATAAGAAGCGATGTCGTCCCAAATCTTCAGGCCGTCCAGCTTCTTCTTGGAAAGCTGCACAGTGCCTTCCTGATCGTTGACGCGGACGACGAACACTTCGATCTCGTCGCCTACATGGAGAATGTCCTCAGGCTTCACAGAAGGATCGGCGCTGACTTCGTCGTAGGGAATGTAGCCGGCGTGCTTGGTTCCCAGATCGACCTGGATCTCGGTGTTGCCAATAGCGGTAACGGTACCAATGACCTTATCTCCTGTATTTAAAGTCTTGATGGACTGCTCGAGGAGTTGCTCGAAGTTTTCCTCCTGCACAGCATCAGCATTGATAATTTCGCTCATAGTCTTATTGACCTCCTTTATTATCCACGCCGGTGTAGAAGCACCGGCAGTGATTCCGACATTTGTAACACCGTCAAACAGTTCAGGCTGCAGTTCGGACGCATTGTCCACCAGCACCACCTTCTGACAGTGTTCCCGACAGATCATCGCCAGACGACCGGTGTTGGAGCTTTTCGCGTCGCCAACAACCACCATAGCCTGACTGGAAGCGCTTAAATCCGCCGCTTCCCTCTGCCGAAATTCTGTTGCTCTGCATATTGTATCAAATATTTTTACGTTAGTAAACTGTTTTTTTGCGATTTGGACACTTTTTTTCCATAATGCTTCTGTGGAGGTGGTCTGACTGACCATGCATATGGGCAAATCGCACGAAATTTCACCACTGAGTGCCCAGTTTTCCAGCTCCTCGGGAGTTTCAAAGACCCGGCAATTACTGCACCAGCCCGCAATTCCCTCCACCTCCGGGTGGGTGCGGGTGCCGATAATGATGGGAAGCTGACCGGATAGCTCTGCCTTTTCAACAATTCCATGGATCCGCTTGACAAAGGGACAAGTGGCATCCACGATCTGTACGCCCCGCTTTTCAAGGGCTTCGCAGACCGCTCTTGATACGCCGTGAGAACGGATGATGACCGTCATGCCCGGCTGTGCCTGCTCCGGGCTGTCAATGACCGACACGCCCATTTTATCAAAATGCTCCACGACATGACGGTTGTGGATGATCGGACCGAGGGTCACCACCCGACTTCCCTGCCCTGCCGCCTTCTCCACCGTTTCTACGGCGCGGTTGACGCCGAAGCAAAAGCCGGCACTTTCCGCTACACGAATGCTCATGCGCCCACCTTTTCCGCAACGATGGCACGGATGGCTGCGATCACCTCGTCGATGGTCATATCAGAGGTATCCACCTTGACGGAATCCTTTGCCATCTTCAGCGGCGCGATGGCGCGATGGGAGTCCTGATAATCCCGCTGCTGGATCTCCTTGAGGATCTGTTCATAGTTTGCCTTCTGTCCCTTGGCGATCAGCTCGTCCGTGCGGCGCTTGGCGCGGACTTCCGCGGATGCCGTCAGGAAAATCTTGACCTGCGCCTTGGGCAGAACGACCGTTCCGATGTCGCGTCCGTCCATGACCACATTGTGCGCCTTGGCGACATCCCGCTGCATATCCAGCAGCACATCCCGTACCACCGCATGAGCGGAGATCAACGATGCCTTCTGGGAAATATCCTGTGTGCGAATATCGTTGCTGACGTCCATGCCATTCATGATCATGTGCTGAACGCCCTCGTCATCGTATTCGATGTTGATGGTCAGCTCATCGATGTAACGCTCCACACCGTCCACATCCTTGGGACTGATGCCAAGCAGATCCATGAAATATGCCACAGTACGATAGATCGCACCGGTATCCACATAATAGTAGCCAAGCTCCTTTGCAATAGCCCGGGCGATGGTACTCTTGCCCGCGCCGGCAGGGCCGTCGATGGCGATGGAAACAGTCTTTGCCATAATCTTTACCTCTCTTTACTGATTGCGCAGCTTTTGAAGGGCAGCTGCCTCCCGTGCAGTCACTTCATCCGGGGTCAAGCCCAGCTTTTTGCCGGTTTCTGCCGCGCTCAGGGGCAACCCTGACTCCAGTCCAAAGCGCGAGGACAAAATCTTCGCGTCCAATTCATCCAGCGTGCTGAGCAGATCTCCGATCCGCTGGCGCATCTGGAAATAGGCGGTGTCTTCCACCGACTGGGTTTCGGCAATTTCCTCTTCCTCCGGCTCCGGCTCTTGCTTTGCCATGTTCACCCGGCGGGCGATCTCAACCATTTCAGCAACCGTTGCCGTTGCCTCCACCGTCAAATGCAGCTCCTGCGCGATCTCGGGGACAGTGGGAATGCGACCAAGGTCGCCAAGCAGACGCTCATCCACCGCCCGGTAGTCCTCCATCATTTGACGCATCCGCTGACCCACACCAAATTCCCGGGAATGCAGCACCAATGTCTTGTGGAGCGTTCTTTGAATACAACGGCTGCAATGTCGCTCAAAATCACCGCCCTGATAGGAAAGGATCGCCTCCCACAGACCGAGTCCTCCCTCCTGCAGCAGATCAAGCAGCAGTACACCGCGCCCTGCAAGCGAGAATGCCTGCTCCGCCACGGAAGCCAGCATCCGATTGGTCAGCTGCGGAACAACTGACTCATCCCCCTCCAGATAGCGTTGCGCAAGCAGCTGCGGATCACCGCAGGCAGGCAGTGCCGCGATCTCCTCCAGATACAGCCGCAGGGGGTCGTTTTCCTCCAGTCCGTCAGGCAGCCTTCCTTCGGAAACCAGCTGCTTTTCGAAACGCAGGCGCACCGCCGTATCGGCAGAGCCGGCAAAATTCTCCAGCTTGGAAATATCCAGCAGCACATCCTTCTCATCCAGCTGTGCAAGCGTCGCTTCCAGCTCCTGCTCATCCTGCGATTCCGTCACAGTCAGGAATCGGACTGCATCCAGCGTGCCGCCTGCAGGGATCCGATCGATCATCTGCTCCCAGTCCGATCTTTCAAATGTAAATTCCAGTTGATTCATTCCAAAAAATCCTCCAGCCCCATGCTTGCGCCCAGCTTTTGTAATTTTTCGATGGCTTCCTGCGTAATTTGCCGCGCCCGTTCCTTGGAGATGTCGAGGCTTTTTCCGATCTGCTCGAAGGAATAGCAGATGCCGTCGTGCATACCGAAACGCAGCACCAAAACCTCTTGCTGGCGGGGCGTGAGCATCTGCAGCAGACCGTTGATCGTTCGCGTCAATTCCTCACGAACCAGCGTTTCAAATGGCTGCGGTGTCTGCAGATCCTCCACCACAGCACCCATGGGAACATCATCCTCACCGACGGAAGCATCCAGCGAGCGGATCTCCGGATAAAGCGCGCGCAGCTGCTGCAGCTTCTCCACGGAAATCTCACATGTGGCAGCCAGCAGCTCATCTGTCGGCTCCTCGCCGTTTTCCTGCCAAAGTGCTGTGCGGGTTTGTACGATTTTGCGAATACGCTCAGCGGTGTGTGTCGGTACACGGATCAGATTGGCGTGGTTCTTCAGGCAGCGGGTCACCCCCTGCCGGATCCATTTCGTTGCGTAAGTAGAAAAACGAAATTCAAGTGTATAATCATATTTTCTTGCCGCAGCCAGCAGTCCGATACTTCCCTCCTGAATGAGGTCCTGCAGCGGCACACCGCGGCCTGCGTATTCCCGTGCCACGGAAACCACCAGCCGCAGATTGGAATTGACCAGCTGACGGATGGCGTCCTCATCGCCTTGGGCGCAGCGCTTTGCAAGCTCCAGCTCCTGCTGAGGCTCCAGACGGGGATAACGCCGTATTTCACTCAGATACTGCCGTACATCAGCATCACCCGCATTGATCGGTGCCGCTTTTTCCTTGGTAGGCAAATCGGTCATTCTTTCATTCCTTTTCTTTCCTTCAGTCTGTTCTGCAGTGCAAGCAGATCATCCTCCGAGCTGACAGATGCCGCCTGATGCTCTGCACAGATGATACGCACGCAATCTGCAAATGCCTGCTCGCCGGCAGGTCCCTGCAGCCGTTGGGTAATGCCCACAATGTGGGACATTTCTTCAGCAGACAGCTCTTCCAGTACCGCCGGCGAAACCTCAAGATTTTGGGTATGGCGCAGCACCAGCTGCCGGTAAACACGTCCCAACAGCTCCGAGGAGAAGAACTCCGCCCTCAGCGCGCCGGCATGATCCAGCAGCGACGGATCCCGGAATGCCATCGCCAGCACGCTCTCCTCTGCCATGGCAGACTTCATGTTGTCATAGCGGATCGTGCGGCTTTTGGGCTGCAGATTCTGCGCAGGCGACAGATCGATCTTCTCCTGCTTTTTCTTCTCCCGGCTTTGTCTGCGCTTGAACGCTCTGCCGATCTCCAGCTTCATGGCATCCCCACTGATGCCCGCATGCTCCGCCACACGTGCACCGTAGACCTCGCGCTGCACCGCGCTGGGAAGGGATGCGATCAGATCCGCAGATTCCTGCAGATATTTTACCTTTTCATCATCAATGCGCAGATCGTACTTTTTCGCGATGGCATTGAGCTGGTATTCCACACGGTTGGACGAATCCTCCAAAAGGAGCTTAAATCTGTCCGCACCGAACTTTTTCAAAAATTCATCAGGGTCTTTTGCGTCCTTGATCTGCAGCACCTTGACCTGCAGACCTGCCTTTTCAAGGATTGGGATGGCACGCTTTGTGGCGTTCTGACCTGCATTATCGCTGTCGTAGATGAGTACCACCTGATCCGCGTAACGGTTCATCAATGCCGCCTGCTCCTCCGTAAGGCTCGTACCCAAAGATGCAATGGCGTTGTCAAAGCCGTACTGATGCAGTGCCACAACGTCGATATTGCCCTCCACAAGGATCAAAAAGCCCTGCTTGCTCTTTTTCGCCAAATTCAAGCCGAAAAGATTTTTCCGCTTGTTGAAGATCAGCGTTTCGGGAGAGTTGAGGTACTTTGCCGCCTCGGAATCCTTTTTGATAATACGACCGCCAAAGCCGATGACGTTGCCACGCACGTCGATGATGGGGAACATCAGCCGATCACGGAAGCGGTCAAAAATTTTCCTATTGTCCTTCTGGGACACTGTCACAAGCCCCGCGTCGATCAGCTCCTGATCGGTGTAGCCCTTCGCCTTCATGGCGCGAACCAGATGATCCCAGCCATCGGGGGCATAGCCCACACCGAAGGTGGTCAGAATGGACTTGGACATACCTCTGCCCAAGGCGTATTCCAGTGCAGCCTTGCCCACGGGCGCATAGAGCTGGGCATGGAAAAACCGCGCCGCTTCCTTGTGAAGTGCCCATAGACGCTCCTGCTGGCGATAACGGGACTGATACTGCTCATCCTCCGGCACTTGCATGCCGGCACGCTTTGCCAGTGCCCGGACTGCATCGGGGTAACTGAGTCCCTCCACTTCCATCTGGAAGTTGATGACGCCGCCGCCCTTGTGGCAGCCGAAGCAGTAGTAAATACCCTTGTCGGGGGCAACTGAGAACGAGGCGGTCTTCTCCCCATGGAACGGGCAAAGTCCAAACATATTCGCACCTGCACGACGCAGGCTCACATACTGCCCAACCACATCCTCTATGGGATTACGGGCGACCAATTCATCAATAAATGCGGGCGGAAATGCCATGGTTACCGCCTCCTTTCGCTGTAATTTACATTATCCGCGGACGTTCCAGCCCATCGGAATGAAGATTTCGGTATACTTGTCCACCGCGTACTTGTCGGTCATGCCGGCAATGTAGTCGCAAACAGTTCGCTCCATGCCGTCAAAGGAAAGCTGCGGCTGGAAGTCCTCCGGCAGTGCCTCCGGGTGGGCAATATAGTATTCGTAAAGCCGGGCGAGCATTTTCTTCGCCTTGCTCTCCTCCCCCTTTGCAACGGGGTTGTAATAGACCCGCTCAAACATGAATGCCCGCAGGTCTGCCAATGCTTTTTCCACTGTCGGCGACAGACAGATGGCACCTGCCTCACGGGAAACACTGATCATATCGCACACCAATGTATTGAGCCGCTGGCTGTGGTTGTTGCCCAGAATTTCCACAATATCTCTCGGAATGTCATCCCCGGAAAGGATACCGGCACGGATGGCGTCATCGATGTCATGATTGACATAGGCGATCTGATCGGAGCGGCGAACCACCTGACCCTCCAGCGTTTCGGGAATGTAAGGACCCGTGTGACCCACGATGCCCATACGAACCTCATAGCTCAGGTTCAGACCCTGACCGTTCTTCTCGAGAACATCCACCACGCGAAGACTCTGCTCATTGTGGCTGAAGGGCTTGCCCAGACAATCGGACAGTGCGGACTCGCCGGCATGACCGAAGGGCGTATGTCCAAGATCATGCCCCAACGCAATGGCTTCTGTCAGATCCTCATTCAACGCCAAGGCGCGCACGATGGTGCGGGCAATGCGGGACACCTCGATGGTGTGGGTCATGCGCGTGCGGTAGTGGTCACCCTCAGGACGCAAAAACACCTGTGTCTTGTGCATCAGGCGGCGAAATGCCTTGGAATGGATGATCTTGTCCACATCCCGCTGATAGCAGGTGCGGACTTCCTCCGCATCCATCTCCTCCGGCATCGGGCGACCCTTGCTTTGATCGGCAAATGCCGCCAGCGGATTGAGTCGGCGGTGTTCCTGATATTCCAGTTCTTCCCGTACTGTCATTATGTTCACTCCCCATCTATCGGAAATGCCCGGTATTCCTGTCCGGTCTCCATGCCTTCAATGGTCGCGGCGCTCATATCCGTCAACCGTTCCAAAAAAGCCTGTTTTTGCGGTGCGGCAACCAGTATCTCCAGCTCTACTTCCGATGTAAATTCCGTGTTGCGGATGATGCCTCCGAATGCGGCGACCTCCAGCTTGACGCGCTCATAAAAGTTATACGGACACGGCACATACAGCACCGACCATACCCGCTTCATGGACTTTCCTGCGGCATTTACGGCGATCTTTGCACCCTTTGTGTAGGCACGAACCAAGCCGCCCGCACCCAGCAAAATGCCGCCGAAATAGCGGGTGACAACGCATAGAACGTTATTCAGCCCTTCCTTTTGCAGCACCTGCATCATGGGATTGCCTGCCGTACCGCCGGGTTCGCCGTTGTCAGAAAACCGGGACACGCCGCCGCGGATGATGTACGCCCAACAATTATGGGCAGCGTCTTTATAAACCTTTTCCATCTCTTGGATCTTGGCGAGTGCCTCTTCTTCCGACTCCACAGGCCAGATCCTGCCGATAAAACGGGACTTTTTCTCCGTAAATTCGTCTTCACCGAAGCCGCTCGGCACCAGATATTCGTCCAACGCTCAGCACTCCTTCGTTATATAATCCCGCAAGCGACCGTAGAGGATCGGATCGACGACGGTCTCCACCACAATGCCTTCTCCCGTGTAATCCACGCGCATCACCTGCGCATTGCTGTGCAGGGTATCGACCATACCGCCCATGGAGTACGGCAGCGTCACAACAATGTGATGGCGGCTGTGACCCAGTGCCTTTTCGATGGCAGCAAGCAGCTTGTCCATGCCCATGCCGGTGGCAGCAGAGATCGCAACGACATCCTCACCGATGGGAATATCCGTTCTGTCCACCAGATCCGCCTTATTGTAGCACTGCAGCACAGGCGTTCCGGGCTTTGCAAGCTTTGCGATCAGCTTGTCCACTACCTCGATATGCTCCTGCCGGTTTTCGTCGGAAGCATCGATCACGTGCAGCAAAAGATCTGCAAACTCCAACTCCTCCAGCGTTGCGTGGAACGCATCCACCAGATGGTGTGGCAGCTTTGCGATAAAGCCCACCGTGTCGGTCAGGATGACATCCAGATTATCCGACACCGTCAACTGACGGGACGTGGTATCCAATGTGTCGAAAAGACGGTTATTGGCGGGGATGCCCGCATCTGTCAGATGATTCAAAAGGGTTGATTTTCCTGCGTTTGTGTAGCCGACGATGGCAACAACAGGCACAGAGTTCTTCATTCTCCGTTCCCGCTGCACAGCACGCACCTGACGCACCTGATCCAGCTCATGCTGCAATCTGGAAATGCGTTCCCGGATGTGACGGCGATCGGTTTCAAGCTTCGTTTCACCGGGACCCCGGGTGCCGATGCCGCCGCCCTGACGGCTCAGGCTCTTGCCCATGCCGGAAAGCCGCGGCAGAAGATACTGATACTGTGCCAGCTCCACCTGCAAGCGACCTTCCCTGGTCTTGGCACGCTGGGCAAAAATATCAAGGATCAGCGCGCTTCTGTCCAGAACAGTCACGCCCAATATCTCCTCCAGCGCGCGGATATTGCCGGGCGAAAGCTCGTTGTCAAAGACCACCATGGTCGATTCCGTCACTTCCACCAGCATCTTCACTTCCAGTGCCTTACCCTCACCGATAAAGCTGTGGGAATCCGGCGCATGGCGGTTTTGCAGCACCTTGCCCGTGCAGAAGCCGCCGGCTGTTTCCAGCAGTGCTTCCAGCTCCTCAAGAGTCTCATCCGTCGCGATCTGATCACGGCGGAAGCAGTCGGCATTCAAGCCGACCAGCACTGCCCGTTCTTGTTTTGTTTCAAAAGTTGTTTCCATCGTTCCTCCATTGTCATAGAACGAAAATCATGCGGCACTCTTGCGGTATTCCTTCTCGATCTTGCCAAACATCCGGAAAATTACAAACAGCACAACGAGCATCACCAGCGTGACCGCTACCGAAATCCGAAACACCGGATCATAGCTGCCGGTGGCATCATGGCATATATTGGTGATCGGTGAAGAGAAAACACTTCCGAGAGACGAGATACCCAAGATCGTACCCAGTACACCTGCACTGGTCTCCGTACCGAATACCGACTCGCACAGAAGCGGAACCGTTACTGAGGTCATCGTCAGTGCCACCGAGAAAATGATCACCGTAATATACGTCACGGCGGGGCTGGACAGATCCGTCAGCAGCCACAAACCGGCAGCCGCAGAAGCAACACAGATGGCACCCAAAGCCTTACCGCCGATCTTTTCACTGACCCAGCCGCAGATCAGCTTGGTCACCGCCAGTGCAAACATATACACGCTTTGAAACTGCGCCGCCTCCATTGCGCTATAGCCCTTATCCTGCAGATGCGGCACCAGTACTGCCGATCCGCCGGTGACGCAGATGCAGACCACCAGAACACAGCCCGCCATCATCCAGAAGGCAGGATGCCGCCTGGTCTGCGCAGCAGAAATGCCGGGCCATGTCTTCTCTTTTCTCTTATGGCGGTGTTCCTTGGCATGCTCCAAATCATCGCCGTAGGGCTTCAAACCGATCAGCTCGGGCTGATCACGCAAAAATACCAGCATCAGCAGCATCACCGCCACCAGCAAGCCTGCGGAAACGATATGCGCCCAGCGCCAGTCCAGTTTTTCCATAACGTCCGTCAGGAAAACAGAGAAAAGGCTTCCGCCAAGACCTGTACCCATGGTTACAACGCCTAACACAGTGCCGTGATGCTTGTGAAACCATGCCTTGACGATCCATGCCGCACCTGCCGTATGGCAGGCACCGTAGCCGATGCCGAACAGGATCTTGCTGAAGATATATAGGTACGCTTCCTTGCACACAGCGGACAGCAGCATCGATGCGCCCAAAACGATCAGAGAGCCGCAAACCGTCTTGCGATAGCCAATACGGCGGAAAAGATAAGTCGTTGCCATGGTACTGAACATCACAGTAACCGTTTGCGCCACCATACTGACTGAGTAAAGCCCTCTGCTGATACCTAACCCTTCGGTGATCGGGATCAGATAAATACTGTAGCTGTTGATAATACCGCCAAAGACGATCATCTGTAAAAAGACAACCACAGCGATCACCCAATGATAACGGCTGTGAAATGCTTTCTGTGAAGACGCCATTTTATGTACCTCGATTTCTGATTGTCACAAAGATGGACACAATACACCCATTATCGTTTATTATAACACAAAGTGCGGCAAAGTAGCAATCTATTTCTTTGTTATTTTCTGTAAAAAAAGCAAAAAATCCGCACTGCGCAAACGCAGTGCGGATTTGAGGTTCTTACTTCAGGCCAAAACGCTTGTTGAAGCGATCAACACGTCCACCGGTGTCAACCAGCTTCTGCTTGCCGGTATAGAAAGGGTGGCACTTGGAGCAGATCTCAACACGGATGTCCTTCTTGGTGGAGCCAGTCGTAAAGACATTACCACAAGCACAGCGAATGGTAGTCTGTTCGTAGTTGGGATGGATACCTTCCTTCATTTCGTTCACCTCTTTCTCATTAGTTAAAAGGGCATAATTGCCCCAGCAATCACAATCGCTCGAGTATCATAGCACATCTGCTCGATAAATGCAAGTACTTTTTTTCTTTTTTTCGAGATTTCTTAAAAAGCCCAGTTGCCGTTTTCAAAAATGGTCACCGTGCTGCCGTCACGGCAAATGGCATCGATCTTCATGGTGGCGCAGCCGATCATGAAGTCCTCATGGATCATGGAGTCGTTGATGCCCAGCTGACGGCACTCCTCGATGGACTTGCTGTGATGATCCCTGATGGTATCGGCATAGCCCATGCCCAGAGCCAGATGGCAGGACGCATTCTCATCAAACAGCGTGTTATAAAACAGAATACCGCTTTCGGCGATGGGGCTTGCTTCGGGAACGAGAGCGCATTCGCCGAGATACGCTGCGCCTTCATCCATGGAGATCATGGTATTGAGCAGCTCCTCTCCCTTCTCCGCCCTGGCTTCCACGGCTTTTCCCTTTTCAAAGCGGATGGAGAAGTTCTCGATCAGCTGACCCTGATAGGAAAGAGGCTTGGTGGAGTAGACGATGCCCTCTGCCTTGCCCTTCATGGGAGAGATGAAGCACTCCTCCGTGGGGATGTTGGGGTTGAAGAAAATGCCCATGCGGCTGGTCTCACCGCCGCCGCAGAAGATGGCTTCCGGGATCATGCCCACAGTCAGGTCAGTGCCGTTGTCGGCGGTGTAGTGCAGCGACTCGATGCCAAGGCTGTTGAGGTAGTCACAGCGTGCCTTGATGTTGGCATTGTGTTCTTCCCATGCCTTCAGGGGATCATCCGTTACACGGGAGGTAAAGAGGATCGCTTCCCACAGCTTTTCTACCGCGACGCTGGTGCGAAGACCCGGGAAGACCTTCTTTGCCCATGCCTTGCCGGGAACGGCGGCGATGGTCCACTGCTGCTTGCCCTCCAGCTGGTCAGCATAGGGCTTCAGGATGGGATAGCGCAGCTTACTGGCAGCTGCCACCTTTTTCATGTTCATACCCTTCAGACCGTCGGGATCTTCGGAGATCAGATGGATGCGTGCAGGCACAGTATCCACCATGTGCTGGCGGCGTGCCTTCTGCCACTCGGACACTGTACCGAGGGTCTTGACGGACTGATGGCGGACATGGATCTTGCCCAGCGGCTGATAATCCCACTCCACAATGACCTTGCTCGCCTTCGCCTTGTAGGCTTCCTCCACGACCATCTGCACAAATTCAGGCTGATCGAGATCTGCGTAGATCATGACCTCCTGCCCCTTCTGCACATTTGCGCCGCAGCGGACGATCAGCTTTGCATATTCTCTTAAAACGGATTTTTTCATGGTTTTCTTCTCCTTTTCCGATTTTTTACTATGGTAACAGTTTTTTTCCAAAAGGTCAATTGCATTATTTCCCATTTTGGCTTATAATAACGGCACAACCCCTTTGGGAGGTTTCCTATGCTTACGAAACAACAGCTTCATGAGAAGATCGCGCAGGGTGTGCGCTATCTGGACGGTGCCACCGGCTCGAATTTGCAAAAGGCAGGCATGCCCCGTGGCTGCTGCACAGAGCAATGGGTGCTGGAGCATCCCGATGTCCTGCTTGCTCTGCAGCGTCGCTATGCCGCCGCAGGCAGCCAGATCTTATATGCCCCCACCTTTCAGGCGCAGCCCATCGCGCTGGAGCGTGTCGGTCTCGCAGACCAAACCGAAAAAATCAACGGACAGCTGATCTCGCTGTCCCGTACTGCCGCGCCGGACTGTCTGATCGCAGGCGATCTGACGACACTTGCCGCCTTCTGTGAAAGCAACGATCCCGGCAATTTCGATCTTCTGCTCGAAAACTACCGCCGGCAGATCCGCGGTCTTATCGATGGCGGCGCAGACCTGCTGATCGCCGAAACTCTGATGTACCCGCAGGAAGCGGAAGCCATTCTCACAGCCGCCGAGCTAGAGGGTGCGGGTGCTGTGATGTACAGCTTTGTCATGACCGCCGATGCCTCTCTCTTCTGCGGTCAGGATGCCGTTCCCGTTCTGAAAGACCTGCAGCAAAGCGGTGCGGCAGCCGTCGGCTTTAACTGCGTCGCGGCAGATATGATGACCCCGTATCTTGTGCGCAAGCTCACCCGTGACATCCGCATTCCAATCTTGTGCAAGCCCAACGCAGGAAGTCCCGTCATTAATGGGCAGGGCATTGCGGAATACTCCATGAGTCCCGAAGATTTCGCGCAAACAGTGCTTGAATGCAAGCGAAACGGCGCGACCCTGCTGGGTGGCTGCTGCGGCACGACCCCCGATCACATCGCTGCTGTCAAGTCAGTTGTTGAAGCTTAAAACGCCCTGCAAGCGCAGGGCGTTTCGCCGCTTTATGGGAACGCCACAAAAAAATCTTGCCAAGCGTGTCGATTTTTGTTATAATATGACTGTTATGGAAAGAAGAGTTCATTTTTTCGTCAGCCGTAAAAACGTGCTGACATGGCTGATGGCACTTTGCATGGTCGGCTCGGCAGTGGCCCGCATTGTGATTACCGGTGTGAAAGGGATCGGTTATTCGCAGGAAGTGTGGAGTCAAATCGTTCTGCCAGTAGCAGCCACCCTGCTTTTCGTGCTTATCGCACTCATCAACGGCAAGGAGATGTTCTACAAGACCGCCATCCCCGTATGGCTGATGGGTCTTTACTTTGCCGTTCGTCCGCACGTGCTGATCGCCGGACCCTTTGAGATGAGTCTTTATATCATTTGCATTTTCTTCTTGTGCGTGCTGTATACCACCATTACAAGCGGCAAGCTCCGCTACGCATGGCTGCTGCTTCCCATGTTTGCAGCACCGCTGGCAGCGATCGCGTACTATTACAGCATTGCCGGCGATCAGCGCAGCGTTATGCTGATGGCTTCTCTGCCGGACATCTTGCTGTTTGCCGGCTGCCTGCTGCTGGTCTTTGCCATTCGCGTGCATTCTGACGGACAGTATCATCCCACTTGGGGCGATCGCAACGACGGACGTAAGATCCGCACCCTCGCTCCCATGGCACAGATCACCGCGTACTTCCAAGTGGAACGCAACACCTGCTCCAATCTGTTTGAGGAATCCTTTGAGATCTCCCATATTGACCGCTACATCCGCCAGAAGCGCCGCGAGGGTCTGACCGATTTCGGTATCACGCACGTTTTGCTGGCAGCATACGTCCGTGGCGTTGCCAAGTATCCTCAGCTGAACCGTTTCATTTCCGGTCAGAAGGTATATTCCCGCGGAAATGACATACAGTACTGCATGGTTGTCAAGAAGGATATGACCCTTGAGTCTCCCGACACCTCTATTAAGGTTCACCTGACCCCCTATGACACCGCGATTGACGTTTACCATAAGCTCAATGCCGCCGTCGAGGAAGTTAAGAAGAGTCAGGAGCTGGATTCCGGCATCGATAATCTGATCCAGTACTTTAACCTGATTCCCGGCGTCGTGCTGAAATTTGTCGTTTGGCTGCTGAAGCTGCTGGACTATTTCGGCTGCCTTCCCAAGTTCCTGCTGGAGCTGAGTCCCTTCCACGGAAGTCTGTTCTTCACCTCCATGGGCAGCCTTGGTATCAGACCCATCTACCACCATCTGTACGACTTCGGCAACATTCCTGCCTTCGGTGCCTTCGGCTGCAAGCGCAAAGCCATTGAGGTACAGGAGGATGGTACGCTCCTGCAGAAGAAATATATCGACGTGAAGTTCGTTCTCGACGAGCGTATCGTAGACGGTTATTACTACGCAACCTTCTTTAAGTACTATCGCCGTCTGCTGGCGCATCCCGAGGTTTTGGACAATCCCCCTGAAGAAGTCATTCGTGACATTGACTGATTATGTACAATACTGTTTTTTCTCATATTCCCGCCAGCCATCCCTGGCGGGAATATCTTCACTGTTTTGACACCATCGACTCCACCAACACCGCCGCAAAGAAAATGGCTTCCGAAGGTGCGCCAGAGGGTACCGTCCTGCTTGCTGATATGCAAACCGGCGGTCGCGGACGCATGGGAAGGTCATTCCACTCCCCTGCCGGCAACGGCATCTATATGAGTGTCATTCTGCGCCCACAGTGTCCTGCCCAGCAGCTGATACACCTGACCTGCGCCGTTGCCGTTGCCACCGCGGATGCCATTGAGGAAGCAGTAGGTCTGCGCCCCGGTATCAAGTGGACCAACGACCTTGTGGTCGGACGCCGCAAGCTGGGCGGCATTCTGACGGAGCTTGCTCTTGATAAAAGCGGCTGTGTCGATTATGCAGTGGTCGGTGTCGGCATCAACTGCTGCCAAAAAAGCGAGGATTTTCCCGTAGAACTACGTGATATGGCAACTTCCTTGCAGCTTTGTGTCGAAAAAACCGTCGACCGCGCAGCGGTTGCAGCTGCGATGCTCCGATCCTTTGAACGGATGAACCGCGATCTGACGAACCCTGCCGCCTTTCTTTCCCAATATCGCGCTGATTGTATCACGATTGGTCAATCCATCAGTCTTTTACGCGGTGACGAGATTCGTCACGGAGTGGCACTGGATGTAGATGATCAGGGCGCATTGGTCGTCCAATTCGACGACGAACACGTTGAAGCTGTACAATCCGGCGAGGTCAGCATCCGCGGCATGTACGGGTATGTATAATCCGGCAAAAATCGCAAAATTAATGATTGCATTTTGCCGCAGGATTGGTTATACTGAAAGAGGAAAATTCCATATAAGGAGGAACTTATTATGAAGGCATGGAATGTTATTTGGAAGATTCTCGTTGCGCTTGCCGCTGTTGCCGGTCTTGTTTTTGTGATCGTCAAGTACGGCGACCGTATTGTTGCATGGTTTAAGAAGACCTTTGGTGGTCTGTGCAGCTGTGATTGCTGCTGCGATTGCGACTGCGAGTGCGATTGCGAAGGCGATTGCGACAACTGTGAGTGCGAATGTGACTGCGAGTCTGATTGCCCCTGCGATGCAGAAGCGATCGAGGAAGCTCCTGCGGAAGCAGAAGCTGCCGAAGAGGCTGTTGCAGATCCCACGGATTTCGAAGGCTGATTGAAAGACATGAACGGGCTGCTCATTTGAGCAGCCCGTTCTTCTTTTATTCTGCAGCCGTCAAAATATTGACCAGCATCTTCACGCACAGCTCCATATCCTCAACGGGGATATATTCAAACCGTCCGTGGTAGTTTTCGCCGCCGGTACACAGATTGGGACACGGCAGACCCTCATAAGAAAGCCGCGCGCCGTCCGTACCGCCGCGAATGGGTACTTCCACTGCCTCCATACCCACCGCCCGCATCGCCTTCTTGGCACGCTCAACGATGTGCATGCAGGGTTCGATGCACTTGCGCATGTTGAAATAGCTGTCCTTGATGGTCAGCTCGCAGGTGCCTGCGCCGTACTTGGCATTGATAAAATCGGCAGCGGCGGTCATGACCCCTTTCTTTTCCTCAAACTTTGCCATATCGTGATCACGGATGATGTAGCGCAGCACAGACTGCTCCACCTCGCCCTGCATATCCGTCAAATGGATAAAGCCTTCATAGCCGGACGTATGCTCCGGCTTTTGGGCAGCAGGCAGCAGACTCTGAAATTCCATGGCGATATACTGGGAGTTCACCATCTTATCCTTGGCAGAGCCGGGATGGATATTCAGCCCATGGAATACCACCTTCGCGCCCGCTGCGTTGAAGTTTTCGTACTCGATCTCCCCGATGGCACCGCCGTCGGCGGTGTAGGCAAAGTCCGCGCCAAAGCCCTTGACATCAAAGAGATCCGCACCCCTGCCGATCTCCTCGTCCGGCGTAAAGCCGATCTTCAAAGTCCCATGGCTCATGCGGGCAGTCATCAAAAATTCCGCAGCGGTCATGATTTCCGCGATGCCCGCTTTGTCATCCGCACCCAAAAGGGTCGTTCCGTCGGTGACGATCAGATGCTTGCCCTTGTGATTTTTCAGACTGGGATAGTCCGTTTCCCGCAGGTAGATCTGCTCCTGTTCATTCAGGCAGATGTCTTCGCCGGTATATTCTACGATCCTTGCCTTGATATTCGCGCCTGAGGCATCCGGGGAGGTATCCATGTGGGCAATCAGACCGATGGTAGGCAGCTTGGGGTCACCGGGTACTGTTCCGTAAACGTAGCCATGCTCGTCCATATAGGCATCACTGATGCCCATCGCCTTCATTTCTTCCACAAGATACGCGCCCAACAGCTTCTGTTTTTCGGAGGACGGGCAGGTTTCCGAAAATTCATCGGACATGGTGTCAAAGGATACATATTTCAAAAATCGTTCGGTTACAGTGGTCATGTGTTTTCTCCTTTTGAATTCCATTGTAGGGCGGGCGCTTGCTCCCGCCATTATTTTCACTTATTATAAAACTAAACCCGCAGATAGGCAATACTATCCGCGGATTTTTCTGCTTCAGACCTAGTGGCGGGGGCAAGCCCCCGCCCTACGTTAGGTTTATTACTTTGCGGCGCTGACCAGCTCAGCGGTATCCTGAGCGATCATCAGCTCTTCATTGGTGGGAACGACCCAAACCTCGACCTTGGAGTCGGGGGTGGAGATCTTCATTTCCTTGCCGCGCTTGCTGTTCAGCTCGGGGTCGATCTTGACGCCCATGAATGCCAGATACTCACAGACGCAGGCACGGACGCCGCCGTCGTTCTCGCCGACACCGGCGGTGAAGGTCAGAACATCAATGCCGTTCAGAGCAGCTGCGTATGCGCCAACGTACTTGGCGACCTCGTAGCAGAACTTCTCACGAGCCAGAGCGCAATCAGCATTGCCGTTCTTTGCGCCGTCTTCCAGATCACGGAAGTCGGAGGAAACGCCGGAGATTGCCAGCATGCCGGACTTCTTGTTGAGCATGTTCAGGCACTCGTCAACGCTCATACCGTACTTGTTGCAGATGAACTGCACAACAGCTGCGTCGATGTCGCCGGAGCGGGTACCCATAGGAACACCAGCCAGAGGGGTCAGACCCATGGTGGTATCCTGGCACTTGCCGTCCTTGACGGCGGACATGGAAGAGCCGTTGCCCAGATGGCAGTTGACCATCTTGAATTCCTTCTTGCCAACCAGCTCAGCAGTGCGCTTGGCAACATACTTGTGGGAAGTGCCATGGAAGCCGTAGCGGCGGATGGAGTCGTTCTCGTAGTACTCAGTGGGAATGGCGTAGCGGTAAGCCTTGGGAGGCATGGTCATGTGGAAAGCGGTGTCAAACACAGCGACCTGGGGGGTCTTGGGCATAACAGCCTGACATGCACGAATACCCATCAGGTTTGCGGGGTTGTGCAGGGGGCCCAGAGGGATGCACTTCTCGATGGCTTTGATGACCTCGTCGTCGATAATGCAAGAATCAAAGAATTCCATACCGCCGTGCAGCACGCGGTGACCGACAGCGTCGATCTCGTCAACGCTCTTGATGACGCCGTGCTCGGCATCCTGCAGGATCTCCAGAGTAGCTGCGATCGCCTCGGAATGGGTGGGCATGGGGATGTCCTTAACGACCTTGTTGTCGCCGACCTTGTGGTTCAGGCGGCCGTCAATGCCGATACGCTCGCACAGACCCTTTGCGGAAACTTCGCCGGTCTCGGGGTTCATCAGCTGATACTTAAGGCTCGAGCTGCCGGCATTGATGATCAAAACATTCATTGGAATAGCCTCCTAAAAAAAATATTCTCTTTTGGGATAAACTGTGGTATGATACACATAGCTGGAACTATTGTACCTCATTTGAAACGATTTCTCAAGCCCTGAAACAAACTTTTTTGGAAAAGGAGGGATTTTTTTGAAAACCGTCGGCATCATTTGTGAATATAACCCTTTTCACATCGGACATCAGAAGCAATTTCGCATGATACGCCGCCTTTGCGGTGACGATGCCGTAATCGTCTGTCTGATGAGCGGCAACTATGTGCAGCGCGGCATGCCGGCGATTTTTGACAAGTCCCTTCGCGCCAAAGCCGCCATCGACTGCGGCGCGGATCTGGTGCTGGAGCTGCCGGTGACCTATGCGCTGTCCTCAGCCGAGGGCTTTGCCGGGGGTGGTGTCCGCATTCTTTCCGGCTTCTGCGACAATTTGTGCTTCGGAAGCGAAACCGGCAGTGCCGATCGTCTTCTGGAAACAGCACAGGCACTGCTGAGTGAGCCGTTTTCCGCCTTTCTGCGTCAGGAACTGGACAGTGGGAAATCCTTCCCTGCTGCCCGTCAGGCAGCGCTTGTGAAGATGGGATCGGATGCTGCGCTGTTGGAAAAGCCAAACGACATTCTGGCAGTGGAATACTGCAAGGCGATCCTTTCTCAGAAAAGCCCCATATCTCCTCTGCCCATTGTCCGCGAGGGAAGCTATCATGACACCTTGCCTGATCAGGAAAACCCTTCTGCCACAGCGGTCAGATCCCTGATCATGAGCGCGCAGGATTGGAAATCGTGTATTCCAACGGAAGCACATGCCACATTTGAAGATGCAGCTGTCCACACTCTCGAAGCCGGTGAACGCGCGATTTTGTCGCGTCTTCGCACCATGTCGGATACAGATTTCGAAGCACTCCCCTATGGCTCTGAGGGTCTGTGGCGCAAGCTGATGCACGCAGTACACACCGAAGCCACGCTCGAACAGATCCTCACTGCCACCAAATCCAAACGCTATACCCGCACGCGGTTGGATCGGATGGTGATGTGCGCTTACCTTGGTATCACTGCCGCCCAAATGCGTGAGCCTGCTCCGTACGCGCGCGTCCTCGGCTTCAGCCAGCGGGGTATTGCTGCCCTGAAAGCAGCGCGGGAAACAGGTCTTTTTCCCCATACGGGTGAAAAAGTCGACCACCCCTACCAAGCTTTGGAGCGGCGCTGTGACGATCTTTACGGTCTGTTTGCAACCGATGAGGTCTTCCCCGCCGGCATCACGGAAGACCGCCGCATCTATTTCCCAAAATGATCAAATCCTTGCATTTTGGCAAGTATCGTGATATAATAAAGCGCGCACAATACTGTGTGCGCTTTTCTTTATCGTTTCATGATCGCTGTCCGCCAAGTCCTGCTGCCTGAAAGGAGTGTACCGCCCTTGAAAGACCACCAAAAAACCCGTTTTCGCCTGAATGCGCCCCAAATCATGGTGCTGGGCTTTGCGGGCTTGATTTTGATCGGAACAATCCTTTTGATGCTGCCGATCTCCTCCGCTGCCGGTGCGGTCACCCCCTTTGTGGATGCTCTTTTCACTTCCACCACATCGGTCTGCGTCACCGGTCTTGTGGTGCGTGATACCGGCGCATACTGGTCGACCTTCGGTCATGCAGTCATCCTGCTTCTGATTCAGATCGGTGGTTTGGGTATTGTGACTGTCGGCGCATCCTTTGCCATCATCTCCGGCAAAAAGGTCGGACTGTTCCAGCGCAGCACCATGCAGGAGGCTGTCGCAGCGCACAAAATGGGCGGTATCGTTCAGCTGACCGTTTTTCTGCTGATCATGACATTTGTGATTGAAGCCATTGGTGCTGTGCTGCTTGCACCCGCCATGATCCGGGATTTCGGTTGGGGACACGGCATCTGGCTGTCTGTTTTCACATCCGTCTCCGCCTTTTGCAATGCGGGTATCGATCTGTTCGGCGGCTATACCTCTGCCCCTTCCCTGACCGCTTATGTCAGCGATCCCCTTGTGAATGTGGTGATCATACTGCTGATCGTTGTTGGCGGTCTCGGCTTTCTGACATGGGACGATATCCGCACCCATGGCATCCATCTGCGGCGCTACCGCATGCAGAGCAAGGTGATCCTTGTCACCTCAGGACTTTTGATCCTGATCCCTGCCATCGGTTTCTTTTTCCTCGAATTTTCCCATCTGCCCATCGGTCAGCGCATCTGGGCTTCGCTGTTCCAGTCCGTTGCACCGCGAACAGCCGGCTTCTGCACAGTGGATCTGAATTCCATGAGCGATTCCGGCAAGATGGCAACGATCTTCCTGATGCTCATCGGCGGCTCTCCCGGCTCCACCGCGGGCGGTATGAAAACAACCACCTTTGCCGTACTCATCGGCTGTGTCTATGCAGTCTTCCGCAAGCGGGATTCCACCCAATTCTTCGGTCGCCGCATCGCCCACGAGGTGGTCTCCAGCGCACTGACCATTTTCTTTATGTATATCACCCTCTTTGTCGGTGCTGCCATGGTCATCAGCCGGATCGAGTCCCTTCCCCTGCTGACCTGTCTGTTTGAAACCGCTTCCGCTGTGGCAACTGTCGGCTCTACCTTAGGCATTACCGCCGGTTTGAGTGTCACTTCCAAGCTGATCCTGATCGTGCTGATGTACCTCGGACGCGTGGGCGGTCTGACCCTCGTATACGCAGCCTTGTCCGGCGCAAAAAAGCAGCTGGGCAAGCTCCCTCTCGATCATATTACTGTTGGTTAAGGAGTTAACATTATGACAAAACAGATTCTTCTCATCGGTCTCGGCCGCTTCGGCAAGCACATTGCCAAGGAGCTTTATGCCCTTGACCATCAGGTTCTCGCTATCGACGAGGACGAAGCCCGTCTGGAAGAAGCCCTCCCCTATATCACAAACGGTCAGATCGGCGACTGCACCAACGAGGCGTTCCTTGCCTCCCTCGGCATCAAAAATTTTGATGTGTGCATCGTGACCATAGCCAACGATTTTCAGGCTTCTCTGGAGTGTACCTACCTGCTGCGGGAGCTGGGTGCCAAGTTCATCGTCTCCCGGGCGGAGCGGGACGGTCAGGCAAAGTTTTTGCTGCGTAACGGTGCTGACGAGGTAGTCTATCCTGAAAAGGAGCTGGCAAAATGGGTCGCCATCCGCTTCAGCTCCGATCATATCCTCGACTATATCCAGCTGGATGATGATCACGCCATTTTCGAGGTGGATCTGCCCGAAAGCTGGATCGGCAAGACGGTCATCGAGGTGGACGTCCGCCGCAAGTACGGCATCAACATCATGGGCATCAAGGCAGACGGTAAGCTGAACCTCACCATCACCCCCGACACCCGCTTCAATCCCTCCAACACCATTCTGGTGCTGGGCAAATACAAGGACCTGCAGAAATGCTTCCGCATCTAAAGCAAAAGCTCCGAAGGATGATCCTTCGGAGCTTTTTTCAGTTCAGGATCTGCTGAAACAGCGCAAAGATCAGCGGGATCGTCACGCATGCCAGCACGTGAGATACCAGTGCCATGCCGGATGCCACCTTGGTATCCTTGCCCAAGGCACTGGGAACAATGATGGTATTCAGCCCCAGCGGCATTGCCAACGAACACAGCGCGCAGGTGGCAAAGGTCTTGCCCATGGGGATCAGAAGCATCGCGCCCAGAAACAGCAGCGGAAACACCAGCAGCCGCAGCACTGTGACCAGATAGACACCCTTTCCACGCAGCACCTCTTTCAGGTTAAACTGGGCGATGGTCATGCCCGTCAGCAGCATCGCAACGGGCGACATGCAGTCGCCTGCGGCAGAGATCGTCGCACCGAGGAACGAGGGGATCGGAAGGTTCAGCAAGCCGATCACCATGCCCAGCAGGGTGCAGATCAGCATGGGATTGACAAAATTCTTCAGCCGCTGCTTCAGGGTTTGCTTGCCGGCATCACCGATCAGCAGCGTCGGCACGCCCCAAAGGTAGATGAGCGTCCAAAGGGGCAATGTGAAGATCAGATACTCCATGAAAATTTCCGGGAACAGCGCACTCACCACCGCGTTTCCCATGAAGCCGAAGTTGGAAAAGCACAGACCGTATGTAAAAATCTTCCGTTCATAGGGATCCTTGCTGCAAAAACGCACGCATACAAGGGACAACCCAATGGCAATGAATGCCAATAGCAGGCTGGTCAAAAGCAGCTCCGATGCCGTGCCGATCTTCTGGGCGGTGAAATTGCTGATAAAAGTGTTCAGCACCAGTGCCGGAATAAACACGCAGTTTTCAAGCTTCGACAGCACCACCTGCGCATTGTCGGGCACAAACTTCCACCGGGACAGAATATAGCCGATCACAATAAAGGAAAACAAAAACGCCGTCTGACTGAGCGTTGCTGTAAAGACTGCCATACTTTCTCTCTCCCTCTGCGATGATTGCTTTCATTATACAGAACGCTTCCGCAAAAAGCAATACCATCAAGCACTGTTTATTCCGTTTATAAACGGAATAAACAAAAACAGGGCGACGCTTTGTCGCCCTGTTTTTCTTATGATTCTGTTATCCATCTATGAAAAAATACAGTCGATAACCGTCCAAAAGTACCCATTTGAAATGAAATACGTATCTGTCTCCCAGCAATCTCACACTTGCTTCCAGATCCGGCTCCAAAACGCCGTTTCTATAGCCGTTAAAGTATGCATCATATGCGTCAAAGCTCTTTTGTTCCAGATTGACGGCATATGTCTTTTCCATGAACGTAAAGGTCAATGTTCCTGATTGACTGATTGAAACATTGGTCACTTCTAAATCCGCACCGGTCTTATGATCATATGCCCCCACTTCTGAATAATTCTTAGCAAAAGCACTAAAATCAGAATGATCACAATCTATACATTTTGTTGCTCTCATTGTGTGACCATTGGGTTCGCCGGATTCTTTTCGGCATGCCGTACAAATGGCAGGTGACGTACAGGTCGCCTCTTTCCATTGATGCCCCGCCGCACTGCCATTGGTCTCTCCGCATGCTGAACAAGTTTTAGGACTGGTGCAGGTCGCAGCACTGTAACTGTGTCCCAGCGCTTCCCCTTCTGTTTGTCCACATATCGTACAAGTCTTGGGCAATGTACAGGTAGCCTGGTTAAAAGCATGCTCGCACCGAGGTGTTGTCACCACCTCGGTTGCAGGAGGTACAGTTGCTGTTTCTTCTTCGGGGAGTGTGGGCGAATCACCCGGATTTTCTTGTCCATGCTGCAGACAATCCGCAAGCGTAATCGTTTCATCTACTACAGCAGCAGAAATATTCGCCCACGTTCCGTTTGTCCCTGCTTCAAACTGATAATGGATTCCGTTAAACTCCTTTTCGACAAAAAGCTTACCATTATCTATGACGCCTTCTTCCGATACAAGCATCTCATGAAGTTCTGTGGCATCCATTGCGCCAGGAAAACCTTTAAGTGCATAGGCAATATATTGACATAACAGTTTAACATCTAATGACATGTTGTCTGTATCCAAAACAGTGATTCTGCCATGTTCAAACGGATTGTAATTAACAAAGAAGGACGGTTTCCAGTTGCTATAAAGCGTAGTCCGACTATTAAAAATAACATCCTTGTCTGTAATCGCAAAAAAACCATCAATCTGTGGAACCAGTCCATTATCCTCATATACAATCGTATTGTCTTTATTGGAGGTTAGTATCCAGCCACCAATTTCAGGCTTGTTGGCTTTTATAAAAGCAGCATATTCTTCAATACTTGTCCAAAGCATAGACGTGGGAATTTCATAATTCTCTTTTGCCTTAGTGAAAACCTCCTCAAAATGCGCGTCCGAGAAATCCACCTGCTCAGACAATTTTTTATACACATCTCCGCCGTAGTTTTGACTGGCGTAACGTTCCGTCAATGTACCATCACCAATGATGATATGGCGCTCAAAAGATTGTCCCTTGTCCAAAACGACCTTTCCGCTTTTTTGATCAAAATCAATATTCTCTTTACGCAGACGAAGAACATTGTCAGTCGACACCAACTGCAACGCTGCCTCAAAGTCAAGCTGAAGCAACCCATTAAGTCCTTCTTCCTCCAAAATCGCATCCATGATGGATTCCATTTCATCTGCAAAAGAATCATCACTCGTGCGGTACATTTGACCGTCTTGGAAAAACAAATAATTGTTGCCGTCCGAGCCATTTGTAACCCACAAACCATCCAGACAGTCATTCATCGCGTCACGACTTTCAAACAAAGGTGCGCTGCAGGAACACAAGCACACAATCAGAGAACACAACATAATTACTGCAACAGTTCTTTTCACTTCTATCTCTCCTTAGATTTAGATAATAATCCGCCACTTTGATACTGTAGCTCCGCCTATATCTTAGCGAATTTCTCGCTAAAAGTCAATAGTGAAAAACTTTCTATATATAATAAATACATACCAAATCAAGGTGGTGTTTATGAAATGCCGTTATACCCTCGCATTCGAAATTTGCGTGAGGACAAGGATCTGACGCAGGCGCAAATGGGCGAAATCTTATCCTGCAGTCAACGTGTATACAGCAATTACGAGCGCGGTGATATTGATATTCCCACAACGACTCTTTCAAAGATTGCCGATTTTCACAATGTTTCGGTTGATTACCTTTTGGGCAGAACGGATAATCCTTTAACCAATAAGTAAGAGCAAACCTGCTTCCGGCAGATTTGCTCTTTTAATTTAGAATTCGGTCGGTTGCTAACCGCCCGCGGGTCGATGTAGGCATCGACCCTACATTTATGCCGCTGCATCTAACATATTTTCAACGAAGATGCCATAACCCGTTGTGGGATCATTCACAAGCACATGAGT